>CALRWS020000007.1:0-139709 GCA_943371935.1 Chitinophaga pinensis | reverse complement strand
CGCGGCCATGACCGGCGGCTGCAGGCCCTCGCGGATCCAGGTGGCGGCGAAGCCCCCGAACGCGGCGGCCGCGGTCAGGGCGAGCAGCAGGGAAGTCTTCTTGACGCGGGTGCGTTCGGCGGGGGCGGTCATGGGCGTCTGGACGGTGTCGATGGGCGGGTCCGGGTGGGCGCGCGGGAGGGGGCGGCGGGCGTTCGCGGCGTGGCCTGAAGATCGCGGCAGCGGCCCCCGGAATCAAGTCCCGGAAGCCCTGTCCGATGGCCCGCCAAGGGCTCCGGAGTCTCCCGGATCCGGCCTAAACCGGGCATGAAACCGGTCACGAATCGGCTCCGCCCCGCCGACCGGGGGGCCGGACCGGTGCCGCCGGGCGGATGTCGTGATTTTCGAGCCGTCAAGCCGTTGACTTGGACCGCTCCGGGGCGTAGCTTGGCCTCCCGCAGCGCCACTATATCTTGGGGTATGAGTGGCCCGCAGCCCTACCGATGGTGTTTCACGGAAACATTTGTTCCACGGAAGATCGGGGCTGAAAGCGTCGCCGCATCAGGAAATACAGGAGATAGGCGAGCAAGACCGGGTCGTTAAAGGAGCATCACAGTCGCGGTTTGACCCGGAACCGCATCACAGAATCCGTTGGCAGCGTGGAGCAGGGGCTCCGCTGCCGGCAATCAGAACAACGGGTCGCGGCTACGTCGCGTTCGCAACAATTTCGAGGAAGAAACATCGATGAGCACTGTGCGTCTTGAAGCGGTCGCGAAAGCGGGCGTCGCTGCGGAAATTCCCATGCAGCCGGCGTCCTGGGATATCTGGGACAAGAAATACCGGCTCAAGACCAAGCAGGGCGAAGACGTCGATGCCGATATCGACGGAACCTATCAGCGCGTCGCCCGCGCACTGTCCGACGCCGAGCCCAACGGCGAGAAGCAGAAGTACTGGTACGAACGCTTCCTCTGGGCGCTGCGCCGCGGTGCGATTCCCGCCGGCCGCATCACCTCGAATGCGGGCGCGCTGGAGCACAAGCCGGCCACCTCGACCATCAACTGCACCGTGTCGGGCACCATCACCGACTCGATGGACGGCATCCTCGAGAAGGTCCACGAGGCCGGCCTCACCCTGAAGGCGGGCTGCGGCATCGGTTACGAATTCAGCACCCTGCGTCCGCGCGGTGCGTTCGTCGCCGGCGCCGGCGCCTACACCTCCGGCCCGATGTCCTTCATGGATATCTACGACAAGATGTGCTTCACCGTGTCCTCGGCCGGCGGCCGTCGCGGCGCGCAGATGGGCACTTTCGACATCGCCCACCCGGACGTGAAAGATTTCATCCGCGCCAAGCGCGAGGACGGGCGCCTGCGCCAGTTCAACCTGTCGCTGCTGATCACCGACGGCTTCATGCAGGCGGTCGAGACCGACGCCGACTGGCCGCTGGTGTTCCCGATCAATGAGAAGGAAGTGGGCGACATCGAGATCGACAACGCCGAGCAGGTGGTCTGGCGCGAATGGCCCACCCGCGCCAACTACATCAGCCGCGACGACGGCCTGGTGGCCTGCAAGATCTACGGGCACATCCGCGCCCGGCATCTGTGGGACATGATCATGGTCTCCACCTACGACTTCGCCGAGCCGGGCTTCATCCTGATCGACAAGGTCAACGAGATGAACAACAACTGGTGGTGCGAGAGCATCCGCGCCACCAACCCCTGCGGCGAGCAGCCGCTGCCGCCGTACGGCGCCTGCCTGCTGGGTTCGGTCAACCTCACCAACTTCGTGCGCAATGCCTTCACCGACCAGGCCACGTTCGACTGGGAGGAATACAAGGAAGTCGTGCGCGTGTTCACCCGCATGCTCGACAACGTGGTCGAAGTGAACGGCCTGCCGCTGGAGCAGCAGCGCGCCGAGATCCTGCGCAAGCGCCGCCACGGCATGGGCTTCCTCGGCCTGGGCAGCACCATGACCATGCTCGGCATGAAGTACGGCAGCGCGCCGTCGCTGGACTTCACCGACCGCATCGCCCGCGACATGGCCGTCGCCGGCTGGGAAGTCGCGCTGCAGCTGGCGCAGGAAAAGGGCGCCGCGCCGATCATGGAAGAACGCTTCGCCGTCACCGCCGAGATGCTGCGCAAGCGTCCGGAAATGGCGAAGGACGGCTGGAAACTGGGCCAGGAGATCCCCGGCAAGGTGCTGCACGCCAAATACAGTCGCTACATGCAGCGCATCGCCGCGGTCGCCCCCGAGCTGGTGGACGAACTCGCCGACGTCGGCGCGCGCTTCACCCACCACAGCTCGATCGCGCCCACCGGCACCATCAGCCTGTCGCTGGCCAACAACGCCTCCAACGGCATCGAGCCCTCGTTCGCGCACCACTACAGCCGCAACATCATCCGCGAAGGCAAGAAGTCCAAGGAAAAGGTCGACGTCTTCAGCTTCGAGCTGCTGGCCTACCGCGAACTGATCAACGCCAGGGCGATGCCGTTCAGCGAAGATCCGTCGGCCAGATTGCCCGACTACTTCATCGCCGCCGACGACGTCAGCCCCAAGGAACACGTCGACGTCCAGGCCGCCGCCCAGCGCTGGGTCGACAGCTCCATCTCCAAGACCGCCAACGTCCCCACCGACTACCCGTACGAAGACTTCAAGGACATCTACCGCTACGCCTACGAACAGGGCCTCAAGGGCTGCACCACCTTCCGCTTCAACCCCGCCGCCTTCCAGGGCGTGCTGGTGAAGGAAGCCGACCTCGAAAGCACGCTCTACCGCTTCGAGCTGGAAGACGGCAGCTTCATCGAGGTCAAGGGCAACGAAGAGATCGAATACGACGGCGAAATGCACACCGCCGCCAACCTCTTCGACGCCCTGAAAGAAGGCTACTACGGCAAGTTCTGAACATGCTTTCTCTCCCTCCCCCGCATCGCGGGGGAGGGTTGGGGAGGGGGTAAAGAGTCACCGAAACCCCACCCCTGTTTTTCACCGCACCACCACGGATCGCGCTACATTCCGCACACGGGCAACCGCCCGTGGATGCACGATGAAGTGACCCCTGTAGAACCCTGACGAGGAACCACCATGAGCAATGGCAATGTGATCACGGAAGCGATTTCCGACGCCGCCGAAGCAGTGGCCGACAAAGCGAAGGAAGTGGGCGACGCCGTCGCCAACACCAAGGCCGGCCAGGCCGTGGGTGAAGCGGTGAAGAAAGCGAAGAAGACCGCCGGCAAGGCCCGCAAGGCCGCCGGCAAGGCCGTCGACGACGCCAAGGCCAAGGCCGCTTCCGCCGTGGAAACGGTGAAGGCCAAAGTCTCCGGCGCCAAGAAGGCCGCGAAGAAGACCGCCAAGAAAGCCGCGAAGAAAGTCGCCGCCAAGAAGACTGCAGCGAAGAAAGCGGTGAAGAAGGTCGCGAAGAAGGCCGCCGCCAAGAAGGCCCCTGCGAAGAAGGTCGCGAAGAAGGCCGCCGCCAAGAAGGCCCCTGCGAAGAAGGGCGCCAAGAAGGCCGTCGCCAAGAAAGCGCCCGCCCGCAAAGCGTCGGCCAAGAAGACCGTGAAGAAGGCCGCCAAAAAGGCCGCACCGAAGAAAGCCGCAAAGAAAACCGCGAAGAAAACCGCAAAGAAGAAGTAATCAGGCTCCACTCCTTCTCCCCGTACGCGGGGAGAAGGTGGCCCGCAGGGCCGGATGAGGGGCAGCCCGCACACCCACCACACCAACACCGCATCTGGAATACGCTCAATGGCCGTCAAGATCGACAAGAAAATCAAGGGTTACGCCGTCGTCAAACCCGAAGACAAGGTCGCCCCCGGCGCCGCCGTCCCGCGCGAGACCGTCGAGGCCGAAACCGCGCTGCCCGTCGCCGACGTCATCCAGATGCACGAGCGCATCGAGCGCCCCGAAGTGCTGATCGGCAGCACCTACAAGATCAAATCCCCGCTGGTCGAACACGCCATGTACGTGACGATCAACGACATCGTGCTCAACGCCGGCAACGAGCACGAACAGCGCCGTCCCTTCGAGATCTTCATCAACTCCAAGTCGATGGAACACTTCCAGTGGATCGTCGCCCTCACCCGCATCATGTCCGCCGTGTTCCGCAAGGGCGGCGACGTGACCTTCCTGGTCGAGGAAATGAAGGCCGTGTTCGACCCCAAGGGCGGCTACTTCAAGGCCGGCGGCGTGTACATGCCGTCGCTGGTTGCGGAGCTGGGCATGATCGTTGAAGACCATCTGAAGACGATTGGTTTGATGCACGACCCGGACATGAGCGATGCGCAGCGGGCTTTGATTGCGGAGAAGCGTCGGGCCTACGAAGAGAATCGCGCAAAAAAAAAGTCTGATGTAGTCGCCACGGCGGTTGCTGCGGTGGCGCGGGAGGAGGATATCGAGGTGACGGGCGAAGGCGTGAGTTTTCCGCCTTCGGCGACGATGTGTCATAAGTGCAGCACGAAGGCCATCGTGATCATGGATGGGTGTGCTACTTGTTTGAATTGTGGGTATTCGAAGTGTGGGTGATGTGTTTTCTAGAGATAATAAATTGGGTTAACTAAAGACGAGGTATTTATGGCGTGGGTTGAGCCCGATTATTCAGTGCAAGAAATAAATGCTGCTGGAAGAGGGCTTGTTGCAGCGATTGATGATGACAACTGGCTGCAATGGACTGAAAATGAGTGGGAGGAATACCGGCGCAATGTATTAGTTATAAATAACTGGCGAAGTGCGCATGCCTACCCTCTAAATACATTTCAGGTAAATTTACGCGCCGTTTCAAGACGAATTGATCCTGGATCCCTTGTTGCGCAAAGAATTAAACGACTTTCATCAATTGGCCATAAGCTTGATCGATTTAGGTCGATGAAGTTGTCTCAAATGCAAGATCTCGGCGGTTGCCGGGCAATATTTCAGTCTGCCGCAGAAGTAAAGATTGCTATCGATTACTATTTGCATAAAAGCGCAGTTAAGCATGAAAGAATGTCATTCGACGATTACGTTTCTTCCCCGAAGCCATCTGGATATAGGGGTGCTCATCTCGTCTATAGGTATTTTTCTGACAAAAACAAATCTGCATACAACAACTTAAAAATTGAAATTCAGCTTAGGTCACGTTACCAGCATGCATGGGCAACGGCCGTTGAAACCGTTGGTACTTTCTCAGGGCAAGCACTTAAATCAAGTCTTGGTAATGAAGAATGGCAGCGTTTTTTCGCCCTTATGGCTTCAGCTATTGCGTTGCGAGAAAAATCGAATCTAGTGCCCGATACGCCTTCGACCCGACGTGATCTCCTATTGGAGCTGAAGCACTATGCTAGTCAGTTGAACGTCGAGCGCCGTTTACGGGAATATAGCAAGGCTCTTCACAGAATATCTAATCCTTCAGCTGAGATCGCTAATGCTCATATCTATTTGCTTGAGCTTGATCCTTCGGCCGGAACTCTCGAAATTTCCGGCTTTAGAGCTTCAGAGCGAGAATTTGCAGAGAACAAGTATGCTGAGGCTGAAATAAGGCAGAAAAGCCGATCCGGAAGAGATGCTGTTTTAGTTTCGGTTGAGTCTGTAAATTCTCTACATAAAGCCTATCCAAATTATTTTGCTGATACTCGAGTTTTTCTTGAGCTAATGACGCAGGCAATAAGCGGAAAGTCTAGAGGCATTGTCGTCGACCGGCACTCAGAATTATCTTTCAATCCGTAACCCGTAAGGCGGGTCTTGTACCCGCCGATTGAACGAAGCGACGCACCGCGCCAAACGACGACCGTTCCGTTGCGGACTGGCATGCAACGCGTAAGGTGGACTCGTAGGGTGGCGGTGAGCGCAGCGAACCCCACCCGTGGCCCCAAAAGACACGACGACATTCAAGAAAACCCAAAACGGTCGCCAAAACGCGGCCGTTTCTCTTTGTTGGCGGCGCGGCGGGCGGGGCGCATGGGTGGGGTTCGCTGCGCTCACCGCCACCCTACGACTGGGGGCGATTGGGTCGGGATTGTCTGATGGGGTGGTGCGGGGTTGTCTGATGGTGGGGGCGATGCGGGGTTGGCATGCTTGCGGCATGTCTGAATATCGTCGCTGGTGGGTGCCGGGTGGCACGTATTTTTTCACGGTCAATCTTGCGGACCGCTCCCAACGGTTGCTGGTTGAGCGGTTCGATGCGCTGCGCGAGGTGGCGTGCGCGGTGCGTCATGCGCATGCTTTCGAGATGGTGGCGTGGGTGGTGATGCCGAATCACCTGCATGCGATCTGGACGCTGCCGGACGGCGATCAGGACTTCGCGCGACGCTGGATGCTGATCAAGCAATCGTTCTCGCGCAGCGTGCCGGCCGGCGAGCGCGTATCGGCATCGCGTCGTCGCACGGGCGAACGCGGCATCTGGCAACGCCGCTATTGGGAACACCTGATCCGCGACGAACGCGATCTGCGGAATCACATCGACTACATCCACTTCAATCCGGTCAAGCACAGCTGGGCGCAGCGGCCCGGCGACTGGCCGTATTCCTCATTCCATCGTTTCGTGCTGGAGGGCGTTCTGCCCGCGGATTGGACAGGCTCACCGGATCCGCTGCGGTGAGGCAGCGGATCCGGTCGCTTGCAGCGTCCTGTTATTGCGACGCGTCGATCGCGGCCTGCGTGAACGCCGGATACCCCGCCGGCTTGGACGTGTTGAGATTGCCGAGGAAGTTGCTGTCCTTCATCGGGATGGTGGCCGAACCGTAGTTGTAGGTATTCAGGCGACTGCGCATCGCCGCGTTGTCGAGGCTGGCGCCGCGCAGCGTGTACCAGCTGGTGAGCGCGGGCAGCACGAACTGGCCGTACGGGTTTTCGGCCACTTCGCCCGCCGACGCGAAGCGCAGCGCGTGCGTGAGGACGCCATCCTTGTGGTACACGATCTTCACGTGGCCGTTCTGCATCGGCAGCGATGCCGCGGCGGTGTTGTACAGGGTGCCGTGCGCGCTGTAGCCCGCATGCGTGACCACGCCGTCGCGCGTCCACACCGCCGCATGTTCCCAGTCGTGGCGATGTCCGCCGCCGAAGACGGTGGCCTGGTCCTTGAGCATGTACAGCGCGAAGAAATGCCCGCAGTAGCGGCTGCCGCCGCTGTCGATGCAGGCGTAGCGGTGCAGGGTGTTGCTGTAGTTCATGAAATCGACCCGGCGGCAACCGCCGGTGATGCTGCCGGACGGATTCAGGCCGCCGTTCTGTTCGCCGTAGCGGCTGATACCCGCGCTGGGCAGGCAGCCATCGCCATCGAAATCGAAGACGGGATGGATCGCCGAAACGTCGACGTTCGCAGGCAGCGCCTGGTCCAGGCGCGGATAGTCGGCGGCCAGCGCCTGAAGCGAGCAGAGGGCGAGCGCGCCGACGATCAGCGCGCGATGATGATGTCGCATGTGAATCCTCCTTGATGGGGTTGATGCCGTGGGACTGGTGGCCGACGGCCGGGGGATGGTAGCAGCGGGCCGTGTGAATCGAATGCGGCGCGCAGCCGCCCTTTCGGCCCTGCCGGGGCGGGCGTCGGGCCCGCGCGCAGGACATTGGATCCGGTGCAGAATGCCGTGCGGCTTTTCCGCATGACTGGAGGTCTGATGCGCACCATGGTCTGTCTTGTCCTGATGTCCTGTGCGACATGCGTATCCGCGGCCGAGCCATCGCTCGACGGCGCATGGGTCGTGGATCTTTCTGCCGAGCCGGGTAAACCCTATACCCAGCCGATGACGCTGACGCTGGCGCCGGATCACAGCGTGAAGGGCAGCTTCTACCAGAGCGACATCGAGGCCGGACGCTGGAAGCAGGACCGTGGACGCCTGTGCGCCAGTTTCCGCACCAGCGACGGTAAGGGCCCGTACCACACCGCGGTGTGCCTGATCGACGGCAAGGCGGTCGGCCAGACCTGGGCCGAGCACCGCGACTTCCTGTTCAACTGGGTCGCGACGCGCGCGGACGGCCCGTAAGTCGGAGCTTGCGCCCGCCGGTCGAATGAAGCATCGATTTTTTTGGGTACGGTGAAAAGCGGCGGGTGCGAGACCCGCCCTACGGATCGAATCGCTCGCTGGTGTCCATCCGCACGTTGCGCAGGTGCGCCGTTGCGAGATGCACGGCGTAGCGGGGCTCGGCGAAATAACCGATGAGGATGCTGCGCCGGCGCGCGCCGGTCGGGTTCAGGCTGCCCGCATGCAGCAGATCGGCATCGAACACGAAGATGTCGCCTGCGCGGCCTTCCAACTGCACGCATCGCAGCTCATCGTCGATGCTGGGCGGCGGTTCGTCCGGCGTGGGGCGATGGGTGCCGGGGACGAGACGCGTCGCGCCGTTCGCGGGGCCGAAGTCGTCGAAAAAGGCCAGCACGTTCACCGTATCGCCGGGCCGGTGCGCCGACAGGTCGCGATGCAGTCCTTGTTGGCCGCCGCCCGCCAGGGGTTCGCGGCCTTCCACCTGCGCCAGGAAGAAGCGTTCGCCGATCAGCGCGCCCACGGCGGCCAGCAGCGACGGCAGTCGGCAGACGGCCTGCACCTTCGGATCGAGATCCAGCATCGAATGGCGCCAGTCCGCGCCACGCGGCACCGGCCACTGCGCCGACGGCGTCACGCCCGCGTCGAACGCATCGCGAAGATCGTCCAGCCATTCGGGCGGAATCGCGCCGCGGAGCAGGGCGTAACCATCGCGATGGAGTCGGTGGCGGTCGATCATTGACGTCGTCTATCGGTTGGAGGCGGAGTGGTTTCTAGCGGGTCCCGGCAGAAAAAGCCATTGGTACGCGAATAGCTCCAGCAGATCCGCAAGGGAGGCTGCACGGGCCGTGGTGCGCGCAGTTGCGCCCAGCAATACGGCGAGGGATGACGGGAAAGCCAACAAAAACAGGCCGGAATCGTCACGACGCTTGTATGAACGCGGTAGACGCGCCTATGGTCGTGGAACCGATGCGTGAATGGAAGGTGTCGTCATGGAGCCGGCGCTGTCCGCAACGAGCCGCATCATCGACAGGCCGATCGCGGTCGTGCGTGCAGTGGCCATCCTGCTGGGGATCCTGATCACGCTGGGCCTTCTGGCGGCGGTCATGCTCGATCGCAATGCGCGCATCGACGCCGCGAGGCGCCAGAGCATGGCGGTCGCCATGGGCGTCGATCGGCTCATGCATTTCGAAATCCGCAATCTGGAACGCGCGTTCAACGGGATGAGCGAGGAGATCGACGCGTCTGTGCCATCGCCGGCCAACGGTGGCTGGGACATCTCCGATGCCATCCGCGGGGTGCTGTCGCGCCAGCGCGAACTGCAGGGCATCGCGATCCACGATGTCGCCGGCCAGCCCATGTATGACGAAGGCGTACGGGCCCCGGGGGCGCCGGCAGCCTTCCCGGGCGGGATGTTCGGCGGTGCGACGCTGCAGGATCTCGCCCGGGGTGCGGCGGGCCGCCTGAGGGTGGGCAGCCTTCAGCACAGCGGTCGGGGCGAGCCTGTGGTGCCGCTGGCGCTGCGCACCCGCGGCGGTAACTGGCTGGTTGCGCGGCTGCGGACGTCCGAATTGCAGAAGATGCTGGAAGGTCTGGACGTCGGTGCGTCCGGCAGCGCCGGGATTCTCGACGCGAATGGCGTGATTCTGGCGCGCCATGGCATCGGCGCGAGCCAGATCGGAAGGAAGGTGCGCTTGCCGGAGGGATTCGCGCTGGGTGAGACCCTCCAGCACGACATCGTCAGCGAACTGGACGGCGTGACCCGCTTCGCCGGCTACAGCGCGGCGAGCGATTATCCTTTCGTCGTGATCGCAGGACTGGCGCGCCGCGATGCCCTGGCGCCGTGGCGGAACTACGCGGTGACCGCCGCATCCGCTGTGCTGCTGTACTGGCTGGGCATGGCCTATCTGATGCGGCGGATGACAGCCTCCGAAGCGTTGCGCATGAAAACCCAGGAGGCGCTGTTGCGGCACGCCGATTGGCTCACGCGCGCGCAGGAGGCATCGCGCGCTGGCGTCTGGGCGCTGGACGTAGGCGGGGCCGGGGTGCAGGCCTCTGCGGAAGCGGCGGAATTGTTCGGATTTCCCCGCGTCGCCGGTTCGCTGCCGCTTGAGGACTTTTTCGTGCGCATGCACGACGACGACCGCGAGCGCGTGCGCCGCGAATTCCAGTGGGCGATCGAGCACCGCACACTCTTCCAGTCCGAATACAGGATTCGCCTGCCCGCTGGCGGGGAGCGCTGGATCAACGCGCGGGGCGCGCTGCAGGAAGACGGCCACGGCCGGTCGCAGATGGCCGGCACGATCATGGACGTCAGCGAGCGCCGCGCCGCGACCGTTCGTCTGGAACAGGCCGAGCAGCAGTTCCGCGAACTGTTCGAGCTCAATCCGCTGCCGTTCTGGGTGTTCGACACCGAAACCCTGGCGTTCCTGGCCGTGAACGCCGCGGCGATACGCACATACGGCTATCTGCGGGAGGAATTCCTGACGATGACCATTCTGCAGATCCGCCCCCGCGATGCCGAGCCGGCGGTGCGTGCGTCGGTGGATGAGGTGGTGCAGGAAGAGGTCCACAACCGCGATTCGTCGCAGATATGGATCCACCAGACGCGCTACGGCACGCGTCTGCATGTGCGCGTCCACAGCAGCAGCATCCGCTTCGACGGTCGCCCGGCGCGGCTGGTGCTTGCTGAAGACGTGAGCGAGCGGGTGGCCTATGAGGCGGATCTTGCGTGGCGCGCCGAGCACGACGAAGGCACGGGCCTGCTCAAGCTGCGGCCGCTGCTGGAAAGGCTGGATGCGGCGCCCGTCGAGGAGGGGGGCGCGGGTTACGCGGTCGCCTACGTCCAGTTGCGCGACCTGGAGCTGCTCTCGCCCACGCTGGGCCAGCGCACCGGCGAGGCCATCGTGCGCGAGATCGCGCGGCGACTGACCGAAGTCGGCGGCGCGTACGGCGAGATCGGCTACGTGCCTGAGGGCGTGTTCGTGGTCGCGGCGCTGGACGGCCGGCGCGTCCAGCCGATGGTGTCCAGCCTGTTGGCCGCCATCGACGAGCCGGTGGATTCCGACAACGGCAGCCATCGCGTCGAGGCGTGGATCGGCACCGCGCACAAGACCTACGACACCGAGTCTGCAGAGCACGTTGTCGGTTACGCCACGCTGGCGGCGCTGCAGGCGCGTGCCGAGAACACACCCACGATGCAGTACGAGACCCGCATGGCCGAGCAGGCCAGCGGACGTCTGGCGACCATCGCCAATCTGCGACGGGCGCTGACTGCGAACGAATTCGCGCTGCATTTCCAGCCGATCCTGCGCCTGTCCGATGGCGCCATCGTCTCGGTGGAGGCGCTGCTGCGCTGGCAGGACGCTTTCGGGAATTTCATTCCGCCGTCGCAGTTCATTCCGCTCAGCGAGGAATCCGGCGTGATCATGCCGATCGGAGAGTGGGTGCTGACCGAAGCCGCGCGCGCGCATGTCGCGCTGGCCGACGCCGGTTTCGGCGACATCCCGATCGCGATCAACGCGTCCGCCGTGCAGTTCGTGGGCGGTTCCTTCCCGCGGATGTTGCGACAGGTCCGCCGGGCCTACGGTCTGACGCGCGACGCGTTGCAGGTGGAGTTGACCGAAAGCGCCATGATGCGCAGGCCGGATGAGGTGCGTGCGGCGATCGACGATCTGCACCGCGACGGTGTGTGCATCGCCATCGACGACTTCGGTACCGGCTTTTCGAGCATGGTGTATCTGCGCGATCTGGCGGTGGACTTCCTCAAGCTCGACCGCGGTTTCGTACAGGATGTGCATTGCGACGCGCGCAACGCGGCGATCTGCCTGGCGACGATCTCGCTGGCGCACGGTCTGGGTCTGGAGGTCATCGCCGAGGGCGTGGAGGAGGCCGCGCAACTGCAGTGGCTTCGCGACCACGGCTGCGACCAGGCGCAGGGTTTCCACATGGCGCGGCCCGAGCCGCTGGAGGCGCTGATCCAGCGCCTGCGCGCGTCCCTCGCGGCGTGAGCGGCAGCGCGAAGTGGATGGCGGAATCGGCGCCGGGTGTCGCCACGCCCGAGCGGTCGCGCTATCGTTGCCCGCACTCTTCTTCAGACCGGACGTCCACCATGCGCATGTACGCTGTCTTCGCCCTGTTCACGCTCGCCGCCATCGCTCATGCCGGCGACACCAGGCCCTACGGCAAGCCGCTGCCGGACGTCGCGTCCACGCCGATCTCGCAGGCGGTCGCCGATTTCGATGCGCATGCCGGCAAGCCCGCACGCTTCAGCGGGCGCATCACCCAGGTCTGCCAGACCAAGGGTTGCTGGATCGTGCTGGAGGACAACGGTCAGACCGCGCGGGTGATGTTCGCCGATCACGCGTTCATGGTGCCCAAGGACAGCGCCGGTCGCGCCGAAGTCCACGGCGTGCTGTCGCGCAAGGAACTCACGCCGGCCCAAGTGAAGCATCTGCAGGAAGACGGCAAGGGACTGGCGGTGTCGTCGGTCGAATACCGCATCCTCGCCGACGGCGCGGTGCTGCAGGCGCCGTAAGCGGCGCACGCCTTTCCCGGTCGAACGGTGGTCCGATGCGATGCGCGGCGCGCTTGTCGCGGCGATGTTCTGGCAAGATCGGAGTTCTCCCATCCGACGGATTTCGGAACGCATGCGCCTTCTGATCTGGCTCTTCCTGCTCGCGGTCATTGTGGTAGTGGGCGTGATCCTGCAGCGCAGCCGCGTGCGTGCGCCGACCGCGGCCGTACAGGCGCGGCTTCCCGCAGCGAAGCCGATCATTGCCGATGCGGACGTCGATGCCTTTCTCGCGAAATACGAAGCCGCGCTGAAAGCCACGCAGCGCGCGAGCGTCGACATCCGGCTCGAAACGATGACCGGCGACGATCCGCGCGCGAGCAAGGTCGGCGGCCGCCCGTACTGGGCCGAAGGCCGCGACTATCCCGTCGACGCGAACGGCGCACCGCTGCATCTGCTGGCGCAGATCGATTTCGCGGAACTGCCGCCGTCGCTCGATGGCTATCCGAAGGCCGGCCTGCTGCAGTTCTTCATCGCCTCCAACGATCATTACGGTGCCGACTTCGACTCGGGCATGACCGTCGACGCCATGAGCGCGCAGCGGAATTTCCGGGTGGTGTACTGGCCGGACACGCGCGCCGAATCGCGCGACATCGACGTTCCGGCCACGGACTCCCTGCCGCACGATCCCGCGCGACCGCGGCGCATGCGCTTCAGCGCCGCGACCGAAACCCTGGGCGTGCACGATCACCGCTTCGACCGGCTGCTGGGCGGCGACGCCCACGCGACGATCGAGACATACGCCAAGGCGCACCATCTCGATGCCGATGCACTGTTCGATGCGGTGTACGAGCGCAACGGCCGCGGCGGTCACAAGATCGGCGGCTACCCGTTCTTCACCCAGCAGGATCCGCGCACTGACGACGACCGCCTGGAGCTGTTGCTCCAGCTCGATACCGACGATCGGATGATGTGGGGCGACTCGGGCGTCGGCGGTTTCTTCATCGCGCCGGAAGATCTCGCGCGCGGGGATTTCAGCCGGGTGATGTATTCGTGGGATTGCTATTGACCGCATTCAAGCAGAGCGATGCGCTGGCGCCTCACACCAACAGCGCGGTCTCCAGCGGCGCAGTGCCGTTCCAGCGGCTGCGGCCGCCCAGCGCGGCCAGTTCGATCAATACCGCCGCGCCGACGAGGCGCGCATCCAGCCGCTCGACGAGCGCACGCGCGGCCTCCAATGTGCCGCCGGTGGCCAGCACATCGTCCACCAGTAGCACGCGCGCGCCGGCGGACAGTGCATCGGCGTGCAGTTCGAGCGTGTCCTGTCCGTACTCCAACGCATAGCTTTGCGACAGCACGCGGCCCGGCAGCTTGCCGGGTTTGCGCACGGGTACGAAGCCGACGCCGAGCGTCTGCGCCAGCGCTGCGCCGAGGATGAAACCGCGCGCTTCGATCGCGATCACCGCATCGATGGTCTCCCCGCGCCAGGGTGCGGCCATCGCGTCGATCGCAGCGGCGAAGCTCACGCCGTCGGCCAGCACCGGGGTGATGTCCTTGAACAGGATGCCCGGCTTCGGGAAATCCGCGACATCGCGGATCAGGCGGGTCCAGTCGGTCATGCGCGGCTCCGTTCGGTGTGGATGCGCATGATGCCGCATGCGTGGCGATGAATGGGATCGCCCGTCAGTCGTCGCAGGCCGGCGGCGATCGCGTTGACGTGATCGCATTCACGGACCGGCGCTGCGCATGTGCGATCCTTGGCCGAACGGTGGCGTTGGGGGCGGCACCGATCGATGTCCCCCTGCAGGAGAGTCGCGCCATGTCGAAACATCCCCTCACCTTGGCGATCGCAGTGATCGCGCTGTCGTCATCGTCCGTTGCCGCCGCACGCACCTATACCGTCGGCCCCGCGGGTCGTGACTACACTCAGTTGTCGACCGTATTCACTGCCAACAACTTGGCGCCCGGCGATATCGTCGAAGTCGACGGTAACGCCACCTACGGCAGCGTAGTGGTCGGCGACGACGACAGCGGCGCGGCCGGCAACCCGGTGATCATCCGCTGGAAGCGCGCGGCCGGCGCGACCCGGCCGCTGCTGCAGGGCGGCACGCACACCATCAAGTTCCAGCGCTCGAATCACGTCGTGTTCGAGGGCTTCGAGGTGCGCGGCGGCAGCAGCACCTGCGTGTTCAGCGAAGCCCACGACGTGACCGTGCGCGATGCGGTGATCCACGCCTGCCCGGGACACGGCATTCTCGGCGCCGATCTCAATTCGGGCTCGTTCACGCTGGAATACAGCGAAATCTACGAAGCCGGTTCGGGGTCGACGCGGCATCCGATCTACATGCAGTCCGACGAGATCGCGTATCCGGGATCGGTGTTCCGCATGCGCTTCAATTACATCCACAACGGCAACGGCGGCAATCTGCTGAAGAGCCGGCACGAGCGCAGCGAGATCCATTTCAACTGGTTCGAAGGTTCGGTCTATCAGGAGATAGAACTGATCGGGCCCGACTGCGAAACCCAGGCGAGCGGCTGGACGCGCGCGACCAAGCGCGAGGATGCGGAGCTCATCGGCAACGTCATCCTCCACACGTCGACGTCGTGGCCGAATGCGATCCGCATCGGTGGCGACCTCAACGGCGCCAGCGACGGCCGCGTGCGGATGGTCGGCAACACCATCGTGTTCGACAGCGCGGGCACGCGGACCGCGGTCTACGTGCAGTTGGGCGTGAGCAGCGTCGAGATGCACAACAACGCGATCTACCAGACGAACGGTGCGGCACCGGCGGTCCTGCGCGAGAACACCACCGCCGATACGCCGGTCTGCGCGCCGTTCCTCACCCAGCCGTGGAGCGGCGCGCGCAGCGTGTTCGGCACCCGCAACTGGGTGCAGACCAATGCGACCTTCGTACCGCCGGAATGGACCGGCACCCTGCGCGGCAGCGATCCCGGTTTCCGCGACATCGCGCTGCGCAATTTCCGTCCGCTGGCGAGCAGCCCGCTGCGCAACGCCGGCGCGAACCGGCCGCCGTCGCCGCCGTCGTTCCCGATGCCGTGGGGGTTGCCGACGATGCTCTACGATCCGCCGCTGCGCACCAAGCTCGCGCCGGGCGACCAGCGCGCGCGGATCCCGCAGGGCTATTTCACCGTCGACGTCGGCGCGCTGGAAGAGGTCGATATCGTTAGCCTGATCGGTCCCTTCGAATTGCCGGGGTCGGCGCCGTTGCTGCGGCCCAGGCCGGCGGCCAAGCCTGTGGCGCCCGCGCACGTCGCACCGCACGGATGCGCGGCTCCGCGCTGTGCGCGCTTCAACGGATCCCGACGATGAGCGTGTAAGCCTCCTCGTCCCGTTGGATGTCGCTATCGCCGCGCGCCGAGATGTCGATGCTGTAGCGGCCGTCGCAGGGCAGGACGAGCCTGCTCTGCGTCACGTTGGAGGCGATGGGTTCGCCAAACTCCTCGCCGCAATAGGCGTAGAGCGTGGCATCGAGACGACCGCTGCCGCGGTTGCCTTGATCGAGCCGCAGGCGCAGGGTCTGGTGCTTGCGCGCGGTGAAGACATACGTATCGTTGCTGCCGCGCCACATGCCTGAGACCGTCTTCGACGTCTTGCCGCGGGCGAAGCGCAGTTCGACGTCCGCAGCGGCGGCGGGCCACGCCAGGGCGATGCCGATGATGCAGGCCAGCAACCATGAAAGCGGCGGAGGGAGAGAGATCGACATCGGCACTCCTCGGTGACTGGAAGGGATAACGCGGACCGCCGCGCGTCGCGGACAGCATCCACAGGGCACGTTGTCGTCCCCTGGGTCATCGAGCGCAGGGCAGGTGGTGCGATAGCAGCGCGTATACGCGATGATGCCGCAGGCGTGCCGCCGGATCGGAGCGCAGGGGAGACGCATGTTCAAACGATTCCGCGCGCTGTTCGGCGGCGCATCCGCGTCGCGTCCGGCGCCCGTCGCCCGCGGAGTGACCGCGTTCACGGCCGCCGACAGGCATGACGTCAACATGGTCTGGTACGACGACGCCCGTCTGCCGCTGCCGGTCTGGGAAGAGATCGCCGAGGCCGAGCGGCCGGAGTGGACGCCCGCGGCGCGCGACGCCTTCCGGACGGCTGCGGCAGGCCGCTGGCTGCAGGCGATGGCGGCGAAGCTGCCCGCAGCGTCGCCGCCGTATCGCATCCACGAATCCGCCGACTTCCTGCTGCTGTCGGCGCTGGACGACCGCCAGGTCGAGATCTTCATGCAGTTCTGCCAGTCGGTGCGCCGCCGCATCGCGCGCAATCTGCTGGAGATCGCGACCGAACGCAGCGACGGCAAGCACGTCGTGATGGTGTTCGCCAGCGAGGACGAATACTACGACTACATCGCGCACTACTATCCCGACGATGGCGGCGAGTATGCGATGTCGGCGGGAATCTTCGTCCACGCCGGCTATGGCCATTTCGCATTGTACGAGGGCGACATGGAGCGCATGCAGCCGGTGATCGCGCACGAGCTCACGCATTGCATGCTGTCGCACCTGCCGATCCCGGCCTGGCTCAACGAAGGGCTTGCGGTGAATACCGAGCAGGCGATCTTTCCGTATCTCGCCGACCCGCGCGGCGCGTTGTATCAACCGCACGAGATCAGGGCCAAGCACGCGGCGTTCTGGAATGCCGACACCCTGCAGGAATTCTGGTCGGGGAAATCGTTCCTGCGCACCGACGACGGCAACATGCTGTCCTACGATCTGGCCAAGCGCATCACCGCGGTCGCCGCACACCGGGAGGACGCCTTCCGCGCATTCGTGCTGGAAGCCGACCAGCGCGACGCGGGCGTGTCCGCCGAGCATTGGCTCGGTTATCCGCTGGAACACCTCATCATCCGGATGCTGGGCGAGGGCGACTGGAGGCCGGACCCGACGCGCTGGCAGGCGGGCACCGAGCGCGGCCAGTTCTGACGCGCGCCAATGCGAGATTCGGACGCAGAAACGGCAGGGCGAACCCTGCCGTCGTATTGCGAATCACATGATCCGTCGAACTGAAGCGCTTCAGGCAGCGGCGACGGTCGGCAGATTGACCTTGTCGATCCCGTGGATCAGGCCGTTGCTGGAATTGATGTCGCTGGTGGTGACATTGGCGCCGTCGATGGTGAACTTGCCTGCGGTCATCTTGATCGGTGCGGATTGGCCGTTGACGGTCTTGGCGGATTCCCACTTGCCGATATCGGCCGCGCTCTTGCGGCCGCTGACCACGTGATATTTCAGGATCGAAGCCAGTTCATCCTTGTTTTCCGGCTTCATCAGCGTGTCGAGCTTGCCGGCCGGCAGTTTGGCGAAGGCGGCGTCGGTGGGCGCGAACACGGTGAACGGTCCGGTGCCGCGCAGGGTCTCGCTCAGGCCGGCCTGTTCCACGGCCTTGGCGAAGGTGCCGAAGGAACCGTTGGCGGCGGCGGTGTCGAGGATGTTCTTGTCTTGGCTGGTGCTTTTGACGGCGTTCTGCGGCGTGGTGGTCTGAGTATTCATGGTGTTGTTCTCGATGAAGCGATCCGCGCTGTTTCGCAAACAGCGATCCGCGCAGGTCGAAGGCGGCTGATGCCGCGAATCCCGTCGGTGGCAGAGGCTGTCGATGGGGACAGGTGCCGATGACGGAAGGGAAATGCCCGGCGCGGAGAGTGGGGGATTGCGGCGCCGGTGAATGCTGCGACGTTGCGTTGCAGCACAGATGCAGCCTACGCCCCGTGTTGTTATCGCAGCGTAACGTGTCGGTCGTGCGCAGCCCGCACAGGCTTGCCGTTCATGCTGTGCGCGCAGGTCAGTGCGCCTTAGGAGGCGCGGATCTGAAGAAGAGAAGAGGCATTGAAGCGTGCAGATCTCGCGTTGTACCGTGCGCATGAAATGGACAATCGCAGCATGGGCCGATCATCCCGATGGCGCGACCCTGACGACACCACGATGGAGGAATCGACATGACCTACGCCCCGCAACATCTGCAACACGAACCCGCCCGTGCCGATGTCGACGCGCTGCCCGGCGCTACGGTGCTGGAATTCGGCACGCCGTGGTGCCCGCATTGCATCGGTGCGCAGCCGCTGCTGGAAGCGGCGCTATCGTCGCGCGAGGATGTGCGGCATCTGAAGATCGAGGACGGCCCGGGAAAACCACTCGGACGTTCGTATCGCATCAAGCTCTGGCCGAGCGTGCTGGTGCTGCGCGATGGCGAAGAACTGGCGCGGGTGGTGCGGCCGACATCGCAGGACGAGATCGAGCGCGCGCTGTCGCTGCTGTGATGCGTGTGACCTCCGTCGCATTCGACGGCATCGCGGCGCCGCATCGATGCCGCCGAACGCGCCGTGATGCATGCCGCACTGTTTTCGTTGCACGACGGATACGTGAAGGTTGTGTTGCGTTCAGCGAATTCTTCGTGCGCCGATATTCAGATTAATCCGCGAATGCCTTGCGCTATCGAGGATGGGCCATCCGGCCTAGCGTGATCTTCTCCGCGAGTGGTTAACACCGTGTTGCGTGCGCGTTCGCGGCAGGGTTTCGATTCATTGCGTCGGATGCAACGTAGGCCCCGGTCGAAGTGAACGACGCATCGATCCTTCCTTCCTTCATGCACTGCGGAGTATCGCTATGAACAAGACTTCCACATTTCGCCTGACCGGCCTGCTGGCCCTCGCCACCGCGATCGCCGCTCCGGCCGCCTTCGCCCAGGACAGCACGACCACCACCACCGACCAGGCGCAGGCCGCACAGTCGCAGCCGGCGACGCCAGCCACGCCGGCCGAGCCGGGCAAGAAGACGTGGGCCGACCTCGACGTGAACAAGGACGGCAATCTCGACAAGACCGAAGCCGCGCCGATTCCGACGCTGCAGGCGGTCTTCGATACCGCTGACACCAATGCCGACGGTGCGCTGACAGGCGAAGAGTACAAGACCTATCTGGCGATGAACGGCGACGGCAAGGCCAAGCCGAAGAAGTAACGCGCCGGCATGCCGCGATATGGTTGGCGGCATGCGTGAACGTCAGGCGTTATCGTGCGGAAGGGGCGGCTGCAGGCCGCCCCTTCCGTTTCTTCGATTGCTGATTCGATTGCGCATTCAATCCTTGCGCGCTTTGCGCAGGGTGCGTTCGAACAGCTTCAGCGTGCGGCCCCACGCATCGCGCGCGGCATCGGCGTCGTAACGCGGTGTGGTGTTGTTGTTGAAACCGTGCTGGGTGCCGGGCGGACGCAGCAGCGTGTAGCGCACATCGGCGGCTTTCAGCGCGGTTTCGTAGGCCGGCCATCCGGCATTGATGCGTTCGTCGTTGTCGGCCAGCACCACCAGCAGCTCGGCCTCGATCTTCGGCACGTCTTCCAGCGGTGCGGCGCTGCCGTAGAACGGCGCGGCCGCATCCAGCCACGGCAGACGCGTTGCGAGAAAATTGGCCATGCCGCCGCCGTAGCAGAATCCGACCACGCCCAGACGTCCGTTGCCGTGCTCGATGCCCCGCAGCATGTTGGCGGCGGCGATGAAATCCTCGCGCGTCTTCGCCTGGTCGAGCTTGCCGAACAGCGTGCGCGCGTCGTCTTCGTTACCCGGATAACCACCCAGCGGGAACAACGCATCGGGCGCGAACGCGATGAAGTTTTCCAGCGCCAGACGACGCGCGATGTCTTCGATATGCGGATTCAGGCCGCGGTTCTCGTGCACCACCAGCACCACCGGCAGCGGTTTGCGGATTTTCGCGGGCTTCACCAGATACCCGCGCGCGGTGCCATAACCCTGCGGCGACGGGAATTCGACGTACTCCGTGACCAGCCGCGGATCGTCGCCAGCGACTTCCTGCGCCGCGGCGAACTGCGGGCTCAGCGCGGCGAGCAACCCCGCGGCGGTGGTGGCGCCGACCGCGAAGCGCGCCGCGCCGATGAGGAAGCCGCGACGGTCGATCGCGCCGTGGACGTACTGGTCGAACAACTGCAGCACTTCGGGATCGAAATCCCTGGCGCTTCGATCGGGAATCTTCGACATCGGTAGTGCCTCCGGCGAACGTGGGGAATGGAAAAATCCTAGGGCGAGGCGCCTGCAAACCCCTGCTGCCGCCAGGCTTCGAACACCACCACCGCCACGGCGTTCGACAGATTGAGGCTGCGGTTGTCGGGGCGCATCGGCAGGCGCAGCCGTTGCCCGTCGGGAAGGGCGGTCAGCACGTCTTCGGGCAGGCCGCGGGTTTCCGGCCCGAACAGGAAGGCGTCGCCGGGCGCGAAGGCGATTTCGTCGTAACGCTTGGCGTTGCGCGTGCTCAGTGCGAACAGCCGCGGCGTCGCCGAGTTCGCCGTGGCGATTGCCGTGAGCGCGTCATCCAGCGAATCGTGCACCCGCAATTCGGCGTACTCGTGGTAATCCAGTCCGGCGCGGCGCAGCTGCGCGTCTTCCAGCGTGAAGCCGAGCGGACGGATCAGATGCAGTCGCGCGCCGGTGTTCGCGCACAGGCGGATGACGTTGCCGGTGTTCGGCGGGATTTCAGGCTGGTAGAGAATGACGTCGAACATGCGCGTCATTGTGCCAGCGGCCGGTGAGTCGTTCGTATCAACGTCCCACCCTGCAGGCCGTCAATGGCATCGCCGCCGCCGTCTGCCAGCGCTGCGCTTCGGCCGGCCGCGGCGCGTCCGGGAAATCGATCCGTGCTTCGATCTGGTCGCCGCGGCCGTCGCGGACATTGGTCAGCCCCGCGAAGCGGCGCAGGCGCCGGTCGGTGGTGGTGTATTCGACGGAGATGGGTGCGGCGACTTTGCCGAGCAGGCCTTCGAGACGCAGCTCGAAACGCTGCACCGCGGCATCGCCGCTGCCTTGACGGCCGAGGCCGCGGACCTCGAACGCCAGACTGCGGCCGAACGCCGGCACCACGAACGCCAGCGGCCGGGTTTTTCCGGCGCCCAGCTGCGACCACGATTGGCGCAGGAATTCGTCGAAGCCGGCGTCCGCCACCAGCGTGCCGTCGGATGCGCGCAGCGGGCGCGGCGGTTTGGTGCCGGCCCAGATCATGGTCCGGCCGTCTTCGCGACGCAGGCCTTCGCGATAGCCGCGGGCATCGACCAGCTCGAACTCCGGCGCGATCGCCGAACTGCGGTAATCGATGCGTTTGCGCGCGAACGCCACGCCGTCCGGACAGCGGTACAGCACCAGCCGTTCGACCGGCCGTTCGCCGTCGTGGCGGAACAGGTGTTCTTCGCGATAGAGCAGGCGGTCGCTCTTCGGGTCGCGGGCGTGGCCCTCGACCGACAGCAGCGCGGCCTCGGCGGGTGCGGCAATGAGTGCACACAGCAGGAGAACGGGCGATATCGAGTTCATGCGCAAGGATACGGAAGCCGCCTGCCCGTGGATGCGCAGTCTGCGACTCGACGCGTGCCATCGTCGCGGAGCGTCTACCAAGGCTGCGACTGGCCCTGCCAGTCGAGGAAGCGCCCGCTGTCGTCCAGAGTCAGGTCGTCGATCACCCGCAGCAGGCCGGCGACCGAGGCTGTCGCCGCGATCTGCGCGCCGTCGCCGCCCATGTCGGTCTGCACCCAGCCTGGATGCAGGGCGACCACGCGGATGCCGCGGTCGCGCAGCGCGTGGGCCAGCAGCACGGTGGCCATGTTCTGCGCCGCCTTGCTGATGTTGTAGCTGGGCGTGCCGAAGCGGCTGGTGCTGGCGATGGAACCGAGGGCCGACGACAGATTCGCCACCGTGGCGCCGTCTGACAGCGCGGGCGCCAGCGCCTCGGTCAGCAGCAGCGGGCCGCTGGCGTTGGTGCGGAAGCTGTCCTCCAGATGCGCGGCGGACAGCTGGCCGAAGCGTTCGCCCGAGTGCAGCACGCCGGCGTTGTTGATCAGCAGGTCGAGGTGCCCGGCCACCAGCGGCAGCTCGCGGACCAGTTCGGCCCGGGATTTCTCGTTGGCGACGTCCAGCGGCAGCACGTGCAGGTGGCCCGGGTACTCGCCGGTCAGGGTGTTGAGGGCGGTGGCCTTGCCCGGATGGCGGCAGGCGGCGATCACCCGGTCGCCGCGGGCCAGCAACTGGCGGACGAATTCCAGGCCGATACCGCGATTGGCGCCGGTGACGAGACAGTGTTTGGCCATGCGGGCAGCTCCATGCGGGGGCGGGCGTGCGGGGCGGACATGCGGGCAGAGCCGGCCGGGACTTGTGGCCTAGTGCCATGCCCGGGCGGGGCCGCTAGCATGCAACGCCTGCCAATCCTTGTCCAAACGGCGCTGTCCAGCGTGGTCGTGCGTACGGGGATGGCTTTCCCGGCGGAGCGTTTCAAGCGGCCCTGTGCCCGGTTCCCCGCACCCTCTTCACGCTTCAAGGAGTTCCGCATGCCCATCGCCAGTCCGCGTCTGCCCGTGCTCAAGCAGGGCCTGCTCGCGCTTTCGTTGACCGCTGCCCTCGGCGGCGGCCTGTCCCTGTTGCCTGTCGACGCGCAGGCCCAGGCCCGGGCCGCACGCAGCGCGGATGTCGACATCCCGTACCAGCAGTTCACCCTGCCCAACGGCCTGCGCGTGATCGTGCATACCGACCGCAAGGCGCCGATCGTGGCGGTGAACATCTGGTATCACGTGGGCAGCAAGGACGAGCCGGCCGGACGCAGCGGTTTCGCGCATCTGTTCGAGCACCTGATGTTCAACGGCTCCGAGAACCATCCGGGCGAATTCTTCGACCCGTTCGAGCTGGTCGGCGCCACCGACCAGAACGGCACCACCAATCAGGACCGCACCAACTACTTCCAGAACGTGCCGACCACCGCGCTGGACATGGCGCTGTGGATGGAATCCGACCGCATGGGCCACCTGCTCGGCGCGATCGACCAGGCGACGCTGGACGAACAGCGCGGCGTGGTCCAGAACGAAAAGCGCCAGGGCGAGAACCAGCCCTACGGCCAGGTCTGGGAACTGCTGGGCAAGGCCATGTACCCGAAGGGTCATCCCTACAACCACAGCGTGATCGGCTCGATGGCCGACCTCAACGCCGCGTCGCTGGACGACGTGAAGAACTGGTTCCGCACCTGGTACGGGCCGAACAACGCGGTGCTGGTGCTGGCCGGCGACATCGACCTGGCCACCGCCAAGGCGAAAGCGACCAAATACTTCGGCCACATCCCGGCCACGCCGACCATGGCCCAGCCCAAGGTCAATGTCTCGTCGCTGGCGACCGATTCCCGTTCGACGATCGCCGACAAGGTGCCGCAGGCGCGGATCATGCGCGTATGGAACGTGGCCCAGGTCGGCACCGTCGACATCGATCGCCTGCAACTGCTCGCCCAGGTGCTGGGCGGCAGCCGCGCTTCGCGCCTCGACCAGCGCCTGTTCTTCCGCGACAAGCTGGTCGACAGCGTCGAGGCGAGCGCCTATTCCTCGCAGCTCAGCTCGAATTTCATGATCAGCGCCACCGTGAAGCAGGGCGTGGACCCGGCCAAGGTCGAAGCCGCGATCGATGAAGAATTGAAGGCGCTGCTGCGCGATGGCCCGACCCAGGTCGAGCTGGACCAGGCCCGCGCCGTGATCAAGGCCGGCTTCATCCGCGGCGTGGAGCGCATCGGCGGCTTCGGCGGCAAGGCCGACGTGCTGGCCGAATGCGCGGTCTACACCGGCAACCCCGGCTGCTTCCGCGACAGTCTGAAGACCATCAACACCGCCACCGCCGCACAGATCAAGACCGTCGGCGTCAATTGGCTCGGTGCCGGCAAGGGCAGCCACACCTTGGTGGTGATCCCGGGCGAGCGCAAGCCGCTGCCCGAAGACGCCGCAGTCACCCCCGCGGCGCTGACCCTGCCTGCCGTGGACAAGAAGTACCGGACCACGGCCAGCACGGTCGACCGCAGCACCGGCGCGCCGGTCACCACGGTCTTCCCGGAACTGAAGTTCCCGTCGCTGCAGCGCGCCACCCTCAAGAACGGCACCACCATCGTCCTGGCCGAACGCAAGGGCGTGCCGGTGTTGCAGATGAGCTATCTGTTCGGCGGCGGGTTCGCTGCGGACAAGGGCGCGAAGCTGGGCACGTCGAGCTTCGCGATGGGCATGCTGGACGAAGGTGCCGGCGATTACGACGCCATCGCGTTCGGCAACCGCGCCGAATCGCTGGGCGCGAATCTCAGCGCCGGTGCCAGCCTGGACGGTGCCAGCGCCGGTCTGTCCGCGCTCAAGCAGAACCTCGATCCGTCGGTGGCGCTGTTCGCCGACATGCTGCGCCGCCCGCGTTTCGAGCAGGCGGAGATCGATCGCGTGAAGGCCAACTGGATCGCCGGCATCGCCCAGGAAAAGGCCCGCCCCAACGGCGCGGCGATGCGCGTGCTGCCGCCGCTGCTCTATGGTGAAGGTCATCCCTATTCCATCCCGTTCAGCGGCTCCGGCACCGAGGCGTCCATCGCTGCGCTGAATCGCGACGACCTGCAGGCCTATCACGGCCGCTGGGTGCGTCCGGACAACGCGACCCTGCTGGTGGTCGGCGATACCACGCTCAAAGAGATTGTCCCGGTGCTCGAGAAGCACTTCGGCGACTGGAAGGGCGAAGGCAGCGGCGCGGCTGCCACGGTTGCGATTCCTGCCGTCGCGACCCCGCGCAAGCCGCGCGTGTATCTGATCGATCAGCCGGGCGCGGTGCAGGCCAATATCTACGTCGGCCAGCTGGTGCCGTCCACCAGGGATGCCGGCGCGGTGAAGTTCGATATCGCCAACGCGGTGCTCGGCGGCGAGTTCTCCTCGCGTCTGAACATGAATCTGCGTGAAGACAAGCATTGGGCCTACGGTTCCTACAGCAGCGCCTCCGGTGCGATGGGGCAGCGTCCGTGGATGGCCTTCGCCGCGGTGCAGATCGACAAGACCGCCGAATCCCTGGCCGAAATGAAGCGTGAGATCGGCGAATACGCCAGCGGCAAGGCGCCGCCGAAACCGGAAGAAGTGGCCAAGATCCAATCGACCGAAATCCGCGGCCTGCCGGGTTCGTACGAAACCGCCGGCGCCGTGCTGGGCACCCTCGGCGGCATCGTCCGCTACGGCCGTCCCGACGACTATGTGTTCCAGCGCAAGGCCGAGATCGAAGGCCTCACCCCGGAGCAGGTCAAGGCGGCCGCGGCGACCATCGATCCGAACGCGCTGACCTGGGTCGTGGTCGGCGACCTGAAGCAGATCGAGAAGCCGGTGCGTGCGCTGAAAGTCGGCGAGGTGTTCATCGTCGATGCGGATGGCAAGGCCGTGAAGAAGTAAGTCGGAGTTGTTGCCCGGCTCAGTCGATGCCCGCCATCATGGCGGGCATCGTTTTTTTCAGGAGTAAGTGATCATGTCTTCGCGGGTTTCATCCTTGCGCATCGCCGCCGTCTTCGTGCTGACGCTCGCCGCCAGCGCCTGCACGTGGGTTCACATGGCCCCCGGCGCATCGCGGGTGCGGGTAGTCGAGCAAGCGCCGTCCGGTTGCGACAAGCGCGGCGAGGTCGAGGTGTCGGTCAAGGACAGCATCGCCTTCTACGACCGCAACCAGCTCAAGGTGCGCGACGAACTGGAAACGCTGGCGCGCAACGAGGCCCCGGGCTTGGGCGCCGACACCGTGCAGCCGGCCGGGCCGCCGGTGTCGGGTGAACAGCGGTTCATCGCCTGGCGTTGCCGCTAGTCGCGGCGCGCCGTAGAGCGGCCTTTGATGACACGTATTTCCGTTGTTGCCATCGCAACAGCACGGCGATCTCGACACGGAATTCAAACAGGCTCTCAGCGCGCCAGACTCTCCAGCCGCAGCGCGGTCTGGCCCATGTGGACCGTGCCGCCCTCGCCGGGGGCGTGCACCTGCAGGCCGAAGCACGAGGACTCCAGCTTGTTCCATTCGCTCAACTCGCCGCTGTGCGCCCATTTGCGCACGATCCGCAGGCTGTAGCAGCCGGCCGCTTCGGTATCGGCGGGCTCCCAGTCCACTTCCTGGCTGCCCAGGATGTTGATCTCGAACACCGCACCCAGCGGCGAGCACACCTTGAAGTGTTCGTGGCCCAGACCATTCACCGGCGCGCCGGTGTCGGCCTGCGACACCGAGACGAACAGCAGCAGCACATAGCTGTCGTCATGGACGGATTTGGATTCCTGCGATACCGCATCAACGATCAGTCGTGCCATCGGTTCTGTCTCCTGGGCTTGGTCGGGGCGCCGGCCGCCTGTGGGGGGCAGGGCAAAGCCGCGAGTGTGCAGCAGCCCCATTCCGGCTGACATGGGCCGTTGGGCAGGGGTGGAGGGAGTCCCGGCTGGCCTACGGGGGCCCCTTTCCTGCGGTCCGGCGGCCGCAAATCGGCCTTCCGGGGTTCGCCGAATGGCCCTGGAAGCGAGCAAATACGGGCCGCCCCCGCTTTTTGCATGCGCTGGGGCATGGAAGCCGGTAACCTATACGGTTCCTGTCTGTTTTACGGCTGAATACCTCATGCTGTTTCAACACGTCGCGATCGCCGGCCTGGCGCACATCGATGCTCCGCGTCAACTGACCTCCGCCGAGATCAACGCCCGGCTCAAGCCGACCCTCGACCGCCTCGGGATCAAGGCGAACGTGCTCGAAGACATCGCCGGCATCCATTCCCGGCGCCTCTGGGACGACGGCGTGGAAGCGTCGGACGCCGCCACCCTCGCCGGCGTGAAGGCTCTCGCCGATGCCGGCATCGATCCCTCGCGGATCGGTCTGCTGGTCAATACCTCGGTCAGCCGCGACTACCTGGAGCCGTCCACCGCCAGCATCGTCTGCGGCAACCTCGGCCTCTCCGATACCTGCCAGAACTTCGACGTCGCCAACGCCTGTCTGGCCTTCCTCAACGGCATGGACATCGCCAGCCGCATGATCGAACGCGGCGAGATCGATTACGCCCTGATCGTCGACGGCGAAACCGCCAATCTCGCCTACGAGAAGACCCTCGCGCGCATGGCCAGCCCGGATCTCACCGAAGACGAGTTCCGCAACGAGATGGCCACGCTCACCCTGGGCTGCGGCGCCGCCGGCATGGTGCTCGCCCGCGCCGAGCTGGCCCCGGGCGCGCCGCGCTACCGCGGCGGCGTCACCCGCGCCGCGACCCAGTGGAACGGCCTCTGCCGCGGTAACCTCGACCGCATGGTCACCGACACCAAGATGCTGCTGATCGAAGGCATGAAGCTGGCGACCAAGACCTTCGTCGCCGCCAAGCTCGCGCTGGGCTGGGTGGTGGAAGAGGTCGACGAATTCGTCATCCACCAGGTCAGCAAGGTCCACACCCAGGCCATGGTCGAAGCCTTTGGCATCGACCCGAAGAAGGTCCTGACCATCTTCGGCGAGCACGGCAACATCGGCCCCGCCTCGGTGCCGATCGTGCTCAGCAAGCTGCGCGAAATGGGCCGCCTGAAGAAAGGCGATCGGGTCGCGCTGCTCGGCATCGGTTCGGGTCTGAACTGTTCGATGGCCGAAGTCGTCTGGTGAGCCGGGTTCCCGACGGCTCCGCCGCTCGGTAAAGTCGAACCTCCAGCCCCCGGCCTCGGTCGGGGGTTTTCGTTTCCGCCCCTGGCCCAAGGACAGTCCATGTCGAAACTCCCCAGCCATCACGAAATCGCCGTCGCCTCCATTCACGTGTTCAGCGACGACGGCCGTCTCGATCTCGCAGAACTCGAAAAGCTGCTGGCCCTGGCCCTGCGCGACGCGATCGTCGACGAAGACGAGAAGCGCGTCCTCGGCAACATCCTGACCCGCGCCGAGCGCGACGGCGTCGAGCCGGATGTCCAGGCCCGGATCGACCAGGTCCGCCAGCAGCATGGACTCAGTGCCTGACCCGCGACGCCGCTTTCTCGCGCATCCCGAAACCCCGGCTCCGGCCGGGGTTTTGCGTTTCCGGCTCGCCGACGGCGATGCGCCGCGCAGGACCATTCATCGGATCATCACATGTGACACATTGACAAGCATCACATGTGACATTTATCGTCCGCTCATGGAACGCCGATCCTCCGCCTACTACCAGCGCCGCCACCGCGAGCGCCTGCGCGAGCAGGGGTTGATCAAGAAAGAGTTGTGGGTGTTGTCCGAGTACGCCGACGAACTTGCGGCGATCGAACGACGGATGCGTCAGCCCCGGGGCGACACCCCGCAGGCAGCGCGCGCGGATCAGGAAACGCAAGGGGAACAGGTGATGTCCGGCATGTCGATGCAGTCTTCTCCGCTGTGGACCGCGCTGGCGCTACATACCGCGCTTGCGGCGTCCGACGGCGTGCGCGACGGCGCGATCTCCATCGAGCTCATCGATGGCGCCGAGCCCGGCCTGTATCTGACCATGCACGACTACGGCGACCTGCCGCTGTTCATGGCCGTGGTCGGCCGCCAGATCGTGGTCGAAGCGATGATGTGGCCGGTATCGCAGGTGCGCGATCCCGCGCGCTTCAACGAAGAACTGCTGCGCACGCATCGGCTGTTTCCGCTGTCCACGCTGGGTATCGAAACCATCGACGGCGAAGCGGTCTACATCATGTTCGGCGCATTGAGTGCGGCGTCGTCGCTGCCCGATGTGCTGTTCGAGATCGAAACCCTGGCCGACAACGTGATCCGCGCCTCCGAGGCCTACGAATGGCATCTGCAGGTGGCGGCATGACCACCAGAAAACCGTCCGGCGCCAAAAAACAGCCTGGCGCCCGCCGCAAGGCGCAGCCGGACACGGCCGCGCAGGCCGAAGCGCCGGAGCCCTCGGCGCTGTGGCGTCGGTTGGTCACCGCGGTGCGCGGCGGCGTCAACGAACTGGGCGAAGCGATCGCCGAAAGCCAGGCGCTGCGCATCCTCGATCAGGAAATCCGCGACAACGACGACGAACTGCATCGCGTCCGCGCAAACCTCGCCGAGACCATGGCGCACTGCAAGGTGGCGCAGGAACGGCTGGCGGCAGCGGATGCGAGGCTCGAAGAATACGAAGGCTATGCGCTGAAGGCGCTGAAGGCGGGCGAGGACGCGCTGGTGCGCGAGATCGCGGCCAGGATCTCGCTTCTAGAAACCGAGCGCGACGGCCACGCCGGCCGGGCGCAGACGTATGCGGAGGACATCGCCCATCTGCGCAAGATGGGCACGCAGCTCGAAGCGACCATCAATCGATTGAAGCAGCAGGTGGACACGGTGCGCGCGACCGAGAACGTGCAGCGCGCGCAGGCCGCGGTGGCGAACCGCCGCGAGGGCTCGGATGTGCGCGTGCGCACGGCGCTGGATTCGCTGGAACGCATCAAGCGCCGCCAGGCCGAACGCGGCGTACGGCTCGACGCAACACACACCATGAAGAATGGCGTCGGCGACGACGCGCTGGATGCGAAGCTGCGCAGGGCCGGCATCATCGCCGACGAAGACCGCACCGAAGCGGTGCTGTCCCGTCTGAAGAAAAAGCACGACGTCTGAACGATCGACACGGGCGCCCGCGCGGCGCCGATGGGGATATATCGTTTTTTGGAGCATGGGGATGGATGAATTTCTGAGCGTTGCAACATCGTTTCCGACCGCGGTCTACAGCGTGCTGCTGTGCGTGGTGACGGTGCACTGGCTGCTGTCTGCGCTGGGGATCCTCGAAATCGACACGCTCGATGGCCTGATGCCGGATCACATCGGCACGGACGGTCTGCATGGCGCGCACGGCGCTCACGGTGCGCATGCGCACCATGCGCACGATGGTCATGGCGCCGAGCATGGCGGCATGAGCGGCCTGCTCATGAAGTTCGGCCTGCACGGCGTGCCGATCATGGTGGTCATCACCATCATCGCCATCGTCGGCTGGGCGTTCTGCTACTTCTTCGATCTGTATGTGCTGAGCGGGATGACGTTGGGCGCGCTGGGCGTGGTCGCGGACATCGCGACCGCGATCGGCGGGCTGCTGCTGTCGATTCCGGTCGCGCGCGTCGTGCTGGCGCCGGTGCGCCGGATCATGCAGCGCTTCGCGCCGGTGTCGCAGCGGCCGCTGCTTGGCCGTTACGCCGAAGTGCGCAGCGCGGAAGTCACGAAAACCCACGGTCAGGTGTGGCTGGACGACGGCGGCGCGGGATTGATCCTGCAGGTGCGCGCGGACAAGTCCGGGCAGTTCGTGCGCGGCGACCGTGTGGTGCTGATCGAATATCTGGAAGCGCAGAACGCCTACCGGGTGATCACGGGCGAAGAGTTCGAGCGTCTGTAGCGGCCATTTGGAAATCAAGTGTCCGGCCGACATCGCGTCGTGCCGGGTGGGGTTCATGTTTCGACGAGGGAGAGCGTGTTATGGGTGATGCAGGTCTTATCGGTGTGTTGACCATCGCAGGGGTGGTGATCGTCTTCTTCCTGGGCATCCTCGGGATGTTCAAGGCCTTCTACAACAAGGTGCCGCAGGGCACCGCGCTGATCGTCAACGACCTGTCGTCGTCGCCGAAGGTGCATTTCACCGGCGCGATCGTGTATCCGGTGATCTACAAGAAGGAGTTGATGAAGATCTCGCTCATCACCCTCGAAGTGGACCGCCGCGGCAAGGACGGCCTGATCTGCCGCGACAACATGCGCGCCGATATCACCGTCGCGTTCTATCTGCGCGTCAACGAAACCCCGCAGGACGTGCTGAAGGTCGCCAAGGCCATCGGTGCGGAGCGCGCGTCGGACAAGGCCGCGGTGAACGAACTGTTCAACGCCAAGTTCTCCGAAGCGTTGAAGACGGTCGGCAAGCAGATCGACTTCGTGAAGCTTTTCGAGAACCGCCAGGAATTCCGCGACCGCATCGTCGAGGTGATCGGCAACGATCTCAACGGCTACGTGCTGGAAGACGTGGCCATCGATTATCTCGAACAGACCTCGAAAGCGTCGCTGGACCCGAGCAACATCCTCGACGCCGAAGGCATCCGCAAGATCACCGAGCTGACCGCCGCGCAGAACGTGATCACCAACGAGCTGGAGCGCAACGAACAGCTCGCGATCACCAAGAAGAACGTCGAGACCCGCGAAGCGATGCTGGCGCTGGAACGCCAGCAGGCCGATGCCGAGGCGCGGCAGAAGCGTGAGATCGCGACCATCCAGGCGCGCGAGGAAGCCGAAACCGCCAAGGTGCAGGAAGAAGAGCGCCTCAAATCCGAGCAGGCGCGTATCGCCACTCAGGAGTCGCTGGATATCCGCGAGCAGAACCGCATGCGCGAAGTGGAAGTGGCCGAGCAGAACCGCCAGCGCGCGGTGGTGATCGAAATCGAGAAGGTGCATCGCGCCAAGGATCTGGAGATCGTCTCGCGCGAGCGCGAAGTCGAACTGCAGCGCATCGACAAGGAAAAGGCGATTGAAATCCAGCGCAAGGACATCGCGAACGTGATCCGCGACCGTATCGTGGTGGAAAAGTCGGTCGCCCAGGAAGAGGAGCGGATCAAGGAAGTGCGCCAGGTGTCCGAAGCCGATCGCTCGAAACAGGTCGCGGTCATCGCTGCGCAGGCCAAGGCCGAAGAAGAACTGGTGCGTCAGGTCAAGCAGGCGGAAGCCGACGAAACCTCTTCCAAGCACCGGGCGGTGGAAATGACCGTGATCGCGCAGGCCGAACTGGAAGCTGCCGGCAAGCATTCGGAAGCCAAGAAGCGCATGGCCGAAGGCATCGAAGCCGAGCGCGCCGCGCCCGGTCTGGCCGATGCGCGCGTGCGCGAAGTCACCGCCGCGGCGCTGGAGAAGGAAGGCATGGTCAAGGCGCGCGTGGTTGCGGAAACCATGGCTGCCGAGGCCAAGGGCACGCAGGACAAGGGCATGGCGCAGGCCAAGGTGCTGGAAGAAAACCTCGGCGCGCAGGCGCGCGGCGAAGAACAGCTCGGCACTGCGCAGGCCAAGGTCACCAAGGACCGCGGCCTGTCGGAAGCCGAAGTGCTACGCGAGAAATATCGTTCGGAAGCGGAAGGCCTGACCGAGAAGTTCACGGCGCTGAGTTCGCTGAGCGATCAGGCGCGTGCGCACGAAGAGTTCCGCATGCAGCTGGAAAAGAGCTTCGAGCAGGCGATCGCGTCGATCGCGGCCAACAAGGACATCGCGCGCGAACAGGCCGAAGTGCTGTCGGCGGCGCTGTCGAAGGCGAACATCGATATCGTCGGCGGCGAAGGCGCGTTCTTCGATTCGTTCGCCAAGGCGCTGTCGGTGGGCAAGGCGGTCGAAGGCTTCGCCGGCAAGAGTCCGGTCGTGCAGGAAGTGCTGCAGAAGCTGTTGTCGCTGGGCGGCAAGGACGCACCCACCAAGGACGTGCCGGCCAAAGTCCCGGTGCAGGCCGAAGACGCCTGACCTGCGACGACAGGACGCAAGGCAACGATGCGCGTCGGCCCGCGGGCCGACGCGACGCACAGCACGCCGCTTTTGAGCATGCGGTTTCAGCAGGATAAAGAGCGATGTCGGAGCACACCCCAACCACGGCGCAGACCACGGATGCCGGCGGCCCCGCCGAACAGCTGGTGGACAAGGCCGTTGCCGAAGGCGGCGCCTATGAAGTCCTGCGTCGCCGGCTGACCGATCAGGGCCAGCAATTGCGCGACATCGCCGATGCGCTGAACGCGCAGCGGCTGGAGGAATTCGGCAGCAGCCGGATGGAAGTGATTGGCCGCCTGCGCATCCGCACCGAGCACAACTGCGTCGCGCGCGACATCGTCCAGGTCGGCGATTGCCTGCTGTTCGGCTACAACGTGTTCATCGGCCTGAAGAAGGAGACGCGGGTCGAGGACATCTTCTCGCTGTATCGGCTGGTCGAAGGCGCAGAGGGCTACGACGTCACCCCGGTGGATGCGGCCGCGAGCTTTCTCGGCGACGCGAATTTCGTCAAGGAGTTCAACGAGCTCCAGGCCTACTACAAGGATTCGCGACTGCTGCAGTTGGTGGTGCGCAACGGCAAGCTGCTGGCGGCGTTCCAGATCGGCGAACGCATCGAGGACATCCGCGTGTTCCGCTGGCAGATCGATACCGGCGGCACCGTGCGCTACATCGATAACCGCGGCGAGCGCGACATCGCGCTGCCGGCGCCGTACGACTTCGAGTGGACGCGCGCCACCCGCGAGCTGGCGGTCAACGGCCGTCATCCGCATCTCAACATCCTCGACACCGTGTTCGTGGAAACGACCGGCGGCGATCTCACCGTCAAGATCGAGAACAACACCGAAGACGGACTGGGCATCTACCGCGAGCCCGTCGACGATCAGACCCAGTCGCTCGACGATGCGCAGATCGATTTCGCGCGTCTCGGCAGTCTGATCCTGCTGCGTGTATTGCCCTACCGCGAAAGCGAATGGCGGCATCTGGTCTACAACACGCTGTCGCGTCGGGTGCATCGGATCGATGCGATCGGCCAGGCCTGCGTGCAGCTGCCGGAAGACCACGGCATCGTGTTTCCCGGCGGCTACATGCTGCAGAACGGCGAAACCCGCACCTTCGACCAGGCGGTGCAGGGCATGCGCTTCAAGCGCACCATCCGCTCGCCCAACGGCGAGGACGTGCTGTACCTGTTCTACGAACCGCTCGACGGCCGGATTGCGATCTTCGTCTACAACATGATCCAGCGCGGCATGCAGCCGCCGGTGATCGGCCACGGCTATGCGCGCCTCGAAGACGGCCGCATGGTGATCTTCACCGCGCAGAGCAGCGAGCCCACCCGCATCCATCCGATGCAGGTCTGGCAGACGCCGTTCGCGTTCGACGATTACGCCGTGCGCCAGCCGCCCGGCAATACCTTCATGGGCAGGATCGGCAATCCCGATCTGGTCCGCGGCATTTCCGAACTGCTGAGCCTCGCGCGCGGCATCGACGGCACCGACGCCAGTTCGCAGCGTTATCAGTTGTTGACCCAGACCACGCGCAGGCTCTTCGATCAGTACCACTGGATCGAGGATCGCCACTGTCCCGGGCTGGCGCCGCTGCTGCGCGAGATCATCGCCAGCAGCGAAGCGGTGCTGGACGAATACGAGAAGGTCGAAAGCATCCGCAGGCAGTCGGCCGAGGCGATGCGCGACGCGGCCGAACGCCAGAACGCGCTGCTCGGCGGCCTGCATCCGGACAACTGGGAGCGCGTGCAGGACTGCGTCGACGCGCTGAATGCGATCACCGCGCAGCGCGGCCGGCTGCTGACCATCCGCGAGTATCGATACGTCGATGTCGCCGCGATCGACGCGATGGAAGTGGAACTGCTGGAGGCCTACGCGCGCACCGGCGCCGCCACCGGCGAATTCCTGGCCGGCGACAAGGTGCTGCATCCGTACATGGAACGCGTGCAGGCGCTGGACGCGCTGGCGCAGAAGGCCGCCAGCGTCGCGGCGCTCAAGGAACCGCAGCAGCAGATGCAGTTGCTGTCGTCGGATCTCGACATGTTGTCGGAACTGATGGCGACGCTGCGCGTGGACGACGCCACCCAGCGAACCCGCATCGTCGAAGCCATTTCCGAGATCTACGCCCGACTCAACCAGGCCAAGGCCCGCGCCGAACAGCGGCGCAAGGCGCTCGGCAGCGGCGAGGCCGTCGCGCAGTTCGGCGCGCAGTTCTCCCTGTTCGGTCAGAGCATCGCCAGCGCGCTGTCCGCGGCGCGCGATCCGGACCGCTGCGATCAGGAACTGTCGCGGCTGATGGTGCAACTGGAGGAACTGGAAAGCCAGTTCGGCGAACACGAGCAATTCCTCGGCGATATCGTCGCCAAGCGCGAGGAATTGCTGGAGACCTTCGAGGCTCATAAACAGACGCTGCTGGACGACCGCCAGCGCAAGAGCCAGTCGCTGGCCGACGCCGCGGCGCGGATCCTCGAAGGCCTGAGCCGCCGCACCGCGCGCATCGCGGGCGTGGACGAACTCAACGCCTTCTTCGCCGGCGATCCGCTGATCCTGAAACTGCGCGATCTGGCTGAACGCCTGCGCGGCCTGAAGGACAGCGTGAAGGCCGACGACGTGGAGTCGCGGCTCAAGGGCGTGCGCGACCAGGCGGTGCGCGCGCTGCGCGATCGCAGCGAGCTGTTCGAGGAAGGCGGCAACGTCATCAAGCTCGGTCCGCGCCATCGCTTCAGCGTCAATACCCAGGAACTCGACCTGACCGTGCTGCCGCGCGGCGACGGCCTGAGCCTGCATCTGACCGGCACCGAATTCTTCGCGCCGGTGCGCGATCCCGAACTCGATGCGCTGCGCGATTTCTGGCAGATCACGCTGGAGTCGGAATCGCCGCAGCTGTATCGCGGCGAGTATCTGCTGGGCGAGGCGCTGGCGGCTGCGGAGCGCAATGCCGAAGGGCTGAGTCTGGATCTGCTGCGGCAGCAGGCGAAGCAGCCCGAGCTGTTGACGCGCACGCTGCGCGATTTCGCGGCGCCGCGCTATCGCGAAGGTTACGAGAAGGGCATTCACGACCACGATGCCGCCGCGCTGCTGGCCGCGCTGCTGCCGCTGCGCGACACCGCGGGCTTGCTGGTTCACGCGCCCGCGGCGCGCGCTTGGGCGAGTCTGTTCTGGACGCTGGTTCGCGAGCGCGAGGACGCCGCGCTGTGGACCGATCGCGCGCGCAACGCGCACGGCATCGATCGCGTGTTCGCGCATCGCGGCGGGCTGGCGAGCCTGCGCGACGATGTCGCCGCGGCGATGCGCGCCGAAGCCGATGCGCAGGCGTTGCCGGTCGATGCCGCATGGGATGCGGCCGCCGCCGACTATCTGATCGCGGTGCTGGCCGATCCGCGGCAGGCGTTCGTCTACAGCAAGTACGCGCGGCAATTGCTGGATGCGCTACGCCAGCGCCTGACGACGGAGCGGCTGTGGGACGAACTGCAGGCCTCGCTGATCGCGCTGCGTGATCGTCCGGGCATGCGCTGGCGTCTGGCTGCGCACTGGTTCGATGCGCTGGCGTCCGACCCGGCGCATGTCGCCCACGTCGATTACCTGCCTGAAGCCGTGGCGCTGCTGTTGATCGGCGACGAGGCGCTGTCGCGCGTGAGCGAAGCCGATCTGCGCGTGGACGTCGTCGGACTGCTCGGCGAGCATCCGCGGATCGCGCAGGGCACGCTGTCGCTCGGCGTCGACGATCTCGGCGAACGCCTGCGTCGCCATCGCGAGTATTTCCTGCCGCAGGTCCGCCGCTGCCAGAGCCTGCGTCAGGCGCTGGTGACGCGCGAGCGCGAAGCGCTGCGGCTGTCCGAATTCAAGCCGCGCCCGCTGACCTCGTTCGTGCGCAACAAGCTGATCAACGATGTGTATCTGGCGGTGATCGGCGACAACCTCGCCAAGCAGATGGGCACCGTCGGCGAGAACAAGCGCAGCGACCTGATGGGCATGCTGATGCTGATCTCGCCGCCCGGCTACGGCAAGACCACGCTGATGGAATACGTGGCGCACCGGCTCGGCCTGATCTTCATGAAGATCAACGGCCCCGCGCTGGGCCACGAGGTGCGCTCGCTCGATCCTGCGCAGGCGCCGGACGCCAATTCGAAACGCGAGCTGGAGAAACTCAATCTCGCGCTGGAGATGGGCAACAACGTGATGCTGTACGTGGACGATATCCAGCACACGCATCCGGAATTCCTGCAGAAGTTCATCTCGCTGTGCGACGGCACGCGTCGCATCGAAGGCGTGTGGCAGGGCCGCACCCGCACCTACGACATGCGCGGCAAGAAGTTCTGCGTGGCGATGGCCGGCAACCCGTACACCGAGTCCGGCGAAGTGTTCAAGATCCCGGACATGCTGGCCAACCGCGCCGACATCTACAACCTCGGCGACGTGCTCGGCGGCATGGAGGATGCGTTCAAGCTCAGCTATGTCGAGAACTGCCTGACCTCCAACCCGGTGTTGGCGCCGCTGGCGACCCGCGAGCTGGCCGATCTGTATCGACTGGTCGAGAAGATCGAAGGCAAACCGTTCTCCGCCAACGCACTGAGCCACGCCTACAGCGCGGCCGAGATCAACGAGATCACCGCAACACTGGAACGGCTGATGCAGGTGCGCGACGTGGTCTATCGCGTCAATCAGCAGTACATCGCCAGTGCCGCGCAGGCCGACCGCTATCGCACCGAGCCCGCGTTCAAGCTGCAGGGCAGCTACCGCAACATGAACAAGCTGGTCGAGAAGATTTCGCCGGTGATGAACGCGGCGGAGCTGCAACAGCTGGTCGCGGATCACTATGCCGGCGAAGCGCAGTTGTTGACCACCGGCGCCGAAGAAAATCTGCTCAAGCTCGCCGAACTGCGCGGGGTGATGGACGAAACGATGATCGCGCGCTGGACACAGATCAAGCGCGACTTCATGCGCAACAAGGCGATGGGCGACGGCGATGCCGATGTCGGCCAGCGCGTGGTCGCGCAGTTGAACGATCTGGTCGAAGGCGTGCGCGCGCTCGAGAAACCGCCGGCCGATGCTGCTTCGCAAGCGCAGCGCAGCGACAACGAGGCGCCGTGGCCGCAGATCCTGGCGTCGCTGGAGCGGCTGTCGGAGCGCCTGGGCGAATCGCGCACCGCGGGTATCGCCGAGATCGAGGTGTCGACGCCTGCGAACGCATCGCTTCCCGACTGGTTCGAGCGCCACGCCGAACAGCAGCTGCAGCTGCAGCAGGTCTTGACCCTGCTGGCCGAACGCATCGCCGCGCAGACCGTCGCGATCCAGAGCGCTTCGATGCAGGGCGGGCCGCAGACCGCCGCCAAACGCGGACGGACTGCGCCGACCGAAGGCGCGGCGCTGGCGGCATCGCTGCGCGAGGAGCAGTTGAAGCAGGCGCTGGATGAGTTTTCGGATCGTCTGCTGGGCAAGAGTCCGCGATGACGCCGGCATGACCGACTTTTCCGAACTCGACCGTTTGCTGCGCGAAAGCGCGGCCGATGCGGTGCTCGACGACGACGAGAAATTCGAACTGCGCGAACTCGGCGAGCGCCTGAGCCGCGACCGGGTGCGCTATCTGCGCAACCGCGCGTTCGATCTGGTCCGCGAACGTTGGACGCAGCCGGACTCAACCCCGCTGACGATGCTGCGCTGGCTGGAGCAAGTGGTGAAGACGCTCGACGCCAGCGCCGATCCGCCGGCGGTCGAGGCCGATGCGTTCTTCGCGCCGGGCGAGGACTGCCTGCGCAAGCTGCGCGAACTCTGCCTCAGCGCCAAGCGCAGCATCGATGTCTGCGTCTACACCATCGCCGACGATCGCCTGACCGAAGCGCTGATCGACGCGCACCGGCGCGGGCTGGCGGTGCGCATCCTCAGCGACAACCACAAGGTCCACGACACCGGCAGCGACGTGCACCGGCTGCGCGATCGCGGGATCGACGTGCGCCTGGACGACAGCGACTTCCACATGCACCACAAGTTCGCGCTGTTCGACGGCGCGCGCCTGGCCAACGGCAGCTTCAACTGGACCCGCGGCGCCAGCACCGGCAACGAAGAGAATCTGGTGGTGACCGACGATGTGCGGCTGGTGCGGGCGTTCGCTGAACGTTTCGGGCGGCTGTGGGAGCGGTTCGGGCCCGGAAGTGCCTGATCCGGCCCGGAAATTCCTTCGGCGACCTCATGCGGTGCCAAATCCGGATGCAGGCCTTATCCTTGGCGGCCGCGTTTCCGGGGCCAGCCTGTTCAAGCGATGGCCGCCGGCGACACACCAGATTCCTTGCAGATCCCGTCCATGACCGCACCCAGTTACCCCGACTACCCCTTCACCCCCAAGCGTCTGGAAGTGCGTCCCGGCATCGTGATGTCGTATCTGGACGAAGGTCCGCGCGATGGCGAAGTGGTGCTGATGCTGCACGGCAACCCGTCGTGGAGTTACTACTGGCGGCATCTGGTGCTGGGGCTGAAGGACAAGTACCGCTGCATCGTGCCGGATCACATCGGCATGGGCCTGTCGGACAAGCCGGCCGACAAGGACTATCGCTACACCCTGCAGTCGCGCGTCGATGACCTGACCCGTCTGCTCGATACGATCGGCATCGACGGGCCGGTGACGCTGGCGGTGCACGACTGGGGCGGCATGATCGGTTTTGGCTGGGCGCTGGCCCACGAGGCGCAGGTGCGCCGGCTGATGATCACCAATACCGCCGCGTTTCCGCTGCCGGCGACGAAGCCGCTGCCGTGGCAGTTGAAGCTCGGCCGCGACATGAAGTTGGGCGCGCTGATGATCCGCGGCTTCAATGCGTTCTCGGCCGGCGCCGCACGCGACGGCGTGATGCGGAAAATGCCGGACGACGTACGTCGCGCCTACGAGGCGCCTTACGATTCATGGGCGAACCGCATCGCCACGCTGCGGTTCGTGCAGGACATTCCGCTGCGCGAGGGCGATCCGGCGTGGACGCTGGTCAGCTCGGCGGCGAAGCGCCTGCCGGCGTATGCCGACCGCCCGGCCTTCATCGGCTGGGGCCTGCGCGATTTCGTGTTCGATCACCATTTCCTGGAAGGTTTCCGCAGCGCGCTGCCGCAGGCCGAGGCGCATGCGTTCGAGGATGCCGGCCATTACGTGCTGGAAGACAAGCACGAAGTGCTGGTGCCGGCGATGCGGAAGTTCCTGGACGAGCATCCCATCGCGATCTGAACGCTCCCCGTGCCGGGCACGGGAAGCGCGATGCTTCAGGGCGCCCGCTTCAGCGCGTCGGCAACCATTGGGCCTGGAATGTTTTCAGATCGCTGCGTCCGCGATAGCGTTCGGCTTCGCGGATGGGGCGTTCGTGCTCGATGGTGATCACCATCGGCGCGCCGATCTCGAAAGTGGTCGCATCCGCGGTGCCCGGCAGGAAGTAGGTCACGAACAGCGTCTTCCCGCCCCGGGGACGTTCGACCGCATACGTGCGCAGCTCGCGGCGGCCGATGTACAGGAACGGTTCCATCGACGGCGGCAGGCCGTCGTACCGGGCGGCCGAGACTTCCACACGCACCAGAAATGCGGATTCCAGGCCCTTTTCGCCCCTGGCCGCGCGCGGACCGTTCAGCTGGAGCGGCTTCGGGAAGCGCACGTTGCGGGTCGATACCACGGTGAAGGGCACTTCACTGGCGACGCGCTTGAGCGGCGCGGTCTGCGCGGACAGCGCGCCGGGCAGCAGCAGGGCCAGCGTCGCGGCGAGCGACAGGGCGAGATGTCTGATGGTCATGTCGGCGCTCCTCAAAGTCCGAATTCGATGTCGTCGATACCGGCTTCGTTCGTCGCCTGCGTCTTGATCGTGACACGGGCGATGTCGGTCAGGTCGACCAGCGAGTTGTTCTGCGTGAAGTTCCGCAGCGGAATGCGGATGCTGCTCATCAGCGATTGATTGCTGCAGGGGACGCACCAGCCGCCGCTGCGGACATAGGGATGCGGCACGCGGTCGAACTGTTCGCTGGGCACGTCCCACAGCGCGGTGTGGCCGGCGCCGTCCTGGATGTTGACCAGCAGATTCAGGTCCGCACCCGCGACCGGCGCGCCGGATGCGCGCTTGGCGACGCGCAGCGTGAGATGGGTGAATGCGCTCATGTCGCGTTGCCCGACCGGCAGTTCGGTGGTGTAGGTCTGCGCGGCGGCCCAGTTCAGGCGCAGGCCCAAGGTGTCGTGGAAGAACTGCGTGTCGGTGGTGAACCCGCCCGGATAGTCGCTGCCGCTGTTGTTCAGCAGACGCTCGCCGAACAGGGTGAAGCCGGGTGCCGACACGGGGCCTCCGAGGGTATTGAGGTTCGCGTTCAGGGGCGTCTGCTCGAAGTTGTCGAGCGCCTTGCGGCTGGCGTCCTGATAGCTCCAGAACACGAAGCTGTTCGGCATCGACGCCGGGCGCATGCGTCCGGTCAATATCTCCCTGTAGCCCTGGATGCCCTGCAGATGCAGGCGGAAGAACGCGGCGACGGTGCCCAGCCCCACCGCCCGTTGTTGCGCGGCCGTCAACGTCTGGGTGACGGTCAGACCGCCGCCGTCGTCGGTCGAGCCGGCCCATGGATTGGGCGACCCCAGTGCGGCGGCATCGGTCCAGATGGTGTTGAAGTAATTGTGGTTGGCGCCGTAGACCCAGGCGACGGCCTTCGCTTTGCGCAACGCCATGCCGTCCGGATACGCGCGGTCGTAGGTGCGGAAGCCCTGCATGGTCGCGACATCGCCATCGCGCGCGCCGATCAGCAGGTAGTAGGGCGCTTTGCTCGGGATGTAGGAGGTGCCGTTCTGGTCGGTGGGCGCGATCGCGTTGACGGCGACGATCGCATGCGGATTCGGCCAGGTCGCGTTGAGCACTTCGGCCGCCACCACGCCTTCGCCGCCGCGACTGTGGCCGGACAGCGCGATCCTGCTCATGTCGAGCTTGCCGGAGAAGATGCCGCCGAAGGGGTCGGTACCGTTGTTGGTCCAGTCGCGCAGTGTGTCCAGATGCTTCAGCACCAGGCGTCCGCGCGCGTTGTAGTCCCAGATGCCGAGTCCCGGCTGGATATCGTGCGCGCTGATCGAGATGCTGACGATGCCCTGGCTGGCCAGGCGCTGCATGATGTAGTTGTAGCCTTCATGGCTGGGGATGCGGTTCGCAGCGGCGCAGCTGAACGAGTAACTGCCGCTCTGTCCCGGACCTGCGCCGTCGTTGTCGCAGTTCCAGTGCCGGCCGTGCAGGAAGAGCGCCACCGGGTAGTTCGCCAGCGCGTTGCTCACCGGCGTGCCGGTGCCGGCGACCGTGGCCGGATACATGATCCGCGCCCAGGCCAGGGTGACATTCTGGGTGGGGCCGGTGACGCCGGCGGGATCGGTGATCCCGGAAATGCCGTTGGGCTGCAGTAATTCGACCTGTCCCACAGGATAGGCACCGACGCTGCCGGGATCCTGATACACGGTGAACCCGGCCTTGTCGTAGCCGTCGATGAAGTCGGTGCCCTTGTTGTAGAGATTGTCCTGCACGAACGACGCGGAATTGGCGGCGGGCGCGGCACCGAAGTCGATGATGACTTCGTAGTCCGCGCTGGGCGCTGCCTGCGTCGCGGACGGCCAGACCAGGGTCTTGGTGAAGTTGATGCACCAGGCTTTGGCCTGATGGATCTCCACGCCGCCGGAGACATCGGTCAGCACCGGATTGGGGCCATCCCAATACGCCTGCGATTGACGGTTGACCACCCAGTACGCGGCATAGGTGCCGCCGCTGTGGACGGCCGGCACGTCGGTGGGATCGACGGCGGCATACACGTTCTCGCCTTTCTCGAACGCATCGCTGAATTCGAATTTGCCCGGATGCGGTTTATCGCGCCCCGCGGCTTCGATCACGATGTTGCCGTTGACGATGATGTAATACAGAACGGCGGTGTCGTCGTTGTACGAGAGGATATCGGTCTCCAGCAGGAACGGTCTGCGGTTTTCCGCGCCGATGCGCGCGACCAGATCGTAGGCGCCGGGCCGGGCCAGTTCGCGGCTCCACACCTTGGCGGTGAAGCGGGTCTGGTTCTTGTCCAGCACGATCGTTTCGACGGCCGGCCTGGCGTCCTTGCCGGTGCGGTCGTTCAGCGCATCGCCGGCGGACCAGCTGTATTCGTTGCCGACGACGAACAGTTGCACGGTCGACCCCGCGGGGAAGCCGGTGCCGGTCACGTACAGGTCTTCGCTGCGCGCATTCGCCGCGTTGAGCAGGATGCCCTCCGCGTTGGAGGGGTAGAGCATCGGCTTCTGCGGTTTGCGGATCGCGAGCGGCCGCTCGGCCAGGAGGTTGCCCTTGAGGTCGATCGCGGTCAGTCGCAGCTGGCGATCCGCGAAATAGCGTTCCGCTTGCTCGAAGGCGACGAACGACAGCTCGCGTTTGGCTTCGATCTTGCGCGAGGAAGTGCCGATCACGCCGCTCTGGTACCAGAACATCGTCGGCGGGATCCGGCCCTTGCGATCGGCGAACAGCCGCGCGTACGACCATTCCTTGCCCAGATCGTCGTGCAGGAAGACCTCGACGCCCTGGCCCGGCGCAAGCCCGTCCAGGCCCAGCGACAGCGAATCGCCAGCGTCGAGCGCCTCGACGGTGTCGATCGCGCGGCGGCCGATGGCATTGGTGTTGAAGAGTCGAATGGGGGGTTTGGCGACGGCCGCCTGCGCGTCGTGCGCCTGGCAACCGCTCAGCTGTACGGCGATCGACGTCATGCACAGGCAGCAGACGATCATGGCGATGCGCGCCCATCCGGCGCGCCAGGTCAATCCGATTCCGCCGAATCCCGCAGGCGATGAGGTATTCATCGTGGAGTCCCTCCGTTGGCCCGGATGCGACGCGACCTGCATTGGGCCGTCCTCGCCCATCCGTACTGCTGCCAACGCACGCGAACGGAGGAAACGGACAGCCGTTTTTCGGGTTTCCGGCGCGGTTCGATTCAGGCGATCTATGACGCCTTCTATCCCGCGGCCTGCACGCGCGGAGCGGTCATTGTTCCGGGGGCAGCGCTGTCCCGAGCCAGGCCGCGCATTGCGCCTGCGTCAACGGCGCCAGCCCGTACGCGATCCGCGCCTGGTCGCACTGCGGGTTCGGCCCGCCGCCTTCCCACGACATCCGCAGATCGCGGCAGGCCGACGGACGGTCGGCGTAGATCGAACAACCGACCGACGTACCCACCGCGCCCTGCAGGGCGATGCAGTGCGGCTGCTTCGCCCAGGTGCCGCGCATGCTGCGCTGATGCGGGCCGAAGGTTTCGGTGAGGGCGATCGGCACGCGTCCGCCGAGGTCCGGCGCGCCGGGTTCGGGTTCGGCTTCGGACCAGTGCAGGCTGACCCGGTAGTGGGCGCAGCAGGCGCCGCAGGACAGGCAGGGATGAGGCATAGGCGATTCCAGGGACGGGATGGCCCGTAGGAGGGCCTTCAGGCCCGAGCTCTGCAGGATATGTCAGCTCACGGATCGACGACGACGCGGGATTTTCCAAGAGCTCGGGCCTGAAGGCCCTCCTACAGGGCTGCAGGCCCTCCTACGTTTACCGGCCCACGTGTGTCGGCCGCTACAATTCCACGATGACCGACTGTTGCAACATCGCCGCCAGCCTGCCGCGGCTCGCGCGCGAGCGCCCCGACCAGATCGCGATGCGCTGCCCGGGCCGCAACGGCAGTTATTCCATCGCGCTGAGCTATGCCGAGCTGGACGCGCGCAGCGATGCCATCGCCGCGGGGCTCGCGAAGCGCGGCATCGTCCGCGGCACCCGCACGGTGCTGATGGTGCGGCCCACGCCCGAATTCTTCCTGCTGATGTTCGCGCTGTTCAAGGCCGGCGCGGTGCCGGTGCTGGTCGATCCGGGCATCGACAAACGCGCGTTGAAGCAGTGCCTCGACGAAGCGCGCGCAGAAGCCTTCATCGGCATCCCGCTGGCGCAGTTCGCGCGGGCGCTGCTGGGCTGGGCGCGCAGCGCGCAAATGCGCATCACCACCGGTTCGCGCGCGATCCTGGCCGATGCGACGCTGGCCGAGGTCGAACGCGACGGCGCGAACGCCGGCCCGCAGCTTGCCGACACCCAGCCCGACGATATCGCCGCGATCCTGTTCACCAGCGGCTCCACCGGCGTGCCGAAGGGCGTGGTCTATCGCCACCGGCATTTCGTCGCGCAGATCGCGATGATGGGCGAGGCCTTCGGCATCGTGCCCGGCGGCGCGAATCTGCCGACGTTTCCGCCGTTCGCGCTGTTCGACCCCGCGCTCGGCACCACCTCGATCATTCCCGACATGGATCCGACCCGGCCGGCGAAAGCGGACCCGCGCAAACTGCACGCGGCGATCGCGCGTTTCGGCGTGGATCAACTGTTCGGTTCGCCGGCGTTGATGCGCGTGCTGACCGACCATGGACAAGCGCTGCCGGGGCTGAAGACGGTGATGTCGGCCGGCGCGCCGGTGCCTGCGGATGTGGTCGCGACGCTGCAGGGATTGTTGCCGCCCGATGCGAAATTCTGGACGCCCTACGGTGCGACCGAATGCCTGCCGGTCGCGATCATCGAAGGTCGCGAACTGCTGACCCTGCGCACGCGCACCGAGCAGGGCGCGGGGACCTGCGTGGGCCGCCCGGTGCCGCCGAACGAGGTGCGGCTGATCCGCGTCGAGGATGCCGCCATCGAGACGTGGTCGGACGATCTGATCGTGAAGGGCGGGCTGGTCGGCGAAATTACGGTTGCCGGCCCCACCGCGACCGATACCTATTTCAATCGCGATGCCGCCACGCGCATCGCGAAGATCCGCGAAACGCTGGCCGACGGTTCGGCCCGCATCGTGCATCGCATGGGCGATCTGGGCTATTACGACGGCGAAGGCCGGCTGTGGTTCTGCGGCCGCAAGACCCAGCGCGTGGTCAACGCCGACACCACGCTGTTCACCGAGCAGATCGAGCCGGTGTTCAACACCCATCGCGACGTGCGCCGCACCGCGCTGGTGGGTCTGGGCAACGTCGGTGCGCAGCGCGCGGTGCTGTGCGTGGAACTGCGCGCGGGCGTGGCGGCATCGGAATGGCCGCGCATCGAAGAGGAGCTGCGGCACATGGGCGAAGGTTTCGTGCACACCGCCAAGGTCGGCAGCTTCCTGCGCTATCCGAAAGCGTTCCCGGTCGACATCCGCCACAACGCCAAGATCGGTCGCGAGAAGCTGGCGGCGTGGGCGGCCCGACGTCGGCGCGGCTGATTGGGCGCTGCATCCAGCCGGCGCCCGGCCGCGTAACCAGCTGTGCGGTTGATATCCCCGGCCGCTGGGAGAAGCGTATGCGTCTGTCGACCGTCCTGGTGGCGTTTTTTCTGTGCATTGTGCCGCCCGGCAAGACTGCGGCGGCCGGTCGTGAGGCGCTGCAGCCCTGGCAGGAACGCCTGCCGGTCATCGCCGCGGAAGACCTCCGGCGCGATGTCGACGTGCTGGAGTCGACCTACGCCGCGCTTCATCCCGGCCTGAACCGCTATCTCGATGACGCCCAGCTCGCCGCTGCCTATGTCGAGCTGCGCGAGACTTTATCGGAACCGACACGGTTGGATCGCGCCTTCCTCGCGTATGCAGGATTCGCCGCGAGGATCCGCTGCGGGCATACCTACACCAACTTCTTCAATCAGGACGAAGCGGTGCAGAAAGCCCTGTTCGAGCATCCGCGCCTGCCTTTCCTGTTCCGCTGGATCGACGGGCAGATGGTGGTCACGCGCGACCTCGGCTCTGGCGCCGACCTGAAACCCGGCACGCGGATCGTCGAACTCGATGGCATGCGCCCCGGCAGGCTGCTGGCGGCGCTGATGCCCTACGCGCGCGCCGATGGCGACAACGACCACAAGCGCGTCGCGTCCCTGCAGCGCAGCGGCGGCACGCGCTACGAAGCCTTCGATCTCTATTACCCGCTGCTTTATCCGCAGACGGTCGCCGGGACGGCACGCATCCGCCTCGTCGCGCCCGGCGCGCGCCGCGCGCGCGCGGCAACGATCCGCAAGCTGCCGTACACGCCGGACGCGCCACCGATGGCGGCGACGGCGGTTTCGGATATCGGCGACTCGCCATTGGGCTGGTCGCTGGGTTTTCCGCGATCTTCGGTCGCGGTGCTGCGGATGCCCGGCTGGGGAGTCTTCCAGCATGAAGCCTGGGATTGGCAGGTGTTCGTCGATCGCGCTTTCGCCGACATCGCGGCGCGCGATGTGCGCGATCTGGTCATCGATCTGCGCGGCAACGAAGGCGGCGGCAACGTCGGCACCGCGCTGCTCGAACGCCTGATCGCGGCGCCGAAGACGATGGTGATCTCCAGCCGCAGCGTGCGCTATCGGCGGGTGCCGGAGGTGCTGCGTCCGTCGCTGTCGACGTGGGACAAGAGTTTCTACGATTGGGGAGAAGCGGCGGTCGGGCCGCAGAACGGTTTCTATCGGTTGACGAAGTACGACACCGGCGCGGCTGGCATCGTGATCGCGCCGAAATCGCCTCGCTTCACCGGCCGCGTGTGGGTGGTGGTGGGGCCGGACAACAGCTCGGCGACTTTCGAGTTCGCGCAGGCGGTGCAGCGATACAAGCTCGGTACGCTGGTCGGCGAGCCCACCGGCGGCAACCAGCGCGGTATCAACGGGGGCGGGTTCTTCTTCATGCGCTTGCCGGGTTCGGGCATCGAACTGGACGTGCCGCTGATCGCGCAGTTTCCGGAAACGCCGATGCCCGACGCAGGGTTGCTGCCGGATGTACTGGCGCGCGAGAGCGCCGACAGCCTCGCCGCCGGCCGCGATGTCGCGCTGGAGGCGATTCTCGCCCGGATCGACGGCGATCGTTCCCCGGATGTCGGCGCCTCCGAAAGCCTCTGAAAAAAACGGGCCCGGCGATTGCCGGGCCCGTCCAAGACAACATTCACTGATGCGGAACGTCGATCAGAACGTCACGCTCCAGCTGTTGATGTAACCGACATCGCCACCGGCGTTGTCGTTCACGCGCAGCTTCCAGGTACCGTTCAGCGGCTCGCTCGACAGGTTCACCGTGAAGGTCTGGACGATGTTGTCGGCGCTGCCACCGGCACGGTTGTGCAGCACGTACAGGCTGCCGTCCGGCGCGATCAGATCGACCTTCAGGTCGCCCTTGTAGGTGTGGACGATATTGACGGCGACCGGCGTGGTGGCCGAGCCGTTGCCGGTGCGGCCGGAGACGGTGATCGGGCTTTCGACCGTGGTGTTGTCGCTGATGGTGTAGTCGGCGCTGTTGGTGTAGGTCTGGCCGGTGGGCGGGGTGCCGCCGCCGATGTAGCTCTGGATCCAGGAGACCATGGCGGCCGTTTCCGAGTACACGCCGTAGTAGTTCGCCAGTGCACAGCCTTTGCCATAGCTGACCACGCCGATGCTGTAGATCGAGCCGTTGTAGGGTGCGATCAGCGGACCGCCGCTGTCGCCCTGGCAGGAGTCCTTGCCGCCGGCCGCGAGCCCGGCGCAGATCTGGACGGCCGGGTTGAGCTTGAGGCCGCTGGCCGCGGTGCTGCCGTTGTACGAAGCCGCACAGGTGGTGTCGGACACGACCGGGATGGTGACTTCGCGCAGGCTGGTCGTGCCGCTGCCGCCCTGCGAGGTCGCGCCCCAGCCCAGGGTCGTCACCGGGTCGCCCACCTTCGCCACGGCCTGCATCACCGTCGCGTCGGGCAGCTTGGCGCGGATAAGACCGGCCGGGAACGTGCCGTTGATGCGCAGCAGGGCATAGTCGTTGCTGTAGCTGCCGGCGGTGGAGTTGACGGCGTAGTTCGGGTGCTGGATGTACTGGGCGACGCTGTAAGCCGTCTGGCTGCCGGTGTTGTTGGAGCCTGCGTAGACCGTGCTCTGGCTGCCGCAATGCGCGGCGGTCAGCACCCAGCTGTCGGCGACGATCGTGCCGCCGCAGCCGGAGGTGCGCACGACGAACGAGCGATCGCCAACGGCCGCGACGCCGCCGACGATGCGGGTGTTGAATTGACTGAATGGTGTGCTGTCCTTCCATACGCCCGGCCGCACGGTGCGGTCGGCGGCGAACGATGTCGTACCGACGGCCAAGAGCGACAGCAGCAGGGTGCTTGAAGCGACGCGAATGCGGGTTTTCATTTCAACTCGTTTCCTTGTAATTGATGTGTGTCGGAAGTCGTACACATAACGCGATGCGAACCTGTGCATTGGATGCATGTGGATTGGATGCGTAGGCATTGGAAGCGTACGCATCGGAACCATGCGCACATGACGCGTGTGCATCGCGATTGCTCTGGTGGAACGCGGCGAACCCGCTCCTGTTACCCTGTGACCGGGAGCGGCGCCGTACTGCGCGACACGTTTCGCGTGCATGCACGCACCGGGTGTCTGCGGTCTCCCTGGCAGTCCTGTCCGTCGGCGTGTGGGTGCGACAGGCGGCCTGCTGGGGTAGGTCGATGTTATTCGTACTGCGGGACGTGCGGTCATGAAGATTCATCATGACCGCACGTGTTCATCCGAAAGCCGAAATGCTACGCAACGCTGGAAAACAAGGACTTTCATCGACTCGATGGGCGTGCCTGCACATCGAATCGAGCGAAGCGGATCCGTCAACATGGATCCGGCGACACCGGATCCGCTTCATGCTGCGATGCCGCAACGCTTACGGGGCGAAGTACGTCGAGATCGACGTATAGACGTCCGAGAAGCGCGAGTAGTAATCGGGCTGGGTCGGCGCCGTGCAGTACGACAGGCCGCCGTACAGGCCGCCGCGCAGCTGGTGCGTGCCGCTGGAGTTCACCGTGAACAACGCGGAGCCCGAAGAGCCGCCTTCGGTCACGCCCGTGTTCCACACCACGCGATACAGCGGCGACTTGCCGTCGATCGACGTCGACAGGCCGGTGACCGAACCCAGCGAATACATCTTGGCGTCGCCGGCCGGATGGTGGATGCCGACGATCGCGGTGCCGGTGGCGCCGATCGACGCGCTGGTCCACGACGCATACACCGCGCCGGTCGGCGGAGCGGTCTTCAGTTCCAGCAGCAGGGTGTCGCGGGTGGTGTTGGAATGACGGAGGAACGCGCCGCCGGTCAGCGTGACCGCGCCCGCCGCCTGGGTGGTGCCGCCGCAGGTGGTGGCCTTGTAGAACCAGTACGTCTGCAGGGTGTCGGCGACGGCTTGGGTGCTGATGCAGTGCGCGGCGCTCCAGAACAGGCGCTTCTTCGGCGAGTGGCTGTTGTTGAGCAGCGTGCCGGTGCACAGATACGAACTGCCGCCGCTGGTGAACACCATGCGCGCGACCGCTTTCTCGGCGTTGAGGAAGCCGGCGGTGGGACTGGCGCGGCACACGATGTCCTTCTCGCAGCTGTCGCTTTCGCCGATCTTGGTGCCCAGCTTGGCCAACGCGCTTTCGCTGGCGATGGGGCTGGTGTCGAGGTGCGAGATCTGCGCGACGGCGAGGCTGAAGTTCTGCGGGCGCTGGCCTTTCGCCAGCACGATTTCCACCGTGGCCCTGTCGCCCATCAGCACCGGCGACCAGCCGGCCTGATGGCCGACGAACGCGCGGCCATTCTGTTCGAACACGCGTCCATCGTTGCCGCCGAAGCGCAGGGTGACGCCGGCGGGATTGCCGCGGCCGTTGCTCTTCAGCGTCAGGCCGGCGCGCAGCGCGACTGCGGTTTCGGAGGAGATCTCGAAGCGTGCGGCGATGCTGCCGTCGCCCTGGCGTTCCCAGCCCAGCCGGGACAGCGAGATCCTGCCGTTCGGCACGTTGCGCGCGAAGCCGACTTCGAACGGTTGGCCACGCTTGACCTGATCGATGCGGCGCGATTTCAGCGCGCGGGTGTCGGCCAGTGCGGGCGCGCCCAGCGCGACCAGCGTGGGCGCGGTGGCTTCGCGGGTGGCGAATGCAGCGGCGCCCATGGCCTTGGCCATCGGCGCTTCGCTGACGAAGGCTTCGTTCATTTCGACCACCGGTGCGGCGGCCTGGACAAAGGGTGCGGCGAATAACGTTGAAACGATCGCGATGCAGATCCGGGTCTTGCGTACCATTGACGACTCATCCTTTTGACGTTGGTGCGGTAAAGGAATACCGACACGCGGCGCGCCTTCCATGGCCCGAGAGGCCGGGAAGTGACTGCGATCGTTCCCCGAGGGTGTGGTGTATCGGATTGCCGTGCCGCCGCTCAATGGAAGCAGGCGAATCGATCGTATACGCGCCGTCCGCGATTTTTTGGGACAGCAGTCTCTCTTCGAATGCGTGTCGGATCGGCCTGATCGATGCTGCAATGCGGTCGTCGAAGATATTCAACAACAGCGATGCGAATGACGAAGCAGCCTGATGTCGCCCGGCACGCGCAATCCGAGGCTCAGCGGAATACGCGCCGCAACAGCTCCGTGGTCCGCGATGCCGGATTCTGCCGGATCCGCTTTTCCTGCTCGGCGATGACATGGAACAGGCCGTCGATGGTTTCGCGGGTGACATAGTCGTCGAGATCGGCGCTGCTGGTGGAACCCTGGCCGCCGCCGAGCAGTGCGCCCACACCGCTGCCGCCGGCTTTCTTGCTGAAGTCCTTGTATTTCTGGGTCACGCCCACCGATGCGGTCTGTTTTTCCACGATCGGCCGGAACGCGGCAAAGAGCTTCTGTTCGCTGCTGCGCCTGAAGAAATCGGTGGCGGAGGTTTCGCCGCCGCGCACCAGGCCGATGGCGTCCTGCACGGTCATCTGCCGTACCGCATCGGCGAGGATCCCCGCCGCGACCGGCACGGCTTTTTCCGCCGCGCGATTCATCGACAGCTCGAAGGCATCCACTTTCCTGCCGGCGCCGAGCTGGCGCGCGAGGTCGGCGAGTCTGCGGATTTTCTCCGGCACGAAGATCTTCACCGCCTCATCGCGGAAGAAGCCGTCCTCCTTGCCCAGTTGCCGCACCGCACGATCCACGCCCTGCGCCAGGGCTTCCTTGATACCGCGGCTGGCGTCGCCTTCGCTGAGGTTGGAGGTATTGCTGCTGCCGCTGCCGAGCAGGCGGTCCTTGAGCTGCTGTTCGATCGATTGCGCGCTCGCGCCGACGGCGGCCATCGTGAGGCAGAGGGTGAGAGCGAACGTGGATCGGCGCATGACGATCATCTTCCCGGCGGCAGTGGCGTCGAGGATAACCTTCCCCGGCGCAAGCGCGCGCCCGCAGAGTGCGACGGACGTCGAAGCACGCGGATATCCGCGCAGGCGATGCGAACGACGGCGCTGTGAATGCCGCAGCGCACCATCCTGCACGCAGCGCGGTCGCCTGCGGCGGCGCCGGCCGCAGCTGCCTACCAGGCGTAGCTTGCGCCGACGACGAACTGCCGCGGGTTGCCGAACAGCAGACCGCGGGTGCGGTCGACGATGTATTCGCGGCCACCGAGGTTCTTCACGGTGGCAAAAGCGCTCCAGCCGGCGACGCCGGGATCCCAGTTCAGGGTCGCGCCCCACACCGCATAGCCGTCGAGTTCGCCGAATTGGCCGTCGCCGTCGGCCACCGGGGAGCGACGATTCGCGAAGTCCGCATACTGGCGGCCCACATGCTGCAGCTCCAGCGAGCCGTCCCACGCGCCCTTGACGTAGCCGATGCGGAAAGTCGAAGCCAGCTCGGGCGCGTACGGCAGACGGTTGCCGGCGACGCTGCCGTTGGCGGCGGCACCGGTATCGACCCGGCGCAGTACGGACTCCTGGTCCGCGGTGGGCAGCCAGGTCAGGGCTACATTGGCGTAGATCCGGCCATCGCGGACGGTCAGTGCGTTGCTGTTGTACCCCAGTGCCAGTTCGAACCCCGCGTATGCGGTTTCGCCCTGCGCCAGCGGAGTGCTGCCGCCGGCGATCGAGCCGACCACGACCTGATTGTCGAACCCGGTACTGAAGGCAGCGGCCTGCACATCGATCTCGTTCCAGCGTGCGCGCACGCCGGCTTCGAGGTTCAGGCTGCGCTCGGCGTCGACCGCGGTGCTGGTGCCGTTGCCGGCGATCAGGTCTTCCACCCGCGGCGGCGCGAAACCTTCGTGCGCCGAAGCGTAGACCTCGACCGCTTCGCCGAGCGTCCACGCCGCCGCCAGACCCCAACTGGTCTCGCGGACGCGATCCTTGCCCGATGCGCCGCCGGCCAGCCGGTTGATGCGCGCGAAGTCGACGTGCTCGTGGCGCACGGTGGGCGTCAGCCGGATCGCGCCGAAGTCGAAGGTGGTGGTGATGAAGGCCGACAGCGCTTCGGCCGTACGCAGATTGTTCTCGACCAGTGCGCCGTCCTGCACCTGCGGGTTGGTGCCGTTGCGCTGGTAGCGGATCTGTTTTTCCTCGTGCCAGCGAAGACCTACTTCGCTGCTGCCCTCGGTGCCGAACAGCGTGCGCCCGAACGACAAGCGGCTGTCCACGCCCCGGGTGTAGTAATTGCGCAGGCGCCCCTGGATGGATGCGCAGGCATCGGGGTTCACCGCCAGGCCGCGGAAGCGGGCATCGCGGAATGTGGTGCCGCACTGGGTGTCGCCGGTGCTGCTGGACTGCCGCCACCAGTCGCGTTCGAAGCCGCTGTAATAGGCTGAAGTCAGCAGCTTCAGCGTTTCGGACGGCGTCCATGCATGGCTGACCGAGACTGCGGTGCGTTCGATGTCGAAGTTGTCGTTGCCGAACGGATTGTAGTCGGCGCCGAAGTTCGCGTATTCGGCGTCGGTGATGCCGGTGTAGCCCACCTGCGAGCGTTCCTGCAGCAGATTGGCGCGCAGCGCGATCGCATGGTGGTCGTTGAGCTGCTTCTGGTATTTGGCGAACAGATCGCCCTGCTCCAGCCGGGTATTGTCGCGGGCGCCATCGCCGCGCTTGTAGCCGAAGTCCACCAGCGCATCGTGGCCGCCCACGCTGGCGTGCACTGCGCCGTATCCGCGGGTGCCGGCGGACAGTTGTACGTGGCCGGAGAAGTCTTCCGGCGGCGTCGGCGTGATGTAGTTGATCGCACCGTGGATCGTTTGCGGGCCGAAGCGGAGCAGACCGGCGCCTTTCAGGATCTCGATCCGCTCATAGCGCTGGATCGGCGCGTGGTAATAGCTGGCGTTGTCGCCGTAGGGCGCATACATCGCCGGCAGGCCGTCTTCCAGCAGCAGCACCTTGGTCGAACGGGTGGGGTTGCTGCCGCGGATGCCGATATTCGGGCGCAGGCCGAAGCCTTCCTCATCGCGCACGGTCACGCCCGGCACCTTGCGCAGCGCCTCGTTCACGGTCAGTGCGCGGCCGGAGACGATGACGCTCTGATCCAGCACTTCGGCGGTGCCCTCGGCGGTACGGTTGTCCCGGCGACTCCCCACCACTTCGATGGTGGCCAGGGTGCCGTCGTCGGCGTCTGCGCCAGCGCCGGTTTCGGCCCGGACCGATTGCGGGGCGACGACGAGCAGGGCGATCGACAGACCGTAGGCGAGCGGGTGGGCGCGAAGCATGATGGAGGCGACTCGGGAATGAGAATGATTATCATGATATGCACTGACCGCTAGTTCCTGCAATGGATTCTCATTCGCAATACTCGTGCGAGCCTCCGGTTTCGTCCATGATCTGCGCCGTTCACGCCGGCCGCACTTCAGCGGTAAGGCCTTGGAGAAGCGGATGAAGATTCTGGTGACAGGCGGCGGTGGGCGAGCGGCAGCGGTTGCGCGCAGCCTGCGGCTGCGTGCGCTGCCGCGAGCGCCGGGCATGGATGCCCGGCCGGATCGAACCACCATGGATGATTCATGGAGACAAGCATGAAGATTCTGGTGACGGGCGGCGGTGGATTCCTGGGCCACGCCCTCTGCAAGGGCCTGATCGAACAGGGCCACGACGTCGCGAGCTACAACCGCGGGCATTACCGCGCGCTGGAGCCGCTGGGCGTGCGCCAGATCCAGGGCGATCTGGCGAATCGCGACGCGATGGTCGCGGCCTGCGCGGGCATGGAGGCCGTATTCCACAACGCCGCCAAGGCCGGCGCCTGGGGGAGTTACGAGAGCTACCACCTCGCCAACGTCGTCGGCACCGAGAACGTACTGGCCGGCTGCCGCGCGCACGGCATCGGTCGACTCGTCTACACCTCCACGCCCAGCGTGACCCATCGCGCCACCCATCCGGTGGAAGGCGGTACCGCCGACACCGTGCCCTATGGCGAAGGCTTCAAGGCGCCGTACGCCACCACCAAGACCATCGCCGAGAAAGCGGTGTTGGCCGCCAACGGGCCCGACCTCGCCACTGTCGCGCTGCGGCCGCGGCTGATCTGGGGGCCGGGCGACCAGCAACTGCTGCCGCGGCTGGCCTCGCGGGCGAAAGCCGGGCGGCTGCGGTTCGTGGGCGGCGGCTACAACGTCATCGATACCACGTACATCGACAACGCCGCGCAGGCGCATTTCGATGCCTTAGCGCATCTGGCGCCGGGCGCCGCCTGTGCGGGGCGCGCGTATTTCATCAGCAACGGCGAGCCCAAGCCCGTACGCGAGATCGTCAACGCGCTGCTGCGCGCGGCGGGTGCGCCCACGGTGGAGAAGAGCCTGCCGTTCGGCGTGGCCTACGCCATCGGCGCCGCGTGCGAATGGCTGTGGCCGCTGCTGCGGCTGAAGGACGAGCCGCCGCTGACGCGGTTCCTCGCCGAACAGCTCAGCACCACGCACTGGTATTCGATGGCGCCAGCGACGCGCGATTTCGGCTACGTGCCGCGGGTGACGATCGAGGAAGGCCTGAAGCGATTGGCCGCCTCATACGCGGACGCAGGGAAGGCCTGATCGTCGCTCCTTCCCCCTCAAGGCGGGGGAAGGCCGGGATGTGGGCATCGAGCGCAACGCACGACCGGGGGCGGACCGCCATCCGCCCGCTAGAATGGCCGCATGACCGCATCCCCCTTCGATTGGAAACCGCTGGCCGGCCGCGCGCTGGAATCCGCATTGAACCGCGCGATCGCCCTGGACCCCGACACCCGCGACGCGTTGCAACCGCTGGATGGCCGCAGCGTGGTGCTGGCGCTGGACGCCGCCGAATCGCCGCTGGCGATGCGCCTGCAGGTGGATGGCGAGCGGCTGCGGGTCGGCCCGGTCGATCCGGGACAGACGCCTGATCTGGCCGTGCGCAGCACCTTCGGCGGCGTGCTGTCGCTGGGCATGCAGACGCTGCTGCCGAAGCTGCTGGGCAAACGCGACGACGACGCGGATGCGGTGCCGGTGGGGCGGATGCGGATCGAAGGCGACGCCGAACTCGCGCGTCGCCTGCAGCGCTTGGCCGAGCGTTTCGATCCCGACTGGCAGCAGCCGTTCACCGCGGTGTTCGGCGATGTGATCGGCGTGCAGATCGCGAACGGCGTCGCCGCCGCGCTGCGCCAGGCGCGCGTCGGCGGCCAGAAGTTCGCCGAAAGCGCTGCCGAATACCTCACCGAAGAATCGCGCGACGTGGTGCCGCGCGCCGAACTGGATGCGTTCCACGACGATGTCGATACGCTGCGCGACGATGCCGAGCGCCTCGCCGCGCGGGTCGCGCGCCTGAACAAGCGGATGGCATCCATGAGCGCGGCGTCATGAACGCGGTGCTGCGCGCGGCGCGGATCGGCCGGGTCCTGATCCGTTATCGATTGGATGACCTGCTCGACGACACCCCCGCCGAGCGCTGGCTGAAGCTCGCGCGGCCGTTCGTGCCGCGCGCGTCGCGCGAGATCGCCCTGCAGCCGCGCGGCATGCGCCTGCGCCTCGCGCTGCAGGAGCTGGGGCCGATCTTCGTCAAGTTCGGGCAGATCCTGTCGACCCGCCGCGACCTGATGCCGCCGGATATCGCGGTCGAGCTGTCGCTGCTGCAGGACCGGGTGGCGCCGTTCGACGGCGAAACCGCGCGCCGGATCGTCGAAGCCTCGCTCGGCCAGGACATCCGCGAGGCCTTCGAGCATTTCGACACCACGCCGCTGGCGTCGGCGTCGATCGCACAGGTGCACGCCGCGCGCCTGCCGGGCGGGCGCGAAGTCGTGGTGAAAGTGCTGCGTCCCGACATCGAGAAACAGATCGACGGCGACATTGCGCTGCTCGGCAGCATCGCCGCACTGGTGGAGCGCGCGCATCCCAACGCCGACAAGATCCGCCCGCGCGAAATCGTGCGCGAAGTGGAAACCACGCTCGCGGCCGAGCTCGACCTGCAGCGCGAAGGCGCCAACGCTTCGGTGATCCGCCGGTTCTGGATGGGCAAGGACGGCCAGGATTCGCCGGACCTGTACGTGCCCGACGTGATCTGGAGCCACACCGCCGAGCGCGTGCTGACGCTGGAGCGCGTGTACGGCATTCCCAGCGACGACATCGCCGCGCTGGACGCCGCGGGCATCGACCGCAGCGCGCTGGCCGCGAAAGGCGTGCGCGTGTTCTACACCCAGGTGTTCCGCGACAACTTCTTCCATGCCGACGCGCACGCCGGCAACATCTGGGTCGACAGCGACCCGGCGCGCAAGGACAACCCGCGCTTCATCGCGATCGATTTCGGCATCGTCGGCCAGCTGTCGCGCGAGGATCAGTACTACCTCGCCGAGAATTTCATGGCGATCTTCAATCGCGACTATCGCCGCATCGCCGAGCTGCACGTGCAGGCCGGCTGGATTCCGTCGCATGTCCGCATCGACGAACTGGAAGCGGCCGCGCGCGCGGTCTGCGAGCCGTACTTCACCCGGCCGCTCTCGGAAATCTCGCTGGCCGAAGTGCTGATCAAGGTCTTCCGCACCGCGCAGAAGTACGAACTCACCCTGCAGCCGCAGCTGATCCTGCTGCAGAAGACGCTGCTCAACATCGAAGGCGTGGGCCGGCTGCTGGATCCGAAGCTGGACATCTGGGCGGTGGCCAAGCCGGTGCTGGAGAAGATCCTGGTCGAACGCTACAGCCCGCAGCGGCTGGCCAGTGAATTCCGCAAGCGGCTTCCGGAATTGATCACCCGCGCGCCGGACATGCCGCAGTTGCTGCACGCGTGGCTGAGCCAGCAGGTCGGCGGCAAACATGAACTCGCCATGCGTTCGCACGATCTGGCCGATCTGGCGAAGACCATGAACGCGATGCAGCGCCGGATCGTGTCCGCGATCCTCGGCACCGGTCTGTTGATCGTGGCAGCGGTGTTGTTCGCGCTGGAAGCCGGTGGCCCGAGTGTGTTCGGCGTGCCCGCCGCGGCGTGGATCGCCGGTCTGGGCGGTCTGTGGGGACTGGTCGCGGCCTGGCCGCGACGGTAGCGCGATTTCGCTGCCCCATTCGTCTACTTCTCCGCCTGTCTCCTTCCCCTGTTTGTCTCCTTCCCCCGCAAAGCGGGGGAAGGCCGGGATGGGGGCAAGCCGGTCCAGTCAAGCGACATCTGGCGTCCGTAGAGCGGCCTTCAGGCCGCTGAAGCCTTCGCCGCGCGCTCAGCGGCCTGAAGGCCGCTCTACAAAAACAGAATCCCGCGAACGCAAAACCCCAGCAGCAGTCGCGCCTCCTCTCCCCCGGAATGCGGGGGAGGGAGAGATCACGCTGTCGCGGTTACTTCGCAGCCGCAGCCGCGCCCTTCGCCACCTTCGCGAAATCCCCTGCGGCGAACACGCTGATCGCTTCGGGCTTGATGTGCTTGCGGATCGCCGCGTTCACATCGTCCACGGTCAGCGCCTTCAGCTTCGCGTCGAAATCCGCAGCCCAGGCCATCGTGCGGCCCATGTACAGATTGCGCGACAGCGAGCCGGCGACGCTGCCGTCGCTGGCGCGGCTCTGCTGGCGACGGGTCAAGAGGTCGTTGACCGCGCTCTTCAGCTCGTCGGCGGTGATGCCGTCGCGCACGAAGCGGGTCAATTCCTCGCGCAGCGCGCTGTCCAGGCGGGCCACATTCTCGGGTGCGGCGATGGCCTGGATGCCCAGCAGTCCGGCGTCGTCGCGGCCTTTGGGGGCGCTGTCGGCGACGATGCTGCTGCTGACGTTGTAGCTCAGGCCGTCCTTCTGGCGCAGGCGATTGCCCAGCCGCGAATCCAGCGAGCCGCCGCCCAGCACGCTGTTGGCGATCATCAGCGCGGGATAGTCGGCGTCGGCGTCGTTGAGGGAAATATTCGCGCGCGCCATCACCACGGCGTTGGCCTTGTCGGGCGTTTCCAGCCGCAGTTCGCGCGCGGCGACCTCGGTGTGGCGTGTCGGCACCGGCGCATAGGGCTTGGCGCTGCGCCACTCGCCGAACAGCGCCTGCAACTGCGCCTTCATCGCCACCGGGTCGAAATCGCCGACGACCGCGATCTCGCCTTCGGCGGTGCCGTAGAAATCGCGGTGGAATGCGATCGCGTCCTCGCGCTTGAGCGCGCGCAGATCGGCGAGGCTCTGGTCGATCGACTTGTAGGCGAACGGATGATCTTTCGGCCACGGATCGAAGTATTCGCTCATCGCCAGGCCGACGACGGTGCCCGGTTCCTTGCGCGCGCTTTCCAGACCGGTGATCGACTGCAGGCGGAACTGCTCGAATTCGGTCTCCGGGAAGCTCGGGTTGCGCAGCACGTCGGCGGCGAGCGCGAGCGCCTCGGCCAGATGTTCGCGCCGCGAGTTCAGGCCGATACTCGCGCTCTGCACGCCGCCCGACACGTCCGCGGTGGTCTTCAGCGCCTCGAAGCGCTGCGCGATCTGTTCGCGGGTCATGGTTTTGCTGCCGCGCATCAGCATGTCGCCCGCGGCGCTGCCGGCGGGCTCCGGGCTGAGTTTGATCGATTCGACATCGCCGAAGCGGAAGGTCGCGTTGAAGGTCACGGTGTCGCCGCGGGTGTCTTTCGGCAGCAGCGAGACCTTGAGTCTGTCGCCGATCGTGAAGGTCTCGGTGCGCGCGTCGATGTTCGCGGGCGTCGGGTCGAAGGTTTCGCCGGCGGCGAGCGCGGCCTTGCCGGTATAACCCTTCAGCGCCTCGTCGGCGCTGGGCGCGGCCGCGATCTCGACGCGTTCGGCGCTGTCGGTCGGGATGAACCGGGCCAGGGTGCGGTTGCTCGGTTTGAAATACGTGCGCGCGACGCGGTTGACGTCGTCCACGGTCACCGCGGCGATGCGGTCGCGCTGCAGGAAATACAGGCGCCAGTCGCCGGCCGCGACCGATTCGGTGAGCGCCATCGCCACGCCGTTGACGTTGGCGAAACTGCGTTCGTAGTCGTTCGCGATGCGTTCCTTGGCCTTCGCCACTTCGTCGGCGGTGAGCGGCGTCGCCGCGATGGCGGTCTCGGCCTGTCGCAGCAGTTCGGCTTCGGCCTTGGCGATGTCGGCATCCTTCGGTGCGACCAGGATGAGGTTGATCATGCCGCCTTCGCGCAGGGTGTTGTTGCCGCCGCCCGCGAACGCCGCCAGCTTGGTTTCCACCAGCGCCTTGTGCAGGCGGCCGCTCGGCGCATCGCCCAGCGCGTTCATCAGCACCGCCAGCGCCGGGCCATCCGGATGGGTCGCGCCGGGGGTGTGATAGCCGATGCCGATGAAGCGGGTGTCGCCGCTGCGGCGCACGTTGACCTCGCGCTCGCCGTCCTGGGTGGGCTCGGCGGTGTAGGACTTCGGCAGCGGCGCCTTCGGCCGCGCGAGCTTGCCGAAATGTCGCTGCACTTTCGCCAGCGCGGCTGCGGGCTCGATGCGGCCGGCGACGATCAGGGTCGCGTTGTCCGGGCGATACCAGCTGCGGTAGAAGGCCTGCAGCCGTTCGATCGGCACGTTCTCCACGTCCGAGCGCGCGCCGATGGTGCTGTTGCCGTAGTTGTGCCACAGATAAGCGGTGGAGCGCAGGCGCTGGAACATCACCGAGCCTGGGTTGTTCTCGTTGCGCTCCATCTCGTTGCGGACCACGGTCATCTCGCTGTCGAGGTCCTTCTTCGCGACGAAGGAATTGACCATGCGGTCGGCTTCCAGCCCCAGCAGCCAGTCCAGGGTCTCGTCGTTGGCCGGGAACGAACCGTAGTAATTGGTGCGATCGAGCGACGTGGTCGCGTTCTTCTCGATGCCGCGCGCCTTCATCGCGCCGGGGATGTCGCCGTGGGTGGGCGTGCCCTTGAACAGCATGTGTTCCAGCAGATGGGCCATGCCGGTCTCGCCGTAGTTCTCGTGCACCGAGCCCACGCCGTAGGCGATGTTGACGGTGACCGTGGGTTTGCTGGCATCCGGGAACAGCAGCACGCGCAGGCCGTTGCCCAGGGTGTATTCGCAGATGCCCTCCACGCAGGGGCCGGCGGTGACGCCCTTCGGCGCGGGGACGGCATCGGCGGCGAAGGCGGCGGGGGCGAATGCGCCAGGGGACACCAGGGCGAACGCGCAGGCCAGCGCGAGTGCGCGCGGGGTGGTGCGGAGTCGGAGCAGGGACATCGTGGAACTCCCGGAAGGATGCGGATCGAAGAGAATGTGCGTCGATTCTCGCAGACCCGACGCCCTCCGATGACCCATTCCTCCTTCCCGGAGTTCCCGGAATCCCCCGCTGCGCCCGAAGCGATACCGGTGTTGTACTGCGACGCGTCGCTGGCGGTGGTCGACAAGCCGGCCGGGCTGATGGTCCACGACAGCGCGCTGGCGCGCGGCGAAACCGATTTCGTCGCCGACCGGCTGCGCGAGCAGTTCGGCAAGCCGGTGTTTCTGGTCCATCGTCTCGATCGCGCGACCAGCGGCTGCCTGCTGCTGGCGTTCGACCGCGAGAGCGCGTCGACACTGGGCAAGTCGCTGATGTCCGGCGCCGTGCGCAAGGATTACCTCACGGTGTGCCGCGGCTGGCCGGAGGAGGCGTTCGTCGTCGATCACCCGCTGGACGGCGGCCCGGGCAAACCGCAGAAGAAGCCGGCGATCACCCGTTTCCAGCGCCTCGCGACATGCGAGCTGGCGCTGCCGTCCGCGGGGTTCGAGACTTCACGCTACGCGCTGCTGCGCGCGCAGCCGGAAACAGGACGCTTCCGGCAGATCCGCCGCCATCTCAAACATCTGTCGCATCATCTGATCGGCGATACCAGCCACGGCGACGGCCGCCACAACCGCGCGTTCCGGATGATGGGCATCCATCGGATGCTGCTGCATGCGGAGCGGCTGGGTTTCGATCACCCCAAGAGCGGCGCGCGGATGGAGGTGGTGGCGCCGGTGGATGCGGAGTTCGCGAAGGCACTGGCACTGTTCGCGGAACACCCGGCAAGCGGTTGAGCTTTTCTCTTGGGCGGGACGTCAGCGCTCGCGGGAGAGCAGCGAATAGTGTTTGAAGACATGACCCCACGGAATGATCAGCACGACCAGGAACACCGGGAAGAACACCGACGCCATGCCTTCGGCCGGCGATCCCGCGAGTGTTCCCGCCGACCACAGCGGATACGCCACGATCAGCAGCCACAGGCCTTTGTAGACGATCTCCAGCAGCAGGATCGGCAACATCCGCAGCGGATGCAGGATGCCCAGGCCCGCCAGCGTCGCGAAGCCCGCCCACACGCACCAGGCCATGGCTTTGCTGGGGTCCCATGGTCCCTCGTGGGTGAGGATTTCCGTCCAGGTGGTCTGCCCCAGCATGAAGAACATCAGCGCATACAGCGCGCGCAGCAGATAGATGTTGATCCTGCGGACGCCGTCGTAATGCGCGGGGTCGCTTTTGAAGAGGTATCCGATACGCAGGGCCATGACGCGGTCTCACCGGGAAGTGTGGGCGCAGCATGCGCGGCCCAGTGGAATCGGTAGCGTGCTATCGGTCGCCCAACGCATGGCATACGTCGGGCATCGCAAGGCGCCTGCACGACGCGACGCCCGTGCGGCAACAGCCATTCCGGCCCGGCGGGGCCGTCAGTGGGCGTGATCTTCCTTGTGGGCGCCCTCGGCGTCGCCCTGCAGCTCGGTCTCGATGCTTTTCTGCATCTCGGCGATCATGGTCTGCATGATCGGCTGCATTTCCTCCAACGACAGCTGCATCGCCTGTGGCATCTTGCGCATGATGCTGCGGCCGGTGTCGCTGCCGTAGAAGGCGGTCATCGCCTCCACTTCCTCGGCGGTGAACAGCCGCGCGTAGACCTTTCGGTAGATCGGACTCATGGTGTCCCACGACAGGATTCTGCGCATCGAGTCGTGCTGCCGGGCCATCGTCTTCTCCAGCGAGGCGAGCTGTTCCGGCGTGGCATCCTCGCCCAGCATCTGCCGGCCCATGCTGTCGCCCATGGTTTCGATCTGTAAGAACATCTCGTCCAGGGTGCGGCGCATGTCCATCGTGTCGAGCAGACGGTCGATCTGGGCGTCGGTCGGCGGGGCGGCGTGCGCGGGCGCGATGGCGCAGACCAGCAGGCAAAGGCTGAGAAGAAAACGCGTCATCGGCGTGCAGTTTCCGGGCGTGGAAGGGATCAGCGCGAACGCTGCCGCAGTTCGGTGTCGACCCCGCGCTTGAGGTCCTGCAGCATCGGCAGCAGCAGGTCTTCGAGATTCTGCATCGCGGCTTCGGCATCCTGCGCGCCGCCGAGCATCCTGCGCTCCAGATCGCCTTCGTTGCCGTAGCGCGGCTGATAGCGTTGATTCGGATCGTTGGGGTCGGTGCGGTCGAAGTTGGAGGTGTAGAGGTCGCGGGTCACCGGGCCGAGCTGCTGCCAGTTGCGGCGGATCAGCACCTCGGCATCGCTGCGGTAGCGCGCGGCATCGCGGCTGCCGCTCCGCTCGTAGCGGTTGCGGTTGGCGCTGGTGGTGTCGTTGAGGCTGGTGTCGCCGGTGCCGCTGAGCTTGCCGCGGACCGTCTGCAGCAGGGCTTCGACTTCGCGGACCGACTTGTCGCGCGCCTGGGTTTCATTGGCGTAGGCCGCGGGCGACTGGTTGCCGAAGCCGCCGTAGGCCGCGGCCTGACCGCCGCCGTAGCCTGCGGCGGGAGCGGCCCGATAACCTCCGCCGCCGCCGACGAGTGCGGGGTCTCCGCCGCTGCCGATCGCTGCGGGATCCTGTGCGGAGGCGGCGAACGACGCCATGGCCGTGAAACCTGCGACGAGCGCGGCGGACAGGAGCGTGTGACGGGTCATGGTCGTTCCTCCTTGTGGGCCCTGCATCATCGGGCAGCCGCGAAAGCCGGTCAAATGATCCGCGGAGGCCTGTCGCCGCGGCGCGGATGGCGTTCCCCGCGACGTGCCGTGACACGGTGCCGCTACAATCGCCCGCGGAGGGCACCGTGGACGAAGAAATCACCATTCCCGAATCCGAGCTGGTCGAGCGCTTCGTGCGCGCGTCGGGCCCGGGCGGGCAGAACGTCAACAAGGTATCGACCGCGGTGGAACTGCGGTTCGACGTGGCGCAGTCGGCGGTCCTGCCGGAGGCGGTCCGCGAGCGTCTGCTTGCGCGACGCGACCGCCGCGTGACCCTGGACGGCGTGCTGGTGATCAACGCCCAGCGGTTCCGCACCCAGGAACGCAACCGCGAAGACGCCCGCGCGCGCCTGGCCGCCTTCGTCGCGACCGGCACCAAGGCGCCGACGCCGCGGGTCGCGACCAAGCCGTCCAGGGCCGCAAAGAAACGCCGTCTCGAAGACAAACGCCAGCGCGCTGGCCGCAAGCGCGATCGCGCGACCAAGGAATGGGACTGACATGATCGAAGACGATGCGGCGCGGGTCGAGGCCGTGAAGGACAGGCCGGCGCAGGATCTGCTGGCATCGCCGCTGCCACCCGGCATGCCGCGGACGCGGCCCAGCCATTTCGCTCGCTGGATGGCGCGGTCCGTGCTGCATGCGTGCGGTTGGCGGGTGGTCGGCGCGTTCCCGGACGCGCCCAGGGCGGTCTTGATAGGCGCCCCGCATTCCTCGAACTGGGACGGGTTTTTGGGGCTTCTGGTCAAGGTCGCGCTGGGCGTCGACGTCCGCATCTTCGCCAAACATCAGCTGTTCTGGTGGCCGCTCGGCCCGCTGCTGCGCCGGCTGGGCGTGATCGAGGTCAACCGCAGCGCGACCGGTGGCTTCGTCGAGCAGATCATCGACCGCTTCGGGCGTGAGGAGCGGCTGTGGATCGGCATCGCCCCCGAAGGCACCCGCAAACGCGTGGAGCGCTGGAAGCCCGGGTTCTGGAAGATCGCCAAGGGCGCCGGCGTGCCGGTGGTGCCGGCGTATTTCCACTATCCGGACAAGATCATCGGGATCGGCGAGCCGTTCGTGCTCAGCGACGACATGGAGGCCGACATGGCCCGCATCCGCGCGTGGTACGCGCCATGGCGGGGGCGGAACCGCGGGGTGTGACCGCGCTGCGGCAGCGGTCGCACTGGATTTGTGCCGGCCTTCCCTTATTCTTGCGTTGGCTCCCCATTCATGGGGCCACCTCTACCCCCGGGGATATGCGATGGCGTCACTGAAGAAGATTCTGGAAGCGGCCAGGCTGATCGAGCGGACCGACGCGCCCGAGCGGGATTCAAATCAGCGCGATTCCGCTCCGACGGGTGACGCGGACATCGACGCCATCATCCGCCGCGCGGCGCAGGCCGAGGCGCCGCCGCCCCTGCCGCATGCCGACGACGACGCTTCGGGCGACACCGATGCCGGGGCCAGCGATGCCGGGGCCAGGGATGTTGTCGGCGTGGAGGAAGGGCTGACCTTCGCGGACATCTACGGCCGGCAAGGCGTGGCCGAAGCCCAGTTCCCGGTGGAGCGCCTGTTGAAGCTGGTGGACGGGCTGCGCGCGCTGGATCCCACCACACGACGCGCCGCGATCACAGCCATGGACGTCGCCGACGAAACCTGGTCGATGGACGACGTGCTGGCCGATGCAGACGCCAAGATGGCCGCCCTGCGCGGGCATCAACGTCAGATGCAGGGGGCCGCGGACGGCGTGGTGCAGGCGAACCGCGAGCGCGTCGCCGCGCTGGAAAACAGCCGCGACGGCCGTCTGGCAGAACTGCGACAGCAGATCGCCGCGCTCGAAGCGCAGATCCAGGAGGCCGTGGGCAGCACCGCCGCCGACGTCGCCAAGCTGCAGTCGGAATCGGAATCGAACAAGGCGGCGCTGCTGCGCGAAACCCAGCGCATCGACGCCCACATCCTCAATCTGGAGGAACTGGTCGCCCAGTTCCGTCCGCCGGCGAAGTGATCGCCGGCGTTCCGTCATCTCTTTCGTGATCCGTCCGTCTAGGAGTGCCTCATGGCCATCAAACTCACCCCGTTCGCCAAGCTGTTGATCGGCGCGATCGTCCTGGTCGGCAGCGGCTCGGTGCTGTGGAATCTGTACAAGAACCGCAAGGCCGACGGCGGCGATGAAGGCGCCGCGGCCACCGCGCAGACCGACGGCGGCAAACCGGTCGCGGCCGGCAGCAACGCCGGCAAGGGAGACGGCCCGCTCGGTTCGTCCGACAACCCGCTGAAGGTCAGCATCGTCAGCTTCCACGGCTACGCGCCGGCGCTGGTCGCCAACGGCCAGAGCCTGAAGACCGAATCCGGCTCGCTGTTCGACCGTGAAGGCCTGAACGTCGAGTTCGTGATCCAGGACGATATCCCGACCCTCTCCACCATCTTCGAGGCCGGCACCGCGCAGTGCGCGTGGCGCACCTCCGATTTCTGGGCGCAGGAGCAGCCGAACCTGCGCAACAGCGGCCACGATGCGAAAGCGGTGATGATCGTCGACAACACCCGCGGCGCCGACGCCATCATCGCCAAGGATCCGTCGATCCGCAGCGTCGAAGACCTGGCCGGCAAGAAGCTCGCGCTGCTGCAGTTCACGCCGTCGCACGGCATGTCGATCGACGCGATCGACAATTCGTCGCTGTCGGCGCGCAAGAAGCAGACCGTCGAATACGTCTACATCGCCGCCGAAGACGGCCTGGCCGGCGTGCGCGCCGCGCTGGAATCCGGCAGTGTCGACGCCGCCGCGCTGTGGGACCCGGACCTGTCGCTCGCGCTGCGCGCGACCAGGGGCCACGTGGTGTATTCGACGAAAACCGCATCGAACCTGATCTTCGACGTGATCGTCTGCGACCAGCGCGTGCTCGACAATCCGCAGGGCCGCGAGGCGGTGCAGAAACTCGTCAACGGCTGGATGAAGGGCGTGGACGCGGCCAAGGCCAACCCGGACGGGGCGGTCGACGCGCTGGTGAAGACCGAGGAATTCTTCACCCTGCTGGCCAAGGACGAAGGCAAGCCCTTCGTGAAGAAGCTGTTCGATAACCTGCTGTGGACAGGCGTCGCCGACAACGCGCGCATCCTCGGCATGTCCGGCGGCACCAACCACTACGAGCGCGTGTATCAGCGCTTCGATCAGATCTATCGCGCCGCCGGTGCGCTGGCCAACCCGAAATCGCCGGTCATCGCGCCGCAGGACAGCTTCGACACCAGTTTCATCCGCAAGCTCTACGACGCCAGCACCTCGGCGCAGGTCGAGGCGAAGAAGGTTGAGACCTACACCGCCGTCGAGCGCGAGGAAGCGGTGCAGGCGCCGGCCACGGTGACCAAACCGGTGATCGTCAATTTCGGCAGCGGCCAGTCCGCACTGAGCAAGCGCGCCGAGCGCACCATCGATACCGACATGGTGCCCTTCATCGAGAACAACGGCAGCGCGTACTTCGAGATCAGCGGCAATACCGACAGCACCGGCAATCTCGCGGTCAACAATCGCCTGTCGCAGGCGCGCGCCGAAGCGGTGGTGGACTATCTCAGCAAGCAGTGGGAGTTCCCGCGCGAGCGCTTCAAGATCGTCGGCAACGGCCCCAACAAGCCGCTGTGCGACGAGAACAATCCCGGTTCCGAAGGCGTGGACCTCGACGCCTGCCGCGAAATGAACCGTTCGACCCGTATCGCGGTGTTCGGGGCGCGTCCGTAATGGCCAACGGCTGGAACCCGTATGCCGCCCTGCCCGGCGGGCTGCGGCGGCAACTGGGCATCGCTGGCGTCGCCGCGGTGCTGCTGGTCTGGTTCGGACTGAGCGCCAGCGGCTGGATCAGCGCCAACAAGCTGCCGTCGCCGGTGTCGGTGGTGAAAGCGCTGGGCTACCTGACGTGGTACGACGGCAAGAGCCTGCTGTTCGACGCCACGCTGTGGTCGGTCGGTCGCGTCGCCGCGGCCGGCGTGCTGGTGGTGATGATCGGCGTGCCGCTGGGCATCTTCATGGGCGCATCGCCGAAATTGAACGCGCTGCTGTCGCCGCTGATCGATCCCTTCCGCTCGGCGCCGGTGGTCGCGCTGCTGCCGATCCTGGTGATGTGGTTGGGCATCGGCGAGACGATGAAAGTGACGTTCCTGTTCCTCGGCGCCGTGGTCTATCTGGTGCCGATGGTGCGCGACGCCATCCAGGCGGTGCCGCAGAGCTACTGGACCGGCGCCCGCGATCTCGGCGCCACGCCGTGGGAATGCATCCGCCACGCGGTGGTGCCGATCGCGATGCCGCGCATCGCCGACGCCATCATCGTCAGCGTCTCGGTGATGTGGACCTACATCACCGTCGCCGAATACGTGAACGCCAAGGTCGGTCTGGGCCAGCTGATCCAGAACGCGCGCCGCTTCAGCGCGATGGATCAGGTGTTCGCCGGCATTGCGGTGATCATCGCGCTGGCGCTGATCACCTATCAATTGATGCGTGCGGTCAAAGCCCGCCTGTACCCGTGGGAGACGCAGGCATGAGCGCCACCACTGCAGTGAATAATGCTCCCGCGCCCGCGACGCCCGCGGTCATCGCCCTTGATCGCATCGTCCAGGAATATCCGCGTCCCGAAGGCGGCGTGAACCGGGTCGTTGACGACCTCAGCCTGCGTTTCACCGGCCCCAGCATCAACATGCTGCTCGGCCCCTCTGGCTGCGGCAAAAGCACGCTGTTGTACATGATGGGCGGCGTGCGCCCGCAGAACACTAACATGCCCACCAGCGGCACCATCAGCATCGACGGCGCGCCCTGCACCGACGCGCACGACGATGCGGTGATGGTGTTCCAGCGTTACGCCAACCGTCCCGACCTCACCGTCTACGACAACGTGGCGTTTCCGTTCCGGCTGAAACTGTGGCGCGACCGCATCGCGTCAGGCGAGCGGCACGACAAGGTCATGCACATGCTCGAAGCCGTGGGTCTGGCCGACAAGGCCAAGCTGCGCCCGAGCCAGCTGTCCGGTGGCCAGAACCAGCGCATCGCGCTGGCGCGTTCGCTGATGCTGCGTCCGCGCATCCTGCTGATGGACGAACCCTTCGGCGCGCTCGACGCGCAGACCCGCGAGGAAATGCAGAAGCTGCTGGTGAAGTTGTATCAGGAGTATCCGTGCCTGATCGTGTTCGTCACCCACGACGTGACCGAGGCCCTGCTGCTGGGCGATCGCGTGGTGGTGCTGTCGACGCAGCCGGCGCGGATCGCCGACGATTTCGAGATCGCCACGCCCAAGCCGCGCGACAGCGGCTGGCTGCGCATGCCAGAAGCGGCGGCGCTGGAGCAGCGCATCCTCAGCCGCCTGCATCAGGCGGCCGGCAAGGGCAACGTGCGCGTGACGGTGTGATGCGACGGCTGATGCGAGCACGATTTATGCGAGAGCGCCCACCGGCATGAAAGAGGCCCCGAAACCCGTGAGTTATCTGCGTGCTTGGCTCACCAGCCAGGCCAACATGATGACCGTGCTCGGCGGCGGCTTGGTGGCGACGATCGCGTCGATCCCCGCCGGCGGCGTCGGCGCGCTCGGCGCGCTGGTGGTGCTGGGCGCGGTGCAGGTGCTGGCCGCGCTGGTCATTCCGGATCTGTCCACGTTCCGCAGCAAGGTCGACCGCAACGCGCGCCGCGCCGCCATCGATCAGCGCCGCGCGCAGCTGCAGCAGGAACTCTTCCAACTGCACGGCGGGCTGGAGCGCGTGGCGGGCATGGCGATGTGGCAGAAGTATCAGGCTGTCGTCGAACGCGCGGCCGTCCTGTACCGCATCGCCGGCGAAGCGCAGAGCCAGCTGTCCTACGACGACGCCGAGCGCGTCGACAAGGCCTCGGTCGACTATCTGGCGCTATGGCTGGCAGAAGCGACGATCAGGGACCGGCTGCGCAGCGGCGAGGAAGCCACCGTCGAGCTTCGCCTGCGCGAAGCGGAGAAAGCGCTGGCCGACGTCGACGCGACCGATCCGCGCTACCGTCATCTGAAGATGGCGCGCGACGATTATCTTGCGATCAAGCTGCGCCACGACGGCCTGGTCGCGCGGCAGATGTCGATCGAGGCCGCGCTCGTGTCGCTGCCCGATCAGGTCGAGGAGATCTACCAGATGGTCGTCGCCAGCCCGTATTCCAGCGTGCTCGGTTCCAAACTCGGCGAGTCGCTGTCGCGGCTGCAGCTGGAAGAGGACATCGAGCTTGAGCTGTCGCAGAACGATCTCGACAGCCACTATTTCCAGACCGGCGCGGCCGCCGCGAACAAGCAAGCCAAGGCCGCGAAACAATCCGCCCGTACGATGCAATGAACATCGCGCGATGATCCAATTTTCCAGGAGACCCTCATGAGCCTCAATCTCTTCACACGCCTCGGCAATCTCGTCCGCGGATTCATGTCGCTGTTCGTCAGCGGCATCGAACAGCAGCATCCGGAGATCGCCTACGAAAACGCGATCAACACCATGATCGAGAAGTACAACAAGCTCAAGAACGCCACCGCCGGGCTGATCCGCCTGCGCGAGGACGCCGCCGACCGCCTGCAGAAAGCGCAGGCCCAGCAGCACGAACTGAGCGCGATGCTGGAACAGGCGATGGCCGAAGGCCAGGACGATATCGCGGTCGAATTGATCGAGCGCAAGGATGCTGTCGATGCCGAGATCGCATCGCTGCAGGCCGAAATGGAAGCTGCCGAGAAGGATGTCGGGACCGCCAAGAACGCGCTCACCGAGGTCAAGAGCGAAATCACCAAGCTCAAGACCGAGAAGGACCGCATGCTGGCCAAGATGCAGAGCGCGCAGGCGCGGACCCGCATCAACGATCAGCTCGAAGGCCTGTCGGTCGACGCCGAACTGCGTGCGCTGGAAAACGTCCGCACCGGCATCAAGGACACCATCGCCAAGGCCAAGCTTGGCGACGAACTGCGTGAGTCCGATCTCGACGTGCGCCTGAAGTCGCTGCGCACCAACAGCAGCAAGGCGAGCGCGCGCAACAAGCTCGAAGCGCTGAAGAAGGAGCGTGCGGGCCAGGCAGGCGCGGATCGGACGATCTGATTCCTTCGTTGTCATCCCGAACTTTCAATTGTCATCCCGAACACGGGCATCGCCCGTGGAGGGATCTGATGGTCGCCGGCAACGCAACAACAGATCCCTCGCTGCGCTCGGGATGAAAGAAGTATTGTTCCGCTCAAAACATCGCCGATCGCATCCACGGACACACCATGACCACCCTCAACAGCGTCGCACTTCCGCCCTGGGCCGACGAACTCAAGCGTCGCTATCTCGCCGGTGAGGCGGGGCTGTTCGTGGTCCACGGCAACGTCCACGACGCCATCGCCCACGACGGCAAGCTGCTGCCGTTCGTCGAATTCCTGCACACCGTCGTGCTGGCCGCCAAGCCGCAGCGTTACGAACTCGCGCTGCGCCACGCCGGCATCAAACAGCACGGCGTCAACGGCAAGTTGCTGGAACTCGGCGAAACGCTGCTCGAGAACATCGGTCATCTGGAAACGCGGATGCGCGCCGGCGACGGCGTGGCCCTGGTGCTGCCGCATGCCGGCGATCTGGTGCCGAACGCGGAAACCACGTTCCTCAGCACCGACGAGCGCGGCCTGCTGGAAATCCTCCACGACTGGTCGCTCAGCGGCCTGCTGCTGCAGCGCAACCATATCGTCGTGCTGATCTGCGCGTCGCTGTCCGAGCTGCATCCTTCGCTAAACACCAATCCGCGCATCGCCGCGATCGAAGTGCCGTTTCCCGACGAAGCCGCGCGCGCGCGGCTGGTCGCGCAGTCCGCACCGCATATGTCGCCGGAACAGCAGGCGCTGGTCGCCAAGCACACCGCGGGTCTGCGTTTGCTGGAGATCGACAGCATCGTCGCCGAGCGTCCCGCGGCGGGGTTGTCGGACGAAGAACGCAAGGCGCTCGCGCTGCAGCTGCTGGGCGATGCGCCCGACGCGCAGCAGCGCGCCGAGATGTACGCGGGCGTGACCGCCGGCAAGACCCGCGAGGAAATCGCGTTCCTGATCCTGGGCCGCGCGACCACGCCCGCCGAGAACAAGGACGATCCGGTCGACGCGATGCTGCGCATCATCGGCACCCGCAAGCGCGAGATCATCCAGCGTTCCTGCGGCGATCTCATCGAGTTCCTCGATCCCAGCTATGGCCTCGATGCGGTCGGCGGCTACGACCAGATCAAGCAGGAGCTGATGAAGATCGCGGCGACCATCAAGACCGGTGACCGCCGGCTCGCGCCGATGGGGCTGCTCGCAGTCGGGCCGATGGGCGTCGGCAAGACCTTCGTCATCAAGGCGTTTTTGAAGGAAGCCGGATTGCCGGGCGTGGTGCTGAAGAACTTCCGCTCGAAGTGGGTGGGCTCGACCGAATCCAATCTCGAACGCGTGCTCAAGATCATCCGCGCGATGAGCCCGATCGCGCTGGTCATCGACGAAGGCGACCGCAGCTTCGGCAGCGGCGAGGGCGGCGACGCCGATGGCGGTACGTCGTCGCGGGTCATCGCACGGATCAAGGACTTCATGTCCGACACCGACAACCGCGGCCACGTGCTGACGATTCTGATGACCAACCGCCCCGACAAACTCGACGTCGACATCAAGCGCCCGGGCCGCCTCGATCGCAAGATCCCGTTCTTCTATGCCGACAACGGCACCGACCGCATGCACGTGGTGCGCGCGATCCTCAAGCGCGGCGGCGCGCCGCTGCCGGCCGATGCCGATGCCGCGCTGATCGAAGCATTGGATCCGCTCGACGGATATTCCAACGCCGACCTGGAAGCCATCGCGCTGCTGGCGCTGGATCTGGCGCGCGAAGATGCCGTCGCGGCGGAAAGCGGCGGCGGCAACGTCGTCGGCAACGGCCTGACCGCGGATCATCTGCGCCGCGCCATCGCCGATTTCATCCCGCCGCAGCACACCGACACCATCCAGCTGATGGAATTGCTCGCGGTGCAGGAGTCTTCGCGCCGCAGCCTGCTGCCTGAGCGCTTCGCGACGCTCGCGCCGGCAGAGGTGTCGCAGTTGATCGCGGAGTTGAAGCGGCGGTTGCGAATCTAGCGTTTTCTGTAGAGCGGACTTCAGTCCGCTGTTTTTCTACGAAAAGTCCGCAGCGGGCTGAAGCCCGCTCTACAAGAACAGCGCGACGGCTCACACTACCTCGAACAACCCCGCCGCACCCTGGCCGCCGCCGATGCACATCGTCACGACCACGAATTTCACGCCGCGACGCTTCCCTTCGATCAGCGCATGCCCGACGAGGCGCGCGCCGGATACGCCATAGGGATGACCGACGGCGATCGCGCCGCCGTTGACGTTCAAGCGTTCCATCGGAATGCCCAGCGCGTCCGCGCAGTACAGCACCTGCACCGCGAACGCTTCGTTGAGTTCCCACAGGCCGATGTCGTCTACGCCCAGGCCCGCGCGCTTCAACAGCTTCGGCACCGCGAACACCGGGCCGATGCCCATTTCGTCGGGCTCGCAGCCGGCCACCGCGAAGCCGCGGAAGATGCCCAGCGGCCGCAGGCCGCGCTGTTCGGCCAGCGTCGCGCTCATCACCACCGTGGCGGAACTGCCGTCGGAGAACTGACTCGCGTTGCCTGCGGTGATCACGCCGCCGGGCGTCGCCGGGCGGATGCCGCGCACGGCTTCCAATGTGGTGTCGGCGCGGATGCCTTCGTCGGCGCTGATGGTGACTTCGCGGCTCGACAGCTGTCCGCTGGCCTTGTCGGCGACGCCCATCGTCACCGTCATCGGCACGATCTCGTCGTCGAATTTCCCGGCCACCTGCGCGGCAGCGGCGGCGAGTTGGCTGCGCACGCCGTATTCGTCCTGGCGTTCTTTCGGAATGTTGTAGCGGCTGGCCACCTGTTCGGCGGTCTGCAGCATGTTCCAGTACAGCTCCGGCTTGTGCGCCATCAGCCACGGGTCGCTGAGCATGGTGTGGTTCATCACGCCCTGCACGCAGGAAATGCTTTCCACGCCGCCGGCAACGAACACATCGCCTTCGCCGGCGATCACGCGCTGCGCGGCGGTCGCGATGGTCTGCAGGCCGCTGGAGCAGAAGCGATTGATGGTCATGCCCGGCACGCTCACCGGGCAGCCGGCGCGCAGTGCGATCTGGCGTGCGATATTCACGCCGGTCGCGCCTTCGGGATTGGCGCAGCCCATCAGCACGTCCTCGACTTCCGCCGGGTCGATGCCGGCGCGCGCGATGGCGTGCTGCACGCTGTGCGCGCCGAGCGTGGCGCCGTGGGTCATGTTGAAAGCGCCCTTCCAGCTTTTCGCCAGAGCGGTACGCGCGGTGGAGACGATGACGGCGTCGGTCATGGTGGATTCCTTGGTCGAATACGTTGCTTGTCGGCGATGTGCCGAAGCGATCAGGTGAAGGTCTTGCCGTCGGCGGCCAGCGCGGCCAGCAGCGGCGCGGGTTCCCAGGCGCCGGCCTGACGGTTGTCGCGATCGGCGTCGGCGTAGCGGCGCATCGCACGCACCACGTTGAATGCGCCCACCTCGTCGGCGTAGCGCATCGGCCCGCCGCGGAACGGCGGGAAGCCGTAGCCGAACAGATACACCATGTCGATATCGCCGGCCTTGCCAGCGATGCCTTCCTCAAGGATCTTCGCGCCCTCGTTGACCAGCGCGTAGACCAGGCGTTCGACGATTTCCGCATCGCCGATCTTGCGCCGCGCAATGCCCGCAGTCTTCGAGTGCTCGACGATCAGCGCATCAACAACGGCACTGGGATGCGCCTTGCGATCGCCGGGCTTGTAGTCGTACCAGCCGGCACCGGTCTTCTGCCCGAAGCGGCCCTGTTCGCACAGCCGGTCGGCCACTGCCGAGTACGTGAGTTCCGGCTGTTCGACGTAGCGGCGCTTGCGGATCGCCCAGCCGATGTCGTTGCCGGCCAGATCGCTCATCCGGAACGGGCCCATCATGAAACCGAAGCGCTCGGCGGCAGCATCGACCTGCGCCGGCAGCGCGCCTTCTTCCAGCAGGAACATCGCCTGGCGGCTGTACTGCTCGATCATACGGTTGCCGATGAAGCCGTCGCACACACCGGACACCACCGCGGTCTTGCGGATCTTTTTCGCCACCGACATTGCCGTCGCCAGCACGTCTTTCGCCGTGGCCTTGCCGCGCACCACTTCCAGCAGCTTCATCACGTGCGCCGGGCTGAAGAAATGCAGGCCGATCACGTCCTGCGGGCGTTTGGTGAATGACGCGATTTTGTCGAGATCCAGCGTCGACGTGTTCGACGCCAGAATCGCGCCGGGTTTCGCGACGGCGTCGAGTTGCTCGAACACCGCCTGCTTGACGCCCATCTCCTCGAACACGGCTTCGATGATCAGGTCGCAGTCGGCGAGGTCGGCGTACTCCAGCGTCGGCTGCAGCAGCGCCATGCGCGCTTCGCACTTGGCTTCGCTGAGGGTGCCCTTGCGCACATTGCCTTCGTAGTTCTTGCGGATGGTGGCGACGCCGCGATCCAGCGCGTCCTGCTTCGTTTCCAGAATCACCACCGGCAAGCCAGCGTTGAGGAAATTCATCGCGATGCCGCCGCCCATCATGCCGGCGCCGATCACGCCGATCTTGCGTATCTCGCGCTGCGGCGTGTCGTCGGGCACATCAGCGATTTTCGAGGCCGCGCGTTCGGCGAAGAACGCGTGCCGCAGCGCGCGCGATTCCGGCGACATCATCAGCGCGGCGAAGGTGTCGCGCTCGAATGTCATACCGTCGTCGAAACGCTTGCGCGCGGCGGCTTCCACGCAGTCCACGCAGCGCTGCGCGGCGGGATAATCCTTCGCCATCGCGCCGACGGTGGTGCGGGTGAACAGTACGAAACCTTCGACATTCGCATGCGCGACGCGGCGGTCGCGCATGCGCGGATGCGGGCCGGCGTCGGCGGCGCGCTCGCGGGCGAATTCCTTGGCCACGCTAAGCAGATCGCCGTCGACGATGCGGTCGAACAGCTTCTGCCCCGGAATCGCCGCCAGCGCTTCGCTCGCGACCGGATTGCCGGAGACGATCATGTTCATCGCCGGCTCCAGGCCGATCGCTCGCGGCAGCCGCTGGGTGCCGCCGGCCCCGGGCACCAGCCCGAGTTTCACTTCGGGCAGTGCGACCTGGGTGCCGGGCGAGGCCAGCCGATAATGACAGCCCAGCGCCAGCTCCAGGCCGCCGCCCATGCACACGCCGTGGATCGCGATCACCACCGGCTTCGGGCTGGCCTCGAAGGCCGAGATCACCGACAGCAGGTTCGGTTCCTGCATCGCCGCGGGCTTGCCGAACTCGCGGATGTCGGCGCCGCCGGTGAAGGATTTGCCGGCGCCGTTGATCACCACCGCAAGCACTGCGGGATCGGCCAGGGCCTGGTCAAGCCCCGCGACCAGCGCGCGGCGCGTCTCGTAGCCGAGGCCGTTGACCGGCGGGTTGTCGAGCGTCAGTACCGCGACGCCATCGTCCACCGCGTATCGGGTCGTCATCGCTTGCTCCTTGAAGTCTGGTTGGATGTGGGTTTGGAAGCGCGCCGCGGCGCGACGCGCCCCGACAGCAGCAGTTCGATCGCCAGCCCGGCGTCGGCGACATCCACCTGCTGGTCGCTGGTCGCCTCGGCGTAGATGAAGGATTCGCACAGCCGCACGATCAGATAGGCGAGGGTGTCCACCGCCAGCGGCGGCACCAGTGCGCCGCGGTCGGCCTCGTACTGCAGCAGCGCTCGCACCCGCTCGATCGCACGGCCCTGCACCGGGCCGAGTTTCGAGGTGAGCAGGCGCACCGCGTATTCGGGATCGCTGCGCACGAAGCGCCGCAGCGGTTCGAAGACCACCAGCGCGCGGACGGCGTCCTCGCAGATCGACGCCACCCGGCGCGCGCCGCGGCCGCGATGGCGGGCGGCGGTGGTGGTCATCAGCTCGTCGCACAGCGACCACAGGATCTCGCTCAGCAGCAGCTCGCGGCTGCCGACCCAGCGGAACGCGGTGGCGCGGCCGATGCCCAGCCGCGCGGCGAGGGCGCCGATGTCGATGCGCTCGCCGGCCAGCCAGTCGCGCCGCGCCAGTTGGTACAGGTCCAGCGGCGTGGCCTTGGCGGGCGGCGCCTCGCGCAGGGCCTCGGCGAGGCGGGTGGGCGTCTTCGGGCTGGTGGTGCGGGCGGGCATGGCCGGAGTGTAGACATTTCGACGATTTGACGCCAGATGAGTCGTAGTGCTCAAATGACTCATTCGCCCAAGGAGCCGCACAGGCCATGAATCCGAGTCCGCTGACCAACCGCCGCAACCTCGACTTCATGCTCTATGAGCTGCTGGGCGCGGATCGCCTCTGCGGATACCCGCGTTTCGCCGAGCACAGCCGCGACACGTTCGGCGCCGCGCTGGATCTGGCCCACCAGATCGCGCTGGAGAAATTCCTGCCGCACAACCGCAAGTCCGACCTGCACGAACCGCACATGGTCGACGGCAAGGTCGAGCTGATCCCCGAGATCGGCGAAGCGGTGCAGGCCTACAACGATGCCGGCTTCGCCGCCGCGCTGGCCGACTACGACGCCGGCGGCATGCAGCTGCCGTTCGTGATCGCCCAGGCCTGCGACTCGATGTTCTCGGCCGCCAACCCCGGCACGATCGCTTATCCCGCGCTGGCGCGCGGCGTGTCCAATCTGCTGGAAAGCTACGGCACGCCCGAGCAGAAGCGCCTGTACAAGCAGCCGATCATCGAAGGCCGCTATTTCGGCACGATGTGTCTGTCGGAGCCGCATGCGGGTTCGTCATTGGCGGACATCAAGACCACCGCCGAACCGCAGGCCGACGGCAGCTACCGGCTCACCGGCGCGAAGATGTGGATCTCCGCCGGCGACCATGAACTCGGCGAGAACATCATCCATCTGGTGCTGGCGAAGATCGTCGGCGCGCCGGCCGGCGTGCGCGGCATCAGTCTGTTCATCGTGCCGCGCTGGAAAGTCAACGCGGACGGCAGCCGCGGCGCGCGCAACGACGTGCAACTCGCCGGCCTCAATCACAAGATGGGCCAGCGCGGCAGCGTCAACACCTTCCTGAAATTCGGCGAAGCCGGCGACTGCGACGCGTTCCTCGTCGGCGAGCCGCATCAGGGCCTCGGCTACATGTTCCACATGATGAACGAGGAGCGCATCGGCGTCGGCATGGGCGCGGTGCTGCAGGGTCTGGCCGGCTATCTGTATTCACTGCAGTACGCGAAAGAGCGCAGGCAGGGCCGGCATCCCGACCAGAAGGATCCGAATTCGCCGCCGGTCGCGATCATCGAACACGCCGACGTGCGCCGCATGCTGTTGCAGCAGAAGGTCTATGTGGAAGGCGCCGAAGCCCTTGGCTATTACGCATCGATGCTGGTCGACCATGCGCGCGACCCGGATGAATCGGTACAGCGCGACAGCCATCTGCTGCTGGAACTGCTGACGCCCATCGTCAAGGCCTGGGGTTCGGATTATTCGCTCAAGGCCAACGAACTCGCGGTGCAGGTGCTGGGCGGCTACGGTTTCACCCGCGAATATCCGGTCGAACAGAATTATCGCGACAACCGCATCAACCCGATCCACGAAGGCACCAACGGCATCCAGGCGCTGGATCTGCTGGGCCGTAAGGCGATGATGCACGACGGCGTCGCGCTGAAACTGCTGATGGCGAAAATCGCCCAGGCCTGCATCGAAGCCGGCGCGGACGACACGCTGAAACCGCTCGCCGACCAGTTGGCCATCGCGGCGAAACACGCCATCGACGCCACCCGTGCGGCGGGCAAGCGCATGGTCGAAGGCGACGTACGCCGCGCGCTGGCCAATGCGTCGCACTACATGACGGTGCTCGGCCACCTCGCCATCGGCTGGGTGTGGCTGCAGCAGGCGACCATCGCGCAGCGGCAGTTGCCTGACGCCACTGGCGACGACCGCGATTTCTACGCCGGCAAACTGCAGGCGTGTCGCTTCTTCTTCGCCACCGAACTGCCGCTGATCGAACACGCCGCGCGTCTGGTGCGCGATGCGGAACCAAGTGCGTTCGAAATGCAGGGCGCGTGGTTCTGACGTGGCAGAGGATGGGGTAGGGCAGCGCAACGCCACTACCGGGATCGCGCCACAACCGCATTGCAACTTCGCCGCCATCGCGGCGACGCAAGTCGCTTCGTATTGCAGCTGTGACAAAGCTGCCACTTGCCGAGATCCTGATGAAAGTGGGGTTGCGCTGCGCTGGCCCGCACGACGTGCTTCCAGTGATACCGATCCTCAACCGAAGTCATCCAACGCACAGCCTTGGCACGGCGAACAATCCGTTAATCAATCCTGAGGTACCGATGCGTGCAGGGCGCTGCCAATGAAACGTCAAGGAGAACAACGATGATCGTCAGTACGGTTCCATCCGACTCGCTTAGTTTTCTTCTAAGAAACAAGTCCAAGCTTGTGGTCTGGGAAAATGTCCATGGTGGATACAGCTATGAATATTCGTACAAGGAAGTCGCGCTGAAGCCGGGTGATACCGTCATCAATATCAGCCTCAAATACACGAAGCTCAACAACGGCTTCGATGCCCGCATCGTGAGCTACCTGTGCACGGACAAGAACAAAGCCAAGATCTACGACCTGTATCCCAAGCCGCCGGGCCATATCGGGGCATACAAACCAGCACCTCCGTACAAGCCCGGAACCAACGCGATCGATATCGAATTCACACTGCAGGACCACGATTTGGTGCTGATCGGCATAGTGGTCAGAATCACCGATCCGTCAGGAAAAGTCGAACCGTACGACCTGATCTGCGACCCGCAGGTCGGCAATGGCCCGCCCTAGGAGGCGCTGACAGGATAAGGGCACGTCGCTGGACCGGAACTTGATCGAACGGCCGCGCTCACTGCGCGGCCGTTCTGCTTTGGGCGCAAGACCTGTATTGCGAGGCGGTCGCAGGGGCCTCCCCTGTGCCGGTGATCCCGCACTGCGCGTTGTCAGTTGCCACGCATCGTCGCTGTCACTGCAGTGTCACGAAAATCGCATACATGCGATGTTGAATGTCAGACAGAACGCCATCGAATGTATTCGCAACGCCGATGTCCAAGCTCCCGAACCGCACCGTCACCACCACATTCCGCACCCAGCCCGGGGTGCGCGATGCATTGGAACTTGCGGCCGGGATGGAAAACCGCAGTATGTCCAATCTGATCGAACGCCTGGCGATCGAATACTGCCGCGGCAAAGGCATTCCGATTCGTGGCCTGGACGACGAGCCGGCGGCCCGCCGCGGGCCGTCGGAAACCGCTTGATGCTTCAACTGCAGGGGAACCGTCGATGAAGAAATTCCTGGGGCCGGCGTTGGCGCTGTTGTTGCTGGTCGGCGTGGTGGTCGGCATCGTGTTCTCCGCCCGCGACAAGCAGGCCGGCGCCGGCGATACGCAGGCCGCCGCGGCCGGCAGCGCGCCCGCCGCGCCCGGCAAAACCACCGTACGCATCCTCACCGGCTCGGAGAAACTCGATTTCCTTCGCGATCCGGAACTGGCGAAGGCGCTGGATGCGGAAGGCATCGTGCTGGACGTGCAGAAAGCCGGTTCGCGCGAGATCGCGACCCACCCCGACCTCAAGACATTCGATGTCGCCTATCCGGCGGGCGTGGCCGCGGCGCAGAAGATCGCGACCGCCACGGGCTCGCGCCGGATGAGCAACAGTTTCTACACGCCCATGGCGGTCGCGAGCTGGAAACAACTGCTGCCGCCGCTGGAGGCCAACGGCATCGTCCGCAGGCAGGGCGGCGCTTACTACATCGCCGACATGCACAAACTCGTCGCGATGATGGAGCAGGGCGCGCGCTGGAAGGATCTGCAGCCCAACCCGGCGTATGCGGTCAGCAAATCTGTGCTGATCGGCAGTACCGATGTGCGCACCAGCAATTCGGCTGCGATGTATCTCGCGCTGGTCAGTTATGTCGCCAACGGCGACAACGTCGTCGACAGCGATGCCGCCGCCGATCAGGTCGTGGATCGTCTGCTGGGCCTGTTCTCGAAGCAGGGCTACCAGGAATCCAGCTCGTCCGGTCCGTTCGAGGATTACGTGACGATGAAGCTGGGCAAAAGCCCGCTGGTCATGGTCTACGAACAGCAGTTCCTGCAGTACGCGTTCCGGCAAGCGAGCATCGATCCGGACATGGTGCTGTTGTATCCGCAGCCCACGGTGTTGACCAAACACACCATCGTCGCCTTGACCGACAAGGGCGCGCGCTTCGCCGACGTGTTCGAGCGCAACCCGGAGGTCCGGAAAATCGCCAGCCGCTATGGATTCCGAGGCAGCGACAACACTGCGCTGTTCGCCGAAGCCAAAGCCCGGAAGATCGAGATGCCGCAGACGCTGGTCGATGTGGTCGATCCGCCGACCTACGATCTGCTGGAGCGCATGATCGTGCGCATCGAATCCAGGCTCGGAAAATGACCCGATGCTGACATGCAGGCGATCGTCGAATCCATGCGCCCCGCATGGCCCTCAACACCTCCGGATCACGCTGTCATGACCGATTTCATCAAGGCGCTTCGATACGCATCCATCGCTGCCGTATTCGCGCTCGCCGCCGCGTGTTCGCCGGGCTCCGACAGTGCTTCGACCGGCGACGACGACGCGCTGCCCGCCAATGCCTTCACGATCCTGGCCGGCTCCGAGCTCAAGGATGTCGATGCGCAGCTCGGCGAAGAGATCCGCAAGGCCACCGGCCTCGAAGTCCGCTTCAGCTACGCGGGAACGCTTGATGCGATCGATCGCCTCAATGCCGGAGAGTCGTTCGATGCGGTGTGGGTGAGTCACGGCAAATATCTCGCGATGAACCCGCAGCTCAAGTCGAGGATCGCCGCGCAGGAGAAGATCATGCTGTCGCCGGTGATCCTCGGCGTGAAGCGGTCGAAGGCCGAAGCGCTCGGATGGGACCGCCAGGATCCGACGTGGAAGGACATCGCCGACGCCGCGGGCGCGGGGACTTTCACGTTCGGCATGACCAATCCCACGGCCAGCAACACCGGATTCACCGCGCTGATCGGCATCGCGGCGGCGCTGGCGTCCAACCCCGACGCGCTGACCGAAGCGGATGTCGCGAATCCCGCCCTCAAGACGTTCTTCCAGGGGCAGCGGATGACGGCAGGCTCGTCCGGCTGGCTGGCCGATGCCTACGCCGCAGACGCGTCGAAGGTTGATGGCATCATCAATTACGAGTCGGTGATCCTGTCCTTGAACGCGAACGGCAAGCTCGGCGAACCGCTGGTGCCGGTGTATCCCAGGGAAGGCATCATCACCGCCGACTATCCGCTGATGCTGTTGAACGGCGCCAAGCGCGCCGAATACGAACGCCTCGTCGCGTATCTGCGCTCCGCCGCATTCCAGACGCGACTGTCGGCGGCGACGCTGCGGCGCCCTGTGAATGCGGAATCGGCGCCCGCGCCCGCGATCCCGAAGCGCACGCTGATCGAACTGCCGTTTCCCGGCCAGCCGCAGATCATCAATGCCCTGTTGGATGCATTCCTGGCCGATGTGCGCGTGCCATCGACATCGCGCTACGTACTGGATCTATCGGGATCGATGAATGAGGAAGGCCGCATCGATCAGCTCAAGACCGCGATGGACACGCTGGCCGGCGGCGATCCGGGCACGCTCGGCAATCGTTATGCCCGATTCCAGAACCGCGAACGCATCGGCCTGATTCCTTTCAGCAACGAGCCGATGCCTACCCTGGCTTTCGACATGGGCACGACCTCCGCCGAGAACGAGGCGACGCTGGCGGCGATCAAGGCTGCCGTTGCCGGCATGCAGCCCGATGGCGGCACCGCGATCTACGACAGCGTACAGCGCGCCATGCGCGAGCTGGCGCTCGAAAAACGGACCGGGGATGCGCCGAGGTACTACACCATCGTGCTGATGACCGACGGCGAGAACACCCAGGGCATGAGTTTGCGCGAACTGCTGCGCTGGCGCGAATCGCAGAGCGAAGCGGTGAAGTCGATCCGGGTGTTCCCGATCGTGTTCGGCAATGCCGATGCCGAGCAGATGAAAGCCCTTGCCGAAGCGACCGGCGGCAAGGCCTTCGATGCCAAGGCCGGATCGCTGGCGATGGTGTTCAAGGACATCCGCGGTTACCAATGATCGATGTCTTCGTCCACCAGCGCGCATCGGCGGCGACCGCACGGCAGACGCCGATGATCCGGTGGCGGTGGCGTCGATGAACCGCTTGCAGCGCTTTCTCTACAGCCCGCGGAACATCGCCGGCTGCTGTCTCGCCTTCGTCGGACTGGTGCTGTTGTTCACCGGTGTGATCGGCACGGGCTGGCCGCTGATCGTGGCCGGCCTGTATGCCGCAGGCGCCCTCGGATGGCCGCGGAAACAGGTCGTCGAAGCGGAAGCGCCAAGCGTCGAGGTGCCGGTCGAGACGCTCGTGCAGGAGCTGCAGCGTCTGGTCGATACTGTCTCCGCGCGTCTGCCGGATGCGGCGCAGGCGTCGCTGCTCGGCATCCAGGCCACGCTTGCCGACCTGCTGCCGCGGCTGCGCGAGTTGGAGGTGTCGGGCGCGCTGTCGGTCGAATCCGCATTCACCGTCGAGGAAACCCTGCGCCGCTATCTGCCGGACATGTTGACCAGCTATCTCAAACTTCCGGCCGCGTTCGCGAACACCCAGCCGATGCAGGGCAAGCGCACCGCCGCGCAGATCCTCGTCGATCAGTTGCACATGCTGGACGAGTCGCTGAAACAGATCGCCCGCGAATCGTTCGCCGGCGATGTCGAAGCGCTGGTCAACAGCGGCCGATTCCTGGAGCGCAAGCTCCGCACGAAAGCCGCATTCGAGATGCAGTGACGCGCACGGGCGGCCAGGCGCGTCGCGACCGGGCTTACCGTGGCGCCAACGCCACCAGTAGCAGCATCGCGATCACGATGGTGGTGGCGTTGCGGCGCAGGCGATAGAACCATGTCGGCAGTACCGCCTGCGCATGCAGCCTGCGGTCCACGGCCAGCAGCGCTGCGAAGCACAGCGCCAGCAGAAGGCACGCCTGCACCGGATCGTGCAGCAGCAGCCCGGCCCACGCGGCCAGCGCGATCGCATTGCTGGCCAGCAGCGGCAGCCGGCCGCAGCGCTGCGCGAAAAACAGCGACGCGGCCCAGTGGATGCCCGCAATGAAGGACGCGATGACGGCGCCATACGCGATGGCGATCGTGGCGACATCCACGCCGGGCAGCAGTGGCATCCAGGCCGCCAGCGCGCAGGCGAGCAGCGGCAGCGTGCCGGCGTAGGTGAGCGCCTGGGCGAGGCGCGGATCGGGCGAAGGTGCGGTCATGTCGGCGGCATCGGAGGATGTGGAGCGCATGCGGGTCGCGCGACCGGGTCAGGCCGCCCCGCCATCGTATCGGCATGCGGAGGTTTCCGCCTGCCGCCAATAGGCGAAGAATCGGGTATGCGCCGGCCCCGGCGGAAGGCGTGCGAATGCGTGATCCTGCACTTCGGTCACCTGCTTGTGCGCGCGCAGCCGTTCGGCCACCGTGCGGATGAACGGATTGGGGCTGGACGGAATCCATACATGGGTGGCCGGGTGTTGCAGCAACGTGAGGACGCTGTCCCCGCGCACCATCTCGATACCGGCCTCGGCAGCCGTTTCGTACAGGAATACCAGTCGCTTCAGACTGTAGTGCGCTGCCCGCAGATAGGCGTCGTCCCAGATGTGGATGCAGATCGCGCCTTCGCCGGCTGCGCTCGCGCAGGGGTGGTCGCGTCGCAGCGCGTCCTCATGCAACCACACCAGATCGCCGCTCATCGCGCACCGCCGTGGTTCGGAAACCAGCGCTGCGCCAGCGTTTCGTAGCTGGCATCCAGCGCGGCATTGTTGGCGGGTGACGTGTCCACCGTGTCGCCGAAATATTTCGCCACATTGTCCAGATTGAAGACGTAGGGTTTCTGGCTGAAGGTGCTGGCGATCCACTGCCACGACAGATTGTTGCTGGCCGGATCGCCATCGAGGAGGTGGTGCAGGAACCAGCGCGCGCCCGCCTGCCATCGCACGCGGCGCGCATGCACCGTGTACGACGCCACGTACATCCGCGCGTGGTTGTGCAGGTAGCCGGTATGGATCAACTCGGCGATGAACGCATCGATGCAGGCCACGCCGGTGCGGCCTTCGGCGATGTCCAGCGGCAGCGTGTCGGCATAGTCCTCCGCCACGAAACCGGTCTTGTACGGCTCGATGTCCTGCCAGATCCATTCGGGATGCGCCGCATACGCACGCTGCCAGAAATCGCGCCACGCCAGTTCCTGGATGAACTTGAGCACCCGCGCCGGTGACTCGTCGTGGGCCAGCGCCGCATTGCGCACCGTATTCAGACCCAGCACGCCATGGCGCACATAGGGCGACAGCCGGCTGACCGTGCCGTCGCCGAAATTGCGCGTGGCGGCATAGCGCAAGGGATCGATGGCCTGCAGTCTTTCTCGTGCAGCCGTCGCACCGCCCACGATCGGGCTGGCGTCGCCTTCGGCCCATGGACACAGCGCGCGCACGTGCGCGATCAATGCATCGCGGTCCGCGAAACGGGTCGGCAGCAGGTCGTCGGCGGATCGGGTCATGCGCCGCGACCCCGGCGCGCGGCGCCATCGCTTCGCGCCGGCCACTGTCCAAGCAACGTCGCATCCACGCCCACCCGCGCACAGGCGCGCGGCGCGATACCGTCCGGCAGCGCCGCGCGGAACAGCGGCGCCAGCATCGTCAACGATCTGGCCGCGGCACGCGTCTCGATCCGCTGAAAACGCGTGCGTCGCAACAAGGTTTCGGCCCAGTCCGGCAGCAGCGCGGCGCCCGCGCCGAGGAACAGATCCCGCGACAGTCCCGCCATCGGCACCGGCAGGCGCATCCGCGACAGCACCGCCAGCACTTCGCGCGAGCGCTCGTCGCAGCGCAGCGTGTCGCGCACCGAATCGAAATACGCGACGACCTCCGCTTCGCTCGCGGGCACGCCGGTCGCGCCCAGCGCCTCGGCGACGCGCGCCGTTTCGACGTAGTACGCATCGGCCAGCGCCGTCGGCACCGCGCGACAATAGCGGCGATAGCCCTGCAGGAAGCCGTAGCTCTCGGTGACGTGCACCCACGTCAGCAGCGCGGGGTCGTCGGCGCGATACGGCACGCCGTCCGCGGTCGTGCCCTGCACACGCGCATGGATCGCCCGCACCCGCGCGATCAGGCGCTCGGCTTCGCTGCGGCCCGCATAGGTGCTGCCGGCAACGAAATCGGTGGTGCGCCGCAGCCGCCCCACCAGATCCTCGCGGAAATTCGAGTGATCCCACACCCCCGCCAACGCGCGCGGATGCAGGGTCTGCAGCATCAGTGCGCACAGCCCGCCCGATAGCATTCCGGGGAAATCCGCATGGATGCGCCACGTCACGCTGTCCGGCCCGAACAGCCCCGGATCGCCAGCGGGCGTGTCGTAATCGATCCCGCTGCGCCCGCGCGGAAACACATCCAGCACCCACGCGCGGATGCGTGCAGTGGCGGGGGCGGTGAGGGCGCGGAGCGGCGTGGGCATAGCGGGATGATACGGGCCCGCCGTGCGGGAAGATGCGGTCAACCGAGCATCCGCTCGTGCGCACAAACATCCTGCGATGCCGTAAGGCGGGTCTTGCACCCGCCGCTCTTGAAGTCATGGCGATGCTTCAGAGCGTGATGCGCCGTTGGAGAGGCTGTGCTCCGGTCCAGCAGGCGGCTACGAGACCCGCCTGACGAGTTGCGCAACATTGGAAGTGCGCAAGCGGGGTGTGGACATCAGCGATGAACCGGTTTGCGATACTGTACAAAGACCGTTTCACACTCGCACCGCGCTGAGCGGAGCAAGGACAGCTCCAGAAACCGCCTCGCACACAAGAATCCAGGCGGTCCCTTTCCGCATCGCCCGCAGCTTCGGCGTCGGCCTCGATGAGGTCTTCGCCTTCCACCACGGCCGACCCTTTTCCGCTCAGGAAACTCCCATGTTCCGCCTCTTTCAGCGACCGATCCCGCTTGTCCTGCTCCTGGTCTTCCTGACCGCCATCCCGATCCTGAACTCGCTCGTTCTCGTGTTCCAGGTACCGTCCGGTACCTTGGCCGAAGACAGCGCCCACCTGGCCGTTGCCCCCATCTCCCTGTTTGTCCATGTCCTGGCCGGCGTCGCTTTCGGGATCACCGGGCCCGTGCAGTTCGTCCGCGCCCTGCGCAACCGCTTCGGGGCGCTGCACCGCGTGTCGGGCCGGATCTTCGTCCTGTCGGGTACGGTCATCGGCGTCTCGGGCCTCTCGATTCTCGCGCAGGTCACGTCGCAAAGAACGCCCATCGTCGACATCGCCCGCGGTCTCTTCGGCCTGGCGCTGCTGATCGCGCTCGCCATGGCGATGGCGGCGATCTGGAAACGCGATTTCCGCCGCCACCGCGCCTGGGCGATCCGCTCCTACGCGATCGGCATGGGGCTGGGGACCGTCGCGCTGGTGTTCATCCCGCTCTACATCATCACCGGCCAACCCCCGATCGGCCCGCTCTCCGACATCCTCTTCGTCGTCTCATGGGTCCTGACCATCGTCATCGCTGAGGTGGTCATCCGCCGATCTTCCCGTTCACAACCCGTAGTTCCCAAGTGAGAATCGGCAGCGATGCGCTCCGCGCAGTGGGGTGTATTCGTGAATGCACCATCGGCCAAGAACGAGGTGAAGTTCATCCCTGTCACGAGAAGTGAGCCTCACCCGGTTCTTGAACGCCACGGATTACCCGTAGGGTGGCGGTGAGCGCAGCGAACCCCACCATCCCGCCGTACCAGCAACGGCACACATCAAGCGAAATCGGCCGCATCCTCGGCGACAGGCGATTTCGCAGGGGGCGGTGAGGTTTGCGGCGGGGTTCTTGGTGGTGTTCGATGCGCTTGCCCCACTCTGCGCGCTACAATAGTGCTGCAGACCCCTAGAGCATGTCGTTGGCTGATGTACTCGTCGGCAATGAACGGACTTGTGAGAGCAAAAGCGTCGCTCCCAATATTCCGCACAGTTACATAACTAAGTTATATGTACGTAATGTTCAATTACGATGCGATAGGTTGATGCTCTATGGGGTCTGTTCTTTCCGCCAATGCATCAGAATTCCTTGCGCTGAAAAGTCGCCAAGAGCTAGCTGCTTGGCTCGGAATTACTGATCGACGTCTCAGGTTTCTTTTGTATGTGCTTGGGCCGAGCAAAAGCTACGCATCTTTTGAAGTCAAGAAAAGGGATGGTGGCATTAGATTGATTGATGCTCCAAGCCCTGCGCTGAAAAAAATTCAGCATAAGCTGCTTAATGTTCTTACTGAGCTGGCAATCCCAAGTTCAATTGCAAAAGGATATGTGCGCGGGTTTAGCACCATTGACCATGCTTATCTCCATCGTCGACGCCGCCATATAATTCTAGCTGATCTAGAGAATTTTTTTCCGACTATAACTTTTCAGCGTATTCGAGGGGCACTACTGGCAAAACCTTTCACGCTTGAAAAACAGGTTGCAACTTGTGTGGCTCAATTATGTTGTAAGGACGGATCGCTACCACAAGGAGCACCAACATCTCCAGTCCTATCAAATCTCATATGCCGAGCGCTTGACAGAAAGATATTGTGGCTGGCAAACAGGCATAGATTTACTGTTTCGCGCTATGCGGATGACATTTGTTTTTCAAGCGATAAACGTGAAATACCGCCGTCTTTCGTTGTTTGTGTTGATGGAAAATTTTTTCCAGGGCAGGCGTTAGCTTCCGCTATAGAGTCTTCTGGATTTTCACTAAATATAAAAAAATTCAAAGTCAAAGGGAAAAGTGATCAGCAGCTTGTGACGGGGCTTGTTGTTAATGATGGCGCTGGATTGCCCCGGAAGTGGCGTAGGCAGCTGCGCACAATTCTTCATCTGCTAGAAAACAACTCAGCTGAAAGAACGACTGAGATTGTAAATGCTTGGGCAACCCCGTCCGCATCGAGGAAAGGATTTGGCTCGATTGAGCAGGTAGTAAGAGGAAAAACATATTTTGCGCAACATATCGACAAGCGCTGCAATAGAAAATTTTCCGAATCTATTTATCGACGTTATGCACCATTGCGAAACTTGATGCCTAGGCCTCTAAATGGATTTAAGTTCCGCGTACTGACAGAAGGAAAAACAGATTTGCAGCATCTTGATGCTGCGTGTAATTGGTTTCAGTCACAGGGTGAGTTTACAGATCTTCGTCCGCGTTTCGCTAACTTTCATGGTGACGTCGGTGATGTGGAGCTGATGAAAACTTTAGAGAGAATCGCTAAATCTGATATCCCTGAGCTTGCCATTGGAATTTTTGACTGTGACAATGAAAAATTTATGAAGCAGGAAGGGCTTGCGCCCGGCTGCTTTCGTCAACTGGGCTCCAGTGTTTATGCATTATGTTTGGCAGCGCCGCCTACACATGACGAAGGTTTATTCTGCATTGAGCTACTGTACGATCCAAAAGAACTTGTATCTATTACGCCAGATGGCCGCAGGATATTTCTGCCGCAGGAGTTTGATCCTGATTCTGGAATTTCACTGGACGGATTCTACAAAAGAGAGCACCCAAAGGCTAAAGCAGTCATTGTATCGGATGTGGTTACAAGGATTTCAGATGGGTTTTCCGCACTGCTTTCAAAAACAGCTTTTGCTGAAATGATTCAGCGAGCATCACCGCCCTTTGAATCAGTTGATTTCAATGGATTTAGAGAATCATTTAATGCGATACGTCGTATCGTTGATGAATATCTTCAGAGGTATCAATAGCGCGTAGGGTGGGGTGAGCGCAGCAATGCCCACCCAAACCACCCGCAAAGCTTCACCGCATCCTGCATCGCTTCCCGCTCCGCTCGATGCTTGCGCCACCGGACATGCCGGGATGGTGGGGTTCGCTGCGCTCACCCCACCCTACGCATCCCGGCAATTTGATGCCCTCGCGGGGGCATCACCTCCCCGAATGCCCAGTCTCATCATATTCCCGCATCGCCAGCATCTGCGGCTGGATCAACTCAATGAAATCCCTTGCCTGCTGCGACAGATACCGCCCCTTCCGCACCACAACGCCATAACTCCGCGACGGAAAGTATTTCGCCAGCGATCGCGCGGCGAGGCGGGTGCGGTCGGCGTCGGTGAGGCAGATGGCGGTGACGATGCTGATGCCCAGGCCCATCGCCACGTACTGCTTGATGACTTCCCAGCCGCCGACTTCGAGGGCGACGGTGTAGGGCACGCGATTCTGCTGGAACACCAGGTCGACCAGCCGGTAGGTGGTGAGGCGCTGCGGCGGCAGGATCAGGCCGTAGGGTGAGAGGTCTTCGAGCTTGAGTTCCGGCTTCGCGGCCAGCGGGTGGTTGGGGGTGGTGATGAGCATCGGCTCGAAGCGGTAGACCGGGGCGTAGTCGAGGTCGCCGGGGGCGTCGAGCATCGAACCCACCGCCAGGTCCACGCCGTCCGAGCGCAGCAGGTCCAGGCCGCCGGCGCCGGTGACGTTGTGCAGGATCAGCCGCACCTCCGGATGCTTCTGGCGGTAGGCCTCCACGATCTTCGGCAGCAGATAAAGAATGGTGGAGCTGCCGGCGGCGACGTGCAGTTCGCCCGCGTCCAGACCCTTGATCTGTTCGCGGAAGGCCGCGGGCAGGCCGTCGATGCCTTCCACCAGCGGCCGCGCCAGTTCGTACAGGGCCTCGCCCTCGCGGGTGGGCGTGAGCCGGCGGCCGACGCGCTCGAATAACCGCACCCCGAGTTCGCGCTCCAGCGCCTGCAGCTGCAGGGTGATGGCCGGCTGGCTGAGGAACAGCGCGCTCGCGGCCCGCGACACCGAGCCGAGGCGTGCGACCTGGCAGAAGGCCCGCAGCGGCTTCATCCGGTCGCCCTTGTAGGCGAAACGGGGGGCGCTGGTGCCTCTGGTCGAGTCCTCGGAGGTCATTGATTCGATTGCTTATAAGGTCAGCTTATAGTTGGCATTGAAAAAACAAAGTTGTCAAATACAGTACGTGGGCGGATGTTGGGCTCCCCACGTTGTGTATGGAGTCGCCCATGTCCGCAGTCCTCAAGCCGCACGCTGAGGCCCCCGGAATCGAGGTCACCGGCCGGGCGCCGGGGCAGGACACGCTGCTGACGCCGGAAGCGCTGGCCTTCCTGACCCGCCTGCATCGCCGCTTCGAACCCCAGCGCCAGCTGCGGCTGGCCGCGCGCCAGGCCCGGCAGGCCGAATTCGACGCCGGCGCGCTGCCGGCCTTCCGCGAGGACACCCGGGCGATTCGCGAGGGTGACTGGCGGGTCGCGCCGATCCCGGCCGCGCTGCTGGACCGCCGGGTGGAGATCACCGGCCCGGTCGATCCGAAGATGGTCATCAACGCCCTGAACTCGGGCGCCAACTGCTACATGGCCGACTTCGAGGACTCGACCGCGCCGACCTGGGCCAACCTGATCCAGGGCCAGCACGCGATGCGCGACGCGGTGGCCGGGACGCTCGCGTTCGATGGCGACAACGGCAAACAGTATCGATTGAAGCCAGAAGCCGAGCGCGCGGTGCTGCTGGTGCGGCCGCGCGGCTGGCATCTCGACGAGAAACATGTGGTGGTGGACGGCGCACGGATGTCCGCCAGTCTGTTCGATCTGGGGCTGTTCGCGTTCCACAACGCCGGTGCGCTCACCGCGAAGGACCGCGGCCCGTATTTCTACCTGCCGAAGCTGCAGTGCATGGAAGAAGCCGCGCTGTGGAACGCGGTGCTGGACGAGATCGAAGTGCTGCTCAACCTGCCGCAGGGCGCGATGAAGGTGACGGTGCTGATCGAAACGCTGCCGGCTGCGTTCGAGATGGACGAGATCCTGCATGCGCTGCGCAGCCGCATCGTCGGCCTGAACTGCGGCCGCTGGGACTACATCTTTTCCTACATCAAGACGCTGCGCGCGCATCGCGACCGGGTGCTGCCCGAGCGCGGGCAGGTGACGATGACCCAGCCGTTCCTCAAGGCGTATTCGGAGCTGCTGATCAAGACCTGTCACAGGCGCGGCGCGCATGCGATGGGCGGCATGGCCGCGCAGATTCCCAACCCCCGCGATGCCGAGGCGAACGCCGCCGCGTTCGCGCGCGTCGAAGCCGACAAGCTGCGCGAAGCCGCGGCCGGCCACGACGGCACCTGGGTGGCGCATCCGGGCCTGATCGAACTGGCGCGCGGCATCTTCGATGCGCGCATGCCCGGCCCGCACCAGCACGATGTGCGCCGAGACGATGTGAGCGTGACCGCCGACGATCTGCTGCGGCCGTCGCTGGGCACCATCAGCACCGCGGGTTTCAACGGCAATGTCGAAGTGTGCGTGCGTTATCTCGCGGCATGGCTGGACGGCAACGGCTGCGTGCCGATCCACGGGATGATGGAAGACGCCGCCACCGCCGAGATCGCGCGCGCACAGCTGTGGCAGTGGCTGCACAACGGCGCCTTGCATCTTGCCGACGGCACGCCGGTGGATTTCGCGCTGCTGGAACGCGCGTTGATCGGATTGCCGTCGAAGCTGGCGGCCGATGCCTCCGTTGTCGGCGCCGCGCGTATCGGCGAGGCGATCGCGCTGCTGTCCGAACTCACCCATAGCGACACGCTTGCGGATTTCCTCACCCTGCCGGCTTACGAACGCATCGATTGATCGATGACCCCTTTGTGGGAGCGACGCAAGTCGCGACGGACATTCCGGTAAGCCTGTCGCGACTTGCGTCGCTCCCACAGGATCAGAAGCAAAACATCGGGGCTGAAGCCCCTCCTACAAAAGACAACAGTCCCCACAGGAACACCGCCATGAAGACCACGCTCCCCACCGCCGAACAACTGAAGCTGGACTGGAACAACAACCCGCGCTGGGCCGGGATCACCCGCCCGTACAGCGCCGAGGAAGTCGTGCGCCTGCGCGGCACGGTGCCGGTGGAACATTCGATCGCGAAGATCGGTTCGGAAAAATTGTGGAAGTCGCTGCAGACCGAGGATTTCGTCAATGCGCTCGGCGCGATGACCGGCAATCAGGCGATGCAGCAGGTCAAGGCCGGGCTGAAGGCGATCTATCTCAGCGGCTGGCAGGTGGCGGCCGACGCCAACATCGCCGGCGAAATGTATCCCGACCAGTCGCTGTACCCCGCCAACTCGGTGCCGCAGGTGGTGAAACGCATCAACAACACGCTGCTGCGCGCCGATCAGATCCAGTGCGCGGAAGGCGTGGGCGATATCGATTTCCTGCAGCCGATCGTGGCCGATGCCGAAGCCGGTTTCGGCGGCGTGCTCAACGCGTTCGAGCTGATGAAGGCGATGATCGAAGCCGGCGCGTCCGGCGTGCATTTCGAAGACCAGCTGGCCAGCGTCAAGAAGTGCGGGCACATGGGCGGCAAGGTGCTGGTGCCGACCCGCGAAGCCGTCGAGAAGCTGGTCGCCGCGCGTCTGGCCGCCGACGTCATGGGCGTGCCGACGCTGATCGTCGCGCGCACCGACGCCGAAGCCGCCGATCTGCTGACCAGCGACGTCGACGACAACGACCGCCCGTTCTGCACCGGCGAGCGCACCATCGAAGGCTTTTACAAGACCAACAACGGTCTGGACCAGGCGATCAGCCGCGGCCTGGCCTACGCGCCGTATGCCGATCTGGTGTGGTGCGAAACCGGCAAGCCGGACCTGGAGTTCGCGCGCAAGTTCGCCGAAGCCATCCACGCGAAGTATCCGGGCAAGCTGCTGGCCTACAACTGTTCGCCGAGCTTCAACTGGAAGAAGAATCTCGACGACGCCACCATCGCCAAATTCCAGAAGGAAATCGCCGGCTACGGCTACAAGTTCCAGTTCATCACCCTGGCTGGCTTCCACGCGCTGAACTATTCGATGTTCAACCTCGCCTACGGCTATGCGCGCCGGCAGATGAGCGCCTTCGTCGAATTGCAGGAGGCCGAATTCGCGGCTGCGGATCGCGGCTTCACCGCGGTCAAGCACCAGCGCGAAGTAGGCACCGGTTATTTCGATTCGGTGACGCAGACGATCCAGGGCGGCAAATCCTCCACTGTCGCGCTCAAGGGCTCGACCGAAGAAGAGCAGTTCGACGCGCGGCCCGCCGCCGCGGCTTGATCGTGCCGAATGCAAGGCGGGTTGCCTGAGTAGGTTGCGTGAAGAGGCTTCCCGCCATGACGAAAGTCATGGCGGGAAGTGCGGCCCCGGCATGCTTCAATAGGGGCTCTACCCTCCGTGCAGAAATTCCCTCATGCGTATTTTGTTTGCGATGGCGCTGATCGCCGTCATGCTGTTCTTCTGCCCCGCATTTGCCGAAGACGTCGTCGCCATCGATTCGACGCCGGCTCAGATCCGTACCGCGCAGGGTGAGCTGCGGCAGGCGATCGAACGCAAATCCGGAAACTATTCCCACTTCACCGACGACGAGCGCAAGACGATCTTCGCGCGCCAGGACGAAGTGCTGTCGCTGATCGAAGGCAAGCAGGACGTCGCCGAACTCGGCCCCGACGCGAAGATCTCACTTGCCAATGCACTGGAAGCCGTCAAAGCATCGGTCGCGCGCGCCGAAGACAACCGCATGATCTGCGAACGCATCAAGCCGGTCGGCTCGAACCGTCCCCAGAACAAATGCATCAGCGTCGGCCAGCGTCGGCGCATGCGCGAAGAAGCACAGCGCGGTGGGATGCCTACGGGCAAATGAGTCTGATCGTCGGCCAGCGCCTGGCCGACAGGACAGCCGTGCCTGTCACTTCGGGGACAGGCATGGCTTGCCGGCTCAGGTGGCTGCTTCCCGAGCCTTGTGCTGCCTGCGCCGGCGGCCTCCAGGTTGCAGGAAGACGGGATTTGCGATAAGCATGGACATTCAACCCCCGTAAAGCAGGAGTATGTCCATGAAACTGGCTTCATCGCTCAAGCTCATCGCCCTGTCCGCCGCGTTGGCCATGTCCAGTATGGTCGTCATGGCTGCCGCCGATCCCCAGCAGCTCACCATCCGCGACATCGTGACCCAGCAGACCCAACTGCGCGCCCAGGTCACCGCCGGCAAGGGTGCGTTCAAGGATTTGAGCAAAGCCGAACGCCAGGCGCTGATCGAACGTCAGGACCGCGTGCTGCAGATGCTCGGCGGCGAACAGACACTGGACGAGATGCCGCCGGACCAGCGGACTGTCGTGTTCAACGAACTGGAATGGATCAAGGCGGCGGTGACCAAAGCAGAGGACGAGCGCAGAGTGTGTGAGTACACCCGCGCAGTCGGTTCAAACCGGATGATTTCGGTTTGTATGACGGCCAGAGAGCAGCAGGAACATCGCGATAATGCGAGAAAAACCATTATCCGTTCGCAGGTCTGCAATACGGCCGGGTGCACCGAGAACTGACTCCGCTCGAATCTCGCCGAGATCCCGACGACCGGCCATGCGCCGGTCGTTGTTCATCCGGGTCCGGTTCCGCGAGCCGATGTCCAGTTCGATCATTCATGTATCCAGTGGCAAGCTTTCCAAGTACATCCGCCAGAAGCGCGGTCGTCCGTATGCGGATGCACCGGCTCCAGCCCCATCCATGAGATGACAGGAAGCCCTCCGTCATGCCCGAGACCATCTACGACGCTCTGCGCGAAAGCCACGAAACCCAACGTTCGCTGTGCCGCAAATTGCTGCGCTCCAAGCCCGGAACCCAGCCGAGGCAGGAGACCTTCACCGCCTTGCGGATCGAGCTCGCCGCCCATGCAGCAGCCGAAGAACGCTATCTGTACGCCCCGATCCTGATGTACGACATGGGCTTGATGTCCTCACGTCATGCTTTGTCCGAACACCATGCAATCGATGAAATCATCGAAGACATGCAGTCGCTCGGCGTGTCGCATCGCGGTTGGATGGCGAAGGCGCGCAAGCTGTCCGAGAAAGTGCATCACCACTTGCGCGAAGAAGAAAAGAAGTTCTTCCAGGTCTCCGGCAAGATCCTGAGCGACACGCAGAAGACGAAGCTCGCCAGGCAATACCGCAAGGATTATCTGCGGATGCACAAGGTGCTCGCCGAACGCTGAGCGACGCCCGTGTCGCCGGTTACGTCAGTCGGACTGCGTCGACGGCTTGCGCGGCAGGCCGTCGTCCGGATCGATACACGCCCAGTCGACGTGGGTCTCCCAGAAGACATGCGCCATCGGCGCGCAGTCGGCGTCGCCCTCCAGATTCCCCAGCGCGATGTGAAGCTCGCCCGACCAGCGATCCGAACGGAAGAACAGTGAGCTGCCGCAGTGCGAGCAGAAGCCGCGTTCGGCGCCTGGCGAAGACGCATACCAGCGCAGCGCGCCAGTGTCGTCGTCGATCCGGGCACGGTCGTTCTCCATCCCGAACCAGGTCACGAACGCCGCACCGTGCGCGCGGCGGCACATCGTGCAATGGCAGTGCGCCACCCATTTGCTGGGCCAGTCCACGGTGAAGCGGACGTCGCCGCAGAGACAACGACCGTGTGCTTGCGTCATGGTGCGCCGCCGGTGTGGACTGGGCGGGAGCATACGCCACGGCCCCGCCGCTGGCACGCCGCACAGACGCAACCGGAAAAGGAAGAGACATGTTCGAGACGCCAGCGATGAGCCGCCGCATGACTCTGCGAAACGACACCTTTCATCCGGCCACCTTCCAGGTCAAGAAAGGCGGGATGGTGATCGCGCGGACGCCCGCCATCGTGCATGGCGCGGCGGTGCAGATCCCCACGAGCGAGGCCTATACCGTGGTGGCGAGAACGGTCATCGAAGGCAATGCCTACACATCGGCGCCGATCTCGTTCTTCGGTGCGGCGTGCTTCGTCGCCAGGGTGTTGCAGATCGAGTCGCAGGGTACTTACCAGTTCGAGATGGTGCAGGCATCGCCGCGAAGCGCCGATCATCTGGAATTCGAGAACACCACCCGGGCGGCGGTGACGTTCACCCTCAGCCATGCGGGGATCTGGCTGCAGACGGTGGTCGCGCGTGATGCGTTCGATACCGTTTCCATTCCGTTGGCCGGCGGTTACGCCCTCTACGCCCTGATCAACGGCGTCACGACCGATAGCCTGCAGACCGACGACCCCGATGCGGTGATTGCTGCCAGAGCCGGCCCGGGCGGCGCTGAAGCTGGCGATTTCGAGCTGGCGATCGTCTGAGGCATCTCCTGCGCCATCACGCTACCCGCGAGTCGGCGATGGCCCGCGCCACCTGCAGGATGCGTTGTAACGAACGCGGCTGGCGCTGCAGCACATTGATCGTGTTTTCCCTTCCTGCCGTCCGGACATGGAGGCGTTGCCTTTCTGCCGTTCGAGAGGATTTTTCGTAAACCACTGATTCAAAAGGCAAGGGAATTCGAGCCGAAAGTCCGGGCGACCGATTACCCAGGAGGACGCTGCACAGCGGCTCCGAGTAATGCCTCGACGGTTGACAGCCGGAATGCGGGGCATGGAAAAAAGATGCTGTAAAGCAAGTTTTTTTTGCTCCTGGACTATTCTCAAAGTTCCTGACTCGTGAATAATGTGCATCACGGCGACAGCAGGGCTCGTTCGGCGCCCTCGGCAGGATGCGATTGCCTGTTGTGCTACGCTCATAAATGGAATCAAGGGAGTGATTTATGTCTGAAGCGGCCGCCTACGAGACGCTCGTAGCCATTTTCCGGGACGACCTTGCGATCGACCCTGTCCGCGTCCATCCGGATGCGTCGTTGATCGGTGAATTGGGCTTCGACTCTGTCGCCTTTGCGATCGGCCTTGTCTCGATCGAGGAGAAGCTGGGCGTGACGCTCCAGCAGGACGAACTTCTCGTCTGCAAGACCGTCGGAGATGTCGCCCGACTGATCGAGGAAACGCGCCATCACGCCGCTGCGTCCAGCGCTGGCGTTCTCGTCGAATAGCACCCCCCGGTCGCCGGGACGGATCATCTCCGTCGCCGGCCGCGCGATACCGGAAGATCAGGATCGATCGAATCATGAGCAGGTTTACGGAAGAAGTCTTCACCTCTGCGCCCGCGTCCGGCAAAGGCCTGGTAACGGGGGAACCCCAGCATCCCATCCGTCGCACGTGGAAAGAGATCCATGGGATCGCACGCTGCATGGCGGGCTCGCTCGCGTCGGCCGGAGTGAATCCCGGCGACACGGTGGGTGTGCTGATCGGCGACCCCGCCAGCATTGCGCCGGTGATTCAAGCGGTGTGGATGCGCGGTGCGTCGGTGACGATGCTCCACCAGCCCGGTCCACGAGTCGACCTCGGCGCCTGGGCGGAGGACACGTTCGCCGTGCTCGATATGATCGGCGCGAAAGTCGCCGTGGTAGGCGACGTCTTCGCACGCACGATGCCGCTCTTCAAAGCGCAGGGCACGTCCGTCATGTCCGCGGAGACGCTGGCTGAAGGAGCGGCGCTGGAACCGGTTGATTGCGGCGAGGACGATATCGCGTTCCTGCAACTCACGTCGGGCTCGACGGGGATGCCGAAGGCGGTTGCGATCTCGCATCGGAATCTCCACGGGAATGCGGCGGCGATGGTGAGTGCGTCGAAACTCGATCCGCAGACCGACGTGCTGGTGAGTTGGCTTCCGCTGTATCACGACATGGGCATGATCGGATTCCTCGTTCTGCCCATGCAGGTCGGTGCGGAGGCCGTTTGCGCGACACCCGCGGACTTTCTCAGATCGCCGCGGCTGTGGCCGTCGTTGATCTCCAGATACGGCGGGACGATGACCGCAGGGCCGAACTTCGCGTACGCCCTTCTGGCGCGTTACCTGCGCTCGGCCGCCGACGGTGCGTTCGATCTTTCGTCGCTGCGGTTCGCACTCAGCGGAGCCGAACCCATCGACCATGCGACCGTTGCCGCAGTGCTCGAATCCGGCGCCCGTTTCGGGCTGCATGACACGGCATTCGTGGCTGCGTACGGAATGGCGGAAGCCACCCTTGCCATCTCGTTTTCCGAGACCGGCGAAGGGGTGCAGTTCGATACGGTCGATCAGGCGGCGATCGAACACGAGTCGTATGCGGCGATCAGCACGGACGACGCCGCGCGCCGTCTGGCCAAACTGGGCAAGCCGTTGCCCGGCATCGAGATCGTCGTCGGCGATGCGCCAGGCGCCGAAACGAAGGCACGCATGGTCGGCGAACTTAGGATCCGGGGCGATGCGGTCTCGCGCTATTACCTCACGACGGACGGAAAGCAGTCGCTTCTTGGCGACGGTGGATGGTTCAGTACCGGCGATATCGGTTATGTCACCGAAACCGGCGATGTCGTGGTCTGCGGCCGATTGAAGGACATGATCATCGTGGCGGGGCGCAACATCTTTCCCGCCGATATCGAGCGCGCGGCCTGCCGCGTCAGCGGTGTACGTCCGGGAAATGCCATCGCCGTCGCGCTCGCCGCCGCAGGAATACGCGAAGAATTCGCAGTCGTGGTCGAAGCCGGCGACAGTGCCGATCTCGAGTCGAGCGCCCGTATCAAGAACGAAGTCTCGAACGCGGTCCATGCGGCATTCGGCATCAGTCCCCGGCTGGTGTCGGTGGTCCCGCCGCGCACGCTGCCGAAAACGCCATCGGGAAAGCCGCGACGGTCCGCAACCATCGCCATCGTCGAAACGGAGCTGGCCATGCTGCAGGGCGCAAACAGTCAACGACAACAGGAAAAGGAACAGGTCGGTTCATCATGAGCATTCAGGTCGAAACATCGATGACCGATATCGCCTCCTTCAAGGAGCATCTGGACAAGGTCCTGGCGTCGGCGTCGACGCGTCGGATCATCGACGATGCGGAAGTCGCCGGCACGTTCCCCCGCAGCATCATCGAATTGCTGGGCCGGGAAGGCATCTTTGCCGCGAAGTGGCAGGATCCTCCGCTGCCCGCGCTGGAGCACACGCTGGCGCTGTCGGAGCGATTCGGTCGGCTCGGGTGTGGCGGCATCGCTTCGGGCGTGACGTTGCATGATTCGGCGATTGCGATGCTGCGCCGGTTCGGTCGTTCCGAACGTCTGCGGGATGTCGCCGATCAGGCGATCGCAGGCGAAGCCGTGCTGTGCGTTTCCGCGACGGAAGCCGGCGCGGGATCGGACATGCTCGGGCTCAGTTCGACGGCCGTTCGGGAAGACGGCGGCTATCGTCTTCGGGGACATAAAAAGATGGCATCGCCATCGCCGGTGGCCGATTACATCGTGCTCGCGCTCCGCGGGATCGATCAGAGTCACGCGGGCCGTGACGATCTCGCGCTGTTCCTTGTGCCGACGTCGCAGATGCGTGTCGGCAAGGCATTCGACACCGTGGGCGCCAGAAGCATCAGTACCGCACCGGTCTTCTTCGACACATGGGTGTCCGCCGACATGATGATCGCCCGACCCGGCACCGGCCTTGCCGTGCTCAGTTGGGCATTGGCCCAGGAGCGTTTCGCCATGGCGGCCCAGATCCTCGGCGCCTGCCATCTTGCCCTGGGTGTGACGGTCGCCCGGATGAAGCGACGGAAATCCTTCGGGGACGCGCTTTTCGATCACCAGGCATTGCGACTCAGGGTCGCGGACCTGCAGGCGCGGGTCGACATGATGCGATTGGCATTGGACGGCCTGGTTGCGAACGCCGCCGGGCTGAACGTGCGCTCGTCCGCGGCCGCGAAGGTCACCGTGGTCCGCCTTGGATGCGAAGTGATGTCCGAGTGCATGCACATCTTCGGCAGCGCGGGCGTGCTCGAGATGGAGTCGCCGCTGGGCCGTTGGTGGCGCGACGTGAAGATGTCACGCATCGGCGGCGGCACGGACGAGATGCTGTGGGAGATCGTTGCCGCAGGGCTGGAGCCGGATTTCGCGAGCTACGATCAACTGGTCCACGAATGGCAACCGGAAGAGGTCGGCTGACCTGCAGGTCAGCCGAACTGCAGGTCAGCGCCGGCAACGTTGCGCGACGGCCGCTCCGATATGCTCCGCATCGCGGCCGACGAAACCAAGCAGTGCCGAGCCACGGTTCCGCATCCGGTACAGGCCGACGAAATGCAATCCGGACGCGCCGATGCCCGCGTCGTGCTCCGGCTGTCCGTCTGCGCCGAGCAGTTCCGGGCCCAGCCATGACCAGTCGTTGCGGTATCCGGTTGCCCACAGCACGGTCGATGCGTCGATCCGCTTGCCGTCGGCCGTGACCAGTTGCGCGTCCGCGACATCGACGACCCGCTCGGCGAAGCCGACGCTTCGAGCCAGTTCATCGATGTTCGTGCCGACGACGGGGTCGGGCATCGCGATGCGTCGGGCGAGCGGTGTGTTCGTCGGCAGGCGCAGGATGCCGGACCTGGACAGCCACCAGAACGCATCGCGCCCCAGGATCCGCTGCGGCAGCCGGGGCTGCCTGCGGCCCCTGCAGACCACGACATCATGCGTGCCCGACAGCTCGGCCGCGATCTGCAGGCCCGAGTTCGCCGAGCCGACGACAGCGACCTTGCCGGCCGGGATCTGACCGGGATTCCGGTAAGCGTGCGAATGCAGCTGCGTGACGGACGACGGAAGCCGTCGGGAACATTCGGGGATGACGGGCGTCTGGAATGCGCCGACAGCGGCGATGACCTGGCGCGTGGTGATCCTTGCAGTCGGTGTGGTCACCGTGAAGACGCCGTCGGATCGACTGACCGAGACCACGCGGTGACCGAGATGAATCGGCAGCTCGAACGTCGCGGCGTAGGTTTGAAAGTACTGCGGCACTTCGTCTTTTGCGGGGTATCGATCCGGATCGCCCGGGAACGGCAGGCCGGGCAAGCCGCAATACCGCGCCGATGTAAACAGCCGCAACGAATCCCAGCGATGGATCCAGGAAACACCGAGTTCGGTCGCGGCGTCGAGCATGACGAAATCGACACCCGCCTGCTTGAGCGTATGGCCGATGGCGAGACCAGCCTGACCCGCGCCGATCACGACGACGTCGGTGTCGCCGGGAAGTTCGCCGCTGTGGTTGGATGTGCTTGCGCTTGACATGGTTACTCCGCGACGCCGATCGGAACGAGCTCCCGGAACGCGGCCACAACGTCCGCGAGGTGCTCCGAACTGAACAAGGTATGGTGCGTGCCTGCGACGGCGCGCGTGGCCACCGTGCCGCGAGTGCGGGCAGACCAGCCCCAATCGTCCATGGCTTCGTGCGGGTGTGCCGCGTACTCGCTGACCCGCCCATCGCGGGCCCGGATCAGGGCGACATCCGCAGCCACGACGGGCGGCGTATAGCTGCGGCACGCATTCACGATCTGCGCGAACACCGGATAGACATGATGGAGTTCCGTGGCGAGCAGGTCGGCGCCCGCAGTGTCCTCCTGGAACCAGTCCTGCATTGTCGCGTCGTCGACAGGGCCGGGGGGCGGATCCGTCGGTGCAGGCGCGTCGAGCACGATCAACTGTGCGACCTGTTCTCCCGCAGTCTCGAGTTGTCTGGTCATTTCGAGCGCGATCACGGCGCCCGACGACCATCCCAGGATCGTGTACGGGCCCGGCGCTGCGGCGCGGACGGCGGCTACATACCCCTGCGCCAGCGCTTCCAGGGTGCCGGGCAGCGGCTCACTCGCCGCGAGTCCGAAACAGGCGCGGTCGAGGTCGCGCGCCAGATCGCGATAGGCCGCGACCGATCCACCGGCCGGATGCACCATGAACAGCGCCGGCCCGTTGCCGGCGTGCAGCGGCACCAGAGCGTTGGAAAGCCGCTGTCCCGTCATGAGGCTTGCGAGACGTGCGACGGTGCGCGATTCCAGCAGACCGCCGAGGGAAACGTTGAGTCTGGTTCTGGAACGAAGCGCGGCAACCGCGCGCAACGCAGTGAACGAATGCCCGCCGAGATTGAAGAAATCGTCTTCGACGCCGATGGTGTCGATGCCCAGGACTTCTTTCCATACCGCGACGATCGTGCGCTCCAGGTCGTTGCGCGGCGCGACATATTCCGCACCGGCATCGGCGGTGGCTTCCGTGAGCGCGACAAGCGCGCCACGGTCGAGTTTGCCGTTGGCGGTGACCGGCAGACTCGCGATCACCGTGATACGTGCCGGAATCAGATAGCTCGGCAGCCGGTCCACCAGTCCCGCGCGGATGGACTCGGCGTCGCCGGGGCCCGAACCCTCGTGGAGCACGACGAACGCGTGGAGTTGCTTCTGTTTGGCCTCGCCGGCCACGACGACGACGGCGTCCTTGACGCGTGGATCGGCGGCCAGCACGTGCTCGACTTCGCCGGGCTCCACGCGATGTCCCTGGATCTTGCATTGCGCGTCGATGCGCCCGATCAGTTCGATGTTGCCGTCGGGCAGCAGGCGGCCGAGGTCGCCGGTGCGATAGATCCGCTCGCCTGTGCCAAGGTGAGTCACGAACGCCGCCGAGGTTTTTTCGGGATCGCCCCAATAGCATTGCGCCAGACCGATGCCGCCGATATGCAGCTGCCCGGTCGTCCACGTCGGCGTCTCATTGCCCTGCTCGTCGAGGACGTACCACGGCTGATTCGCCATCGGCCGTCCGTAGGGAATGCTGCGCCACCGCGGATCGACCGCATCGATGGGATGCCAGATCGACCAGATGGACGCCTCCGTCGCGCCGCCGAGGCTGATCACCTTCGCATTCGGCGCGATCGCCTTGATGTCGTCGGGCAGAGACAGCGGAATCCAGTCGCCGGACAGCATCACGATGCGCAGCGCGGGCAGTTGGACGCCTTCGGCACGCGCGACATCGACCAGGAGCTGCATCAACGGGGGCGCCGAATTCCACACCGTGACCTGTCGTTCCACCATCGTCGCCAGCCAGGCATGCGGGCTGTGATCGGCAGGGTCGGGCAGCACCAGCGTTGCGCCCGCCATCGCCGAACCGAAGATGTCGTAGACCGACAAATCGAACGATAGCGACGACACGCCGAAGATCACATCCTCCGCGACGACGCCGAACGCGCCGTTGACGTCGAGAATCGTGTTGATCGGCCCACGGTGATCGAGTGCGACGCCCTTGGGCTGTCCGGTCGAGCCCGAGGTGTAGATGACGTAAGCCAGAGCGGACGGGTCGAGGCCGACGGGCAGATCCAGGCTTGCGGAGGCCGTCGTATCGTCACCGACCCGGAGCACGGGCACGCCCGGATGTTCGATCGCGAGAAAGGTCACGACCGCTGATGCGCCGATGTCGTTCACCAGTTGCTCGATGCGTCGCGCCGGCCACGCGGGATCGATCGGCACATACGCGGCGCCAGCGAGCAGCGTCGCGTAGACCGCGATCATCTGCGGAACACCCTTGGCCAGCACGACCGCGACGCGATCGCCGGGGCGAACGCCATGGGCGCACAACACCTTCGCCAATGATCCGGCGGCCGCGGCCAGTTCGCCGTAGGTCAGCGCGTCGTCGCCGCAGATGACGGCCGGATGGTGGGGCGCGACGGAAGCCCCGACCTTCAGGCCATCAGACAGGCGGCCCACCTGCAGCGGCCGTGAGGGGCAGGTGTTCCCCGGTGGCACCGATTTGCGCGGCGTCACGAGCGTCGTCGTCGCGGTCCACGCCTCCGGGTTGTCGGCCAGCGTCCGTATCAGCGCTTCATGGGCATTGCACAGCGCATCGATGAAACCTGCGGGGAACGCGGCTTCCACGACATCCCAGATGATTTCGACACGGTCGCCGCGGAGTGCGAAGAACTGGTGATCCAGCAACACCTGCGGCGTCGCGAGTTTGCTGTAGCCGAACTCTTCCTGCGGCCCACCCGCCAATCCCGACGAGACCACGAACGGACACGCGGCGCTGCCTTGCGAACGATGGCGGGCATTCAAGGCCTCGAGCACATCGACGCCCGACCAGTCGGTGCGTCCGAGATCGGCGATGATTGTCGACTGCAGGCGGCGGGCTCTTTCCTGGAGGGAGGCCGTTCCGCGCCAGTCGAATTCGAGCGGATAGATCGCGCCGAGATTGCCCATGACCGACTCGGCGCCCGGAATCCGCCTCAGCACGCGGCGCGAGATCATCTGGTTGAGGATGAAATGGCGCGACCCGCTGAAACGGGCGACGATCTCGCCGTACACGGCGAGCAGCGCCGTCACCGGGCTCATGCCGTGCATGCCGACGCCCGCCGTGAAGGCGCCCCACGTCGCGGCGTCGACAACGAGACGCCGCCGGTTCAACCCCGGGTTTCCGTGGATGCGTGCGATCGGCAGGTCGGGCGGGGCGGGCAGCGCCGCTACGCGATCAGCCCAATAGGCGCGTGCGCGGTCGGCGGCGGCGTGCCGTTGCGCCAACGCAGTCGAAATCTCTTCGATCTCCACGTGGTGCGCGGGCAGTTCGACATCCGGCTTTGCGTAGTACTGCTCGATCTCGGACAGCAGGCGAAGCCCCGAATACTGATCGAGAAACAGGTTGCTGAAGTTGACGTGCAGCCGCACGTCGCTGTCGCCGTATCGTGTCAGCTGGAAGTCGAGCCACGGCCAGCGATCCATGGGAAGCGGCTGATTCGACATCCGGTGCCGGATCTGCATGAGTCCCAGCGTTGTCCCGAGATCGGAGAGCCCACGCAGGTCCCAGACCGACACGGGGGGCGGTCCCACCTCATCGACCTGCCGCAGCCGCAGATCCGGCGTCACGGCGACGATGCTCCGCCGATGGCGTTCGAGCACGCGAGCGACCGCGGAAGCGAAACGATCGATGTCGAGACCGGGGCGTTCCACCTCGAAGTAGAGGTGCGGATGCAGCGCGTATTCCATGCCGTCGGAGGCGCTGACGACGAGGAGGCGTTGCATGTCCGTCAGCGGGAAACCGGCGTGGCCGGGCCTGGCGTCCGGCACTGCAGCGGCCCCGTCGTTCGAGGGCGCGCTCATGTGTGCAACAGCACAATCTTCCATGCTCTCCATCTGTCCATCCTTTGCCCGGACGCAATACCTCTCCGTATTGGGGAGTTTACCAGCCTCCCCGGCATTTCAAAAATGCCTTCACTTTTGAATGCCGAACCGCATCACGCGCCAGTCTGCGCGTTATCGCCAGGGAAAAAATTCAGCGACCGCAGCGAAGACCCGCGCCGGATCTTCCAGTTGCGGAAAATGGCCGACATCGTCCAGGACGACGATATCCGCGTGCGGGACGAGCTCCCGATAACGCTCGGACATATGCAATCCACTGACCGGATCCAGCGCGCCGCAGATCAGGCGCATAGGCGTACCGGTCGTTTGCAGCGCACCGACCCAGCGCGTACGTTCGCGTCTGCGTTCGGCCATGTAACCGAGCAGCGACGGCACCGCATGAATGCCGTCATCGTGCTGCAACAACGCCCAGTATTCATTGATCGCCGTGTCGCTGAGCGGCCGCGTCGGCGAGAACAACGTCTGCAGACTGCGCGCGAAACCGCGGCGGCTCATCAGTCCTACCAGCCCGGGCCCGAGCGGCGAAGCGAGCAATCGCTGGATGGGCCGCGCACGATGGGTTTCCGGGAACAGTCCGCCGTTGAGCAGGCACAGACGAAGGATACGCAGCGCGGCGTGCGTGGCATCCTGGCTGCTTCGGGCCAGCAGCTCCTGCGCGACCGTATCGCCATAATCGTGGGCGAGCACGAACGCGCTGCTCCAGCCGTAATGATGCGCGACCGCTTCGGCCAGATCCGCTTGCTCGTGCACACGGTAGCGATGGCCGCGAGGTTTTGCGGAAAAGCCAAGACCCAGCAGATCGAACGCCAGTACCTCGAAGCGTGACGTCAGCATCGGCCACATCGGCGCCCAATCGAAGCTGCTGGTCGGGAAACCATGGATCAGCAACAGTCGTGGCCCCGCGCCAGCACGGCGGCAGTAGATGCGCCGGTCACGGACGGTAATGAATTCGCCGGCATCCCGCCAGGCACGCAGTGCAGGAAAGTGATCGATCGTGCTCATGGTCGGCAGCCCGTGGAATGGCGATGCGCCGTCGAAGCATTGTTCCGACCCCGAATCTCGATGCGTGCAGGGCGGTGCATCGGAGTGATCCGCATCGGCCATCGTCGTGCAGACACGCTGTCCTGAAATGCAGATGGCGCTGACGGTGTTCGCATATCCGGCGTCCTGGCAGGAAACAGGGAAGTGTGCGCTTTCTTCATCATCCGGTATCAGGATCGGGTTCACTTTTTACGGATCGAACAGAACAATGCATAGCGACTTCGGCCGATGTCGCCACGATGGCGATGCTGTCGGGAATGCTCCGCCTTCTCCTCGATGCGAATGGAGCATCGCGCGAGGCAACATCAGGAGACGCTTACGCCACGCGCGCGGCCGCCGCCCGTTCCCCGCGCCGATATCCGATCGCTTCGGCTACATGCGGCCCAAGAATATCCGTACTGCCAGCCAGATCTGCAATCGTCCGCGCCACCCGCAGGATGCGGTGCATCGACCGTGCCGAAAGCTGCAGCAGGTCGATCGCGTTCTCGAGCATCGCCTGATCGTCCGCTGCGAGCCGGCAGACCGCATTCGTTCCCGATTGATCGAGATGCGCGTTGCAGCGCCCGGCGCGCTGCAGTTGAACCTCGCGCGCGCGGATGACGCGGGTGCGGACCTCGGCGCTGGACTGTCCGGGCGGCGCGTCCGGGCGCAATTCGGCAGGCGGTAGCCGTGGGACTTCGACGTGCAGGTCGATGCGTTCGAGCAGCGGCCCCGAGATCTTGCCGCGATACCGCTGGATCGCTTCGGGATGACAGCGGCAGCGGCCGGAGGGATCGCCTGCCCAGCCGCATGGGCATGGATTCATCGCCGCGACCAACTGGAAGCGTGCCGGAAACTCGCTCTGCCGCGCCGCACGGGAAATCGTCACTACCCCTGACTCCAGCGGCTCGCGCAGCACTTCGAGCGCGCGGCGATCCCATTCGGGCAGTTCGTCGAGAAACAGTACGCCGTTGTGGGCGAGCGAGATCTCGCCGGGGCGCGGTTCGGCGCCGCCGCCGACCAGGGCGACCGCGCTGGCGGTGTGGTGCGGACTGCGGAAGGGTCGCGTGCGCCAGCGGGTCGGGTCCAGGCCGCGGCCGCTGATCGAGGCGATGGCGGCGGTTTCCAGCGCGTCGGCTTCGCTGGCTTCGGGCAGCAGGCCGGGCAGGCGCGAGGCCAGCAGGGTTTTGCCGCAGCCGGGTGGGCCGACCAGCAGCATGTGGTGGCTGCCGGCCGCGGCGATCTCCAGCGCGCGTCGGGCCCGGGTCTGTCCGCGTACGTCGCGCAGGTCGGGGCCGTAATCGTAGGCGCTCGCAGGCGCGACGGCCGCCGGCAGAGAGCGGTGCCCGCACAGATGACCGCAGACTTCCAGCAGCGTGCGCGCGGTGTAGGCCTCGACTTCTGCAGCCAGCGCGGCTTCGGCGCCGTTGCCGACAGGCACGATCAGCTTGCGGCCCTGACTCGCCGCGGCCAGCGCTGCGGGCAGTATGCCGTCGACGCTGCGCAGCTCGCCGGTGAGGCCGAGTTCGCCGAGGAATTCGTATTCGTTGAGCACCTGCAGCGGAATCTGCCCGCTGGCGGCGAGGATGCCGAGCGCGATCGGCAGATCGAAGCGGCCGCCGTCCTTCGGCAGGTCCGCCGGCGCGAGATTGACGGTGATCACGCGGGCGGGGAAGTCGTACTGCGCGCACTGGATCGCGGCGCGAACCCGGTCCTTGGCCTCGCGGACCGCGGCTTCGGGCAGGCCGACGATCGACATCCGCGGTAGCCCGCCAGCGAGGAAGACTTCCACTTTCACGGTCGGCGCGCGCACGCCGGTGCGTGCACGGGTGTGCACGAGAGCAAGCGTCATGCTGGCGGCCCTCAGGCTTGGGGCGGCGCGGTGTCGCGGGTGTCGTCGCGCTCGGCGAGTCTGGCTTCGAGCTGCTCGACGAGAGTGCGCAGGCTTTCCAGCTGTTCGCGGGTGCGGACGAGGACCGCACGCTGCACGTCGAACTCCTCGCGGGTGACCAGATCCAGCCTGGCCAGGCCGGACTGCAGCGCGGCCTTGAAGTTGTCCTGCATCTCGTCGCGACCCTCGCGCAGCGCGGGGGGCACCAGGCCGCTGAGGCGGCGGGCGAGTTCGTCGATCTGGCTGAGGTCGATCATGGGCATGTCCGGTGGATTGTAGCGCGGACCTCAGGATGCTGCGTCCGCCTGGCCGGAACCATCGGGGAATGCCGCACAGCGGGGTCGGGGAATTCTGATCGCGGCATCCAATCACGGCGCCCGACCCCGGCATGCGGCCTCGCGTTATCCTCTATGCCATTCCCCGCTTTGCACCGGAGCCCCGACATGAAGATGGTCATGGCCATCATCAAGCCGTTCAAACTCGACGACGTGCGCGAGGCGCTGGCCGAAGCCGGCGTCGCCGGCATCACCGCCACCGAGGTCAAGGGCTTCGGCCGCCAGAAGGGCCACACCGAGCTGTATCGCGGCGCCGAGTACGTGGTCGACTTCCTGCCGAAGATCAAGCTGGAAGTGGCGGTGGTCGACGATGAGGTCGAGACCGTGGTCGAAGCGATCATGAAATCCGCGGGCACCGGCAAGATCGGCGACGGCAAGATCTTCGTCTGGGATCTGGAGAAGGTGGTGCGGATCCGCACCGGCGAAATGGATGGGGATGCGCTGTAGGCACGGGTGACCGAACGTCTCAGGACGTCGTTGAATCCCGGTGCGGCGAAGACGAGAGTCTGCTCCGGGCGAGCGACCCGATCTCCCGGAACGACCGGTGGTTCAGCGGGAACTCCAGCACCACGTGCATGAAGCTGAGGATCAGCAGCACGGCGAAGCCGAGCACGTAGTTGTGGAAATACAGCGCGACCGCGCCGATCCACAGTGAGACGATCGCGACGGCGCGGGTCGGCGAGATCCGCGCCCAGCCGATCACTTCGACCTTCGAGAACCAGTTGAGGTAGTGATAGAGGTAGGCCAGCGCCAGCACCCGGGTGATGAGGATGCTCACCGGATGTTCGACCAGTTGCGCGGGATCCAGCGTCAGACCGGCATCGCCGAGGATCAGTTCGTTGATCGGTCCCAGCGTGCCGACGAAGCTGCGTTCGGCCCAGCCCGAGGCCGCTGCGCTGAAGCCCAGCGGCGCCAGCCAGCACAGCAGCGGACACAGCAGATAGACCGCCAGCGCACCGGCGCTGTCGCCGCTGGGACGGCGCAGCCAGCCCAGCACCATGAACAATCCGGTGAAGACATAGATATGGATGACGGTCGGGATGTAGCCGGCCAGCGAATCGGCGAAACCGGTGCTGCGGGCGAGAAACAGACATGCGGGCACCAGCGCCGCCAACGCGAGCAGCCGCCTCGGCCAGCTCGGCGTGAGCACCATCACCAGCGCGAAACCGAACAGCGCGAACAAAGCGCCGTTGCCGACCGCACGATGCAGGCTGTCGCCGCCGAGGCCTGCGATCACGATCAGCGCGATCATCGACGCGAGACCGCCGATGATCAGCGGCCACGCATCGCGGCGCCGCGGCAGGAAATAGTTGCGATCGTGCAGCCACGAGATCTCGGTCATGTAGTGCAAGGGACCGAGTACGGCATAGGCCAGCAGCAGCGTTTCGAACGGCCAGCGCACCGCCAGCAGCGTTGACACCGCGATCAGCCCGATATTCAAACGATCGATGTTCAAGGCGCGTGCCGGCGTAGCCACGATGAATGGCGTGCGTTGGGGATGAGGCGAATCTTACAACGCTGCGACGGACGCCCGCAGTGCAGGCTTCAGGACTGCGTCGCGGTTCCACTGCCGATGGTGTGCGGTGCGCGCGCGACGACTGCGGAGCCGCGCCGGAACAGGTGCGCCGGAACAGGCGCGCGAAACAGGTAATACAGCCCGAACGCCACCAGCCAGCAGAGCATCGCTGTCCACAGGTCGTGCGACAGGAAATGGGCGCCGCGCAGTTGCTGGCCGATGCCGAACACCAACCCGGCGCCAAGACCGGCCGTCAGGCCGAGCCAGCGCAGCCGCGGCCGGATCAGCAGGCAGAAGAAATACAGCGACATCCACGCGTAGCCGCCGCTGGCATGGCCTGCCGGGAAGCAGCGGCCGTCGGGCAGCCATGCGGGCCGGGCCGCGAACAGTTCGACGTATGGCCTCACGCCGCCCAGTCCCTCGATATCCCAGGGGCAGTCCATGTTCGACCAGGATTTGATCCACGAAATCAGCAGGGTCGAGACCAGGATCGACAGCGCCAGATAGCCCAGCGGCTTGCGCCAGACGGCCAGCGACTCCCGCTTCAGCGCCGCCAGCCACGCCGCCAGCACGCTGACCCAGGCGGCGACGCTGAGATCGTGGCCGGAGCGATGCAGCACGGCTTCGGTCAGGAAGGCCTTCTTCAGCACCCAGCGGTAGCCTTCCCAGGCGTAGAGGCGATGGGCCAACGCCCAGTCGAGCTGCAGCAGCGCGATGACGACGATGGCCGCAGCGAAGGCGAGCAGCGGCAGCCACAGATGGGTCCACAGGAATCGACTGTCTGCGGACAGCAGGGCGCCCGTGCCCCGGGACGCACGAACGCCGCGGCCTCGCGAGCGTCCGTGGTGGGCCGGGGATGTTGAGGACATGATCGAGGTTCCCGCAGTGTGCTGGGAACCTTGTAGTCGCCTTGGCTTAAACCAGCATGAGGCGGATGTTGCGAGGGTGTTATCGGCTGGCCCGGGGGACCAGGGCCAGCCGCCCGGGATCAGCCGCCCAGCAGCGCCTCGGCCACGAACGGCGGCAGCGTCGCTGCGCCCTTGTGGATATCGGCGCTGTAGTACTTCGTCGCGAAGGCCTTGGCGTGGGCGTCGGCGTCGCGGAAATCGAAACCGCCGGATTTTCTCGCCAGCGTGCAGCTCCACCAGCCGGTCGGATAGCAGGGCTGCGGGAACGGCAGGGTCTGGAAGGTCGTGAAGCCGGCCTTGCCCATCTCGGCGCGCATTTCCTTGATCAGTTCCAGCAGCACCAGCGGCGATTCCGACTGCTGGACCAGGATGCCGTCGTCCTTCAGCGCGCGGAAGCAGCTGGCGTAGAAGGCCTTGTTGAACAGGCCTTCGGCCGGGCCGACCGGATCGGTGGAATCGACGATCACGATGTCGAGGCTGCCCGGCGCGCAGTTGGCCATGTAGGCGATGCCGTCGTCGAACAGCAGCTCGGCGCGCGGATCATGGTTGGAATCGCACAGCTCGGGGAACCACTTCTCGGCCATGCGCGTGACCTGTTCGTCGATGTCGCACTGCACGGCCTTCTTCACGCCCGGGTGCTTGAGCACCTCGCGCAGCGTGCCGCAGTCGCCGCCGCCGATGATGACCACCTGCTCCGGATTGGCGTGGGTGAACAGCGCCGGGTGCGACATCATCTCGTGGTAGAGGAAGTTGTCGCGGGTGGTGAGCATCATCGCGCCGTCGATGAGCATCAGATTGCCCCAGTCGGTGCTTTCGAAGATCTCGATCTTCTGGAACGGCGACTGCACTTCGTCGAGTTTCCGGGTGATGCGGTAGCCGATGGCCGAGCCGGCGGGCTCGAAGTTCTCGTAATGCCAGGTGGTTGCGGTGGTCATCGGCGTCGGTCCGGAGGCGGTCTTGGGGCTGCGGATTGTACCGGACCCCGTCGAGGCTTCCGCTACGATGGGCGCCCACGGGAGGCGCGGATGGCAGCGAAAGCATCGGAACAGCGGTACAAGGCCCTGATCGAACGTCTGCAGGTGCAGGCGCGCGAGGCGCCGCAGGCCTATCGCAGCCGGGTGATGCTGCTGGCAGCGCTGGGTTATGCGGCGATCGGCGCGGTGTTGCTGGTTGCCGTGGGCCTGCCGGTCGGTATCGTGATTGCGCTGCTGGCGAGCGGGCGCGATTTCGACCCTTGGCTGCTGATGGTGCTGGTGCCGCAGGGCTTCTTCGCGGCGATGGTGGTGCGCGCGCTGTGGCTGCGCTTCGGCGTGCCGTCGGGCTATCGGCTGGCGCCCGGCGAGGCGCCCGGACTGGACGCCGAAATCGAACGCCTGCGCGTGGCCGCCGGCGCGCCGCCGCTGGCGGCGGTGGTGATCGACAGCGAGCTCAACGCCGGCGCGGCCAGCATGCCGCGGCTGCTGGGTCTGGTCGGCCATCATCACTATCTGGTGATCGGCCTGCCGCTGATGCGCCTGCTGGACGCCGCCGAGCTGTCGGCGGTGATCGCGCACGAGTTCGGCCATTTCCGCGGGGGTCACGGCCGTTTCTCGGCGTGGATCTATCGCGTCCGCATCAGCTGGTACCGCATGGCCGAGGCGATGGCGGGCGGCGGCGGGTCGATGTCGCGGCTGTTCCTGAAGTTCTTCGACTGGTACGTGCCGTATTTCAACGCCTACAGTTTCGTGATGGCGCGCGAGGACGAGTTCGAGGCCGACGCGGTGAGCGCGCGCGTCGCCGGCGAATCCGCGCGGGTGTCGGCGCTGATCCGGCTGGCGCATGCATCGCAGTGGATCGAACGGCGCTTCTGGCCGAACATGCAGACGCGGATGCGCGCCCAGCCGCAGCCCCCGGTGCAGTTCAACGCCATGTACGCCGATGCGCTGCGCGACCTGCCGCCCATCGATATCCCGCGCCTGCTCGCCAGCGAAGCGCGCGACAACGACCTGACCGACACCCATCCCACCCTGCCGCAGCGCGTCGCGGCGGTCGGCGCCGCGCCCGCACTGCGCGAACAGGCGGTGTCCGCGATCGCGCTGCTGGGCGAGTCGCTGTCGACGATCGAACGCAAACTCGATACGCAGTGGCGCGACGACATCAAGACACCGTGGGCATCGCAGTACGCGGCGGCCGAGCCGGAGCGCCATCGGCTGGACGCGCTGGAGCGCCGCGGCGATCTTGATCCCGCCGAAACCCTGCAATACGCGCAGCTGATCGAATCGCTGCGCCCCGACATCGAGCCGCTGCGTTTCTACGAGCGCGCGCTCGCATGCGCACCGGACAGCGCGACCGCGCAGTTCAAGGTCGCCCTGCTGCGGATCGAGGCGGGCGATGTGGCGGGCGTCGGGCAGCTGCGGCAGGCGATGAGCCTCGACGCCGGCGCGATCCGCCCGGCGTTCGAGACACTGCGCGGGTACGAGCGCGACGCCACGCTGAGTCCCGACGTGATGGCCGCGCTGTCCGCGCTGCGCGATGAATTCTCCGATCGCGCGAAGTCGCTGGAGGCCCGCGAAGGCGTGGCCGGGGATGATGATCTGATCGCCCACGGCCTGGACGACGCCACGCTCGACGGCCTGTGCGAGACGCTGTACGGGATCCCGCAGGTCGGCCAGGCCTGGCTGGCGCGCAAACGCTTCGATCTGGCCGATGAGCCGGCACACTACGCGCTGCTGGTGACCTGGCGCGGCTCGGTGGTCAGCGAGGCGGCGGGGCTGAAGCGGATCGTCGCCGCGCTGCGCCTGCCCGGCAGCGTCAGCGTGTTCACCGAGAGCGCGCACAAGGCGGAGGCGCGGCGGGTGCGCGGGATCTGTGGGGAGCCGGTGTACCGGCGGGGAAGCTGAACGGGGCTGCGGAGCCGAGCGGTGGGCGGGAAGCCGAGCGGCGGGTCAAGACCCGCCCCCGCATCGAGTGCGGGGCAGGCTCTACAATGCGCGTCCCCGCAGCGCCCCGGAACATGCCCATGACCGCCTGGTCCATCGACCTCGCCCGCAAGACCTATTCGATTCCGCACTGGGCCGAAGGGTATTTCGACGTCGATACGCAGGGCCGCATCGTCGTGCACCCGCAGGGCCCGCAGGCGCCGGGCGCGGCGCTGTCGGCGGTGGTCGATGCCGCCCAGGCGAGCGGCGCGAAGTTGCCGCTGCTGGTGCGTTTCCCGCAGATACTCGGCGACCGTCTGGGCAAGCTGCAGGCCGCGTTCGCGCAGGCGCAGACCGAGTGGGATTACGCCGGCGGTTACACCGCGGTGTATCCGATCAAGGTCAACCAGCACGCGGCCGTCGCCGGCACCCTGGCGTCGCATGCGGGCGAGGGCTTCGGCCTGGAAGCCGGCAGCAAGCCGGAACTGATGGCGGTGCTGGCGCTGAGCCGCCCCGGCGGGCTGATCGTCTGCAACGGCTACAAGGATCGCGAATACATCCGCCTCGCGCTGATCGGCCGCAAGCTCGGCATGCAGACCTTCATCGTGGTGGAGAAGCCGTCCGAGCTGCCGCTGGTGATGGAGGAGGCCAAGGCGCTGGGCGTCGTCCCGGGCCTCGGCGTGCGCATGCGCCTGGCGTCGCTGGGCGCCGGCAAATGGCAGAACAGCGGCGGCGACAAGGCCAAGTTCGGGCTGTCGCCGCGCCAGGTGCTGGACCTGTGGAAGACCCTGCGCGACGCCGACATGGGCGATTGCCTGGGCCTGCTGCATTTCCACATGGGCTCGCAGATCAGCAACGTCCGCGACATCGCCAACGGCATGCGCGAGGCCACGCGCTATTTCGTCGAACTGTCGAAGCTGGGCGCGAACGTCAGCCACGTCGATGTCGGCGGCGGTCTGGGCATCGATTACGAAGGCACGCGTTCGCGCAGCTACTGCTCGATCAACTACGGCATCCACCAGTACGCGTCCAGCATCGTCCAGCCGCTGGCCGAGGCCTGCGTGGAATACGGGATCGCGCCGCCGCGCGTGGTCACCGAATGCGGCCGCGCCATGACCGCGCATCACGCGATGCTGGTCACCAATGTGTCGGAAGTGGAGCGCGCGCCGGAAGGCCGGGTGCCGCCTGCGCATGACGACGAAGCCAACGTCATCCGCCATCTGCGCGAGATCTATGCCGAGATCGATACCCGGCCGGCGGTCGAGCTGTTCCACGAAGCGCAGCATCACCACAGCGAAGGGCTGTCGTTGTACGCATTGGGCCAGCTCGATCTGGTCGGCCGCGCGCGACTCGACGATCTGTTCTACGCGATCGCGCATGCGGTGCGCGCGCGGCTGACCTACGACGAAAAGAGCCATCGCGATCTGCTCGATGAGCTCAACGAGCGGCTGGTCGACAAGTATTTCGTCAATTTCAGCCTGTTCGAATCGATGCCCGACGTGTGGGCGATCGATCAGGTGTTCCCGATCGTGCCGATCGAACGTCTCGACGAACGGCCCGATCGCCGCGGCGTGATCGCCGACCTCACCTGCGATTCCGACGGCAAGATCGATACCTACGTCGAGAACGAAGATCTGCACAGCTCGCTGCCGCTGCACGGGCTGCGTCCGGGCGAACGCTACCGCATCGGGTTCTTCCTGCTGGGCGCGTATCAGGAAATCCTCGGCGACATCCACAATCTGTTCGGCGACACCGACGCGATCGAAGTGCGCGTCGGCGACGATGGGTTCAAGGTCACCCAGCAGCGCCGCGGCGACACCACCGACGTGATGCTGGATTATGTCGGCTACAAGCTCGACGACCTGCGCCGGATCTACCGCGCCAAGGTCGGCGCCGTGGACCTGAGCAAGGGCGAGGCCGCGCGGCTCAACGAGGCGCTGGAAATGGGTCTGACCGCGTACACCTATCTGAGCGACGAACCGCTGGGCTGAATCGCGCGGGCCGGCCGCGTGTCCGGTCTGCGCGTAACGCCTGCAACGCGTCGTCCACGCGCGTCGCTGTCGATTAAAGTGCGCCTCCCGAAGCGTGGCAGGGCGGCAGGCAGTGGACAGCGGCAATCGAAGCGATCGCGAACATGCTGAGCATCGTTCCGCGCATCTGCCAGGGCTCGATCTTCTGCGCGCCATCGCGGTGGTCTGGACGATGCTGTTCCATTCGTTCCTCGTCGGCGGCTTGGGTGCGGACTGGGCCTGGGCGCAGCGCTACGGCTGGATGGGCGTCGACCTGTTCTTCGTGCTCAGCGGGTACCTGATCGGCTCGCAGGTGCTGAAGCCGCTGGCGGACGGCCGTCGCTTCTCGTTCCGCGAGTTCTACCTCCGCCGTGCGTTCCGCATCCTGCCGGCGTTCTGGGCGGTGCTGGCGGTGTATCTGCTGTGGCCCGGGTTCCGCGAGGCGCCGGGCATGGAGCCGTGGTGGAAGTTCGCCGGTTTCTTCCTGAATCTGTCGATCGATTACGGCCACAACGCCGCGTTCTCGCACGCTTGGTCGCTGTGCGTCGAGGAACATTTCTATCTCGTCTTCCCGCTGCTGGCGTGGCTGCTCGCCAAGCGCCCGTCGGCCGCCGGCTTCATCGCGCTGTGCGCGGCGATCGTGATCGGCGGCATCGTCCTGCGTACATCGCTCTGGCTGCATTTCGACGCGCTGCAGCCGGCGCGGAACTGGTTCGTCGAAGACATCTATTACCCGACCTGGAACCGGCTCGACGGTCTGCTCGCGGGCGTGATCCTGGCGGTGTGGAAGACCTATCGCCCGGACAGTTGGGCCCGCGTCGCCGTCCGCGCGAACCTCGTGATGCTGGGCGGACTGGCGGCGATGGCGCTGGCGTTCTGGCTGTTCCGCGAGCGCGCCGGCCTGCTGGGCAACAGCATCGGCTGGCCGGTGCTGTCGCTGGGGCTGGCGCTGCTGGTGTTCGCGGGCGCGCAGCGGGACAGCTGGATCGGCCGCCGCGCGCTGCCGGGCGCGAGCTGGCTGGCGGCGGTCTCGTTCAGTCTGTATCTGGTGCACAAGCCGGTGTTCGGTCTGGTGGAGCGACATCTCGGCGATGCGTTGCAGGATCGCGGCTTCATCGCGTTCGCGGTGTACGGGATCGCGTCGCTGCTCGCGGCCGCCATCCTGTACTACCTCGTCGAACGGCCGGGGCTGCGACTGCGCAGCCGCGTTCTGACGCGGCGCCGGCCAGTTCCGGTATCGACGTCTGCCGAGCCGTCTGCCCGCTGAGGGTTCGGTCGATCAAGCGCCTGATGCGTTATCGCCGACCGGCGGCTTGGGTGGGCTGCGCCACGGCGCCGCGACCATCAGCACGCCGACGATCATCAGGATCGCGCCGGCGATGCGCACCGGGTCCGCCTTGCGTGGCGCCTGCAGCACGCCGAAGTGATCGAACACCAGCGATGCCGTCACCTGGCCGAGGATCGCCAGACAGATCAGCGACGCAGCCCCGAGTCGCGGCATCAGCAGCGTGAAGCAGGCGACGTAGAGCGCGCCGAGCAGGCCACCGGCCCAGATCCATGGCGGCAGCCGGGTGGCGCCGCCGATCGCGAGCGGCGTGCGCGTCAGCAGCAGATAGGCGCCCAGCAGCACCGTGCCGACCAGGAACGAGACGAACGCGGCCACGACCGGGCCGCCGACCTGCGCGCCGAGACGCGCGTTGATCAGTCCCTGCAGCGGCAGCATCATGCCGATCGCCAGAGCCATCAGCGCGGGCAGCAGCAGTTGCATGCTCATGCGTCCCGCGCGATCTGGAACCCCGCGAAGGACTGCCGCACCGGCATCACTTCGATGCGGTTGACGTTGAGATGCGGCGGCAGGTTGGCGATCCAGAAGATCGTCTCGGCGATGTCGTCGGCGCGGATCGGTTCGGCGCCCTTGTAGAGCGTGTCCGAGGCAGCGCCGTCGCCGCCGGTGCGCACCAGGGTGAATTCGGTTTCGGCCATGCCCGGTTCGATCGAGGTCACGCGCACGCCGGTGCCGTGCAGGTCGCTGCGCAGGCCCAGCGAGAACTGCGACACGAAGGCCTTGGTGCCGCCGTAGACGTTGCCGCCGGTGTAGGGATAGGTGCCGGCGATCGAGCCGACATTGAGGATCGCGCCCCGGCGCTCGATCAGGCCCGGCAGCAGCGCGTGGGTCAGCGTGACCAGCGCGGTGACGTTGGTGTCGATCATCTGCCGCCACTGCGCGAGATCCGCGCGCTGCGCCGGCGCGGTGCCCAGGGCCAGGCCGGCGTTGTTCACCAGCACGTCGATGGCGCGGAAATCGTCGGGCAGCGCGTCCAGCGCGGCGCGCATCGCGGCCTCGTCGCGGATGTCGAAGGCGGCGGTGTGCACGCGGTCGCGGCCGAGTTCATCGGCGAGTGCATCGAGGCGTTCGATGCGGCGGCCGGTGGCGATCACGCGCCAGCCGGCATCGACGAAACGTCGGGCGGCGGCGCGTCCGAACCCGGACGTGGCGCCGGTGATGAGGATGGTCTTGGTCATGCGGTGGATTCTAGCCGGGGCGGCATGTCGACGGAGGCAATCTGCCGTCCAGCTCAGTCGGCCACGAACGGCTGCGACGCCAGCAACTCGGTGAGCGCCTCGGCCGGCAAGGCCTTGGAGAACAGATAGCCCTGGCACAGTTCGATCCCGTGCGCCTTCACCCAGGCGAACTGTTCCGCGGTTTCCACGCCTTCGGCGACCACCGACAGCCGCATCAGTTTGCACATCGACACGATCATTTCCGCCAGCGGCCGATTGGCGTCGATGCTCTGGATGAAGGATTTGTCGATCTTCAGCGTGCTGATCGGGAACCGCTGCAGATAGCCCAGATTGGAATAGCCGGTGCCGAAGTCGTCGAGCGCGATACTCATCCCCTGGGCCTCGATGGCGTACAGCACGTTGTCGTTGCTGAGTAGCATCGATTCGGTAATTTCCACCTGCATGCATCGGGGATCGCACCCGGCACGGGCGAGACTGCGGGAGAGGTCGGGCAACAGTTCGTCTTGCCGCAACTGCCGCGCCGACAGATTCACCGACATGCGCAGCGGATAGCCGGCCTGATGCCAGGCCACCTGTTGGTGCGCGGCGGTCTCGAACACGATCGCGCCGAGCAGGCGGATGAGGCCGGTGTTCTCGCAGACCGGGATGAATACGTCGGGCGGCACCATGCCCCGTTCCGGGTGTGGCCAGCGCGCCAGGGCCTCGACGCCGACGATGCGTCCGCTGGCGACATCGATGATCGGTTGGTAGTAGACCTTGATCTGTTCCCGCTCCAGCGCATGGCGCAGCTCCACTTCCAGTGCCATGCGATTGCGCACCGCATCCGACATCCGCGCCTCGTAGAACGCCATGCCGTTCCGACCGCAGTCCTTGGCGGTGTACATCGCGAGATCGGCATTGCGCAGCAGCGTTTCGATATTGTCGCCGTCCACCGGGTAGAGGCTGACGCCCATGCTGGGTGTGACCCTGACCTCATGACCGTGGATGATCGCGGGCTCGGCGACCGTGCGCATCAGTCGATCGCTGACCAGGCCGACCTCTGTGCGGATGTCGTCCGCGATGATCACGATCAGGAATTCGTCGCCGCCCAGCCGCGCGACCAGGTCTTTGTCGCGCACGGCGCGGCAAAGCCGGCGCGCGACTTCCACCAACAGCGCATCGCCTGCCGCATGGCCGAGCGTGTCGTTGACGTCCTTGAAGTGGTCCAGGTCGATGAATATCAGCGCCGCCTGCAGCCCGGCCCGGCTGATCTCGTCAGCCGAATCAATGAAGGTGCGCATGACATGGCTCCGGTTGGGCAATCCGGTCAGCGGATCGCATAGCGCCAGGTATCGGGCGCGCGCTTCGGCATGTTTGATCGCGCTGACGTCGGCCTCGCTGATCAGCACCGCGTCCTCCCCGGTCACCGCGTCGCGACAGCGCCGCGCAGAGATTTCGTGCCAGCGTTCGCCGTTGCTGGTATGCACCTGCAGGGTCTGGGTGGATGTCCCGATCAGGCCCAGATCGTGCAGCAGAGCGGTGTAGGCCTTCGCGTCGGCGATGCGTTCTTCAAGACGCTCGTCCGGCGTCCGCGCCGACGCGCGTGCGGCGGGGTTGCGATACAGCGGTTGGCCGTTCTGACCGTACAGCGAGATCATCACCGCCGTGTGCAGCAGCGCTTCCACCGAACGCAGCGACTCGGGCTCCTGCCCGTCCACCTGGCGTGCCTCGCACAGCATCGCCATCCGCCCATCATCAAGGCGATGGGCGCTGATCTTTACGGTCAGCGATACTGGTCGTCCGTCCGGATAGAGCGTCCATTGCTCGTTGAAGGTGGCGTCATGGGTGATGAAGTCGCTCTGGTATTGCGTCAGACGCATGGCGACGGCTTCCGACATGCCCCTGCCCAAGTCGCGCGCGCAGAGATCTTCGAGGCTAACTGCGTTCCAGAGGCTCTGTGCCGCGCGGTTGGCCCAATACACGCGGCGACGGTCGATGTCGAAGACCCACGTCGGTTGCGTGAGGACATTCAGTACGTCGTAGCGGCGCGCACGTGCGTCCAGATCCATGAGGCAGCCCCCCCCCTCTGATCGATCGGATGTCACCGGCATCGCCGGCGCCTTGCGAACATCCGAGATCGATAGGCGCTTTCTGTCGATGCCCGCCGACGTTCCGTCAGAGTATGCCACGCGGTCTTCGCGGCGAACGCGGAGTGAAAATCGCTGATGACATCGCGTGGCGATGACGGGTTCGGTTGCCGGGAGGTGTACCCGACCTACGGTTGTACGCAGGTGGCGATTCCGCGGCGGCGCAGGCTGAGATGATGTTTGCCGGCGGTGTGTGCGCGGGTTTCGCGGTGCCGCATCAGCATCGTTTCGGCCAGAGCCATGTCGCGGGCCAGCGCCCCGGTGCCGCGGGCCTGCGCGAGCTTCGCTTCCACCCGGCGCTCGTCGGGATGCGGCAGCAGCAGTTCTCGGATCGCGTCCTGCAATGCGGCCTCGCCGCCGCGTCGGAGTTGGCGCTGCCGGCGCTGCCGGAAGCGCAGCAGCAGGGCATCGACGACAGGCTTCAGGGCGGGCCTGAACAGGGCGGCTTCGAGCGTCATGGGCGTTCTCTCCTGTTGGGACAGGAGTATGCCCGCGCGGTGTCTCAGGGCTTGCGACCCACTAGGATGGATCGCCGCGATTTTCCGGCTTTCCGTGTCGAATCGACGATTCAGTCCCTCGTATTGATCAACTCGACTTTGCCGCTCTTCACCGACCACATCATTTTGTTGTCGATGGTCATGATCATCAGCGGCACCTTGGCGTGAAGACTCACGAAAACGTGGACTTCGGTCGGCTGCGGGTCCAGCAGATGGGTGAACATGCCGAAGCTCGGCTTGGCGCCTTTCGGCAGGCCCTTGGGCGAGTCCTGGTGCTCGATGCAGCCGTTGCTGAACTTGCGCGAAGACAGGATCTTTTCGCCGGCACCGTCGATCTCGTACAGGTGATAGCCGCCGAGCGGGTAGACCTCATGCTCGGCGAAGCCCGGCATCAGATAGACGCGCATGCCGCTGCTCGAAGGCAACACCACGGTGTTGTATTTCCGCGCGCATTGCATGAAGGATTGCGATATCGCCAGGTTGCGTGCGCGCAGTTGAGCGAGATGCTCGGCGGTCAGCGGCGTTGGCGATTCCAGTGTCGGTTCGGAGAGGCGTTCCGATTCGTCGACATCGATTTCGTAAAGCCGCCGCGGGGCGTCGTCCTTGCTGATGAAGATCACGCGGACGCCCAGCGCTGTGGGTTCGGTGAGCCAGCCGCCGACGGACTTCTTCAGCTTGCGCATGCGTTTGTCGGCCAGCATCGCGTCGGTCGCGAGCCAGGCGGCGCGGTCGTGGAGATAGAGTTGCCTACCGAGGAATTCGGCTTGGGTCACCGCGGGTTGCAGTGCGGCGGGAATCGGCTGGGGCGCTTCGGCGTCCTTGTCCTGCGCGTGAGCCGGCGCGGCGGCCAGCATGGCCAGCAGAGCGATCGAAACGAGCGGAGCGAATATCCAGCGACGATGCGGCATGCGTGATTCCCCCTGATGTGATGCGGATGACGCTTGTCTTTATTTCGCCTTGATCGCCATCGCCGGCAGCCCGCCGCCGGCGAGTTTGCGCTTGGCTTCGGCCAGGTCGGTGGCGGTGCCGTACGGGCCCATCCGCACGCGGTAGACCGTCTTGCCCTGGATCTCCGCCGATTCCACCCGCGCGCTGAGGCCCAGGAACGCGATCTTGGCCTTCAGCGCTTCGGCGTCGCCCGAAGCAGCGAAGGCGCCGGCCTGCAGCAGGTAGCGCGCGTCGCCGCGCGGTTCGGCGGCGGCGACGGGTTTCGGTGGCGTCGGCGTATCCACGGCGACCGGCGGCGTGATCGTCGGCGCATCGATGGCCGGCGGCGTCGCGGTGTCGGGCTTCGCGGGTTTCTGTTCGGCGGCGTCTGCGGCCTGCTGGCGTGCGGCTTCCTCGGCGCGCGCGCGTTCGGCCAGCTCGGTGTCGCTGAGCGCGGTCTCGTCGCCCGGCAGCAGGGTGTAGAAATCGTAGTCCTGCGGCTTTTCGGCGGGCTCCCCGGTCGCGGCGGTCGTGGTGTCGCTGTCGGCGACGATGGCGTCCTGGTTGCTCACCGCATCCACCGCCGGCGGCTGCGCGTCGGCGTTCGGTTTCGGCCGGAAGAAACTCTCGGCGCCGTCGCCGCCGAGGAATTTCGGCGCCATCAGGAACACGCCCACGCCCAGCGCCAGGCCGACCACCAGCCACGCCCAGCCGGGCGTGCCGCTGTTGTTGCCGCCGCCGGTGTTGCGTCGCGCCTGCGATTTTCCGCGTTTGGCCGCCATTACGCTGTCTCCGCCTTGTCGTCGAAGAGCATCTGTTCCGGCGCCGACACGCCCAGCAGCGCCAGCCCGTTTGCCAGCACCTGACGGGTCGCCTCCGCCAGCGCCAGCCTGGCGTTGCGGGTGTCCGCATCGTCCACGAGGAACTGGTGATCGTTGTAGTAGGACTGGAAGGTCTGCGCCAGCTCGACGAGATAGATCGCGATCTGATGCGGTTCCAGTTCCTTGCCGGCGATATCGACGATCTCGGGATAACGCGAGAGATCGATCAGCAGGTCGCGCACCGCGGTGTTGGCGATGTCCAGCGGCTGCGACAGTCCGGCGTCGCGGTCGTAGGACAGATCGCGCTCGGCGAGTTTGCGGCCGAGGCCGCAGATCCGCGCATGCGAAAGCTGTACGTAATACACAGGATTGTCCAGCGACTGCGAGCGCGCCAGGTCGATGTCGAACACCAGCTGCGAATCGGGCTTGCGCGCGATCAGGAACCAGCGCACCGCGTCGCGGCCGGTTTCCTCGATCAGATCGCGCAGCGTCACATAACCACCAGCGCGTTTGCCGAGTTTCACTTCCTCGCCGCCGCGCATCACCGTGACCATCTGGTGCAGCACGTATTCCGGCCAGCCCTTGGGAATGCCGCAGTCCAGCGCCTGCAGGCCGGCGAGCACGCGGGCCAGCGAACCGTGATGATCGGCGCCGAGTTCGGTGATGGCGCGGGTGTAGCCGCGCTGCCACTTGCTGAGGTGATAGGCCACGTCCGGCACGAAATACGTGTAATTGCCGTCCGACTTGCGCATCACCCGGTCTTTGTCGTCGCCGAAGTCGGTGGTGCGCAGCCACAGCGCGCCGCCTTCCTCGTAGGTGTGACCGTGGGCGATGAGTTCGCGCACGGTCTCTTCGACTTTCTGGTCGCGGTAGAGCGAGGATTCGAGGAAGTACACGTCGAACGACACGCCGAACGCGGCGAGGTCGAGATTCTGTTCGCGGCGCAGATAGGCCACGGCGAAGCGGCGGATCGCATCGAAGTCATCCGCATCCCCGGCGGCGGTGATGGTCTGACCATCCACTTCGACCGCTGCGCCGTCGAGATAGGCCTGGGCGACATCGGCGATGTAGTCGCCGCGGTAGCCGTCTTCCGGCCAGCCGGCGTCGTCGGGCTTCAGGCCCTTGGCGCGCGCCTGCGTCGACTTCGCGAGGTTCTCGATCTGCACGCCAGCGTCGTTGTAGTAGAACTCGCGCTTCACGTTCCAGCCGTTGGCGTCGAGCACGCGCGCGATGCAGTCGCCGATGGCCGCGGCGCGGCCGTGGCCGACATGCAGCGGGCCGGTGGGATTGGCGGACACATATTCCACACCGGCGGTGCGACCGCCGCCGCTGGCGTTGCGGCCGTAGGCGTCGCCCTCGGCGTGCACGCTGCGCAGCTGGCGCTGCCAAGCGGCGGCCGACAGCCGGAAATTCAGGAAGCCCGGCCCGGCGATCTCGACCGAGGCGATGTCGTCGTTGACGGGCAGGGCGTCGATCAACGCCTGCGCGATCGCGCGCGGGTTGCTGCGTGCGGGCTTTGCGAGCGTCATCGCGGCGTTGGTGGCGAAATCGCCGTGGCTGCGGTCCTTCGGGCGTTCGACCACGAAGTCCGGGGCGGCGATGTCGGCGGGCAGGGTGCCCTGACTGCGGAGTTGGGCGATGCCCTGTTCGATGAGGGCGCGGAGCTGGGATTTCACGGAGTATTTTCGCCGGAAAACGGCGATGTTTCGAGGGTCGGGCATTGTAGCCGCCCGCCGCGCCCCTAGCGCATCGCGGCATCAAGGCCGCGCGCGCGGCTTGCGCACTCGAAGTGCGGGCTGTCCGCTCCGACTACACCCACCCCCGCGCCGCCAGCGACACCGGCGCACCGTCGCCCACGATGAAGTGGTCCAGCAGGCGGATTTCGACCAGTCCCAGCGCCTGTTTCAGGCGCAGGGTGATCGCGCGGTCGGCGGCGCTGGGCTCGCCGTTGCCGCTGGGGTGGTTGTGGCCGACGATCACCGAGGCGGCGTTGTGGACCAGCGCGCGGCGGACGACTTCGCGCGGATGGACCTCGGCGCCGTCGACGGTGCCGCGGAACATTTCCTCGAAGGCGATCGAGCGGTGGCGGGTGTCGAGGAACAGCACCGCGAAGACTTCATGCGGCAGGCCGCGCAGGCGCTGTGAGAAGTAGCGGCCGGCGGCCTGGGGGTCGGTCAGGGCGTCGCCGCGCTCCAGGCCTGCGGCGAGGTAGCGGTTGCCCAGCTCCAGCGCCGCGAGCAGGGCGCAGGCCCGGGCAGGGCCGATGCCCGGCAGCTTCAGCAGTTGTTTTGGCGAGTGTTCCAGCAGGCTGCGCAGCGGGCCATGTTCGGTCAGCAGCCGGCGCGCGCTGCTCACCACGTCCGAGCCCTGCAGGCCGGAACACAGGAAGATCGCCAGCAATTCCGCATCGGACAGCACCGCGGGGCCGCGCTTGAGCAGCTTTTCGCGCGAACGTTCGTTGTCGGGCCAATCGCGGATCTGCATGGTGGGCGGTCGTCGAAGGTGTGAACGCCAGCATCGCCGCGCGGCCGCCGCCGTACTGTCGGGGATGTCCGTGGCATCGGGTAAGCTGTCGGCTTGCTCAGATGTAGGAAAACTCCCGATGGCGCAGACGCTGACCGGTCGCCGCATCCTGCTGTGCGTGTGCGGAGGCATCGCCGCGTACAAGTCGATCGAGCTGGTGCGCCGCCTTCGCGAAGCCGGCGCCGAGGTGCAGGTGGCGATGACCGCCAACGCCCAGCGTTTCGTCGGTGCGGCCAGCCTGCAGGCGGTGTCCGGCGTGTCGGTGCGCGATTCGCTCTGGGACGAGGCCGCCGAGGCCGCGATGGGCCATATCGAACTGGCGCGCTGGGCCGACCGGGTGCTGGTGGCGCCAGCTACCGCCGACATTCTCGCCAAGCTCGCCCACGGGCTGGCCGACGATCTGGTCAGCACGCTCTGCCTGGTCACGACTGCGCCGATCGCGGTGGTGCCGGCGATGAACAACCGGATGTGGCTGCACCCCGCCACGCAGGGCAATGTCGCCACCCTCCGCGCCCGCGGCGTGCAGGTGATCGGCCCCGACGACGGCGCCCAGGCCTGCGGCGAGTTCGGCCCCGGCCGGCTGCGCGAGCCGCCGGAGATCGTGGCCGACCTCGTGGCTGCGTTCGAGGCCGATCGCGTCGCCGCCGACCTCGCCGGCCAGCGGCTGGTGATCAGCGCCGGCCCGACGTTCGAAGACCTGGACCCGGTGCGTTTCATCGGCAACCGCAGCAGCGGCAAGATGGGCTTCGCGATCGCCGCCGCCGCCGCGCGCCGCGGCGCCGAGGTGGTGCTGGTGGCCGGCCCGGTGTCGTTGCCCACGCCCGCGGGCGTGCGCCGCGTCGACGTGCGTTCGGCCGCGCAGCTGCACGCCGCGGTGATGGCCGCGCTGCCGGCCGACATCTACATCGGCGCCGCAGCCGTGGCCGACTACACGCCGCGCACGGTCTCGCCGCACAAGATCAAGAAAACCGCACAGTCCGGCGAAGGCGGCGCGACCGCCATCGACACGATGACCGTCGAGCTGGTCCGCACGCCCGATGTGCTGGCCGACGTGGCCGCGCATGCGCAGCGGCCGCGGGTGGTGGTGGGATTCGCCGCGGAAACCAACGATGTCGAGCATTACGCCCGCGACAAACTGGTGCGCAAGGGGCTGGACATGATCGCCGCCAACCAGGTCGGCCGTGCCGGCTGCGGGTTCGAGAGCGACGACAACGCGCTGACGGTGATCGATGCCGACACCGCGCATGCGCTGGGGCCGGGACCGAAGACGGTGCTGGCGGATGCGCTGCTGGATCTGGTGCGGGCGCGGTTGTAGCGGCTGGATTTCGATGCCAAACGAAAAAGGGCGCCGAAGCGCCCTTTTTCGTGTCCGTCGATCTACGGAACCGTCAGGGGCAGACGCCGCCGCCGTCGCCCGGCAGCTCGATCGGCTGTTCACCGCCGGGATTGCCATGATTACCGCCCGGGATGCAGCCGCTGCCTGCGCTCGATGTCCAGGACGCGCTCGCCGTCGAGATCTCGGTACTGCCGTAATAGGCGTCCACGGTTAGCGTCGCAGTGCCCGGCACGATATCCACGGTCGGAATGTCGTGCAGCTTCACATCGTAGCCGTCGGCCGAGGGGTATTGGGTCAGCCAGTTATTCACCGTCGATGGGTCGGCGACAACCGCCATCGAATCCATCACCACGTAATTGAACGTGGTCGACCCGATGACCGTGCCGCCTTCCGTCAGCAGCAGAGTGCCCGTACCCGAGCCGTCGAGTACTGCCGTGCCTTGGCCCGTGATGTCGATCGCGATGTCCGATACATCCAGTGCCATGACTCTCAATGCCCTGGCGCCGCGAGAAGCGCAGTTGAACACTCCTTTCACGCCAGCGTTGATTACGGGTTCCCCTGCGACATCCGTAACCGTAATGCTCGGTTCAATCGTGGTGAGCGTACAGGAAGGAAGGTCACAGCCAGTCAGACTTCCGCAAATCGCCAATGCCAATACAAGACAGTGCAGTTTCATGCTTCTCTCCTTGAGTAATAGAAATGTCCTTGAGCTGGCAGCATATCCACGTCCAGCGCTGTGCTGGGCGCACATTGACCGATTCGATGAACAATTGAACAGTCTTGCGACGACGATCATGTTTTGGCATTGAAGGCAAAGCGAGTTTCTTTTTTTCGACAGACACCGTAAATCCATGGCGACAATTGGTTTACATGTGGTTGCTGCGAGACGTTTCCTCAGCCAAAGAAAAAGGGCGCCGAAGCGCCCTTTTTCGTGTCCGTCGCCGATGAGGTTCAGCGCGACAATTCGATCAGCGTCGACGAAATCCAGCCCTTGTTGCCGAGTTCGTCTTCCACTTCCCACATCATTCCTTCCTTGTTGCCGGTGGGGTACAGCATCATGCCCACGTCCAGGCTGCGCACCACCTTGGTGCCCTTGGCCGTCGTGAACAGACGCGCCGGCTTGGCGACGGTCACCGCCTGCTGCGCGTTGGCGGCGGAGGCGTTGTCCGGCAGGCCGCCGAGCTGGGCGACGATGTCGGTATAGGCCTGCAGGTAGGCGAGGGTGATGACCTGGCCGATCTCGGTGTTGGCGTAGCCGCTGGCGCCGCCAGCACCGAAGCCGCTGCCGCCGAACAGGCCGCCGCCGGCGCCCCAGCCGATGTCGGTCTTCTTGGCGCTGCCTTCGGCCAGCGCGACCTGCTCGGTGGAACGCACATCGGTGACCGTCAGCACCACGTCGGCGGTCTTCTTCTGGAAGTTCAGGCCGCCGATGGCCGCGCCGGCGCGACCGCCGACCAGACCGCCGATCAGGCCGCCGATGGCGTTGCCGCCGGCATTGCTGTTGCGCGAGATCAGGTCCGGGACCATCACGTAGTCGGCGGCCTTGATCTGGCCCTTGCCGACGTTGGCGCGGTTGCGCAGCTCGCCGCTGGCGCCCAGCGCGCGCTCGCGCTGCGCGGCGTCCAGGCCGGCGCCGCGATCCACCAGGGTGAAGCAGCGCGACTTGCTGACGAACACCTTGATCAGCTTCGACGGGGCGGGCAACTGCTGGCCGCTCCACCAGTCGGTGGCGTCTTCCGGCTCCAGCACGCTGATCGTGCCCAGCGGCTTGGCGCAGGTCGGAATCTCGGCGGTCTTCTGCTTGCGCTGATCCTGTGCGCTCTGGCGCTGGGCCTGCGCGGGTGCGGCCAGGACCGCGGTCACGGCGAGGGTGAGCAGGCCGGCGTAGAGGGCGATGGATCCGCGGGATTGGTGGGTCATCAGTCGGTACCTTGTGGCTGCGTGTGTGGAAGACGTGTGTGGATGACGCTTGGGGAAGAACGATGGATCGTGGCGGCGAAGCCTGTCGGTGGCGATCCGTGCGGTCGTATTGTCGCTGTGTGTGGACGATTAACGAAATCCGCCCCCGGCCGGGGACACCCGTCCCGGTCCCCAGCCCGTCGGCGCCCGGCCCGCCTCCGGGCCGTGCCCGGCCGGGTACACTGGCCGCTTTCCCAGCCAAGCCAATGCCATGCGCGCTTCGATCCTGGCTCTGCCCCTGCTCGCCACCCTGATGATGACTGCCTGCAAATCCGAAGATGCGGCGCCGGCCGCGCCCGCAGCCAAGTCCCCGGCATCGGCGTCGGCGGTGATCGACGAACATTCCTATGCCCAGCCGGACAAGGTCGTCATCAAGGATCTGACCCTGGATCTGAAGGTCGACTTCGATACGAAGACGTTGGCCGGTACCGCCACGTATCAGCTGGACTGGAAGGACGGCGCCGCCACAGCGCTGGTGCTGGACAGCCGCGACCTGACCATCGACAAGGTCGAAGGTACCGATGCCAACGGCGCCTGGGCGCCCCTGAAATACGCGCTGGCCGCGGCCGACCCGGTGCTGGGCAGCAAGCTCAGCATCGACGCCCCGCAGCGCAACCCCGAGGTGCGGGTGACCTACACCACCTCGCCGCAGGCGTCCGGCCTGCAGTGGCTGGAGCCGTCGATGACCGAGGGCAAGCAGTTGCCCTTCATGTTCAGCCAGTCGCAGCAGATCCACGCGCGGTCGTGGGTGCCGCTGCAGGACACGCCGAGCGTGCGCTACACCTACAGCGCCCACGTGACCTCGCGTCCGGACGTGATGGTGCTGATGAGCGCCGACAACGATCCCAATGCCATCAGGGACGGCGACTACACCTTCAAGATGCCGCAGAAGATCCCGTCCTACCTGATGGCGATCGCCGCCGGCGACCTGGCGTTCAAGCGCATCTCCGACCGCAGCGGCGTGTGGGCCGAGCCGACCATGCTCGACAAGGCCGTTGCCGAGTTCGAAGACACCGAAAAGATGATCGCCACCGCCGAAGGCCTGTACGGCGCCTATCGTTGGGACCGCTACGACATGCTGGTGCTGCCGCCGTCGTTCCCGTACGGCGGCATGGAGAATCCGCGCCTGACCTTCCTCACCCCGACGGTGATCGTCGGCGACAAGACCCTGGTCGCGCTGATCGCGCACGAACTCGCGCACAGCTGGTCGGGCAATCTCGTCACCTTCTCCAGCGCCAAGGACGCGTGGCTGAACGAAGGGTTCACCAGCTACGTCGAGAACCGCATCGTCGAAGTGCTGTACGGCGAAGACCAGGCGGTGATGGAGAACGTGATCGAGCGCAACGAGCTGAAGAAGGAATACGCCGAGATCGACCCCTCGCTGCAGGCGCTGGCGACCAAGCCCGGCGTGCTGAAGGACCCGGACAACAGCAGCAGCGCCACGGTCTACACCAAGGGCGCGTGGTTCCTGCAGTTCCTCGAACAGCGCTACGGCCGCGACAAGTTCGATGCCTTCCTGCGCGGATATTTCGACCACTTCGCGTTCCAGAGCATCGACACCCGCCAGTTCGCGGGTTACGCCAAGACCCATCTGCTCGACAAATACCCGAACGTGGTGAGCCAGGCCGAATTCAATGCGTGGCTGTACGACCCGGGCATTCCGCAGACCGCGCCGCAGATGCAGTCCCGCCGTTTCGGCGTGGTCGACTCCGCGCGCCTGGCGTGGCTGGGCACCGGCAACCTGCCGCCGGCCGCCATCACCAAGACCTGGACTACCCAGGAATGGGTGCATTTCATCGAAAGCCTGCCGGACACGCTGAGCATTGCGCAGCTGACCCAGCTCGACGGCGCCTATCAGTTCACCGGCACCATGAACGGCGAGATCGCCCAGCGCTGGTACCCGCTGGCGGTGAGCAATGGTTACACGCAGGCCAATGAGGCCATCGCTGCGTTCCTGCAGCGCATCGGTCGCCGCAAACTGATCATGCCGACCTACGCCGCGCTGGTGAAGACCGAAGCCGGTCTGGTGCTGGCGAAGCAGGTGTTCGAGTTGGCGAAGCCGGGTTACCACCCGATCACCACCGGCTCGGTGCAGAAGGTCATCGACGAGGCGAAACCGGTCGCCGCGCCGCCCGCGGCGGCGGCCGACATGGCCGCCATCTCGCCGGCAGGTGCATCGCCGGCAGGTGCGCCGCCGGCAGGTGCGCCGGCCGACCCGGCGGCGGCGCCCGCGCCGCCGGCCAAGTGATGCGCTGAACCATGGCGCTGCTGTCTCCGCGCAAGGCGCGCATCGCGAACGCGATCGCCGCTGCGATCCTGATCGCGATGGCCCTTGCGCTGTGGTTCGACCCGGGGCTGGTGATCCGCAGCGAGTTCGCCAAGCAGCGCATGTTGCTGGGCGCGTCCTCGCACCGGACCGTGGTCGACGACCATCGCTGGACCTGGGCGGAACTGCCGGCCGACAAGCCCGACGCGCCCACCATCGTGATGCTGCACGGCTACACCGGCAGCAAGGAGAACTGGTACCGGATGGCGCGCGCCCTGCGCGGCCGCTACCGCATCGTCATTCCCGATCTGCCCGGCTGGGGCCAGAGCGAACGCAGGGACGGCGCCGATTACGGCTACGTCGCGCAGAGCGCCCGCGTCGCCGCGTTCCTGCGCAAGCCCGAAGTCGTCGGCGGCCGTCCGGTGGTGCTCGTGGGCCATTCGATGGGCGGCGGCATCGCCGCGCTCGCCGCCGCGCGCTATCCGAATCTGGTCGCGCGGATCGCCCTGCTCGACGCAGCCGGCGTGCGTTTCGAGGACAACCGGTTCGGCAAGGACGTGCTGGACGGCAAGAACCCGTTCGGCGTGAGCGACAAGGCCTCGCTGGAGCGCTATCTCGCCACCGTCTTCCACAATCCGGAGACGCGGCCGTGGGTGCCGTGGCCGGCCGTCGACATCTATATCGCCCAGCGCAGACGCGATGCGGCCTTCGAACAAAGCGTGCTGAACAGGATCGGCCGCGGCGACGAGCGCTTCCTGCCCGGCGCCGAGGCCGCGAACATCTCGCAGCCGGCGCTGCTGCTGTGGTGCCGGCAGGACAAGGTCATCGATCCCAGCGCGATGGGCCTGTACGCCGCGCGCATCCCGCACGCCAGCCAGGTGATGCTGGAAGACTGCGGCCACATGTCGCTGATGGAGCGGCCGGGCGAATCCGCCGCCGCGGTCGCGATGCTGATCGAACGCGGCCTGCCGGCTGGCCCGCACCAGGAGTTGCCATGAACATGCCCACGCTGCGGACGCTCGCCCTGGCGCTGGCCTGCGCGATGCTGGCCGGCTGCGGCGAAGACCCGGAAGTGGCCAGAGCCGCCGCCGCCGAACAGGCGGCCGCCCAGGAAGCCAAGGCGCAGGAAGGCGCCGCCGCCTTCGACGATGCGGTGAGCAAGGAAAACTGGGCGCTGGCGAAAGCGCAGGCCGACGTGCTGATCGCCCAGTACCCCGACAGCGCCGCCGCCAAGCGCGTGCGCGGCGAATTCGACGGCGTGAAGCAGAAGCTCGACGAAACCCGCGAAGCCCGACGCACCGCCGCGCTGTGGAGCTACGGCACCGAAAGCGTGAAGGGCGGCCTGCAGCGTTCCTCTGCGATCTACGCCAAGGACGACGTGGACGTCGACGGCCGCGGCCCCACCCAGGTGCGGCTGATCTTCCGCGACCACCCGTCCTGGGGCCGCAGCGCCTATCTCGTGCTGCAGGGCGGCGACTTCGACTGCTACCGCGGCTGCCGGCTCCCGATCACACTCGACGGCAAACCCGCGAAATCGCTGCCCGGCTCGCGTCCGGACACCGACGAAGCCATCGCGATGTTCATCGAGGACGAACGCGCGCTGTGGAAGATGGCGCAGGGCGCGAAGACCCTGGAAATCGAGTTCCCGGTGAAAGGGCTCGGCAAGCGCAGCGCGGTGTTCGAGGTCGCGGGGCTCGATCCGGGCCGCATGCCCGGCTGGTGACGCCGCGATGCGGCGCTGGCTGATCCGCCTGTCGTTGTCGGTGGTGCTTGCCGTCGTTGCCGCGCTCGCGGCTTGGCTGTGGTTTCGAGGCTACCGCACCGATCCCGATCGTTATCCGATCCACGGCATCGACGTCTCGCATCATCAAGGCGCGATCAACTGGAAGAAGGTCGCTGGCGACGGGGTCGCGTTCGCGTATCTGAAAGCGACCGAAGGCGGCGATCACCGCGACCGCGAGTTCGCGCGCAACTGGCGCGAAGCCCGTGCGGCGGGCATTGCGGTCGGCGCCTATCATTTCTTCACGTTCTGCCGCCCGGGCGCGGAGCAGGCCGCGAACGTGCTCGCGGTGGTGCCTGCGGCGCCGGATGCGCTGCCGCCAGCGGTGGATCTGGAGTTCGGCGGCAACTGCGGGCGCGTACCCGACGGCGCCGCGATGCGTCGTGAACTCGATGCCTTCCTGGCGCCGGTCGAACGCGCGGCGGGCAAGCGCGCGATGCTCTACGTCACCCCGGAATTCTTCGCGGCCTATCGCGACCACCTGCCTGCGCGCGGGTTGTGGCGGCGTTCGATCCTGCGCGCGCCCGACGCCGCCGCGCCGTGGCGGCTGTGGCAGTACCACAACCGCGGCCGCGTCGACGGCATCCGCGGCCCGGTGGATCTGAACGTGTTCGACGGTGATGCCGCCGTGTTCGTCGCCTGGCGCACGTCCGGCTGAGCGCCATCCGCCCCGGTACAGGCCGGCCACTGAACAGGCTTGGGTTGCCCGCCCATCGGTCCCATAATCGCGCCATGCACATCGATTCCGACCATCCCGACCACGGCTTCCAGTTCCCCGGCGTGTTCGAGATCACCGCCATGGGCCCCGCAGGCGCTGGCCTCGAAGAGCGCATCCCTGAGCTGCTGGAAGCCATCGGCATCACCGTGCTGCGCGAGACCGTCGCCGCGCGCAATTCCTCGGGCGGCAAGTTCGTCTCGATCCGCTTGAGCTTCCACGCCGAGGACCGCGCGCGTTACGAGGCGGCCCACGCCGCGCTCCGCGCCGAACCGAGCATCAAATGGACACTTTGACCGCGTCGGCGGAAGACATGCGACCCGGCCACGTCCGGTCGCCGCAACCAGGAGGGAGGCGCGATGTCTGGAGTATGGCAATTGCTTTATCGCAGTGTGCAGGCGTACGAGATGGAAACCGCTGATCTGATGAAGCTGCTGTTCGACGGGCGCTCGTTCAACCGCGAAAACGGCATCACCGGGCTGCTGCTGCACCACGACGGAGGATTCATGCAGTTGCTGGAAGGCGAGCAGCACGAGGTGCACCGCCTATACCGCAAAATCTCCGAAGATTCGCGCCACCGCGACGTGGTGGTCGAAATCGATGCGGAGGCGGATCGCCGACTGTTTCCCGAGTGGCAGATGGGCTATGCCGAAGCGCCGGAAATCGACGGCCACCCGGCGCTCGCCGGGGCCGGGTCCGAGCGCGACGCCGTCGCCATGCTGCGCCAACTGTCTGCGACCGATGCCTGCGCTCAGCGATTGCTGCACTTCCTCGAAGAACGCGCCTGAGACGACCATGTCCGACCCCGCTCCCATGTCCGCCGCCTGTGTGACGGCCCCGCACGAATCCGGCACGGCGCAGGTCCGCGATCTCGGCCGCGCGGCCTACGAACCGGTGTGGCGGGCGATGCAGGGCTTCACCGACGCCCGTACCGCCGAAACCCCCGACGAACTCTGGCTGGTCGAGCACGACCCGGTGTTCACCCTCGGCCAGGCCGGCAAGCCCGAACACGTGCTGATGCCGGGCGATATCCCGGTGCTGAAGGTCGATCGCGGCGGCCAGGTGACCTATCACGGCCCCGGCCAGATCGTGGCCTATCCGCTGCTGGACCTGAAACGCCTGAAGGTCGGCGTGCGCGACTACGTGTGCCGGATCGAGCAGGCGCTGATCGACACCCTGGACTACTGGAACATCCACGCCGAACGCCGCGACGGCGCCCCCGGCGTCTACGTGGCCGGGGCCAAGATCGGCGCGCTGGGCATCCGCGTCCGCCGCGGCTGCACCTTCCACGGACTGGCGTTCAACGTCGCCATGGACCTGACGCCCTTCCACCGCATCAACCCTTGCGGCTACGCCGGGCTACAGGTGACCTCGATGCTAGACTTGGGCGGCCCTTCCGGCCTGGACGCGGTCAAGCCGGTCCTGCTGGACAACCTGGCGAAACAGTTCGATCTGCAACTGCAGACCGCGCCGCCGCCGGACCTGACCGCTCTCGCCGCACTGTCCCCACTTTCCGTCGCTGCCGCCGCAGCGGCCTAGGCCATCCAGCATGTCCACGCCGAGCCCCGTCGAGCCCTCATCCTCCGAGAAGCGCATCCCGCTCACCGTCGTCGCTGCCGATGCGCCGGCGTCGCTGGAGCCCGGAGTCAAGCAGATGGCCGGCGACAAGATCGCGCGCTCGCCGGTGCAGTTCGCCGATGCCCCGGCCCTGCGCAAGCCGTCCTGGATCCGGGTGCGCATTCCGTCCGGCAACGCGGTGCAGACCCTCAAGGCCAAGCTGCGCGAGAACCGCCTGGTCACGGTCTGCGAGGAAGCCAGCTGCCCCAACATCCACGAGTGCTTCAGCCACGGCACCGCCACGTTCATGATCCTCGGCGAGGTCTGCACCCGCCGCTGCTCGTTCTGCGATGTCGCCCACGGCCGTCCGAAGCCGCCGGACGCCGATGAGCCGCTTAACCTGGCCCGCACCATCGCCGACATGGGCCTGAAATACGTGGTGGTGACCAGCGTCGACCGCGACGACCTGCGCGACGGCGGCGCCCAGCATTTCGTCGACTGCATCGCCGCGGTGCGCGAACACAGCCCGCAGACGAAGATCGAGATCCTCACCCCCGACTTCCGCGGCAAGGGCCGCATGGAGCGGGCGCTGGAGATCCTGGCGAAGAACCCGCCGGACGTGTTCAACCACAATCTCGAAACCGTGCCCGATCTGTACCGCAACGTCCGCCCGGGCGCCGATTACCAGTGGTCGCTGACCCTGCTGCAGCAGTTCAAGGCCCAGCATCCCGACGTGCCGACCAAGAGCGGCATCATGCTCGGCCTCGGCGAAACCATGGAACAGGTCGAAGGCACCCTGCGCGACCTGCGCGCGCACGATGTCGACATGGTCACCATCGGCCAGTACCTGCAGCCCAGCGCCCACCACCATCCGGTGATGCGCTACTGGACGCCCGACGAATTCAAGGCGCTGGAGGTCTACGGCATGTCCCTGGGCTTCACTCACGTCGCTTCCGGCCCGATGGTGCGCAGCTCGTACCACGCCGACAAACAGGCCGCGGACGCCGGTTTCGCCTGAGCCGCGTCGCCGCGCGACGCAAACGCACTGTCCCGCCGACGACGACGCGGCATCCACGCCATACGCAGACGGTGTCGCGAACGCCGCCGATCCTCGTTTTGAAGATGAACGCGAACCCCGACCGGTCGTCGGGTGGACGCATCCCGTCGGTCAGCCATGACCTTGGGCGGTGTGTACGCGTCGAAACTTTCGGTACTCTCCAGAGTCGTAGGCTGGACGCGCGGGTTTAGGCCCGGTGCATCCGCACACCGCATTCTCTTCGTTACATGTTGCGTACATCAGGTTTCCGTACAACCGTTTTCGACACGTACCTCCCCACACGTTCGCTTCAATCAACGACGCATCAACCAACGAGACTGCCGATGAAAGTCGCCAAAGCCCTTCCGGTTTCCCTGCTCGCCCTCGCGCTCACCGTGCCGGTGGCCTGGCTGACGGCGCAAGCCGACGCCGGCAGCCCCAGCGCCGAGCAGGCCACCGCCGCGAAACTGGTCTACGGGGTGCTGTCCGACAGCCGTTACGCCTACCGCCCGCGGGCGCTGGACGACAAGCTGTCGGCGGAGATGCTGGATCGCTATCTCGAATCGCTCGATCCCGGAAAACTCTTCTTCACCGCCGCCGACATCTCGAAGCTCGATGCCTACCGGACCCGGCTGGACGATGCGATCAAGAGCGGCGAAGTGGCGCCGGCGTTCGAGATGTTCGCCCTGTACCAGCAGCGCGTGAATACCCGCGTCGCGCATGCCCGCGCCCTGCTGGAGAAGGACATCTTCAACTTCGAAGGCGACGACCGCTGGAACTACGACCGCGAAGACGCGCCGTGGGCCGCCGATACCGCCGAACTCGACAAGCTCTGGGAACAGTCGGTGCGCAACGACTGGCTGCGCCTGAAGCTGGCCGGCAAGCAACCGGCCGATATCCGCAAGACCCTCGACAAGCGCTACGCCAACATGGCCAAGGGCGTGGCCGAGCTCAACGGCATCGACGCCTTCCAGACCTTCCTCAATGCCTACGCCACGTCGATCGATCCGCATACCGATTATTTCGACCCGCGCGCGGCCGAGCGCTTCGAGCAGAGCATGAGCCTGTCGCTGGAAGGCATCGGCGCGCAGTTGCAGAAGCAGGAAGACGTGGTGGTGATCCGCGAGTTGATCGCGGGCGGCCCGGCGATGCTCAGCGGCAAGCTCAAGGCCGGCGACCGCATCGTCGGTGTCGGTCAGGGCACGAGCGGGCCGATGGAAGACGTGGTCGGCTGGCGCATCGACGACGTGGTCGCGAAGATCAAGGGCGCCAAAGGCACTCAGGTGCGTCTGGACATCGTGCCGGCCGAAGCGGTGCTGGACAGCAAGCCGACCCGGATCGTGCTGGATCGCGCCAAGATCCGTCTCGAAGAACAGGCCGCCAAGGGTGAGGTGCTGAACGTGCCCGGCGCCGCTGGCGAACCCGCGCGCCGCATCGGCGTGATCAAACTCCCCGCGTTCTATCAGGACTGGGAAGGCCGCCGCACCAACAGCAACGATTACGCGTCGGCCTCGCGCGATGTCGATCGCCTGCTGCGCGACTTCCGCACCCAGAAGCTCGACGGCGTGGTCATGGATCTGCGCAACAACGGCGGCGGTTCGCTGGCCGAGGCGGTGGAACTGACCGGCCTGTTCATCGACAAGGGTCCGGTGGTGCAGGTACGCGAATCCGGCGGCCGCGTGCAGGTGGACAGCGACTCCACCGCGGGCGTGGCCTGGGACGGTCCGCTGGCGGTGCTGATCAATCGCGGCTCGGCGTCGGCGTCGGAAATCTTCGCCGGCGCGATCCAGGATTACGGCCGCGGCCTGATCATCGGCGAAACCACCTTCGGCAAGGGCACCGTGCAGAATCTGGTCGACCTGGACCGTTGGCCGATGAACGACGGCAAGCGCTTCGGTCAGGTCAAGCTGACCATTGCGCAGTTCTTCCTGCCGGGCGGCAGCAGCACCCAGAACAAGGGCGTGGTGCCGGACATCAAGTTCCCGGTCACCGTGGACGCCACCGAATTCGGCGAAAGCACCTACAAGAACGCGCTGCCGTGGACCCGGATCGCGGCCGTGCCGCACACCCGCTACGGCGATTTCGCACCGCTGCTGCCGCAGCTGGAAACCCTGCACAGCGCGCGCATCGCGCAGGACAAGGAATTCCAGTGGTGGTCCGAGGACATCGCCCAGTTCCGCGAGGAAGTGGCGAAGAAGTCGATCTCGCTCAACGAGGCTTCGCGCCGCGCCGAGCGCGACCGCGACGCCGCCAAGCGCAAACAGCGCCAGGAAGCCCGCAAGGCCATCGGCCTGGATCTGGATCCGCTGAGTGAAGACACCGACGACGGCCTGACCGCTGGCGAACGCGACATCGCCAAGGACGCCGCCCGCGAGAAGGCCGCCGAAAAGCGTCCGGACCCGCTGCTGCGCGAGTCGGCCGCGATCCTGGCCGATGCGGTGCAGGTGCTCGGCGGCGACCAGCCGCTGTCGGCGCAGGTGCTGCCGGAGTCGAAGGTGTCGGGGCGCTGGACCGAGTAGGGTTTTCTCGGCCATCGGCGCGACACATGAGGCTGTGATGCATCGCGCAAGAATCGGATAGCGGGCGCCTGGTGCGCCCGTTACCGTGTCCGGCATGAACACATCTTCCATCGACAACTCGCCCGGGCCCGCCGGCGCGTCGCCGTCAGGCGCGTCGCCACTCGATCGCGCCCGCGCGCTGCTGGATGCCGGCGAACCGACGCTGGCCGAACTCGCAGACGCCGTCGGGCTCAGCGCCTCGCACCTGCAGCGCCGGTTCCGCGCCCGCTTCGGTTTGAGCCCCGCCGAATACCTGGCCCAGCGCAAGCTCGGCGCGTTCCGGTCCGCGCTGAAGGACGGCCGCGATGTCAGCGCGTCGCTGTACGACGCCGGCTACGGCTCGCCGTCGCGGGTCTACGAGACCGGCGCCGCGAAACTCGGCATGACCCCGGCGCGCTACCGCGCCGGCGGCGACGGCGAGGACATCCGCTGGAGCATCGTCGACACCGCGCTGGGGCAGGTGATCGTGGCCGCCACCGTGCGCGGCATCTGCATGGTCGAGCTGGGCGCGGATGTCGATGCGCTGGTTCGCAAGCTCCACGCCGAATTTCCGCGCGCGCAGCTGCAGCAGGTCGATGCCGGCCGCGACGAATTCCTCGCGCCGCGGGTGCGCGCGGTGGCCGACGCGCTGGCCGGCAAGGGCGCGGCGTCGACGGGGATCCCGGTCGATCTGATCGGCACCGCGTTCCAGAAACGCGTCTGGGATGCGCTGATGAAGATTCCGCGCGGCGAGACCCGCAGCTACGCCGAACTCGCCGCGGCGCTCGATGCGCCGAAGGCCGCGCGCGCGGTCGCCAGCGCCTGCGCGCACAACCGCGTCGCGATCGTCGTTCCGTGCCATCGGGTGATCCGCGGCGACGGTTCGCTGGGCGGGTATCGCTGGGGCCTGGCGCTGAAGCAGCAGCTGCTGGGCCGCGAATCCGCCAGCGCCTCGTCCTCGGGCGTCCCGTAGGAGGGCCTTCAGGCCCGAGCTTTTCGCCGTTGTTCGCGGCTGAAGCCCCGCCTGCATCCTTCATCGCGACTCGCGTCGCTCCCATTAAACGATGGGTGGCCTGTGGGAGCGGCGGAAGCCGCGATGGGCAACGGAA
>CALRWS020000006.1:0-140547 GCA_943371935.1 Chitinophaga pinensis | reverse complement strand
AAATCGACCACCGCCACCAATCTGGCCGTGGCCCTGGCCGATCTGGGTGCCCGGGTCGGCCTGCTGGATGCCGATATCTACGGCCCCAGCATCCCGACCATGCTGGGCCTGTCGGGTCGTCCCGACAGTCCGGACGGCAAATCGATCGTTCCGATGCGCGCCCACGGCATCGAAACCATGTCGATCGGATTCCTCGTCGAGCAGGACACGCCGATGATCTGGCGCGGCCCGATGGCGACCTCGGCCCTGACCCAGCTCTTGAACGAAACCCGCTGGGGTGGGGACGGCGATGAAGGCCTCGATATTCTGGTGGTGGACCTGCCGCCGGGGACAGGTGATATCCAGTTGACCCTCGCGCAGAAGATTCCGGTCGCCGGTGCGGTCATCGTCACGACGCCGCAGGATGTGGCGACGCTCGATGCGCGCAAGGCGCTGAAAATGTTCGAGAAAGTCGAGGTGCCGGTGCTGGGCCTGATCGAGAACATGGCCCAGCACGTGTGTTCGAACTGCGGCCACGTCGAGCACCTGTTCGGCAGCGGCGGCGGCGAGCGCATGGCCGCGACCTATGGCCTCCCGCTGCTGGGTTCGCTGCCGCTGGAGATCGCGATCCGCGAGCAGGGCGATGCGGGCGTGCCGGTGGTGCGCTCGAACCCGGATTCGCACGCGGCCGAGGCCTACCGCAACGTGGCCCGGCGGCTTCTCGAAGAATTGGAGAAGCGGCCGCGGCTGCGCGCGGGGATCGGCGCACAGCTCCTCTAAACATAGTTCCTGAGCATCCAAGTCGACCTATCGATAGTCTGGATCGATTGAAACTCCGCGAATTGATGACCCGATGCCCGCTCATCGGAGATGTTGCGTTGCAACGTGCACGCTCGGAAAAAAAGTGCGTATTTTCAAAAGTACTGCGGCGGACATCAGGTCCAACCGGTTTTCGAGCAACACCTTCAACACTTCAATTCAACTTAGGGGATTCAACGCTCATGGATCGTATCGCTGGTCGTGCCACGCTCGTTACCGCCATCCTGGCCACGCTTGGCCTCTCCTCGGCTGCATTCGCGGGCGGTCGCCCGGATGCGGTGATTTCCGGCCTCAACGCCGGTCGCGCCCATGAAGCGGGCGAATTGCTGATCAAGTTCCGCGATGGCACCACCGCCACCGACCAGGACGGCGTGCGTCGCGGCATGGGCGCGCAGAAGCTCGATGTGGTCCGCCAGGGCCGCGGCGGCAAGGGCGAGATGGCGTTGATGCGACTGCCGGCCGGTGCCGACCTCGCCGGCGCGGTCCGCGTGTTGTCGGCCAATCCGAACGTGGAATACGCCGAGCCGAACTGGACCTACCAGCACACCGCGGTGTCGAACGACACCTACTACACCAACGGTTCGCTGTGGGGCATGTACGGCGACGCCACCACCCCGGCCAACCAGTTCGGCTCGCAGGCCGGCGAAGCCTGGGCCGCAGGCCACACCGACTGCAGCGGCGTGCTGGTCGGCGTGATCGACGAGGGCATCTACTTCACCCATACCGATCTGGCCGCGAACATCTGGACCAACCCCTACGATCCGGCCGACGGCGTCGACAATGACGGCAACGGCTATGTCGACGATGTCCGCGGCTGGGATTTCGACGGCAACAGCAACAACATCAATTCCGGCGGCGCCACCGACGACCACGGCACCCACGTGTCCGGCACCATCGCCGGCGTCGGCGGCAACGGCACCGGCGTGGCCGGCGTGTGCTGGAGCGGCGTGAAGCTGATCTCGGGCCGTTTCCTCGGGCGTCGCGGCGGCACTACCGCCAATGCCATCAAGGCGGTCGATTACTTCACCGACCTCAAGACCCGTCACGGCCTGAACATCGTCGCGACCAACAACTCGTGGGGCGGCGGCGGGTTCTCGCAGGGCCTGCAGGATGCGATCGGCCGCGCCAACACCGCCGGCATCCTGTTCATCGCCGCGGCCGGCAATTCCGGCGCCAACAACGACACCACCGCCAGCTACCCGTCGAACTACCCGAACGCCAACATCGTCGCGGTCGCCGCGCTGGCCAGCAACGGCACGCTCGCCAGTTATTCGCAGTACGGCGCCACCACCGTCGACATCTGCGCGCCGGGTTCGGCGGTCTTTTCGACCGTGCCGGTCAGCTCGAAGGGCGCTATCGCATCGGGCTACGCCAGCTACAGCGGCACCTCAATGGCCACGCCGCACGTGACCGGCGCCGCAGCGCTTTACGCTTCGTCGCATCCGGGCGCCAATGCCGCCACCATCAAGTCGGCGATCCTCGGCAGCGCCGTGCCCACGGCCTCCTGCAACGGCAAGGTGGTCACCAACGGCCGTCTGAACGCAAGCGGCTTCTGATCCATTCCTGTTCGCGTCACTCGAAGGCCCGGCAATGCCGGGCCTTCGTCGTTCCGGGCACGCCATCGCCGGTGCCTCCCAAGCCGATCCCGTAGAATGTCGCCCTGACCACGACTGGAGACGGGCCGCCGCGGCCCCGGAAACGACTGCATGAGTATCAAGAGCGATCGCTGGATCCGCCGCATGTCCGAACAGCACGGCATGATCGAGCCGTTCGAGCCAGGTCAGGTCAAGCACGCCGCCGACGGCCAGCGGATCGTCAGTTACGGGACCTCCAGCTACGGCTACGACGTGCGCTGCTCGCGCGAGTTCAAGATCTTCACCAACATCAATTCTACGATCGTAGACCCGAAACATTTCGATCCGGGCAGCTTTGTGGATATCGAGAACGATGTCTGCATCATCCCGCCGAATTCCTTCGCGCTGGCGCGCACGGTTGAGTACTTCCGCATTCCCCGCGACACGCTGGTGGTCTGCCTCGGCAAAAGCACGTACGCGCGCTGCGGCATCATCGTCAACGTCACGCCGCTGGAACCCGAATGGGAAGGGCACGTCACCCTGGAATTCAGCAACACCACGCCTCTGCCGGCGCGCATCTACGCCAACGAAGGCGTGGCGCAGATGCTGTTCTTCCAGTCCGACGAAGTCTGCGAGACGTCGTACAAGGATCGCGGCGGCAAATACCAGGGGCAGACCGGCGTGACGCTGCCGCGCACCTGAGGCGGCTTTTTCCACCAGGCAACATCATCCGAAGAGAACTTCGATGGATCAGCAGAACAACCCGTATCGCGCGCCCGAAGCCGCTATCGTCGACTACCGCCATGATGCCGAACTCGCGGGGCGCGGCGAGCGTCTGGCCGCGGCCATCGTCGACGTAGTCATCCTGCTGGCCATCCTGTTGCCGGTCATGTTCTTGGGCGGCTATTTCAGCCAGGTGATGGATGCGGCGACCAGCGGCCAGCCCATGTCGTTGATGACGGAGCTGGCGTGGGGGCTTGTCAGTCTGGTCGTGTTCTTTGCGATCCAGGGCTATCCGCTGTACGCGACGGCGCAGACCTGGGGCAAGCGCTTGTTGAAGATGCGCATCGTCGGTCTCGATGGCCAGCGGTTGTCGTTCGGGCGATTGATCGTTCTGCGCTATGTGTCGATGCAGGCTATCGGTCTGGTGCCGTGGATCGGGCCGCTGCTGTCGATCGTGAATGTGCTGTTGATCTTCCGTGAGGATCATCGCTGCGGCCACGATCTGATCGCCGGCACCAAAGTCGTCAAGGCGTGATCGCGATCGTCCCCGGAATTGCGTATCGGTGCGGTGTTCGATTCATCGATGAGCCTGCTTCGATGAGCATGCGTTGATGAGTATCCGCGCATGAATCCGCTCGAACGCGTCTACGACCATCTGCGCCACTTGCGCCTGCTCGAAGCCGAGCAGGCGCTTGCGCTGCTGCTGCAACTAACGCCGCGCGATCCCGCCGTGCATCGCGCCCATGCCGTGCTGGCGCAAAGCGCGGGACGCAACGACCAGGCGCTGCAGGCGATGCGCACTGCGGTCGCACTGGCGCCGGATGCGGTTCCGCTGCTGATGGAATTCGGCCAGTTCCTGGCTTCGACCGGGCACGCGGACGAATCGGTGGAGACATTCCGCCGCGTCGCGACCCTGCAGCCGGCATCGCCGGAAGCGTGGTATTTCCTCGGCATGGCGCTCTACACCGCGCGCCGCGACGCCGATGCGCTGCCCGCGTTCCGGCAGGCCCATGCATTGGCGCCGGGGCAGCCGCAGGTCGCGCGCGCGCTGGCCGAAACCGAATACGCACTCGAACATCATGCCGAAGCCTTGACGATGTACGAGCGCCTCGCCGAACAGACCGCGCCCGGGCAGTCGATCGATGCGGGCCTGTTCCTGCGGCTGTCGCAGTGCCGCCGCAAGACCGGTGCGCCGACGCAGGCCCTGGACACGGTGCGCGAAGGCCTGCAGCGGTTCGCGGACGACGCGCTGCTGTGGCTGGAACTCGGCTGGGTACACGAAGACCTGGGCGGCGCCGCGCAGGCCCAGGAGGCCTACGCGCGTGCGCACGCGCTGCAGCCGGAGTGGGGCGACCCGCTGGCCGCATCGATCGCGCTGCTGCGCGCGCAGACGCCCAAAGCGCTGGTGGACGAAGCCGAGGCACTGCTGGCGAAGCCGGGGGTCCCCGAACATCAGCAGGCCTATCTGCATTACGTTCTGGGCAAGCGCGACGACGCGCGCGGCGCCTACGCCGAAGCGGCACGGCACTGGTCGAGCGCGAATGCGCTGCGGCGGCGCGTCGACGGCGGTTTCGACCGCGCGGAATACTCGGAGAAGATCGATGCGACGATCGAGGCGCTGACCGCGGATCTGCTGCGCGCGCGCCATGCCGATGCCCTGCGCGACGATCGTCCCGTCTTTGTGCTGGGCATGCCGCGCAGCGGCACCACGCTGGCCGAACAGATTCTCGCCGCGCATCCGCATGCCCACGGCTGCGGCGAGTTGACCGGAATCGTTTTGATCGCCCAGGACGCATCCGTGGGAACCGGTCTGCGCTGGCCGCAGGACGCGGCGCGTTTCGACGCGGCATGGGCGCATCGCCAGGCATCCGGATACCTGCAGCTTGCAGGTGCCGCGGCCGATGACGCAGCGCGCCTGGTCGACAAGCAACCCTACAATTTCCTGCACGTCGGCCTGATCGCGATGCTGTTCGCCGACGCGCGCATCGTCTGGTGCCGCCGCGATCCGCGCGATATCGCACTGTCGATCTTCAGCGAAAGTTTCTCGCCGTTGGCGACCTACGCCACCGATGTCGACGACATCCGCTTCTTCATCCAGGAGCAGGAACGGCTGATGCGTTACTGGCAGTCGGTGTCGCCGCTGCCGATTCTTGAAGTGCAATACGAAATGATGGTGACCGATACCGATGCGCAGATCCGCAGGCTGATCGATTTCGTCGGGCTGCCCTGGGATGAGCGCTGTCTGGATTTCCACAACAGCGGGCGTTCGGTACAGACGCTCAGCCGCTGGCAGGTGCGCCAGCCGATGCATACGAAATCAGTGGGTCGTTGGCGTAATTACCCGCAGTGGTTCGGCGAGGATTGATCGCGGGGTACTTCGATCGCGGGGCACTGATCTGCGGATCGCGATTCAGTGCGTCGCACCGGCCGCGATGCGACGGTCCTTGCGGGTGCGCAGCGCGGTTTCGATCATGATTCTCAAGCCGGCGACCACGATCCCCAGCGACAGGCTCGGCGCGCCCAGGCGTGCGGCGGCCTGCTCGGGCAAGTAAGGAATATGCACGAAGCCGCCGCGGATGCCGACGCGTAGATTCGCGTCTTCCGCCAACGCATGCATCAGCGCATAGAACACGCGATTGCAGACGAAGGTGCCGGCGGTCTGCGAAATCTCCGCGGGAATATCGGCTTCGCGCAGCGCGGCGAACATCGTCTTGATCGGCAACGTCGAGAAATAGGCGGCCGGACCGCCGTGCACGATGGGTGTGTCCACCGGCTGCGCGCTGTCGTTGTCGGCGATGCGCGCGTCGTCGACGTTGATCGCGATCCGCTCCAGCGAGATCTGCGCGCGTCCGCCAGCCTGGCCGACGCAGACGATCAGTTCGGGCGTGTGTCTGCGGATCGCGGCGCGCAACGCACGCGGGCCGCGCGCGAACGAGGTGGGCAATTGCACCGCGACGATACGGCGGCCGGCGATGGTTTCGCCGTGCAATGCTTCTGCCGCGAGCCAGCTCGGATTGAGGCTTTCGCCGCCGAACGGATCGAAGCCGGTCAGCAGGACGGTGCGCTCGTGGGGTTTCGGCATCGGCATTGCTCAGCGCAGCGCGATGAAGTAGATCAGCAGGATGTTGCAACCCAGCAGCAGCGCGCCGGTGCGCCACTGCGCGCGGATCACGGCGTACGGGTCCTTCAACTCCAGCAGCGCGGCCGGAACCAGATTGAAGTTGGCCGCCATCGGCGTCATCAGCGTGCCGCAGTAGCCGGACAGCATGCCGATGGCCGCCAACGGTGCGGCGTCGGCGCCGTGCAGGGTCACCAGCAGCGGCAGTGCGATGCCGACGGTCATCACCGGGAACGCGGCGAAGGCATTGCCCATGATGATGGTGAACAGCGCCATGCCCAGCGCGTAGGCGACGACGACGAGAAAAGCGTTCTCGACCGGGATCACCGCACGCACCACGCCGGCGACCGCCTGGCCGACGCCGGCCGCGTCGAACACGCTGCCCAGCGCGGCCAGCAGCACCGGCAACAGCGCCGCCCAGCCGATGGCGTCGACCAGCCGGCGCGATTGTTCGACCGCGCTGGCCGCGCTTTGCCGGGTGATGCCGCATGCCACCGCGAGCGCGACGACACAGGCGATGGCCAGCGAACTGAGCGTCATGGTGTTGGCGTTGTCGAACAGCGGTTGCCCGCCGATGCTGACGTATTTGAGCGACAACGTCCCCAGCACGGTGATCGCGGGAATCAGCAGCGCCGGGAGGAACAGTCGATTGCCGAGACGCGCGGCTTCGCTGCGTTTTTCGTCGGCGGTGGTTTCTTCGTAGCGGCCGGTGCGCAGGCCGCCGAGACCGGCGATCAGCGTGATCAGCACCACGCAGCCGCCGACGAGCCGCACCGGCATGTGCTCGGCCGCGAACAGCAGCAGGGCGAGCAGCGCCCAGAACAATGCGGTGGTGTAGCGGCGTGGATTCGCATGGTCGCGAACGCCGCGCCAGGCCAGCGATGCGAAGTAGAGGCCCAGCAGCCAGTAGACAGCGGTCAGGCCGATCATTCCGGCGCGTTCTCGTCCGGTGTCGCGACTTTCTTTTGCGCGAGCCGCGCGGCCATCGCGCGCTCGAAGCGCATGATCCGCCATGCATGGATCACGAACGCGCAGATCGCGGTGGGAATGCCCCACAGTGCGATCTGGAGCGGTTCCAGTGCGATGCCCTTGTCGCCGAGCACACCCTGGATCAGCAGCACTGCGCCGAACGCGATGAAGATGTCTTCGCCGAAGAACAGGCCGACGTTGTCGGTGGCCGCCGACATCGCGCGGATGCGCTCGCGTTCGGCCTGCGGCAGCTCGCCGTGCGTGATCTCGGCGGCGGCTTCAGCCATCGGCGCGACCAGCGGGCGCACCGCCTGCGGGTGGCCGCCGAGGCTGGTCAGACCGGCCGCGGAACTCGCCTGGCGCATGAACAGATAGGCCACCAGCAGTCGCGCGGTCGTCGCGCCGCGGAGACGCGCGATCCACGCCTGTGCGTGCTCTTTCAAACCATGGCGTTCGAGCAGGCCGATCACCGGCAGCGCGATCAGGAACAGCAGCAGGAAACGTTTGTCGGTGAAGGCTTTGCCGAGAATATCCAGCACCTCCAGCGGCGACAGGTTCGCTGCGAGGCCGGTGATGAAGCCAGCGACCACCACGACCAGCGCCGGATTCAGGCGCAGCACGAACCCGAGCACGACCGCGAGTACGCCGATCAGCGGCCAGTAATTGATCAGAGTGGTTTCCATCAGGGTCGCATCCCGGTTTCTGGCGTGAACGGAAGAATGTCGACGCCATCGGCGGTCAGGCCTTCGCGCAGCGCGCGGGCGAACGTCGCCGCGTCGTCGCGATCGCCGTGCAGGCACAGGGTGTCGGCGCGCAGCGGCAACAGCAGGCCTTCATCGCTGCGCACCTGCGAATGCAGCGCCAGCAACCGCGCCTGCGCAAGCGCAGCGTCGAGTGTGTCCAACACCGCGCCCGGCGTGCCGCGCGGCAGCAGGCGTGCGTCGTTGCCGTAGCCGCGCTCGGCGAACACTTCATGCGCCACCCGCAATCCGGCGGCGTCGCCGGCCGCGGTGGAGGCCGAGCCGGACAGTCCCACCAGCACCAGCGTCGGATCGAATTCGCGCACCGCCGCGGCGATGGCGGCGGCGACGGCCGGATCGCGCGCGGAGCGGTTGTACAGCGCGCCATGCGGTTTGACGTGATGCAGAACGACGTCTTCCTCGCGGGCGATCGCGGCGATACGCTGCAACTGGGTGCGGATCAGCGCGGCGATGTCGTGCGGCGCCAGATCCATGTCGCGTCGGCCGAAGTGCGCGCGGTCGTCGTAGCCCGGATGCGCGCCGGCCACCACGCCGTGCTGCCGGCACAGCCGCAGGGTGTCGCGGATGGTCGCGTCGTCGCCGGCATGCGCGCCGCAGGCGATGTTCGCCGAGGTGATCCACGGCATGATCGCGGCGTCGTCGCCGCAGCCTTCGCCGAGATCGCAGTTGAAATCGATGCGTGGCACCTGCGGCTCCGCAGCGGAAAGACGCAGACTAGGCAATGCCGTGGCCGGCTGCAAACGTGCAGCGACTCATCCGCGCTGCAGGCGGTCGTCGATCGCGAGCAGGGCGCGCGCCAGCTCGGCGTCGCGCTTGCGCCGCAGCGATGCCGCAGTTGCGGCAGTGACGGCTTCGAACCGCAGCGCATCGCCCGCGCGCAGCTGCGCCAGCCGCGGAAGATCGACGCAAATCACATGGCCCAGCCGCGGATAACCGCCTACGGTCTGTGCGTCGGCGAGCAGCACGATGGGCTGGCCGTCGGGCGGCAGTTGCAGCGCGCCGGGCGCGACCGGCGCCGAGATCCGTTCGGGCAGCGCCGCGACGATGGGCGCGCCGCTGCAGCGCAGGCCTTGGCGGTCGCTGCGCGGATCGATGCGCCAGTCCTGCGTCGCCAGCGCACGCGCGGCATTGGCGACGGCCGCGGTGTCGTCGGCCGGCACGCAGCGGATCGGCGAAGCGTTCGCGGGCGCGGTGTCCAGCGCGATCCACCATGCCGGCGCCTGCGGTTCGGCCGGATCGAGCGTCGGCTGTGGTCCCAGCGGAAGTACATCATCGCTGCGCAGCGCGCGCCCGTGCAGGCCGCCGAAGCCGCCGCGCAGATCGGTGCTGCAGCTGCCGAGCACGCGCGGCACGTCGAAGCCGCCGGCCACCGCCAGCCACGCGCGCAGCCCGCTGCGGATCGCGCCGAGCCGCAGCAGGCCCGCCGGCAGATCGACCGGCCGCCCGCAGGGGATGGTGTGGACGTGGTTCTGCGCGTCTTCGAAACGCGCGTCGATGACGGCCCCGCACAGCGCGATCCGCGCCGGCTGCGGCAGTTCGAGCGTTGGTCCGCCCAGAGTGATTTCGAGTACCGCCGCATCGGACGGGCTGCCGACCATCCGGTTCGCCAGCGCGGCCGATGCGGGATCGAGCACGCCTGCACGACCGACCCCAAGATGACGCCAGCCGTCGCGACCCCGATCCTGCACCGTGGTCAGCGAACCGGGCGCGATCACGCGCCACACGTGGCAGCTCATGCGTCCCGCGCCAGTCGCGTGAACGTATCGTCGTCGATGGCGACGAAGCGCACGCGGTCGCCGGGGGCGAGCAGCGACGGCGACGCGCGCTGCGGGTCGAACAGCCGCAGCGGCGTGCGCCCGAGCAACCGCCAGCCGCCGGGACTTTCGCGCGGATAGATGCCGGTCTGCGCGCCGCCGATGGCGACGCTGCCGGCGGGCACGCGCGTGCGCGGGGTGGCCAGCCGCGGCAGCGCCAGCGACGGATCGAGACCGCTCAGATAGGGGAAGCCGGGCGCGAAACCGATCATCGCCACGGTGTAGAGCGCGGCGCCGTGGCGCGAGATCACTGTGTCCGCGGCGATGCCGAGTTCAGCGGCCGCGGCGTCGAGATCCTCGCCGAAGACGCCGCCGTAGCGGACCGGAATCTCGATCGCGCGCGGCGCCTCTGCGAGCGCGTCGTCGATATCGCCGACAGGTTGCGTGTGTATCCAGTCGCGTACGACATCCGCGCTGACCGCATCGATGTCGAAGAACACCGCGAGACTCGTGTACGCCGGTACCAGATCGCGCAGCCATGAAGGCGACTGTGCGCGGATGCGCGCGGCGAGTGCATGCACCTGTGCGTTGGTCGTAGCATCCACCGCCATACCGACATGGATCAGCCAGGCATCGTCGGCGAGCGGTTCGAGGCGCATCGCCAGCGTCGGATGCGTGGAAGTCAATCGAAACCCGGCCAGCGGCCGCCGTTGCGATCCACCCAACGGATGACGGCCCAGTACCACCATGCGCTCAGAAAACTGAAGGTGCCCAGCAGCGCCCAGGGGAACACCAGCGCGACCAGCACCGACAGCGCGCCCAGCGCGACACAGCCCCAGAAAAATGCCTGCGCCATGCCGCGCGAGGTCAGTCCCCACATGCCCAGTTTGATCAGCAGCGGCGGCGACGGGGGCAGCGGGGGCGGTGTGGTCATGCGGTGCTCCTGATGTCCACGGGAGAAATTCCAGCGCCGATCATCGGCTTCCAAGCGCATCGCGCAGCACTTGGACCCGCGCGATCAGCAGTTCCGGCGAATACGGCTGCGCGGTGGCCATGCCCCATACCGGCCGCGGCCACGCGATATCGTCCTGGAAACGCGCGATGACGTGTACGTGCAACTGCGGCACCACGTTGCCCAGCGCGGCCACGTTCAATTTGTGCGGCTTTAGCGCGGCCTGCAGCGCGCGGCTGGCGCGATCGATCTCCTGCATCAGCTGCGCCTGCTGCGCGGCGTCGAGATCGATCACTTCCACCGCGTTCTCCACGCGCGGCACCAGGATCAGCCACGGATGATTGGCGTCGTCCATCAGCCGCACTTCGCACAGCGCGAACTGCGCCAGCGGATGGGTGTCGTCGGCAAGCTGCGGGTGCAGACGCCAACCGTGGACATCGTTGTGCGAATGGCGGCTCATCGCAGGTGCTCCGAGAAGAAAGCGGTGGTGCGGTCCCAGGCCAGCGCCGCGGATTCGGGCGCGAAGTCGCGGCGCTCGTCGCAGTTGAAGCCGTGGCCGGCCGGGTAGGTGTGGACGATCGCGTCGGGATGATGGTCGCGGTGCTGCTGGACGTCTTCCGGCGGAATCAGGCGGTCCTGCTCGCCGAAGTGGAACAGCATCGGTGCCCGCGCCGGCTCGCCGAGGAAGGGCACGCTGCGGCCGCCGTAATAGGTGACCGACGGCAGCCCCTGACGGGTATTGGCCAGCATCGCCACGGTGCCGCCCCAGCAGAAGCCGACCACACCGACCCGGTGATCCGCTTCGCGCAGCCAGCGCGCGGCGGCGGACACCACCTGCAGCGCACGCTCGAAGCCCAGTTCGGCGGCCAGTTCGCGGCCATGGGACGTGCCGGCGTCGTCGTAGCCCAGTTCGACCCCGGGCCTGACCGGATCGAACAGTGCCGGAGCCATCGCCGTGAAACCCGCCTGTGCGAAGCGGTCGGCAACCCGGCGGATATGCGGATTCACGCCGAAGATTTCCTGAACGACTACCACCGCGCCCAGCGGTGCGATCTCGGGCCGCGAGAGCCAAGCCTGAACCGGGCCGGCCGGCGTCGTCAGTGGAATCCATTCGCCCATGAGGTCTGGTCTCGCGATGACGGGGACCGTCATCCTAACGCCGCCGCCGCGATCCCGGGCGGCGGGACGGGCCGCATGGGGCAGGGCGGTATACTGCGCGCCCGTTTTGCATGCACGGCGCCCATTCCGCGGCGCCGGCATCGCGCCTTGCCGGATTGCATCCATGTCCCTGCTCGACACCCCTTCCAACGGCCGCAAGGTCGGTTTCGTCAGTCTCGGCTGCCCCAAGGCGCTGGTGGACTCCGAACGCATCCTCACCCAGCTCCGGGTCGAGGGCTACGACATCGTCCAGACCTACGACGATGCCGACGTGGTGGTGGTGAACACCTGCGGTTTCATCGATTCCGCGGTGACCGAGTCGCTGGACGCCATCGGCGAGGCAATGGCCGAGAACGGCAAGGTCATCGTCACCGGCTGCCTGGGCAAGCGCCCGGAGCAGATCCGCGAAGCGCATCCGGACGTGCTGGCGATCACCGGCCCGCAGGATTACCAGAGCGTGATGGCAGCCGTGTACAAGGCGCTGCCGCCGCAGCACAACCCGTTCACCGATCTGGTGCCGCGGCGTATCGACGACAACGACATCGGCATCAAACTCACTCCGAAGCATTACGCTTATCTGAAGATTTCCGAAGGCTGCAACCATCGCTGCAGTTTCTGCATCATCCCGTCGATGCGCGGCGATCTGGTGTCACGTCCGGTCGATGACGTGCTGCGCGAAGCCGAAAAACTGGCGATGGGCGGCGTGAAGGAACTGTTGGTGATCTCGCAGGACACCAGTGCTTATGGTGTGGACGTGAAATACGCCGAGCGCACCTGGCGCGGCAAGGCCTATCAGACGCGGATGAAAGCGCTGTGCGAAGGTCTGTCCGAGCTCGGGCTGTGGACGCGCCTGCATTACGTCTACCCGTATCCGCACGTGGACGACATCATTCCGTTGATGGCTGAAGGCAAGTTGTTGCCGTATCTCGACATTCCCTTCCAGCACGCCAGCCCGCGCGTGCTCAAGCTGATGAAGCGCCCGGGTGCGGTCGACAAGACCCTCGAACGCATCCAGCGCTGGCGCGGCATCGCGCCGGACATCACCATCCGCAGCACCTTCATCGTCGGTTTCCCGGGCGAGACCGAGGCCGAGTTCGAGGAACTGCTGGATTTCCTCGACGAAGCACAGCTCGATCGCGTCGGCGCCTTCGCCTATTCGCCGGTGGACGGCGCGGCCGCGAACGCATTGCCCGATCCGGTGCCCGAAGACGTGAAACAGGAGCGCCTCGCGCGTTTCATGGAACGCCAGGCGGAGATTTCCGAAGCCAAGCTCGCGGCCAAGGTCGGCAGCGTGCAGCGCTGCCTCGTGGATTCGGTGGATGGCGACCTGGGCATCGCGCGCTCGATGGCCGACGCGCCGGAAATCGACGGTCTGGTGCAGATCCAGAACAGCCTCGAAGCCGGCCTGCGCCCGGGGCAGTTCGTCGATGTCGAGATCATGGGCAGCGACGAACACGATCTGTACGGCGAGGCCGTGCTGGAAGCCTGATACGCGAACGGCGACGGACATGGCGAAGCGCCGTTTCATCGCGCCATCGCGAAGCGGGCTGGACCTGGCCTGCTTCGCGCATCCGGTCTTCGATGGCGTATCGGCGTTCCGTCCGTGGTTCACGGCGCCGGCATGGCCGACCCCGGAGGATCTGAACGCAGCGATGCCGGCCGTTGACAAACGTTTCGCGCTGCAGGATCAGGCCTTGCTCGACGATGGTCTGCACTACGAAACGCGGATCGCCGAACGCGGCGCCATCGCCACCCGCGCCGGGAACTGGCATGACCTGTTCAACGCGGCGATCTGGTGCCGCTATCCCGCGATCAAGCGCGCGCTCAATGCGCAGCAGATCGCGCACATCGCCACCATGGGGCCGTCGCAGCGCAACCGTGCGCAATACGCGCTGACCCAGTTCGACGAAGCCGGCGCCATCGTCCGTGTGCGCGACCCGCGATTGCTTGAACTATGGGATCGCCACGACTGGCCGGCACTCTTTCACCGGCATGCCGATGCGTGGCGCGATGGCGACATCCGCGTCGCGGCGGTGATCGGCCATGCGCTGCTGGAACACGCGCTGTTGCCGGAATTATTCCTCGTCGGCAAATGCCTGGTGGTGCAGGGCGATGGAGATGACGATACCTGCGTCGAACGCACCGCGCGCGCGATCGCCGAAGGCACGGTGTTGAACGATCCGCTGGAGCTTCGCCCGCTGCCGATGGCGGGCATTCCCGGCTGGTATCCCGGCCAGGACGTGCGTTTTTTCGCGGAAGCCGAATGTTTCCAGCCGGTGCGTGCCGGTCGGGCGTATCCGCCGCCGCTCTTTTGGTAACCCGGGGGCGATCCTTTTTCCGACGGGCGGCGCGTGTCCCGTCCCGGCCGCATGCCGCGTTGGGCACAATGGCATCCGGCCTCCACTTTCGTACCGACGACCATGCGATCACATCCACGTCCGTGCCCACGACTCTTCCCGCTCGCGCCGTTCGCCGTCGCCATCGCGATGCTCGGCAGTGCCCACGTCGCCGTCTGTGCGGATCGCCCCCAGCACCCGCCGATGACCGCCGAACAACTGGCGCCCTACATCCCGGATGGCGCACAGATCGAGATCCGTCTGGATGCCGATTTCACCGGCGACGGCCTGCGCGACCTTGCCGTCGTCGCTGCCAACGACGACGTGCGCGTGCTGAAAGTGATGATCGGCTATGCCGACGACACCAGCATGGGCTTCGATCCGGCCGGCGAGATGAAGATGGGCGGATCGCCACTCGGCGCTGCCTCGCTCAGCGTGAAGAAAGGCGTGTTGCTCGTCGAGGATCTCGACGGCGGCACCACCGCGATCCAGTCTCTGTACCGCTTCCGCTTCGATCCGAAGCAGGCGAAGATGCGGCTGATCGGCGACGACGTGACGCTCTACAGCCGCACCAACGCGCACGACTCGACTTCGATCAGCACCAACCGCCTGACCGGCGCGCAGGTCGTGAAGCGCCGCGTGGTCGGCGAAGCCGGTTACACCGACCAGCCGGAGCAGAAGAAAAAAGTCGGCACCGCGCCGATCTGGATGGACGATGCGCCGCTGCCGGAGGACACGTTGGGTTTCGGCGACTGAGGCGAAATTGCTGTCGGACTGCGTCCGCTCTGAACCATTTGGCGTCGTCGCGCGCCCCATGAGTGAAGTCGAACGGCGCGAGAAAAACCATCCTTTTCAGTGGTATGGCCCTGATTCTGAAATGATGCCGAGGCATTCAAAGCGTTATGTCAGAGTTGGTTTCGTCCCTATTAAAAAGGAGAATTTCGATGTCGGAATCGAATGTTTCTGATGAACTGAAATATGGAAGCGCGATGTGGATCATCCTGTTCGGACTGGCGCTGATCGGATGTCTAGCGTTTGTTCTGACGGGCGGTAAAGATTGGGACATTCCGCAAATCATGACTCTCATCGGTTCGCTGACAGCGTTTCTTGGAACCGTGGTGGGCATGTTTCTGGGCGTGCAGGCGGGTGCGGTTGGCAAAGCGAACGCTGAGAATATCGCGCGGAGGGCGCTCGCAGCATTGCCGCCGGATTCTGCGAGACAAGTGCTCGACGGCCATTGAGGCCATCCTCGATCTGCCGATACCGCGATTACACCCATTCCCGCGAAGGCAAGGTGAAGCGTCTCTGCGGCCGGCCGATCAGGTCGAGGAAATTCTCGAACATGGCTTCGGCCTGGCTCTGCATCGGCAACGCCAGCGACGCGCTCAGCGCGCGGATGCTGGCATCGTCCTGGAGCAGGCCGGAAGCGGCCAGTTCGTCGGCGTAGTCGGGATTGCCCAGCCAGCGTTCGATCAGCGGCTGGTTCGCTTCGGGGTGGAACTGCACGCCGTAGGCCATGTCGCCATAACGGAAAGCCTGTTGTTCGCAGGTGCTGGTGCGCGCCAACTGGACCGCGCCGTCCGGCAGCGCGTAGCTTCGGGCATGCCACTGGAAGACCGGTGTGGTCGCGCCCAGCGGCGACATCACCTTATCGGCAAGACCGGCGCCGGTGAGTTCGAGCCGATACCAGCCGATCTCGGTCCGGTCGTGCTTGCGCACTGGCGCGCCCAGCACGTGCGCCAGCAGCTGCGCGCCGAGGCAGATACCCAGCACCGGTTTGCCCTGATCCAGCGCCTGCTCGATGACCCGCAATTCCGTACGCAGATGCGGCCGCTGCGCCTGATCCTCGACGTTCATCGGCCCGCCCAGCACCACCAGGCCGCGATAGCGGTCGATGTTCGGCTCGGCATCGGGATGACGTTCGAAATTGACGAAACGGATGCGATGGCCGCGCCGGCGGATCAACGGGTCCAGCGTGCCCAAGGGCTCGGCGGCAACGTGCTGGAAGACGAGGATGCGGGGCATGGCCCAAAGCATGGGCGAGCGCAGCGCGTATCGCAACGTATGGCGCGCAGGATCATGTCACCCCGGTCGGGTAGGGCGGAACCCACGCAGTGGATGACCAGCTTCGCTGTTGAAAACCCGCCGTCGCGCCTTCAGCGCGGCGGATCCACCAGCTCGTTCGGTTCGATCTTCACCCGCTTGAGGTGGAACTCGGCGACGTGTTCCGCCGGTTTGCCGTCGCCCCAGAACTGCCAGCGGCTGGTCAGTTCGTCCGGACCGATGAAGACGAAGCGCGCGTCGTGCATGTGCGCGGCCTTGGCCGGGTCGAAGTTGATCGCGCCGTCGAAATCGAACACCAGGTCGCCGTCGCCGTCCATGCGCGAACGCATCTTCGGATGGTTCCCGCTAGCGCAGAAATGCATCAGCACCACATCGTCGCCGTCGCGCACGTACACCGTGCGCATCTCGTGGGACGTGCCCGGGAACAGCAGTTCTTCCACCGCGTTGCCGCCGGCGGTGACGGTATAGCTCACGGTGGTGTCCGGCATCGAATTGCCGTCGAGCCCGGCGCCGCTCCAGTCGCCGGCCAGAGCCTTGAAGCGTTCGATCAGATGCGGTTTGCCCGCCGCATCCGGCTCCGCAGCCGATGCGGACAGGGACATGCAGACGAAAAGGGCGGCCAGAAAGGCGGCAGTGTGCAGACGACGCATCGCGGTGCTCCGAAAGACCCGGGTGACGGGATCGTACGCCAATCGCCCTTCGCTAGTCGGCGGGTCGACGGAGCGCGGCGATATCGCGGACCAGACCGATTCCGATCTCGGCCGAGCGCAGGCTGGATGCGTGCGCGGCGCTGGCGCCATCGCTGCCCAGCGCGCTCAGGCTGAGCTGCCCCTTGCAGTTCTGCGAGACCTGGACCGCGGCTCCGCGCCCGCCGAAGACCTCGCGGACCTTGCCCAATCCGCGGCGCACGGCATTGGGCCGCTGGACGGTGCGCACCGTCCTGCAATCGCGACTCCACACCCGCATGGCCGGTCCTTCGTTGACCAGCCCCCGGCGACTCGCCGATTGCCATTCGGCGACGCTGGGCAAACGATACGACTGACCGCTTTGTTCGCTGAACCAGCGGACGAAGTTCTTCGCATCGTTGTAGGTCACGCATCGGGCGACCGCTGCGTTTGCGGCGTCTGCTGCGCAATCGACAGGCTTGATTCCCGCAGCGCTGGCATAGCGCGCGTACAGCGCAGCGCTGACCGGCATCACGCCGACCGCCATGCCCTTGCGGGTGTAGGTGGGCGCTTCGACCACGCCCAGTCTGGGTCCGTGGGCATCGACGATCCCTTCGGCGCGCGTGGGAATCTGCAGCAGCAGGTCGCGTCGCCCGGTCAGTCCGGCGCTCGGCTTGTCGATCAGTGCGAACAACTGCAAGGCCGGCGCGGCCAGGCTTCGGTCGTAGGCCGCGATCGCCGTATCGAATTCCTTGCGGAGTGCGCCGTCGAGCTCGTTCGCGACCGCAATCCGCGTCGTCGGCGCGCTGCCCAGGCGCACGCTGGCGTCCTGCCAGCCTGCGTAGTGGCCCTGGACCTCGTCCCAGCGGCGCGCGCCGATCGCCGCGAGCACCCGCGTCCGCAGCGTGTCTTCCAGTTGCACGCGAAGACGGTCGTAATCGGCCTGCTTCGGCGCCGCGATCAAACCATCGAGCGCGTTCGGTCGGGCCGGCGGCAGCAGCTGATCCTCGGCGATCAGTTGGCCGATCTCGGCCGCGCTCATCGCTTTCGCGTTCGGCCACAGCGCCAACGCCGCCAGCCCGACGGCCAGACCGCCGATCACGGCCGCGAGCGCAAGCCTGCGGCCCGCGATCAGCGGCGGCGCATCGGGGATGCGGTCGAGCGCCGTCGCCATCTCCGCCGCGTTCTGGAAACGCTGCGCCGGTTGGCGGGCCAGCGCCTTGTCGATGAAGCCCTGCCAGTGCGCGCGTTCCTTCGGCAAACGCGGGACGTTCTGCTCCAACTGGGCGATCGCGACCTCGAACGCGTCGGCCCCGCGGAACGGCAGACTGCCGGTCAGCAACTCGTAGGCCAGCACGCCCACGCTGTACAGATCCGAGCGCGCATCCACCGGCATCCCGCGCGCCTGCTCGGGGCTCATGTAACCGGTCGAACCCACGGTCAGGCCGACCTGCGTCAGGCGTTCGCTGTTCAGGGTGCGGATGGCGACGCCGAAATCCGCCAGCTGCGGCGTGCCGTGCTCGTCGAACAGCACATTCGCCGGTTTGATGTCGCGGTGGACGATACCTTTGCCGTGCGCATAGCCCAGGGCATCGAGCAGACAACTCAGCAGCTTGCGGATTTCCGCCAGCGGACGCGGCGAGGCGCGAGCGGTGAGATCGCCGCCGGGCAGGAACGGCATCGCGTAGTACAGCGCACCGTCGCTGCTGTGGCCGACGTCATGGATGCCGACGATATTCGGATGACTGAGCTCGGCGATCAGGCGGGTTTCCTGCTCGAAACGCTCGACCGCATCCGCGCCGCCGGCTTCGGCCATGCGCAGGATCTTCAGCGCGACCGGCCGCTTCAGCGCGATGTGCTCGGCCACGAATACCTCGGCCATGCCACCGCGGGCAAGGTGCCGGCTGATCGTGTAGCCGGGAACATGGGGCGTGGCAGGCGGTGTAGCGGTCATGGCCGAATTGTACGCACACAACCGCAAGAACACGCTCTACCCTGGCTAGGATACTTGAGGTATCCGTGCAGCGTGGGCGCGTCAGTCCATAACATCGAAGGGCAGTTTGGGGTCTTCTTGTTTTCCGAAAATCATGGAAACGGATGGCCTCACATAAGCGACTTCGTTGGGATCGATTCTTCGTCGGTCCATTTCAAAAGTGGTCTGCCTGAAATAGGTTTCGTAGAAATCCGGTGACTTTCCACCTGTGCCTTCAAATGCGCGCATGATCGCGGTTTTTACTTGGCTTGGACACCTCAAGCCAAAGATGACCCCAGAAATTCTGAATGGGGCGAAATGAATCCCTCGCTTCCGTGAAACATCCCGCCATTCGCTTTCATATCCCCAATCGTTGGCCTTTGAAAAGAAGGTCGCATCAACGACTGTTTTCAATGCGGATTCGATTTTGTCTATTTTCCAAGAATATACATCTGAAGCTCTAATTCCCTGTTGCGATCCGTACTGAACTTTTTTGATGTATCCGCAACGATTGTCTGTAGCGTCGTATTCAATGCAGAATCCCGTATGACTGCTGGCGTAATGGCTCCACATCAATGGACTATCCCATCTCTCCGAGAGCGTGAGTATTCCCTTCGTGTCAAATGATCCGGAAATCATGGAGCCAATGTCATTGACGATGCTAACAACGTAGTCGTCGTGAGATTCTTCACGTTCACCATCCTCTGTCTGCGACCAGCGATAGTTGTCGCGTATCCTCGCCCCGCCGCCTTCATAAAAATAGTCGTGCAACCTCTCAAGTTTTTTTATATCAATATCATTTATCAGTTTGACCATTCCATCGAGCGGATCGTTGAAGCTGGAAAAGTTCGCGTACCACGACTCGCTCTCGCACAAGAGCCTTAGCGAGAGCGAGTCGAAGGATCGGTATTTGTAGAGATTATTCGGAATCATGTGCGGTTCCTTCGCAAATAGGGTTTTTGCATTTCGGTGTTTCAGTATTCCACCGCCACGATAAAAAACTTCTGTAAACCTCCCGGCAACTGCGCCTCGAACTCATCATCGACGCGTTTCTTCAACATCGCGCGCGCCAGCGGCGAGTCGATGCTGATCCAGCCGAGTTTCGCGTCGGTCTCGTCGGGGCCGACGATGCGGTAGCGGCTGGTGTCTCCGGTGACGGTGTGTTCGACCTCGACGACCGCGCCGAAGAACACCGCGTCCGGGTCGCTGGGCGCGGTGTCGACCACGCGTAGATGTTCCAGGCGTTTCGACAGATAGCGCACGCGGCGGTCGATCTCGCCGAGCTGTTTCTTGCGATAGGTGTACTCGGCGTTCTCGGAGCGGTCGCCCTCGGCCGCCGCAGCGGCGAGGGCCTTGACCACTTCCGGTCGGCGCACGCGCCAGAGATCGTCCAGTTCGGCCTTCAGCCGGTCGTGGCCCTCACGGGTGATGAGGGCGGTGCTTTTCTCGGCCGGCGGCCGCCAACGGGACATCGCGTCAGTGGGCGCCGCTGTGACGCGCCAGGGTGGCGCCGCCGACGATCTTCACGCTGTCGTCCGACACGATTTCGATCTGGCGGTCGGTTTCGCCCTTGCTGTTGGGGTCGAGGGTCGCGGTCTTGCCGCCCGGCTGCAGGGTCCAGTTGCCGTCGATGGCGTTGCCGTCGATCTTCAGCGCGAAGGTGCCGTCGGCGGCGATGTCCAGCGTGGTGTCGCCGGCGGCGTACTGGCCCGCGAAGGCCTTGGCGTCGAAGCTCGGCGCGGCCGCGGTCGGGGTGCCGTGGTCTTCGATGATCGCGGCATCGGTGCCGGGCAGCGGCGCGGGCGGTTCGGCGGCCTTGACCGCTTCGGCCGGCGCGGGGTCGGCTGTGGGCTGGGCGACAGACGCTTCGGCTGCGACGTCGGTCGCCGAAGCGGCTTCGGCCTCTTCGGCGGCGTCCTTCTGGCAGCCGGTGGCGAACAGGGCGAAGGGTAGGGCGAGCCAGAGCAGCGCAGCGGACTTGCTTGATTTCATCGGTGGGATCTCGGTTGGTCGGGAATGGGTGCAGGGGAATGGGTGGGCAGGTGCGGTTGCGGCCAGGGCGATCAGCGCTTGCCGCCGAAGATGCTGCCGAGCAGGCCGCGCAGGATCTGTTTGCCGAGCTGGTTGCCGACGGTGCGCGCGGTCTGTTTGGCCATGGTTTCGACCATGCCCTGGCGGCGTTTGGTGCCGAACACGGCGTCCTTCACCGACTGGCCGAAGCCGCCTTCCTCGGCATCGTCCTGCGCGCGGGTGCGGGCGGGCGGGGCCTTGGCCTGTTCGGTGGCGGTTTCGACTTTCTTCATCAGCATTTCGGCGGCGGATTCGCGGTCGATGCGGGTGTCGTAGCGGGTGCCCACCGGACTGCCGGCGCGCACCTGGGCGCGTTCGGCTTCGGTGATCGCGCCCATCCTGCAGCGCGGCGGCGCGATCAGCGTGCGTTCGACCGGCATCGGAATGCCTTTGTCCTGCAGCGTCGACACCAGCGCCTCGCCGGTGCCGAGTTCGCCGATGGCCTTGGCCACGTCCAGCGCCGGATTGGCGACGAAGGTCTGCGCTGCGGTCTTCACCGCTTTCTGGTCGCGCGGCGTGAACGCGCGCAGCGCGTGCTGGAACCGGTTGCCGAGCTGGCCGAGGATGTCGTCCGGCACGTCGTCGGGGAACTGCGAGCAGAAATACACGCCGACGCCCTTGGAACGGATGATGCGTACGACCTGCTCGATGCGCTGCTGCAGTGCGGGCGGGGCGTCGTCAAACAGCAGATGCGCTTCGTCGAACACGAACACGAGCTTGGGTTTTTCCAGGTCGCCGACTTCCGGCAGGCTTTCGAACAGCTCCGACAACAGCCACAGCAGGAAGCTGGAATACAGCTTCGGCTTGAGGATCAACTGGTCGGCGGAGAGGATGTTGATCACGCCGCGGCCATCGGTATGGGTCCGCATCAGATCGTTCAGTTCGAGCGCCGGCTCGCCGAAGAACATGTCGGCGCCCTCCTGCTCCAGCCGCAGCAGCGCGCGCTGGATCGCGCCGATCGACTGGGCGCTGACCAGGCCGTAGCTGGTCGATATGTCCTTGCGCTCCTCGGCGACCAGGCCGAGCAGGGCGCGCAGGTCTTCCAGATCCAGCAGCAGCAGGCCGCGGTCGTCGGCCAGCTTGAAGACGATGTCGAGCACGCCGGCCTGGGTGTCGTTGAGTTCGAGGATGCGGCCGAGCAGGGTCGGGCCCATCTCGCTGACCGTGGTCCGCACCGGATGCCCGAGCTTGCCGTAGATGTCCCAGAACACCACCGGGTTGGCTTCGTTGCGGTAGTCCGGGTTGCCCATCAGCGCGAGCCGCTGCTGGATCCTTTCGTTCATGCTGCCGGCGGCGGCCAGCCCGGCCACGTCGCCCTTCACGTCGGCCAGGAACACCGGCACGCCGATCCGCGAAAAACCTTCCGCCAATGTCATCAGGGTCACGGTCTTGCCGGTGCCGGTCGCGCCCGCGATCAGCCCGTGGCGGTTGCCGAACTTCGGCAGCAGATACACGTTGCCGCTGGTGTCGGTAGTGACGGCCTTGCCGACCAGGATGGGATCCATGAAGCGTCCTCGAAGTGGGGTGCGAAGCTGGTTCGCGAAAGTCAGCCCCGGATTCTATTCGGGATTCGCCCCTGGCGTGGTTGGCTGCGACGGCTCTGAACTGCGCCGCTGGCGATGACTTCCGCGGGTTGCCCGGGCCAGCACCGGGGGCTACCCTGCTTCCCCCCGCCGTTGCCCGTGCTGTTCATGTCCCCATTCGTCGCTGTCGCCCGCCCGCTTGCCCGCCTGTGTTCGCTGTCGTTGTTCGTGTTGCTGGCGCTGGCGGCCCTGCCTTCCCACGATCTCCAGGCGCAGTCGCGCAAGACCCGCGATCTGGATGCGGTGAAGATGCGGATGGCCGCCGCCGAAGGCCGCTATCGCGACGCGCTGGTGAAGGTCGGCAACAGCGATCCCGCCGGCACGCTCGAAAGCAACGCCGCGCTGGAGGACATGGAGGACGCGATCGCCGCCTGCCTCAAGCTCAAGGGTTGCCCGATCTCGGACCTGCTCGCCACCTACAAGCGCCTGCTCAAGACCGATGTCGACGGGCGCGCTGCCGGCGACCCGGCCACCGGCGAAGACATGCAGGGCCTGATCGACACCGAGATCGCCACCGCCGACGTGCCGGTGTCCGCCGAGGCCGCAGCGCTGCTCAGCGCCGACGGCCAGCGCTTCGTCAACATGGTGCGGATGAATCCGGCGGTGCAGGCCGGTATCCGCCGCTGGCTCACCGACATGCGCGTGTCGCTGATCCAGACCCACGAGAACTATCAGTACATGCGCGACCAGATGTCGCCGGCCTTCCAGCGCAGCGGCCTGCCCGAGGCGCTGCTGTTCGGGATCATGGCCAAGGAATCCACCGGCCGCGTCCATGTGGGTTCGCGCGCAGGCGCGGTCGGGCCGCTGCAGTTCATGCCGGCGACCGGTCGCCGGTTCGGCCTGGGGCCGGACGGTACCGGTTTCGATACCCGCTACGACCCGCGCATGTCCGCCGGCGCCGCCGCCGCGTACCTCAGCGAGCGCAACGCCGAATTCGGCAACAACATCGAGTTCTGGCTCGCCGCCTACAACGGCGGCGAAGGCCGCGCGCTGCGCGTGTACCGCGCCACCGGCGGCCGCAGCTTCTGGGACGCGTCGGTCTACGAGCAGTTCCCGGCCGAGACCAAGGACTACGTGCCGATGGTCATCGCCGCGGCCTGGCTGTATCTGCATCCGAAGGAATACGGCCTGAGCTTCCCGAAAATCGATGCCAAGCCGTCGACCTTCCGTCTGGCGCGTCCCGCATCGATCTATGAACTCACCATCTGCCTCGGCAACGGCGGCACCCGCGACGGTTTCATGCGCGCGTTGCGCAATCTCAACCCGCGCTACGAGGCCGATGACTGGATCCCCAGCGGCACCACCATGGTCGGCACGGCCAGGATCGTCAGCCTCTACAACCGTCATTGCCTCCAGGGGCAACGCGCCGAGCTGGCGAGGCAACTGGTGACCAGCGACCCGACGTCCGCGATCGTCCGCGTCGGCGCGATCGAGACCGTGGTCGGCACCGCAACCGGCGAAGACGGCACTGCAGTGCCTGCCGAAAACGTCGCTCCTCCGGCTGCGGTCAAGCCGCAGGACAAGCCCAAACCCAAGCCGGCGCGCCAGCACAAGGTCGCCCGTGGCGATACGTTGATGTCGATCTCGCGCAAGTACGACTGCAGGATCGGCGAACTGGCGAAAGCCAACGGCCTCAAGGCGCCGCGCTACACGGTGAAGCCGGGGCAGCAGATCCGGTTGGAGGGGTGCGGAGGGTAGTGCCGATGCGACGCGAACGGTCGTAGCGGTTACGGTCGGATCGCTATCGGATCTCGATCCCCGACAGTTTCCACCACAGCAGCTGGTGGCGCTTGAAGACCAGTTTCGCGGGGGCTGCGTCGCCCTGCGGCTGCAGGGTCACGACGAAGGTGGAAAGATCTTCGTAGCCTGTCGAGGTCTTCCACTGCTGCATATCGATCGCGCCGCTGCCTTGCCGGCCGGTCGCATCGTCCGGCGGCACCGCCGCGAGACCGTCGCGGGCGAGGCCGCGGCCGGTGAACATCAGCATCAGTCCCTGTTCCGACACCATCGCGTCGATCGCGGGCCCCGCGGCGGAGGTCGCGAGTGCTGCGCCGAAGTCGCGCCAGCCGCCGCTGCCGTCGCCGCCGATGCGTTCGGCCGCCGCGATGGAAAACTGCGTCTTCAGGTCCTGACGCAGCGCGGGAAAATCGACGTGAGCGGCCAGCGCCTCGGCGTCGCCGCGTTCCGCGGCCTTCAGCATCGAGCGCACGGTGAGCTGCGGCGCCAAGTACACCCAGGCCAGGAATGCGAGGACGAACAGCAGGGACAGCGGTTTCACGATGCGGCGCATGCGCGGCTCCAGCGTCGGGTGGGCGACGCTGGAGTGTATCCCTGGTCCCGGATCCAGTCCGGGATATCGCCGCGCGTGCGGCGCAGGACGTTCAGCCCGGGAACTGCAGGCGCATCGTCTTCTCGTTGACGTAGTGGTTCTGCACGAACACGTCGCCGTTGGTGGCCTTGGTCATGTTCTCGTACGTCTCGAAGCCGAGGTCCTCGCCGTTCTCCCACTCGATGGTGTCGCCGATATCGATCCGCCAGTCGGGGTCGATTTCGACGACGGTGTATTCGTCCTTGGCGGTGGCGATCGCGATCGCGCATTGGTCGAGATCGATGACGGCGATGGTGCCCTTGCGACGCATACGGTGCTCCCTGTCGTGTTCGGGCCGCGCGACCGTGCGCGGCGTGGCTGCGCGCCGGTGCGTGTACCTGCGCTCGAGTCACGGTACGGGATGGTGTGCGCCAATATCAATGCGATACGGGCTGGCAGAACTGACAGGTTTGATGGGTTGCTTCGCTGTCAGCGCACATGCGCCGACGTATCGTGTCGCGGAGATGCGACACGGGTCACGCTCGCGTCAACGCATCTGCGCGAGGCGCTGTCCCAACCGCACCGGCGTTTCCGATGCCAGCGCAGCGGACAACGTGGCCACGCCTTTCGGCAACAGCACGATGACGGTGGAACCGTAGTTGAAGCGCGCCATTTCGGCGAAGCGATCCAGCGTGATGTTCTGCCCGCGATAGTCCTTGCGGGTGATGCGGTCGCCGTAGGCGGGGATCTCGACGCCGCTCCACACCGTTTCCACGCCGGACACCAGCAGCGCGCCCACCATCACCTGGCACATCGGCCCGAAGTCGGTATCGAAATGACAGACCAGGCGTTCGTTGCGCGCGAACAGCCGCGGCACCGACTTCACCGCATCGGTGCCGACGCTGAACAGCCGGCCCGGCACATGCACGGTTTCGCGCAGCGTGCCCGCCCACGGCATGTGTACGCGATGGTAGTCACGCGGCGACAGGTAGACGGTCGCGAACAGGCCATCGGCGAACGGCGCGGCGGCGGCTTCATCGCCCAGCAGCTCCACGGCGGTAAACGACTGTCCTTTCGCCTGGAAGATACGGCCGTTCACGATATCGCCGCACTGGCTGATATGGCCGTCGGCCGGCATCAGCAGCGCGCGCGGATCGGCATCGGCAATGCGTGCGCCGGGTTTCAGCGCCCGGGTGAAGAAGGCGTTGAAGGTCGGGTAGGCGTTCGGGTCGGACTCGGCGGCTTCGCCCAGATCGACCTTGAACTTGCGGGTCACGGTGTCGATCAGCCACTGCTTGATCGCCGGGCTGCGCGAGTAGGCCAGCTTGCGCGCGGTCGACGACATCAGCCGGTGCGGCAGGGCGTAGGTGAGGGTGGTGATCAGGCTCACTATTTTGCGGCCTTCGTCAGCGCGATCAGGTCCTCGGCGATGGCCTTGGGTACGAAGGGCGGCTGGATCACGCCCGCCATCCGCCCCTGCGGGTCCAGCACGACGAGGGCGGCGGAATGATCGACGGCGTACTGATTCGCCGGCGCGCCCTCGGCTGGCGGCACCTTGGCGAAGACCAGCGACAGCGATTTCGCGAACGTTTCCAGCGACGGAATATCGGCGGTGGCGGCGAGCGTGTCCTTGTGGAACGCATGCGCGTACTCGCCGAGTTTTTCGATGGTGTCGCGCTCCGGGTCCACCGAAACGAACAGCACCCGCGGCCGCGTGCTTTCGGGCAGCACGGCCCACTGCTTCTGCGCCTGCGCCAGTTCGGCCAGCGTGGTCGGGCACACGTCAGGGCAGTAAGTGAAGCCGATGAACACCACCGTCCAGTGCCCGCGCAACTCGCCCGGCACCAGTTGGGTGCGGTCCGACTGCTGCAGGGTGAAGGGCGGCAGTTCCCTGGGCGTCGACAGCCGGCGCATGGCCTTCAGCTCGGGGCCGACGGGTTCGCTGCGATCGAATGCGTACTCGGCAGCCCACAGGCCGGCGCCGGTGGCCAGGGCGACGAGCAGGATCAGCAGGGTGGTGCGGTTGAACATCGCGGAGGCTTCTCAGGACATGGCGTCGGGTTCGGTCATGATAACCGCGCGACCGCTATACTTCGCGGTCACTCCGCGCCCCGGGCGCCCGCCGTGCCGACATGACCGACGAACTGCAGACGATCATCGACCTGATCCGCTACGGCGCCAGCCGTTTCAACGCGGCCGGTCTCACCTTCGGCCACAGCTACGACAATGCCCTCGACGAGGCGACCCAGCTCACCCTGCATGCGCTGCACCTGCCGCACGATCTGCCGCCGGTCTACGGCCAGTCGCGGGTCACGCTGGCCGAAAAGGAAGACATCCTCAAGCTGTTCCTGCGCCGGATCGAGGAGCGCATCCCCGCCGCTTACCTCACCGGCGAGGCCTGGTTCGCCGGTCTCAGCTTCAAGACCGACGCCCGCGCGCTGGTGCCGCGGTCGCCGATCGCCGAACTCATCGAGTCGGGCTTCGAACCCTGGCTGGGCGGCCGCGAAGTCCGCCGTGCGCTGGATCTATGTACCGGTTCGGGCTGCATCGCCATCGCCATGGGCCATCACAACCCCGAATGGCACGTCGATGGCGTCGATATCAGCGACGACGCCCTGGCCCTCGCCGCCGAGAACAAGACGCGCCTGCACGCCGAGAATGTCCGCTTCGTGAAGTCGGACCTGTTCGCCGGCCTGCAGGGCGAGCACTACGACCTGATCGTCACCAATCCGCCCTACGTCACCAACGACGAGACCGACGCGCTGCCGAAGGAATACTCCTTCGAGCCGGAGCTCGGTCTGCGCGCGGGCGACGACGGCCTGGATCTGGCGCTGCGCATCCTCCGCGACGCGCCGCTGCACCTCACCGAGGACGGCGTGCTGATCTGCGAAGTCGGCGAGTCCGAACGCGCGCTCAGCCGCCTGCTGCCGGAGCTGCCGCTGGCGTGGGTCGAGTTCAAGGTCGGGCAGATGGGCGTGTTCGTCGCCGAATGCCGCGATCTGGTGACCTACCACCCGCGCATCCGCCAGCTCGCCGATGCCCGCGATGCTGCGCTGCGTGCCGAGTCAGCGCCCGTCGCCGCTTCGGCCGGGTTGTTTTGAGGTCCGGCGCGTGAGCAACAGTTTCGGCCACCTGCTCCGCGTCACCACGTTCGGCGAATCGCATGGGCCGGCGATCGGCTGCGTGATCGACGGCTGCCCGCCGGGGCTGGCGATTTCGGAAGACGAATTCGCGCAGGATCTGCAGCGCCGCGCCACCGGGCGCAGCCGCCACACGTCGCAGCGGCACGAAACCGATGCGGTCGAGATCCTCAGCGGCGTCTACGAAGGCCGTACCACCGGCACGCCCATCGCGCTGCTGGTGCGCAATACCGACGCGCGCAGCAAGGACTACGGCAACATCGCCGCGCAGTTCCGTCCGGCGCACGCCGATTACACCTACTGGCAGAAATACGGCCAACGCGACCCGCGCGGCGGCGGGCGCAGCAGCGCGCGCGAGACCACGATGCGCGTCGCGGCCGCCGTCATCGCCAAGAAGTGGCTGGCCGAACGCTACGGCGTGACCGTGCGCGGGCATCTGTCGCAGCTCGGCGAGGTGCTGCCGGACTACGCGCTCGATGCGTTCGACTGGAGCGTGGTCGAAGACAATCCGTTCTTCTGGCCGGTCGCCGGACAGGTGCCGGCGCTCGAAAGCTATATGGACGCGCTGCGCAAGTCCGGCGATTCGGTCGGCGCGCGCGTCACCGTGGTCGCCGACGGTGTGCCGCCGGGCTGGGGTGAACCGGTCTACGGCAAGCTCGACGGCGACCTCGCCGCGGCGATGATGTCGATCAACGCCGTGAAAGGCGTGGAGATCGGCGACGGTTTCGCAGCGGTCGCGCAGAAGGGCAGCTTTCATCGCGACGAGATGACCCGCGAGGGTTTCCTGTCGAATCATGCCGGCGGCATCCTCGGCGGCATCAGCAGCGGTCAGCAGGTGGTGTGCTCGGTGGCGTTCAAGCCCACCTCGAGCCTGCGCCTGCCGGGGCGCGGCATGAACGTGCTGGGCGAGGAAGTCGAAGTGGTCACCATCGGCCGCCACGACCCCTGCGTCGGCATCCGCGCCACGCCCATCTGCGAAGCGATGATGGCGCTGGTGCTGATGGATCAGGCGCTGCGTCACCGCGCGCAGTGCGGCGATGTGGGCGAGATTTCGCCGCGGATTCCGGGCACCGTCGAAACCGGTCCGAAACGATAGCGGCACGTCGCCGGTTACGCCCCCACGGGCAGCGACGCGCCGCAGCGAGACAGGCAACGCACACACAACACATTCCCATGTGGGAGCGCCGGGAGGCGCGACATGGCGCACCAGAAGTCGCGGTCGCGGCTTCCGCCGCTCCTACGAGAACGAACAGGTGAAATCAACATGAGCAAGCAGTTCAATGTGGCAGTGGTCGGCGCGACGGGCGCCGTGGGCGAAGTGATGCTGTCGATCCTCGCCGAGCGCAAGTTTCCGGTCGGGCAGATCCATGCACTGGCCAGCGAACGCTCGGCCGGCGGCGTGGTGAAATTCGGCGACGAAGAGATCATCGTGCGCGATCTGGCCACCTTCGATCCGACCGGCGTCGATATCGCGCTGTTTTCGGCCGGCGGCTCCATTTCCAAGGAATACGGGCCGAAATTCGCCGCTGCCGGCGCGGTGGTGATCGACAACTCCTCGGCCTTCCGCTATGACGACGACGTGCCGCTGGTGGTGAGCGAAGTGAACCCGGAAGCGGTGAAGCAGCGCCCGCGCGGGATCATCGCCAACCCGAACTGCTCGACCATGCAGATGGTGGTGGCTCTGGGGCCGATCCACCGCAAGGTGGGGATCGTGCGCATCAACGTCGCGACCTACCAGTCGGTGTCCGGCGGCGGGCGCTCGGCGATGGAAGAACTGGGCCGCCAGACCGCCGCGCTGCTGAGCTTCAAGGACCCGGACCCGAAGCGTTTCCCGGTGCAGATCGCTTTCAACCTGATCCCGCACATCGACGATTTCCAGGACAACGGCTACACCAAAGAAGAAATGAAGCTGGTCTGGGAAACCCGCAAGATCCTCGGCGACGACGACATCCAGGTGAATCCGACCGCGGTGCGGGTGCCGGTGTTCTACGGCCATTCCGAAGCCGTGAACGTCGAGACCCGCGAGAAGATCACCGCCGAGGAGGTCCGCGCGCTGCTGTCGACCGCGCCGGGCGTGGAAGTCGTCGACGAGCGCGGGCCGGGTGGTTATCCGACCCCGGTCACCCATGCCTCGGGCCGCGACGCGGTCTATGTCGGCCGCATCCGCGAGGACTTCTCGCATCCCAAAGCGTTCAATCTGTGGATCGTTTCCGACAACATCCGCAAGGGTGCGGCGCTCAATGCGGTGCAGATCGCCGAGCTGGTCGCGGCCGAGGCCTGATGACCCGGGACAAGGACAACCGTTGCGAACCCCGGAGCAGGCGGCTAGAGTCTCGGGGTCGTTCCTGGGGACAAGCGTGATCAAACACTTGCGGATCACAGTTAGCGTTCTACTGGCAGTGGCGGCCCTGGTGTCGCCGCTGTCGGCGTGGGCGCTCGGCCTGGGCCAGATCAAGGTCCTGTCGCAGCGCGACCAGCCGCTGCTGGCCGAAATCCCGGTCATCTCCAACGATTCGGCCGAACTGGAAGCGCTGCAGGCCCGTCTGGCCTCGCCCGAAACCTTCGCCCGCATCGGCCTGTCGCCGCCGCAGGGCATCGTCTCCGACCTGCAGTTCTCGGTCGCGCTGGACGCCCGCGGCCGCCCGGTGATCCGCGTGACCAGCGCCGCGCCGGTGCAGCAGCCGCTGCTGACCTTCCTGCTGGAAGTGGACTGGGGGCAGGGCCGCCTGGTCCGCGAATACTCCGCGCTGCTGGATACCCCGCAGACCGCTGCCGCGCCGGTACAGCCGCCGATCCAGGAAGCCACCGTCGATCCCGGCAATACCGTGGTGCGGCTGCCGGATCCGCCGCCGGCCGATCCGCTGACCGCGACCGAGCCCACCGCCATTCCGCTGCCGCCGCGCGATGAGCAGACCGCGGCCGTACCCGAGCCGCTGACCGCGCCGGAACCGGTCGCCATTCCGTTGCCGCCTGAAGAAGTCTCCGCGACCGCCGCGCCGATCGAAGTCATCTCCGGCGACGAGACCCGCACCGTGCGCCGGGGCGAAACCCTCGGCGGGATCGCCGCCGATCTCGATCGCGGCTTCAGCCTCGACCAGACCATCCTGGCGCTGCTGCGCGCCAATCCCGACGCCTTCATCGACGGCAATGCCAATCGGCTCAAGGCCGGCGCGGTGCTGCGTATTCCCGACAACGCCGGCATCGCCCAGTACACCCCGGACGAAGCCGCCGTGGTGGTGCGCGAACAGGCCGCGCAGTGGCGCGGCAGTGGCCGTGCGCTGCCGCAGCCGCCCGCAGTGGTGGGCACGCCGGCCGGCGAACCTGCCGCAGCCGCAGCCGCAGCTGCCGGGCCCGCGCAGCGTCCCGCCGCGGGCCGCGCCAGCGCGCAGGCGCGACTCGAAATTGTGCCGCCCTCCGCGAACGACGCGAAACGGGCGGGGACGCGATCCGGCGTCAGTGCCGGCGGTGAGGGCGACATGTTGCGACAACAGGAACTGCAGCAAACCAACGAAACCCTGGCCGCGCGCGCTGCCGAGGTGGAGGAGTTGAAGGCGCGCGTCGCCGAACTCGAACAACTGCAGCAGAAGCAGAACGAGCTGATCGCGCTGAAGGACAGCGAGCTGGCGGCCGCGCAGCAGCGCCTGGGCAATACCCAGGCCGCCGCCGCTGCCGAGCCTGCGCCGGCGTCTTCCGGAATGGGGCCGTGGCTTGGCGTGGGTGCGGGGCTGCTGGTGATCGGCTTGCTGGTGGGCTGGTGGCTGCGTCGCCGCCGTCCGGTCGAGGTCGCGCCGAAACGCGATTTCGAACGCCTCGCCGCCGCTGTGCCGAAGTCGAAAAGCGCGGACATCGCCCCGGACAAAGCTGCAGATACGGACGAAGCCCTCGCCGAAGCGACTCCGGCGCCGGGGACTGCCGTACCGCTGCCGGCCGAGCCGGCATGGAACCGTCTGGCGAAACCGCCCGAGCCCGAAGCGCCCAAGCCCGTGGCGCCGACGCGCGGCGTGCCGACCTGGCATGCCGGCGGCGTCGACGGCGGCGGTCCGGTCAATCCCTCGCAGCCCGGACAGGTGCGTCTGGATCTGGCCAAGGCCTATCTCGACATGGGCGACCGCGATACCGCGCGCACCCTGTTGGACGAAATCGCCGCGCGCGGCGATACCGAAACTGTCCGCAGCGAAGCCGCGCGCATGCGGCAGGAACTGGGCTGAGGCCCGTCCGGATCCGTCGATGCGATATGTCCTTGGCGTCGAATACGACGGCAGCAATTACAAAGGTTGGCAGCGGCTCACGCCCTACGGCCAGCAGGGTGGGCCCCGCACGCTGCAGGTCACCCTCGAAGACGCGCTGTCCGGTGTTGCCAGCCATCCCGTCGCAGTGACCTGCGCCGGGCGCACCGATGCCGGCGTCCATGCCGAATGCCAGGTGGTGAACTTCGACAGCGACGCGCAGCGCGACCCGCGCGCGTGGGTGCTGGGCACCACCACCCGCCTGCCGCCCGCGATGCGCGTGCGCTGGTGTGTACCGGTGAGCGACGACTTCAATGCCCGGTTTTCGGCGCGTGCGCGGCGTTATCGCTATCGCCTGCTCAATCATCAGGTACGACCCGCGCTGGGCAGGCAATACCTCGCCTGGGAGCGCCGCAAGCTGGACGCCGACGCGATGCACCGCGCAGCGCAAAGTCTGCTCGGCGAACAGGATTTCACCTCGTTCCGTACGGTGCACTGCCAGGCCGCGCATCCGCGCCGCGACCTGCAGTTCATCGAGGTCGTACGGGATGGCGACATCGTCACGGTGTCCGTGCAGGCCAATGCGTTCCTGCATCACATGGTCCGCAATATCGTGGGTTCGCTGTTGATGATCGGTGCCGGCGAACGTCCCGAAACATGGATGGCCGAATTGCTGGCGGCGCGCGATCGCAGCCTCGCGGGCCCGACGGCGTTCGCACAGGGACTGGTGTTCGTCGGCCCGCGTTATCCGCGCAGCTGGCCGTTGCCCGAAGAGGTCCTGCTGGATCAGAGCATGCTCGATGTCTGAGCTTCGTCGCACCCGCATCAAATTCTGCGGCCTGACCCGCGCCGAAGACGTGGCCGAGGCCTGCGCGCTGGGCGTCGATGCCGTGGGTTTCGTGTTCGCCGCGCGCAGCAAGCGTCTGGTGTCGTCCGCGACGGCGGCGGGCCTGCGCGACGGCCTGCAGCCGTTCGTCGATGCGGTCGCGTTGTTCATGGGCAATCCCGCCGACGAGGTGCGCGACGTCATCGCCGCCGTGCGCCCGACGATCCTGCAGTTCCACGGCGATGAGGACGACGCGTTCTGCGCCGGTTTCGGCATGCCGTATCTCAAGGCCATCGCGATGGGCGGGGACGCTGCCGTCGAGGGCGCCGCCCTGCTGCGCCGCTATCCGCGCGCGGCCGGCTTCCTGTTCGACAGCAACGCCAGCGGCCAAGCCGGCGGCAGCGGCCACACCTTCGACTGGTCGCGGATTCCCAGCGATTTCGCGAAGCCTTATCTGCTCGCCGGCGGCCTGCATCCGGACAACGTCTTCGACGCGATCCGCGCCACCGGCTGCTGGGGCGTGGATGTGTCGAGTGGCATTGAAGCAAGCGGGATCGAGTCTGCGCCCGGGATCAAGGACGTGGCGCGCATGCGGCGGTTCGTCGCGGAAGCGAGGCGCGCCGATCACGTTGCCAGGTAGGGCGGAGCGCACCGCGCATGGCCAAATCCTCGGAACCGTAGAGCGGCCTTCAGGCCGGCCCAGGACGAACTAGAAGCGCGACAATATCGAAGCCGCGCCCGCGGGTGACGACAACGAATCGGCAGTTTTGGAAATGCTTCTAACAAGAAAAGCAGCGGCCTGAATGCCGCTCTACGAAGGCGTCGGGATTTGGACGGGTGCTCACGGCATCGGATTCCGCAGCGAATTCCCCAGCCAATCGGCGAGTGCCTCGATCCGTGGATTGGCCGCGCGTTTCGGCGCGCACAGCACCCATTGCGCGTCGGTTTCGACGAAGCCCCACGGCGCCAGCAGTCGTCCGGTCGCGATGTCGTCCGCGACCAGCGGTTCCGGCGCGATGGCGATGCCCAGGCCCGCGACCGCGGCTTCCAGCAGGTAATACAGATGATCGAAACCGGTGCCCATGCGCAGGTCATCGGCATCAACGCCCGCGCGCGCGGCCCAGTCGCGCCACGCCTGAGGACGCGAGGCGGTGTGCAGCAGTGCATGCGCCGCGAGCGCCTGCGGCGGCGCATCGTGCAGGGACTCGGCGCCCGGCCAGCGCGGGCCGACGACCGGGCCGATCCGTTCCGGGGCGAGGACATGCACCTGCCAGTCCTGCGGCCACGGCGGCGATGCGATCAGCAGGGCGGCGTCCAGACCGCTCATCTGCGCGTCGGGCGCGGTGTCGCTGGCCGATAGATGCAGTTGCAGCTCCGGCCGCTCGCGCGCCAGCCGGTCCAGCCGCGGGATGACCCAGCGCGCCAGCACGCTGCCCGGACAGCCCAGCACAAGCGGTGCCTGCTGCGGCCCGCGGCGCAGTTCGGCCCAGGCCGCGCGCAGCGGGTCGAAGGCCGCCGCAGCCGCGCCGTGCAGGCGGTGGCCGAGCGGCGTCAACGCCACCCCGCGGCCCTGGCGGACGAACAGCGCGGCGCCCAAGGCGTCTTCCAGCGTCCGCACTTGCCGGCTGACCGCGCCGTGGGTGACGTGCAGCTCGGTCGCGGCGCGGCTGACGCTTTCCAGTCGGGCCACGGTCTCGAAGGCGCGCAGAGCGTTCAGCGGCGGCAGATTCTGGGGCATGATGTGTGAGTTTTAGTAACGGGTTCGATTGATTTTATAACGCTTGTTCGCCGCCGGTCTGCGATAAACTGAAGCATCGCCTCCGCTCGACCACGCCGCCATGCTCGACACCCAGACCGACTTCAACGCCTTTCCCGATGCCGAGGGCCACTTCGACCGCTTCGGCGGTCGTTTCGTCGCCGAAACCCTGATCGGCCCGCTGCAGGAACTCGCCGCCGCCTACGACACGGCGCGGGTCGATCCGGCGTTCATCGCCGAATTCGATCGTGACCTGAAGCATTACGTCGGCCGTCCCAGTCCGATCTATCACGCCGAACGGCTCAGCGCGAAAATCGGCGGCGCGCGCATCCTGCTGAAGCGCGAAGACCTCAATCACACCGGCGCGCACAAGATCAACAACACCATCGGCCAGGCGCTGCTCGCCAGCCGCATGGGCAAGCCGCGGATCATCGCCGAGACCGGCGCCGGCCAACACGGCGTGGCCAGCGCCACGGTCGCCGCGCGGTTGGGGCTGGAATGCGTCGTCTACATGGGCGCGACCGACATCGAGCGCCAGAAGATCAACGTCTACCGGATGAAACTGCTCGGCGCGACCGTGGTGCCGGTCACCAGCGGCTCGGCCACGCTCAAGGACGCCTTGAACGAAGCGATGCGCGACTGGGTGACCAACGTGCACAACACCTTCTACATCATCGGCACCGTCGCCGGCCCCGACCCGTATCCGCGCATGGTCCGCGACTTCAATTCGGTGGTGGGCCGCGAAGCGCGCGCGCAGATGCTGACCGACTACGGCCGCCTGCCGGATGTGGTCACCGCCTGCGTCGGCGGCGGCAGCAACGCCATCGGCATCTTCCACGCCTTCCTCAACGATGCCGGCGTGCGCCTGGTCGGCGCCGAAGCGGCGGGCGAGGGCATCGCCAGCGGTCTGCATGCGGCCTCGCTGGCGGCCGGCCGCCCGGGCGTGCTCCACGGCAACCGCACCTATGTGCTGTGCGACGACGACGGCCAGATCATCGAGACCCATTCGATCTCCGCCGGCCTCGATTACCCGGGCGTCGGCCCCGAGCATGCGTTCCTCAAGGATCGCGGCCGCGCCGATTATCTCGGCATCACCGACGACGAAGCGATGGAAGCCTTCCATCTGCTTGCGCGCACCGAGGGCATCCTCCCGGCGCTCGAGTCTGCCCACGCCATCGCCCAGGCGATGAAGCTCGCCCGCGAGCTGCCGAAGGATGGGCTGGTGCTGTGCAACCTATCAGGCCGCGGCGACAAGGATGTGCATACCGTCGCGGCGCGTGAAGGCATCATCTTTTGATTCTGCTGTTCCTTCTCCCTCCGGGAGAAGGTGGCGCGAAGCGCCGGATGAGGGTGCGGCGAAATGATGCCGCTTCTACTTGCGGAATAGATCGTCAGCCCACGTTTTTGCCGTCGCATCCCAGCCCTCGCCGCTACGCCGAACCCTCACCCTAACCCTCTCCCAGTGGGAGAGGGGACAAAAAGCGCAGACCCCATGAACCGCATCGACACCCGCTTCGCCCATCTCCTTTCCTCCGGCCGCAAGGCGCTGGTGCCGTTCATGACCGCGGGCGATCCCTCGCGCGAAGCCACGGTGCCGGTGATGCACGCGCTGGTCGAGGCCGGCGCCGACGTGATCGAACTCGGCGTGCCGTTCTCGGACCCGATGGCCGACGGCCCCACCATCCAGCGCAGCTCCGAGCGCGCATTGGCGCGCGGCGCCGGGCTGACCTTCGTGTTCGAAGCGGTGCGCGAATTCCGGACCGTCGACGCGCACACGCCGGTGGTGCTGATGGGTTACCTCAATCCGGTCGAGATCCGCGGCTACGCGCGTTTCGCAGAGGAAGCCGCTGCAGCCGGCGTCGACGGGCTGCTGGTGGTGGATCTGCCGCCTGAAGAGGCCGACGACCTGCGCATCTCGATGCGCGCGCACGACCTGTCGCTGATCCTGTTGGCGTCGCCGACCACGCCCGACGCGCGTCTCGACCGGCTCTGCGCTGATGCCGAGGGCTATCTCTATTACGTCAGCTATGCCGGGGTGACCGGCGCCGATCGCCTCGATACCGGCGATGCCAGCGGCCATCTCGACACGATCCGCGCCCGTGCCGGCGTGCCGGTGGTGGCCGGGTTCGGCATCAAGGATGCCGCCAGCGCCGCCGCGATGGCCCGTTCGGCCGAAGGGGTGGTGGTCGGCAGCGCGCTGGTCGCGGCCCTGGCCGAGTCGACCGATCCGGCGGACGCCGCCGCGCGCGCCCGGGCGTTCCTCGCGCCGCTGCGGGCCGCGCTCGACGCCGGCTGACCGCGCCCGCGGAGGGCTGTTCCGCCGCCTGTCAGGTACGTGCGGGGGCGTACGGAGACGGCGATGGAGTCTTGCTAGACTGGCGCGCTAGGACCTCCAGGAAGGAGGCGGCCCCCACCAGAAGAAGATGATCGAACGCATGTCCTGGCTCAAAAAACTGATGCCCGCCCGAATCCGCACGGAAAGCGGCGCCTCCCGTAAACGCAGCGTGCCCGAAGGGCTCTGGGAAAAGTGCGACAGCTGCGGCGCAGTGCTGTACCGGCAGGAGCTGGAGGACAACCTCGAAGTCTGTCCGAAATGCGATTTCCACATGCCGATCCGCGCCCGCATCCGCCTGGCATCGTTCCTCGATCCCGGCACCGGCACCGAGATCGGCGCCGAGCTGGGGCCGACCGATGTCCTGAAGTTCAAGGACCAGAAGAAATACGTCGACCGCATCAAGTCGAGCCAGAAGGCCACCGGCGAGCGCGACGCGCTGATCGTGCTGGAAGGCGCCCTGCGCCAGCGCCCGATCGTGGCGGCCGCGTTCGACTTCGCGTTCATGGGCGGCTCGATGGGCTCGGTGGTCGGCGAACGTTTCGCCCGCGGCGCCGAGCGCGCCCGCGACCTGGGTGCGCCCTTCGTCTGCTTCTCCGCCAGCGGCGGCGCGCGCATGCAGGAAAGCCTGTTCTCGCTGATGCAGATGGCCAAGACCTCGGCAGCCCTCGGTCGCTTGCGTGCGGCGGGGCTGCCGTACATCTCGGTGATGACCCATCCGACCACCGGCGGCGTCTCGGCTTCGTTCGCGATGCTGGGCGACATCAATATGGCCGAGCCCGGCGCGCTGATCGGTTTCGCCGGCCCGCGCGTGATCGAGCAGACCGTGCGCGAAACCCTGCCGGAAGGCTTCCAGCGCCCCGAATTCCTGCTCGACCACGGCGCCATCGACCAGATCTGCGACCGCCGCGAACTGCGCGAACGCATCGCCCATCTGGTCGCGATGATGATGCGCCAGCCGATGCCGGAAGACGAGTTGGTGACCGAAGGCTGAGCACCGCGGAGCGGGGCGTATCGACGGCGCACGGACATGCCGGTGCTCGAACATACACGTCGTCCTCGCGCAAGCCGAGGATCCGCACGGGATCATGATCATTGCCGGATCCCCGCTGGCGCGGGATGACGGGATGCGAGTGCTTTTCCCGTCTACCCGATCATCTTTCCACGGCGTTCTTCAATGACAAGAAAATACTTCGGTACCGACGGCATCCGCGGCAGGGTCGGCGAGGGCGCGATTTCGGCGGACTTCGTGCTGCGCCTGGGCAACGCCTACGGCCACGCGCTGCGCGCGGCGGTGCGCCATATCGACCAGAAGCACGGTGGCGAATGGCGTAAACCGATGGTGGTGATCGGCAAGGACACCCGGATTTCGAACTACATGTTCGAGGCTGCGCTGGAGGCCGGGCTGGTCGCGGCCGGCGTTGACGTGCAATTGATGGGTCCGATGCCCACGCCGGCGGTGTCGCACCTGACCCGTTCGCTCGGTGCCGACGGCGGCATCGTCATCAGTGCCTCGCACAATCCGCACTACGACAACGGCATCAAATTCTTCTCGGCCGAGGGCGAGAAACTCGACGACGCCACCGAACTGGCGATCGAGGCCGCGCTAGAAAAACCGTTCAGCACGGTGTCGTCCGAGCAGCTCGGCAAGGCCGTGCGCACCCGCGACACCATCGGCCGCTATGTCGAAGCCTGCAAAAGCTCGGTGCCGCGGCGTTTTGATCTGGGTGGCATGAAGATCGTGGTCGATTGCGCCCACGGCGCGACCTACCAGATCGGTCCGCTGGTGCTGCGCGAACTCGGCGCCCAGGTCGACGCGATTGGTGTAGACCCCAACGGCGTCAACATCAACGACGGCGTCGGCTCCACCCATCCCGACGCCCTGGTCGCGCGCGTGCTGGCCAGCGGCGCGGACCTGGGCATCGCCTTCGACGGCGACGGCGACCGGCTGCTGTTCGTCGATAGCGATGGCATCGTGCGCGACGGCGACGATCTGCTGTACGTGCTCGCCACCGACTGGCAGGCCAGCGGTCGCCTGCGCGGCCCGGTGGTCGGCACGCTGATGACCAATTACGGCCTGGAGCGCGCGTTCAGCGAGCGCGGCATCGCCTTCATGCGCACCAAGGTCGGCGATCGCTACGTCCATCAGGCGCTGCTGGAGCACGGCGGGGTGCTGGGCGGCGAAACTTCCGGTCATCTGCTGTGCCTGGACCGGGTCAGCTCCGGCGACGGCATCATCAGCGCCCTGCAGGTGCTGGAAGTGCTGCGTCGGCGTGGCCTGAGCCTGCCGCAGGTGCTGGCCGGCTTCGGCAAGGCGCCGCAGAAGACCGTGAACGTGAAAGTGGCCGCGGGCAGCAGGCCGGCCGAGGCCGACAGCGTGAAAGCGGCGCTGGCCGAGGCCCAGGCAGCGGTGCAGGGCAGGGGGCGCGCCTTCCTCCGGCCCTCGGGCACCGAGCCGGTGGTGCGGGTGACGGTCGAGGCCGATGACGCCCAGTTGATGCAATCCACGCTGGACCGGCTGGCCGACGCGGTTCGCGCGGCGGTCTGATCGGCGGCTGCTGTTTCAGCGGCCCTGTTTCGGCGGCCCTGTTGATGTTTTGATCGCGATCAAGGACGTTTTTCCGTCCGCGACCAGAATTCCGCATGGTCCGTGCCGGCCCGGCAGCGGTAATCTTGACCCAGTATTCCAGGACGATAGAACGACATGACCCAGGCTTCCACCCCGTATATCCCGACCCTCGACATCCGCCGCTACGACACTGATCGCGACGCCTTCGTCGCCGAACTCGGCGCGGCCTACCGCGAGTGGGGCTTCGCCGGCATCCGCGGCCACGGCATTCCGCAGGATCTGATCGACGGCGCCTACGACACGTTCCAGCGTTTCTTCGCGCTGCCCACCGACGCCAAGATGCACTACCACCTTCCCGGCACCGGTGGCGCCCGCGGCTACACCGCGTTCGGCGTCGAGACCGCGAAGGATTCGAAGCATTTCGATCTCAAGGAGTTCTGGCATATCGGTCGCGAGATCGCCGACGATTCCGGCTATCGCGCGGTCATGCCGCCGAACCTGTGGCCGGAGGAAACTCCGGACATGCGCGAGCGTGGTTACGCGCTCTATCAGGCGCTGGACGCGCTGGGTTCGCGGGTGCTCTCGGCGCTCGCGCTGCACCTCGGTCTCCCGGAGACCTATTTCGCCGACAAGACCGACTCCGGCAATTCGATCCTGCGCGCGATCCACTATCCACCGATCACTGCCGACGACATTCCCAACGTCCGCGCCGGCGCGCATGAAGACATCAACCTCATCACTCTGCTGGTCGGCGCCAGCGCCGCGGGTCTGGAAGTGAAGTCCGCGCAGGGCGAGTGGGTACCGTTCACCTCCGACGCCGACACCATCGTGGTCAACATCGGCGACATGCTGCAGCGCCTGACCAATCACGTGTATCCGTCCACCACCCATCGCGTGGTCAATCCGCCGGGCGAGCAGGCGCGCAAACCGCGTTACTCGATTCCGTTCTTCCTGCACCCCAATCCGGATTTCCTGATCGACGTATTGCCGTCGTGCGTCAGCGCCGACAATCCGAACCGTTACCCGGAACCGATCACCGCGCAGGGTTACCTGGAAGAGCGGCTGCGGGAAATCAAGCTGAAGTGAGCGTCGATGCGCCCCGTCCGGCACATGCGCCGATCAGGCGCGCACTGTGGGTGGCCTTCGCCTGTCTGGCGATGATGCTGCCGCTGTACTGGCGGGCGTTCGAACGCAGTCCCAACCTCCCGGATGCCCTCTACGGCGGCTGTCTGGCTGTGGCTGGCATTGCCGCGCTGCTCGGAGGTTGGCGTTTGCGGCAGGGCTTCTGGCTATCCACCACTGCGCCTGCGTTCGCAGTGGTGGCGACGGTGATGCTGCGGGTGGTCTGGGACGTGGCGAAAGACGCTACGGCGCACAACCTCTGGCCGTTCGAAGTGGCGATAGCGCTGGGCGTCGGCGTTCCCGTCGCCGCGGTGGGCGCAGGCGTCGGTTGGCTGCTCTCGCGGTACGCCGCCGGCCGCGACTGACTCAATCCGCGTCCCGGAACTCCTTGCTCCGGCTGGCCACCAGCGCACGTGCCAGACCCTCCGGAAGATATTTCGAGATGCCGGCGATCACCCGGTTGGCGCGGCCGGTGATGCAGCGGGTCTGGCCGCGTTCCACCGCGTCCAGACCCAGCCGGGCCACGCTCGCCGCGTCCAGCCACAGCAGCTTCGGCAGTTTCGACACCCGATCGCGCATGCCGTTGACGTCGTGGAATTCGGTGTAGGTGAAACCCGGACACAGCGCCGAAACGTTGACTCCGCGCTCCTTCACTTCCAGCGCCAGCGCTTCCGAGAAGCGGATCAGGAAGCTCTTGGCGGCGCCGTAGAGGGTGTGCCCGGCCGATGCGGGCACCAGTCCGGCGAGCGAGGCCACATTGACGATCCGGCCGTAGCCGGCGGCTTCCATCGCCGGCAGGAAACGGTGGGTCAGCTCGGACACGGCGACGATCATCACCTGCAGGAAATCGGCGTGGGTCTTCCAATCGGCGGACAGATAGCGCCCGGGCACGCCGTAGCCGGCATTGTTCACGAGGTGCGCGACGTGCAGTCCACGGGCGGCGATCTCGGCCTGAAGCGCTGCCGGGGCACCGGGATCGGCCAGGTCGGCGGCCAGCGTCACCACGTCGACCCGGGGCCGCAGTTCTTCGGCCAGGGCCTGCAGTCGTTCGGCCCGGCGCGCGGTCAGGATCAGCGGCACGCCGCGGCGGGCGTATTCCCGCGCGATCGCCGCGCCGATGCCGCTGGAGGCGCCGGTGACCAGCGCGTATCCCCTGGCGTGCCCGCTGCTGTCAGCACTCATGCTTGTCCTTTCCATTCATGGGGTTGGAATCGTGGGTTCGAGGGCGGCTCAGCCGCCAAGCATACCCGCCGCCGCGGTCGGGGTACGCCATCGGCTATCCTGTGCCCAACCGTATTGATCGATATCGTTCTGGAGCATCTCATGCGTCGCAAAATCGTCGCCGGAAACTGGAAGCTGCACGGCACCCGGGCCTTCGCCACCGAACTGGTGTCCGCCATCGCCGCAGGGTTGCCGGCGCCCGGCGTCGATGTCGTGGTGATGCCGCCTCTGCCCTACATCGGCGAGTTGATCGAGGCCTTCGAGGGCCGTGGCCTGCAGTTCGGCGCCCAGGACGTGAGCGCCAACGAAAAAGGCGCCTACACCGGCGAGGTGTCGGCCGCGATGCTGGTCGATATCGGCGCCCGCTACGGCCTGGTCGGGCATTCCGAGCGCCGCCAACATCACGCCGAGCACGACGCCGTGGTCGCCCGCAAGTTCCTCGCAGCCAAGCACGCCGGACTGGTGCCTGTGCTGTGCGTGGGCGAGTCGCTCCACGAGCGCGAATCGGGCCAGACCGAATACCGGATCGAGACCCAGCTCGCCGCGATCTTCGAGCAGGCCGGCCCCCAGGCCTTCGCCGGCGCGGTCATCGCCTACGAACCGGTGTGGGCGATCGGCACGGGCAAAACCGCCACGCCGGCCCAGGCCCAGGCCGTCCACGCCTTCATTCGTGGCGAAGTCGCGGCACGCGATGCTACAATCGCCGGCTCGCTGTCCATCCTTTACGGGGGCAGTTGCAAGCCGGACAACGCGGCCGAGCTGTTCGCACAGCCGGACGTGGATGGCGGATTGATCGGTGGCGCCTCGCTGGTGGCTGCCGATTTCCTCGCCATCGTCGCGGCCGCACGGGTCTGATCCTTCGGGATGCGGGTCCGCCGCGGAAGCGGTTCCGTCAGTCCCGCACCTTTTCCTACGAGCGCCAACGATGCTGTTGATCCTCAATGTTGTGTATGTCCTGGTCGCGCTCGCCATGATCGCGCTCATCCTGATGCAACGCGGCGCCGGCGCGTCAGCGGGCTCTGGTTTCGGCGCGGGCGCCTCGGCAACGGTGTTCGGCTCGCGCGGCGCGTCGAACTTCCTGTCGAAGTCGACCAAGTGGCTCGCCATCGTGTTCTTTTCGGTCGCCCTGTTCATGGCGTGGCATGCCACCCACAGCGCCAAGCCCAAGGCAGTCGCTGAGCAGGACCTGGGCGTGATGTCGCAGACCGCTGTGCCCAAGGCCGATCCGAAGGCGACCGCGGTGCCGGCAGCGCCTGCGGCGAAGCCCATTCCGGCCGCGCCCGCGCAGCCGGCTCCGGTGAAGCCCGCGGACCGGCCGGCGGCGCCAGGCGCAACGCCGCCTGCCGCAACCACTCCGGCCCAGCCGGCGCCGCAGGGAGGTTGAACGCGTTTTCCGGGTGCGGGTTCGCCTGCGCCTGAAGTCGCTTCGACGCATCGCACCGCGAGCGTGTCGGCGAACGGTATCGATACCGGTCACCATTCCGTTCCGGATCGAAAAGGGTGCGACTTTTGCGCAGCATCCTTTACAATAGTCAGGCTTCGCGCACCGCGCGGCGCGAAACAGCGATATTGCCCAGATGGCGGAATTGGTAGACGCACTACCTTGAGGTGGTAGCGACGTAAGTCGTGGGGGTTCGAGTCCCCCTTTGGGCACCAACGCGCAGCAACAACCAGCGTCACCTTTACCGAACTCGTGCATGGACGCATGGGGCGATGTCAGGGAAACGACATCCGGTTCCGCGAACGCCCGCACATCCCTCGTGCGGTTTTTTTCGGGGGGCGGGAACGCGATTCGGTCACAGGCGATCCATCGACCCAACCCCAACGCCGAGAGAACTGAAGTGCTGGCCGAATATCTGCCGACCTTGCTGTTTCTGATCGTTGCCACCGGCATAGGCATCGCGCTGATCGTCGTCGGCAACGTCCTCGGCCCCAAGCGCTTCGACGCCGAAAAACTTTCGCCCTACGAGTGCGGCTTCAATGCATTCGAGGACGCGCGCATGCGCTTCGACGTGCGCTACTACCTCATCGCCATCCAGTTCATCATCTTCGACCTGGAAATCATTTTCATCGTGCCGTGGACGCTCGTGTTCACCGAACTGGGCCCGCGCGGCCTGGTCACCATGGGGCTGTTCGTCGGCATGCTCTTTCTCGGTTTCATCTATGTCTGGAAGCGCGGTGCGCTGGAGTGGGAGTGACGGTGCAACCGTCGTTTCCCTTCCCGCGCATCCACCGGAGTCCTGTCTGATATGGGCGTCATCAATAGCATCCAGAAAGTCGCGGATTTCGCGAACAATCCGATCCCGGAAGGGCGGCTCGACGATATCCTGCGTCCCGAAAGCCTGTTGTCCGAGGACGGCAATCCGCTGCTGGAACACGGCTTCGTCACCACCAGCTTCGACGTATTGTGGAACTGGGCGCGTACCGGCTCGATGTGGCCGATGACCTTCGGTCTGGCCTGCTGCGCCGTGGAAATGATGCATGCCGGTGCCGCGCGCCTCGATCTGGACCGCTACGGTGTGGTGTTCCGTCCGTCGCCGCGCCAGTCCGACGTGATGATCGTCGCGGGCACCCTCGTCAACAAGATGGCCCCGGCGCTGCGCAAGGTCTACGACCAGATGCCCAACCCGAAGTGGGTGATCTCGATGGGCAGCTGCGCCAACGGCGGCGGCTACTATCATTATTCGTATTCGGTGGTGCGCGGTTGCGACCGCATCGTCCCGGTCGACGTCTACGTTCCGGGCTGCCCGCCGACCGCCGAAGCGCTGGTCTACGGCATCCTGCAACTGCAGAAGAAGATCCGCCGCGGCACCAATTTCGGCGACAACATCCAGGGTGTCCGCTGACATGGCCGACAACGCCCTCGTCGAACGCCTGCGCGCGCGTTTCCCGGCCGCCACCGTCACTGTCGCTGAACCCCGCGGCGAACTCGGCATCGAGTTCCCGGATGGCGACTGGCATGCCGGCTGCGAAGCATTGCGCGACGAGTTCGGCTTCGAATCGCTGGTCGATGTGTGCGGCGTCGATTACCTCGGCTACGGCAGCGACGAGTGGGACACCGATGTCTCCTCCGAAGGCTTCAGCCGCGGCGTAGAAGGCCGCGGCGTCGGCCGTTTCAAATACGGTGAAAGCACCACGCAGCAGACCGAAGGCCTGGAAGGTCAGGCTATCGTGTCGGTTCCCCACCGCCGCTACGCCGCGGTCGCGCACCTGTTGTCGGTGCAGCACAACCGCCGCGTGCGCGTGAAGGCGTTCGCGCAGAACGACGACCTGCCGATCGTGGCGTCGCTCACCGACCTGTGGCCGGTGGCGAACTGGTTCGAGCGCGAGGCGTTCGATCTGTTCGGCATGATCTTCGAGGGTCACCCGGACCTGCGCCGCATCCTCACCGATTACGGCTTCGTCGGTCATCCCTTCCGCAAGGATTTCCCGCTGATCGGCAATGTCGAAGTGCGTTACGACGAAGAGAAGAAACGCGTGATCTACGAACCAGTCACCTCGGTCGAGCCGCGCGTCGGCGTGCCGCGCGTGATACGCGACGATGCACGCTACGCTACGGCTTCAGGCGAATCGGCTGCGCGCAAGGCGGAGTCTCCGAAATGACCACTGCGCACCCAGCCAGCACGCCGCAAGCACACGAGGCGTTCGCCAGCAATGCGACCGAATCGAAGCAGGAAATCCGCAACTACACCCTGAACTTCGGCCCGCAGCATCCGGCCGCGCACGGCGTCCTGCGTCTGATCCTCGAGATGGACGGCGAGATCGTCCAGCGCGCGGACCCGCACATCGGTCTTCTGCATCGCGGCACCGAGAAGCTCGCCGAATCCAAGCCGTTCAACCAGTCGATCGGTTACATGGATCGCCTGGACTATGTGTCGATGATGTGCAACGAGCACGCCTACGTGCTCGCCATCGAACGGTTGATGCAGATCGAAGCGCCGGAACGCGCGCAGTGGATCCGCACGATGTTCGACGAGATCACCCGCATCCTGAATCATCTGATGTGGATCGGCTCGAACGCGCTCGACCTTGGCGCGATGGCGGTGTTCCTGTACGCCTTCCGCGAACGCGAAGAGCTGATGGACGTCTACGAAGCGGTATCGGGCGCGCGCATGCACGCGACCTACTACCGTCCGGGCGGCGTGTATCGCGATCTTCCCGAGAAAATGCCGCAGTACCGCGAATCGCCGTGGCGCAAGGGCGGCAAGCTCAAGCGCTTCAACGAATGGCGCGAAGGCTCGATGCTCGATTACATCGAAGCGTTCGCCAAGGATTTCCCGGCGCGCGTCGACGAATACGAAACCCTGCTCACCGACAACCGCATCTGGAAACAGCGCACCGTCGGCATCGGCGTGATCCCGCCGGAACAGGCGCTGGCGTGGGGCATGACCGGCCCGATGATCCGCGGTTCGGGCATCGCCTGGGATCTGCGCAAGAAACAGCCCTACGCGAAATACGCGGAAGTGGATTTCGACATCCCGGTCGGCGTGGCGGGCGACTGCTACGACCGCTACCTGGTCCGCGTCGCCGAGATGCGCGAATCCACCCGCATCATCCAGCAGTGCGTGAAGTGGCTCAAAGCCAATCCCGGCCCGGTGATGATCGACAATTACAAGGTCGCTCCGCCCAGCCGCGAGTCCATGAAGGACGACATGGAAGCGCTGATCCATCACTTCAAACTGTTCACCGAAGGCTACTGCGTGCCGGCCGGCGAAACCTACTGTGCGGTCGAAGCGCCGAAGGGCGAGTTCGGCTGTTATCTGGTGTCCGATGGCGCGAACAAGCCGTTCCGCGTGCATCTGCGCGCGCCGGGTTTCGCCCATCTGTCGTCGATGGACACGATCGTGAAGGGCCACATGCTGGCCGACGTGGTGGCGATGATCGGTACCTACGACATCGTCTTCGGCGAAATCGATCGCTAAGGGTGCAGAAAGAATGAAAGCGACCGGAAATTTCGAAGCCTGCCGCAACGTCGACCCGATGGTCGCGTTGAGCGACAAGACGCGGGCGCATATCGATCACTGGCTGGAAAAATTTCCGCCGGATCGCAAGCGTTCGGCGGTGCTGCAGGGGCTGCACGCCGCGCAGGAACAGAACGAAGGCTGGCTGACCGACGAACTCATCGCTGCAGTCGCGAAATACCTCGACCTGCCGCCTGTGTGGGCGTACGAGGTCGCGACCTTCTATTCGATGTTCGAGACCGAGAAGGTCGGCCGGCACAACGTCGCGTTCTGCACCAACATCAGCTGCTGGCTCAACGGCGCCGAAGATCTGGTCGCTCATACCGAGAAGAAACTCGGCTGCAAGCTCGGCGAATCGTCGGCGGACGGCCGCATCTTCCTCAAGCGAGAGGAAGAGTGCCTGGCCGCGTGCTGCGGCGCGCCGATGATGGTCATCAATGGTCATTACCACGAGAATCTCACCGCCGAGAAGGTGGATGAGCTGATCGATGGTCTGAAGTAGGGCAGGGCGACGAGATGGCACATCACGACACCCATTCGACCGGTCCCGTCGGCCCCGCGCCGAAGGAGCATCAGGTCGTCTACACCACGCTGCATTTCGACAAGCCGTGGTCGTACGAGAACTACCTGAAAACCGGCGGCTACAGCGCGCTGCGCAGGATCCTCGAAGAGAAGATCCCGCCGGAACAGGTGATCGAGATGGTCAAGGGTTCCGGGCTGCGCGGTCGCGGCGGCGCAGGCTTCCCCACCGGCCTGAAGTGGAGCTTCATGCCCAAGGGCACCGGCATGCAGAAGTACATCCTCTGCAATTCCGACGAATCCGAGCCGGGTACCTGCAAGGACCGCGATATCCTGCGCTTCAATCCGCATTCGGTGCTCGAAGGCATGGCCATCGCCTGCTACGCCACCGGTTCGACGGTTGCCTACAACTATCTGCGCGGCGAGTTTCATCACGAGCCGTTCGAGCATCTGGAAGAAGCCACCGCCGAGGCCTACAAGCACGGCTGGCTGGGCAAGAACGTGCTTGGCACCGGCATCGACATCGACATCTACAATGCGCTCGGGGCCGGCGCCTACATCTGCGGCGAAGAAACCGCATTGATGGAATCGCTGGAAGGCAAGAAGGGCCAGCCGCGCTACAAGCCACCGTTCCCGGCCAACTTCGGTCTGTACGGGCGTCCGACCACGATCAACAACACCGAAACCTACGCGTCGGTGCCGGCGATCATCCGCAACGGCGCCGAGTGGTTCCTCAATCTCGGCAAGCCGAACAACGGCGGCCCGAAGATCTTTTCGGTCTCCGGGCATGTCGCGAAGCCGGGCAATTACGAAGTCCGCCTCGGCACCTCGTTCGCCGATCTGCTGGAAATGGCCGGCGGCGTGCGCAGCGGCCACAAGCTCAAGGGCGTGATCCCGGGCGGCTCGTCGATGCCGGTGCTGCCGGCGGAAGCGATGCTGGCCTGCACGATGGATTACGACTCGATCCAGAAGGCCGGTTCGGGTCTGGGTTCGGGCGCGGTCATCGTGATGGACGAAACCACGTGCATGGTGCGCGCTTGCCAGCGCATCGCCCGCTTCTATTTCAAGGAAAGCTGCGGCCAGTGCACGCCGTGCCGAGAAGGCACCGGCTGGATGTACCGCATGCTGACCCGCATCGTCGAGAAGCAGGCGACGATGGAAGATCTGCACATGCTGCGCGCCGCCGCCGGTCAGATCGAAGGCCACACCATCTGCGCATTCGGCGAAGCCGCCGCGTGGCCGGTGCAGGGCTTCCTGCGTCATTACTGGAACGAATTCGAGTACGCGATCGTGAACAAGCGTTTCCTGGTCGACGACCAGCGCGCGGGCACCGTGGTTGGACCGGTCGAGCAGGTGGCGGCATGAGTACCGAAGCCGTCAACGCTCCCGCCGCGCCGGTCGTGCCCGAGGGCCATGTCGCCATCGAGATCGACGGCCGCCCGCTGTTCGCGCCGAAGGGCTCGATGATCATTCATGCCGCCGACAAGGCCGGCATTCCGATCCCACGCTTCTGCTATCACGAGAAGCTGCCGATCGCCGCGAACTGCCGCATGTGTCTGGTCGATGCCGAAATGGGCGGTCGTCCGATGCCCAAGCCGCAGCCCGCCTGCGCCACGCCGGTCGCCGACGGCATGAAGGTCTTCACGCGCAATGAAAAGGCGCTGAAAGCGCAGCGCAACGTGATGGAATTCCTGCTGATCAATCATCCGTTGGACTGCCCGATCTGCGATCAGGGCGGCGAGTGCGAACTGCAGGATCTGTCGCTGGGCTATGGCCGCTCGGTCAGCCGGTTCTCGGAGCGCAAGCGCACCGTAGCCGACGAGGACATGGGGCCGCTGGTCGCCACCGAGATGACGCGTTGCATCCAGTGCACGCGCTGCGTCCGCTTCACCGCCGACATCGCCGGTACCTACGAACTGGGCGGCATGCAGCGCGGCGAGAATCTGCAGATCGGCACCTACGACGGCAAGCCGCTCACCACCGAACTGTCCGGCAACGTCATCGACGTGTGCCCGGTCGGCGCGCTGACCAACAAGGTGTTCCGCTTCCGCGCCCGTCCTTGGGAACTGATCGCCAAGGAGTCGCTCGGCTATCACGATGCGCTGGGCAGCAATCTGTTCCTGCACGCGCGCCGCGGCGACGTGATGCGCTCGGTACCGCGCGACAACGAAGCGGTCAACGAATGCTGGCTGTCGGATCGCGACCGCTATTCGCACCAGGGTCTGTACGCCGAAGACCGTGCGACCAAACCGCTGATCCGCATCGAAGACGGCGCGGATGGCGATTCGTTCCGCGAAGCCTCGTGGGAAGAAGCCCTGGCCAAGGCTGCCGAGATCCTGCGCGCCCATCGCGGCGACGCGCTGGGCATGCTCGTGCATCCGTCGACATCGAACGAGGAGGGCGCTTTGCTCGCCCGTCTCGCCGACACGCTGGGGACCGGCAACCTCGACCACCGCATCGCCCAGCACGACCTGTCGGATGGCGCGTTCGCCGCGCAGTTCGCGATGCCGGTCGCCGGGATCGGAACCGCCGATGCCGTCGTCATTGTCGGCTCGAACCTGCGCCATGAGCTGCCGCTGCTGCATCAGCGCCTGCTGCAGGCCTCGAAGCGCGGCACGAAGATCCACGTCATCAACTCGGTGGACTTCGACTTCGCGTTCCCGATCGCGTCGAAAACCATCGTGCCGCCGTCGCAGCTGGCATCGGCGCTGGCGGGTTTCAAACTCGACAACGTCGCGAACATGGCCGTCATCGTCGGCGCCATCGCCGAGAACGGCGTGCACGCCGCCGCGATCCGCAAGGCCGCCACCGATTTCGCAGCCGCGAACAATGCCGCGCTTTGCCGGATTCCGCAGGGCGCCAATGCGCTCGGCCTCGCCCGGATGGGCGTGCTGCCGACCGCGCGCGATGCGCAGGCGATGCTCGGCGACGCCCGCGCCGCGTACGTGTTGTACGGCATCGAGCCGGGCCTCGACTTTGCCGACCAAGCGATTGCGCTGAAGGCATTGGGGGCGGCGAGGGTCGTGGCCTTCAGTCACTTCGCCTGCCGCTCCACGCGTGCGGTCGCCGATGTGATCCTGCCGATCGGCGCACTGCCGGAAATCGACGCCACGCTGACCAATCTCGATGGTCGCGACCAACGCGCAGTCGCCGGCGGCAAGCTGCCGGGCGATGCCCGGCCGGGCTGGCGCGTGCTGCGCGCGCTGGGTGGCGAACTCGGCGCGAACGCTTTCGAGTTCACCGACCTCCCGGGTCTGCGCGCCAGCGTTTCGCCGCGCGCCGTGTCAGTCGCCGCATCCCCGGCACCGGTCGCAACCGGCGAAGGGTTTGAACTGGCGGTTTCGCAGGCGATCTATCGCGTCGACGGCGTGACCCGTCGCGCGTCGGCGCTGCAGTCACACCCGCTCAACGCCGGCCCCCGCATCGTGCTGCACTCCGCGGATGCCGCTGCCGCATCACTGATCGATGGCGCGATGGCGAAGGTCGACAACGGCCTCGGCGCCGCCACACTGCAGGTCCTCGTCGACGATCGCGTCGCCAGGGGCGCGGTCTGGGTCGAATCCGGCTACGGCCCGACCGCCGCGCTCGGTGGCGGCCGTGTCCGCGTGACCGGCGTCGCAGCGACGGGAGCCGCCGCATGAACATGCTGTTCGATGCGCTGCGCGACTGGCTGCTCGCGATGGGCACCACCGGCGCACTGCTGTGGATCGTGCTGAAGATCCTCGCGATCATGATGCCGGTCATCATCGCCGTCGCCTTCTACGTGGTCTGGGAACGCAAGCTGATCGGCTGGATGCATGTCCGCCACGGCCCGATGTACGTGGGCTGGGGCATCCTCCAGGCCTTCGCCGACGTGTTCAAACTGCTGTTCAAGGAAGTGATCCAGCCGAGCAGCGCGAACAAGCCGCTCTTCATCCTCGCGCCGCTGCTGGCGCTGGCGCCGGCGCTCGCGGCGTGGGCGGTGGTGCCGTTCGACGCCAGGCTGGTGCTCTCCAACGCCAACGCCGGATTGCTGTATCTGCTGGCAATGACCTCGCTGGGCGTGTACGGCGTGATCCTCGCCGGCTGGGCGTCGAACTCGAAATATGCGTTCCTCGGCGCGATGCGCGCGGCCTCGCAGGTCGTTTCCTATGAGATCGCGATGGGCTTCGCGCTGGTCAGCGTGCTGATGGCCGCCGGCAGCCTCAACATCACCGACATCGTGGTCGCGCAATCGGGCAACGCCGGTTTCTTCGAGTGGTTCTGGTTCCCGCTGCTGCCGATGTTCGTCGTGTACTTCGTTTCCGGCGTGGCCGAGACCAACCGCGCGCCGTTCGACGTGGTCGAGGGCGAATCCGAAATCGTCGCCGGGCACATGGTCGAGTACTCGGGTTCGCAGTTCTCGCTGTTCTTCCTGGCCGAATACGCCAACATGATCCTGGTCAGTTTCCTGACCGCGCTGTTCTTCCTCGGCGGCTGGCTCAGCCCGCTGCAGGGTTGGATCACCGCCGACGTGTCGCCGTGGGTCGACTGGATCTGGAAAGGCGGCTGGCCGTGGCTGTTCCTGAAGGTCTTCTTCTTCGCCAGCGTCTTCATCTGGTTCCGCGCTTCGTTCCCGCGCTATCGCTACGACCAGATCATGCGTCTTGGCTGGAAGGTCTTCATCCCGATCACCATCGCGTGGATTTTCGTCACCGCACTGCTGGTGTTCTTCGGCGTGTTCGAGAAGGGCGTGTGATGACCAGGATCGTTTCCTACCTCAAGAGTCTGCTGCTGCTGGAATTGTTCCAGGGCATGGCACTGACGCTGAAGTATCTGTTCCGTCCCAAGTACACGCTGATGTACCCGATGGAAAAGACCCCGCAGTCGCCGCGTTTCCGCGGGTTGCACGCGCTGCGCCGCTACCCCAACGGCGAAGAGCGCTGCATCGCCTGCAAGCTCTGCGAAGCGGTGTGCCCGGCGCTGGCGATCACCATCGACTCGGAGCAGCGTGCCGACGGCACCCGCCGGACCACGCGCTACGACATCGACCTGTTCAAATGCATCTTCTGCGGATTCTGCGAGGAATCCTGCCCGGTCGACTCGATCGTGGAAACCCATATCCACGAGTACCACTTCGAGAATCGCGGCGAGAACATCGTGAACAAGACGCAGTTGCTGGCCATCGGCGACCGTCTCGAAAAAGAAATCGCCGAACGTCGCACCGCCGACGCCAGCTACCGATAAGCACGCACCATTGAACGCATCTTCCTGAGGGCAGCCGTGGAATTCACCACTCTCGCATTTCTGGTCTTCGCCACGATCGCCGCCATTTCGGCGGGCGCGGTGATCACCGTGCGCAATCCGGTGCACGCCGCGCTGTGCCTCGTGCTGACCTTCTTCACCGTCGCCTGCACGTGGATCCTCGCGGGCGCCGAGTTCCTGGGCGTGGCCCTGATCCTGGTCTACGTGGGCGCGGTGATGGTGCTGTTCCTGTTCGTGGTGATGATGCTCGATGTCGAAATCGAGCCGATGCGCGAAGGGTTCGTGCGCTATCTGCCGCTGGGCCTGCTGGTCGCGGTGGTGATGTTGATCGAGATGCTGACCCTGATCGGCGTGAAAGCGGAGTTCGCCGCGACCTTCGGCGGAGATCCTGCCGCAGCCCAGGGGCTGTCGAACACGGAATGGATCGCGCGCGCGCTCTTCACCGAGTATCTGCTGCCGTTCGAACTCGCCGCGGTCATCCTGACCATCGCGGTGATCGCGGCGGTGATGTTGACGCTGCGCCGTCGCAGCGGCACGAAGCACCAGAATCCCGCCGAACAGTCGCGCGTCCGCGCCCAGGACCGGATCCGCATGATCAAGATGAATGCTGAAACCCCGGCGGCGACAGGCGATGCCGCCGTGAGCGAAGAGGTGAAGTCATGATGGGACCGCTTGCCCTCGGGCACTATCTGGCGCTGGGCGCCGCGCTGTTCTGCATCAGCCTGGCGGGGATCTTCCTCAACCGGAAGAACGTCATCATTCTGCTGATGTCGATCGAATTGATGCTGCTCAGCGTCAATATCAATTTCATCGCGTTTTCGCGTCACCTCGGCGATGTCGCCGGCCAGATCTTCGTGTTCTTCATCCTGACCGTGGCCGCTGCGGAAGCCGCGATCGGCCTGGCGATCCTGGTCACCCTGTTCCGCAATCGGCACACGATCAACGTGGCCGAGATCGACACTCTGAAAGGCTGACGGAACCCGGCATGGAACACACCGTTATGGAGCACACGCTCTCCAAGTCCGTCCTGGTCGCGGTCGTCCTCGCGCCGCTGTTCGGTGCGATCCTGGCCGGCCTGTTCGGTCGTCGCATCGGCCGGGTCGGCGCGCACAGCGCGACCATCCTCGGCGTCGGCGTGAGCTGCGCACTGTCCTGCTATGTGCTCTGGCAACTGGTCGCGCAGGGTGCCATGCCGTTCAACGAGAACCTCTACACGTTCTTCGATGTCGCCGGTTACGACGCGCACGTCGGCTTCATGGTCGACAAGCTGACCGCGATGATGATGGTGGTCGTCACCTTCGTTTCGCTGCTGGTCCATGTCTACACCATCGGTTACATGGCCGAAGATCCGGGTTACCAGCGCTTCTTCAGCTACATCAGCCTGTTCACCTTCTCGATGCTGATGCTGGTGATGAGCAACAACTTCCTGCAGCTGTTCTTCGGCTGGGAAGCGGTGGGCTTGGTGTCGTACCTGTTGATCGGATTCTGGTTCAAGCGTCCGAGCGCGATCTTCGCAAATCTCAAGGCGTTCCTCGTCAACCGCGTCGGCGACTTCGGCTTCCTGCTCGGGATCGCCGGTGTGCTGTTCTGGTTCAACACGCTCGATTACGCGACCGTGTTCGCCAATGCGTCGAGCACCATCGGCGGCGGCCAGACCGTCGCGATCTTCGAAGGCCATGAGTGGTCGGTCGCGACGCTGATCTGCATCTGCCTGTTCATCGGCGCGATGGGCAAGTCGGCCCAGGTGCCGCTGCACGTGTGGCTGCCGGACTCGATGGAAGGCCCGACCCCGATCTCTGCGCTGATCCATGCGGCGACGATGGTCACCGCCGGCATCTTCATGGTCGCGCGCATGTCGCCGCTGTTCGAGCTGTCGGAGACCGCGCTGAGCTTCGTGCTGTTCATCGGTGCGACCACCGCGTTCTTCACCGGCCTGATCGGCATCGTCCAGAACGACATCAAGCGCGTGGTGGCTTATTCCACGCTGTCGCAGCTCGGCTACATGACTGTTGCCCTCGGCGTGTCGGCGTATTCGGCGGCGGTCTTTCACCTCATGACCCATGCCTTCTTCAAGGCGCTGCTGTTCCTCGCCGCCGGCTCGGTCATCATCGGCATGCATCACGAGCAGGACATGCGCAAGATGGGCGGCCTGCGCAAATACATGCCGATCACCTTCTGGACCAGTGTGCTCGGTACCCTCGCGCTGGTCGGTACGCCGTTCTTCAGCGGTTTCTATTCGAAGGACACCATCATCGAGGCGGCCGCGCATCACGCCCACGAGTCGACCAGCTGGGTCGCGACCTACGGTTACTGGGCGGTGCTACTGGGCGCGTTCGTGACCTCGTTCTACAGCTTCCGCCTGCTGTACATGACCTATTTCGGCGAGGAGCGCTTCCGTCATGCGCACGGGGATCACGATCTTCACGACGCGCATGCCGATGCGCATCATGCCGATGCCCATGACGACCACGGACATGGCCACGGCGCGCACGAGCCGCACGAATCGCCGTGGGTGGTGACGCTGCCGCTGATTCTGCTGGCGATTCCTTCGGTCGTGATCGGCTTCCTCACCGTCGGGCCAATGCTGTTCGGCACCGACTGGAGCGGCCATCACGAGCAACTGGCGTTCTTCCTCGGCGCCATCGACGTGGGTCAGGCGAATGATGTGGTCGCTAAGCTCAAGGCAGAGCTGTGGCATGGTCCGGTCGCGTTCGCGCTGCATGGTTTCATGGCGCCTGCCTTCTGGCTGGCCTTCGGCGGCTTCCTGCTGGCGACGGTGATGTACTGGTGGAAACCGTCGCTGCCGGCGAAGGTCGGCGCGTTCCCGCCGTTCGCGTTGATGGGCCGGATTCTCGACAACAAGTACGGCATGGACGATCTGTGGATCGGCGGTTTCGCCGGCGGTGGTCTCCTGGCCGGCAAACTGTCGCGCAAGAACGACGAGAAGGTGATCGACGGCTTCTTCGTCAACGGCAGCGCGCGGATCGTCGACCTGGTCTCCGGGCTGCTGCGCAAGACCCAGTCCGGCTATCTCTACCATTACGCCTTCGCGATGATTCTCGGCCTGATCGCTCTACTGGCCGTGTTGATCAAGTTCTGGCGCTGATTTTCGATGTCAATCGATACGAACTGACGGATACCGAATCGCGATGCACAATTGGCCTCTTCTCAGCATCCTGGTATGGCTGCCCATCGTCGGCGGCGCCTTGGCGCTGGCGCTCGGCAATCAGCGGGCGCAGACCGCGCGTTGGCTGGCGCTGACGGTCGCTGTTGCGACGTTCGCGCTGAGCATTCCGCTGCTCACCGGATTCGACTATTTCACCTCCGGTCTGCAGTTCGTCGAACAGCGCGAATGGATTCCCGCCTACGACATCCGGTACCACCTCGGCGCCGACGGCATTTCGGTCGCGCTGATCGTACTGACCACGCTGACGACCGCGCTGGTGCTGATCGGTGCGTGGGGCTCCATCGATAAGCGCGTGAACCAGTACGTCGCGGCCTTCCTGTTCCTGGAAGGCCTGATGATCGGCGTCTTCGCCGCCGTCGACGCGATGCTGTTCTACGTGTTCTTCGAAGGCATGCTGATTCCGATGTTCATCATCATCGGCGTCTGGGGCGGTCCGCGCCGTGTCTATGCGTCGGTGAAGTTCTTCCTCTATACCTTCCTCGGCTCGGTGTTCATGCTGGTCGGGTTGATCTACCTGTACCTGCAGGCCGGCAGCTGGCAGTTGCCGGATCTGTATGCGCTGCCGCTGGATGCGAAGGAGCAGATGTGGCTGTTCTTCGCCTTCCTGATCGCGTTCGCGGTGAAGGTGCCGATGTTCCCGGTCCACACCTGGCTGCCCGACGCCCACGTCGAGGCGCCGACCGGCGGCTCGGTGATCCTGGCGGCGATCATGCTGAAGATCGGCGGCTACGGCTTCCTGCGTTTCAGCCTGCCGATCACGCCCGATGCCAGCCACGAATTCGCCTGGCTGGTGATCGCGCTGAGCCTCATCGCGGTGGTCTACATCGGCCTGGTCGCGCTGGTGCAGGAAGACATGAAGAAGCTGATCGCGTATTCGTCGATCTCGCACATGGGCTTCGTCACCCTCGGCATTTTCATCGCGCTGATGCTGGTCCGCGACCAGGGCAATCCCGAGGCCGCGCGCCTCGGCATGCAGGGTGCGATGGTGCAGATGATCTCGCACGGCTTCATTTCCGGCGCCATGTTCTCCTGTGTCGGCGTGCTGTACGACCGCATGCACAGCCGCATGATCAAGGATTACGGCGGCGTGGCCAATGTGATGCCGTGGTTCGCGGCGTTCCTGGTGTTCTTCGGCATGGCCAATGCCGGTCTGCCGGGCACTTCGGGTTTCGTCGGCGAATTCATGGTCATCGTGGCCAGCTTCCAGGCGCATCCAATGCTCGCGTTCACCGCGGCCATCACCCTGATCCTCGGCGCCGCCTACACCCTGTGGATGGTGAAGCGGGTCGCGTTCGGCGATGTCGGCAATGCGCACGTCGCCGAACTCGAAGACATCAATCCGCGCGAGTGGATCGTGTTGACGGCGTTCGCGGCCGGTACGCTGCTGATCGGCGTGTATCCGAAACCCCTGACCGACTTGATGGAACCCGCCATCGCCCAACTCGCCAGCCAGCTGGCGATCAGCAAGCTCTGAGACCATCATGATTGCAACCAGCGCCACCTCCGCCGATCTGATGCCGCTGCTGCCCGAGCTCGTGCTCGTGGGCGCCGCGTTCGCGCTGCTGCTGCTCGACCTGTTCATCGGCGAGCGTCAGCGCGTTCTCGTCCATGTGCTGAGCATCGTCGCGCTGATCGTGGTCGCGGGCATGCTCGCGCTGGACGTGGGCGGGCAGGGCACCGTGCTCAACGGCATGTTCATCCGCGACGACATGGCCGATGTCCTGAAGTGGGTGACCTGCGTGGTCAGTGCGTTCGCGCTGGTCTATACGTGGACCTTCCTGCGCGAGCGCGGCATCTACAAGGCCGAGATCACCGTGCTGATGCTGTTTTCCGTCGCCGGCATGATGCTGCTGATCTCCGCCGGCAACCTGGTGATGGTCTATATTGGCCTCGAAATGCTGGCGCTGTGCTCGTATGCGCTGGTCGCGGCCGACCGCGACAATCCGCTGGCTTCGGAAGCGGCGATGAAGTATTTCGTGCTCGGGTCGCTGGCGTCGGGCCTGCTGCTGTACGGCATGTCGCTCATCTACGGCGCCACCGGCAGTCTCGATCTCGCTGCCATCCACGGCGCCGCCAGCGCTACGCCGCTTCTGTTGACCGGCATGGTGTTCCTGGTCGCGGGCATCGCGTTCAAATTCGGTGCCGCGCCGTTCCATATGTGGCTGCCGGACGTGTACCACGGTTCGCCGACGCCGATCACCCTGTTCATCGGCGCCGCGCCGAAGCTGGCGGCGTTCGCGATGGCCTATCGCCTGCTGGAAGGCGGGCTCGGCCCGCTCGACGAGCAATGGCGCACGCTGCTGTCCGGTCTCGCCGCGTTCTCGCTGGTGGTCGGCAATCTCATCGCACTGGCGCAGACCAACCTCAAGCGCATGTTGGCCTATTCGACGATCTCGCACGTCGGTTTCCTGCTGATGGGTTTGGCCGGCGGCGGCGCGGTCGGTTATGCGGCCGGCATGTTCTACGCCATCAGCTATGCGGTGATGGCGGCGGCGGCCTTCGGGATCATCGTGGTGCTGTCGCGCCGCGGCTTCGAGGCCGACCGCATCGAGGACTTCAAGGGCCTGAACGCCCGCAGCCCGTGGATGGCAGGCCTTGTGCTGTGTGTGATGGCGTCGCTGGCCGGCGTCCCGCCTTTCCTGGGTTTCTGGTCGAAGCTGGCGGTGCTGCGCGCGGCGTGGGAAGGCGGCCAGATCTGGCTGGTGATCGTCGGCATCGTCTTCGCGGTCATCGGTGCGTTCTATTACCTGCGCGTCATCCGTGCGATGTACTTCGACGAACCCGAATCCGCCGACGGCCGCGAGCCGATGGCGCAGCGCGACGACCTCGCCCTGCGCGTGGTGTTCGCGATCAACGCGCTGTCGCTGCTGGTCCTGGGTGTCGCCTGGAGCCCGATCATGGCGTGGTGCCAGCAGGCATTCGCTTGAACAGTGGCGATGTCGGCAGGCTGATTATGTACATTCGACGGTTTCGCGCTTGCAACTATTCGCGCCGACCGTCATAATTCCGCTCCTGATGCGGGGTGGAGCAGTCTGGCAGCTCGTCGGGCTCATAACCCGAAGGTCGCAGGTTCAAATCCTGCCCCCGCTACCAGCTTTTCGAGTTCGTCTGCAGCCCCTCGCGGGCCGTCGGCGAACAGTCAAGTCGGGCTTGGTCGAAGCATGAGCTGCGCTTCGACGCCGAAATCCAGCGGTATTGGACAAGGGGCCCGCAAGGCCCCTTTTTCATTTCCGGGACATTCATGGCGGACAAGGCCACCGACATCTCGAACCTGTTGTCGCCGACCGTCCAGGCCTTGGGCCTGGAGCTGCTCGGTGTCGAGTACCTGCCTTCGCCAGGTGGCGCGACGTTGCGCCTGTATATCGACATCCCGCCGGGCGATGCCGAGGGCGACAGCGAAACGCCGCGGATGGTCGGGATCGAGGATTGCGAAGCGGTCAGCCGGGAAGTTTCGGCCCAGCTCGACGTCGAGGATCCGATCAGCGGGAATTACACGCTGGAAGTCTCTTCGCCGGGGGTGGATCGTCCGTTGTTCACCCCGGCGCAGTTCGCGCGCTTCCTCGGCGAGCAGGTCAAGATCGGCCTGAAGCTGCCGCAGGATGGCCGCCGCAGGCTGCAGGGCCGGATCGCCGCGGTCGAAGGCGAACGCATCGAACTGGACGTCGAGGCGAAGCCCGAGCTGCAGCGGGTGTCGGTCGCCTTCGACAACATCGAGAAGGCGCGACTGGTACCGGATTGGGTGGCGCTGGGTTTCGTTCCGACGAAACCGGGCAAGAAACCTGCAGGCAAACCTGCAGGCAAACCATCGGGCAAACGGCCGACGAAGCATTGAACGAATACCAGATCTTCAGCGAATGCGTACCTGACACCACGCACTTGAAAATAACGCACTTAAAAGTTTGCAGAGGCGTAACAGAATGAGTAAGGAACTCCTGCTTGTCGTCGACGCGGTCGCCAATGAAAAAGGCGTACCGGAGTCGGTCATCATCGAAGCCCTCGAGGCGGCGCTGGCGACTGCGGCCAAGAAGCGTTTTCATGAACAGGACGTGCTGACCCGCGTGTCCATCAACCCGAAGGACGGCAGCTACGAAACGTTCCGTCGCTGGGAAGTGGTCGCCGACGACGTGGTGATGGAATCGCCGGATCGCCAGACCCGGATGATGGACGCCATCGACGAAGTCGAAGGCGTCGAGATCGGCGATTACATCGAAGAGCAGATCGAGAACCCCGAGTTCGGCCGCATCGCCGCCCAGGCCGCGAAGCAGGTGATCGTGCAGCGCGTGCGCGAGGCCGAGCGCAATCAGGTCGTGGATGCGTGGAAAGACCGCGTCGGCGAGCTGGTGACCGGCGTCGTGAAGCGCGTCGAACGCGGTAACGTGTACGTCGATCTCGGCGGCAATGCCGAGGCGTTCATTCCGAAGGACAAGGCGATCCCGCGCGACGTCGTGCGCGCCGGCGACCGCGTCCGCGGCTACCTGTTCGACGTGCGCAGCGAGCCCCGCGGCCCGCAGCTGTTCATCAGCCGCGCCGCGCCCGAATTCATGATGGAGCTGTTCAAGCTCGAAGTGCCGGAAGTCGGTCAGGGTCTGGTCGAGATCAAGGCCTGCGCCCGCGACCCGGGCGATCGCGCCAAGATCGCCGTCATCGCCTACGACACCCGCACCGATCCCATCGGCGCCTGCATCGGCATGCGCGGTTCGCGCGTGCAGGCGGTGTCGAACGAACTGAACGGCGAACGCGTCGACATCGTGCTGTGGTCGGACAATCCGGCCCAGTTCGTGATCAACGCGATGGCGCCGGCCGAAGTGCAGTCGATCATCGTCGACGAAGACAAGCATTCGATGGATCTGGCGGTCGCCGAAGAGCGCCTCGCCCAGGCCATCGGCAAGGGCGGCCAGAATGTGCGCCTGGCCAGCCGCCTCACCGGTTGGCAGCTGAACGTGATGACCGCCGATCAGGTCCAGGCCAAGAGCGAGGCCGAGCAGACCACCGCCCGTCACCTGTTCATGGAAAAACTCGAAGTCGACGAGGAAATCGCCGGTATCCTTGTGGCCGAAGGCTTCAGCACGGTCGAGGAAATCGCCTATGTGCCGGTCGGCGAACTGCTGGCGGTGGAGGGCTTCGACGAGGACATCGTCGAGGAACTGCGCTCCCGCGCCCGCGACGCCCTGCTGAACGACGCGCTGGCGGTGGAGGAGGAGCTGGACGAACACCAGCCCGCCGACGACCTGCTGGCGCTGGAAGGCATGGACAGCGAGACCGCCTACGCCCTCGCTGGGCATGGCGTCCGCACCGTCGAGGATCTCGGCGAGCTGGGAGCGGACGAAGTGGCTGAATTCGGCATCGACGGTCTGGACGAGGCGCGCGCCGCGACTCTCATCCTCGCCGCCCGCGCCGAGGAAATCGCCCGGCTCGAACGCGAAGGCTAAGCCTCGACGGGATTAGAATCCCCGTCGAACACGTCGCAATTTTCCCGTGTGGGACCGGCCGAAACGCCGGCCCGCAATTCAGGATACGGATACCGAATGTCGCAGCAAACCACCATCCGCACACTGGCCGAACTGGTGAATACGCCGGTCGAAAAGTTGCTGAAGCAGCTGGCAGAAGCCGGCATGACCTTCAGCGGCCCCGACCAGACCGTGACCAGCGCCGAAAAGCTGAAGCTGCTCGGCTTCCTGAAGCGGTCGCACGGCAAGAATGAGGCCGCCGCCGAAGATCCGGCCGCGCCCAAGAAGATCACGCTCAATCGCAACCGAAAGCAGGAAATCACCGTCGGTGGCGGCAAGAACCGCCAGACCGTCGATGTCGTAGTGCGCAAGAAAGTGACTCTGGTCAAACACGATGGCGTGCAGAGCCCCGGCGATGAGCGCGCGGAAATCCTGCGCAAGCTCGAAGAGTCGCGCCAGCGCAATCTGGACGAACAGCAGCGTCTGGCCGAGGACGACCGCAAGCGCGCCGAGGAAATCGCCGAGCGCAAGCGCGCCGTCGAAGAAGCGGCCGCCCGCGTGGTCGCAGAGGCTGCTGCCGCCGCCGCCGCTGCATCCGGAACCCCCGAGAAGGGCGAGGAGACGGCTGCCGCACGTCCGGCCAAGACCGGCGGCCACGGCCACGGTCACCCGAAGCCCGTGCGCACCGAGCCGGCGCGCGTCGACGACCGCAATGCGCACAAGAACAAACCCAACCGCGGCTCGCACGTGATGGTGGCCGAGGTGGAGGACGACGACAGCACCGCGCGCTTCGCCGGTCAGCTGCATCTGAGCCCCACCGAGCGCGAACGTCGCTCGACCGCACGCTCCAAGCCCAAGGCCAAGCGCCAGCTCGAACAGAGCCGTAGCGGCGGTGGACAGCACGGCTTCACCCGTCCGACCGAGAAAGTGATCCGTGAAGTCGCGATCGGCGATGCGATCACCGTTTCCGACCTCGCCCAGAAGCTCGCGCTCAAGGGCGGCGACGTGGTCAAGGCGCTGTTCAAGATGGGCGTGATGGCCACCATCACCCAGACCATCGATCACGACACCGCGGCGCTGGTGGTCGAAGAACTCGGCCACAAGCCGGTTCGCGCCGACAGCGGCGACGCCGAAGTCGAACTGCTGGCGCACATCGAAGACCAGCAGGGCGAGAAGAAGTCGCGTCCGCCGGTGGTCACCATCATGGGCCACGTCGACCACGGCAAGACCTCGCTGCTCGACTACATCCGTCGCGCCAAGGTCGCGGCGGGCGAAGCCGGCGGCATCACCCAGCACATCGGCGCGTACCACGTCGAAACGCCGAAGGGCGTGATCAGCTTCCTCGACACCCCCGGCCACGCTGCGTTCACCGCGATGCGCGCCCGCGGCGCCAAGCTCACCGACATCGTGATCCTGGTGGTCGCCGCCGACGACGGCGTGATGCCGCAGACGGTGGAAGCCGTGCAGCACGCGAAGGCGTCCGGCGTGCAGCTGGTGGTCGCGGTCAACAAGATCGACAAGTCCGGCGCCGATCCGCTGCGGGTCAAGAACGACCTGCTCGCGCACGGCATCGTGGCCGAAGAGTTCGGCGGCGAGACCCAGTTCATCGAAGTCTCGGCCAAGACCGGCCAGGGTATCGACGATCTGCTCGACGCGATCCTGCTGCAGGCCGAAGTGCTGGAACTGAGGGCGGTGTCCGAAGGTCGCGCCACCGGCGTGGTCATCGAATCCGCGCTCGACAAGGGCCGCGGCCCGGTCGCCACCGTGCTGGTGCAGGAAGGTTCGCTGCAGAAGGGCGATTACCTCGTCTGCGGCGTGCAGTACGGCCGCGTCCGCGCGCTGTTCGACGAAACCGGTACCCAGGTGCAAGCCGCGGGTCCGTCGATCCCGGTGCAGGTGCTGGGTCTGTCGGGCGTGCCCGATGCCGGCGACGACTTCGTGGTGGTTGCCGACGAGCGCCTCGCGAAGGAAGTCGCCCAGCAGCGCGATACCAAGCGCCGCGAATCGCGCCTGGTCGCGCAGGCCGGCAACCGCATGGAAGACATCATGGCCCAGATGGGTCAGGGTGGCACCCAGCTCAGCCTCAACCTGGTGGTCAAGGCCGACGTGCAGGGCTCGGCGGAAGCGCTGCGCCAGGCGCTGGTCGGTCTGTCCAACGACCAGATCCGCATCAACATGATCGTGTCGGGCGTGGGCGGCATCACCGAATCCGACGCCAACTCGGCGCTGGCGGCGAAGGCCACCATCATCGGCTTCAACGTCCGTGCCGACGCCTCGGCGCGCAAGGTCATCGACGCCAACGGTCTGGATCTGCGCTACTTCTCGATCATCTACGACGTGATCGATCAGGTGAAGCAGGTGGCGTCCGGTCTGCTCGGCGTGGAGATCCGCGAAGAGATCATCGGCACCGCCCAGGTCCGCGACGTGTTCCGCAGCTCGAAGTTCGGCGCCATCGCCGGTTCGATGGTCATCGAGGGCGTGGTCAAGCGCAACAAGCCGATCCGCGTGCTGCGCGACAACACCGTCATCTTCGAGGGCGAGCTGGAATCGCTGCGCCGCTTCAAGGAGAACGTCGACGAAGTCCGCAACGGCACCGAATGCGGTATCGGCGTGAAGGCCTACAACGACGTGAAGCCGGGCGATCAGATCGAATGCTTTGAACGCATCGAGGTCCAGCGCACGCTCTGAGCGTGCGCCGGATCCTTTTGAAGACAGCATCGTGAAGAAATCCTTTTACCGGACCGACCGCGTATCCGCCCAGCTCCGCCGCGAGCTGGGCACCATCGTGCATGCGATGGTGCGCGTGCACGGCCTGCCGTCGGTCAGCGTTTCCGACGTCGAGATCACCCGCGACATGGCCCACGCCAAGGTGTTCGTGACAGCGCTGCAGTCCGAGCGCGCGAAGGAAGCGATGAAGGGCCTGAAGGAACTCACGCCCGAAATCCGCCACGAACTGTCGCGCGCGGTGAAGATGCGACACACGCCGGAACTGCATTTCCACTACGACGATTCGGTGGATCGCGGCGAGCGCATCGACAATCTCCTGCGCGATCTGGACACCGAACCGGATCCGGACGCCGCCGCCGACGACGACGACGACGACGACGACGATTCGAGCAAAGATTCGTAGAGCGATTCCCAACGCACCGGCTCTTTCGAGCAAGCGGTGCACTCCGGGCCGCCCACACATCTGCCGATTAAGTCATATCATCCCCTGATGGCGCTGGCCCCCAAGACAATCTTCCGCAAACTCGACGGCATCCTGCTGCTCGACAAGCCGCAGGGACTCAGCTCGAATCAGGCGCTGCAGCGGGTACGCCATCTGTTCCGAGCCGACAAGGGCGGACATACCGGCAGCCTCGATCCGCTCGCCACCGGCCTGCTGCCGATCTGTTTCGGCGAAACCACCAAGATCGCCGGCAATCTGCTCGGCGCGCGCAAGGCCTACGACACCGTGGCGCGGCTGGGCATCGTCACCGATACCGACGACGCCGAAGGCCAGCCGCTGCGCGAACGGCCGGTCGCGCGCTACGACATCGGCACCATTGACGCCGCGCTGCGCGACCTCACCGGGCGGATCATGCAGCGCCCGCCGATCTATTCGGCGCTCAAGCGCGGCGGCGAACCGCTGTACGCCAAGGCGCGGCGCGGCGAATCCATCGAGATCGAGCCGCGGCCTGTCGATGTGCATGCCTTCGAACTGCTGTCCGAAGCCGATCTGCTCGACGGCGACGCTCCGCAGCTGCGCCTGCACGTCGAATGCGGTTCCGGCACCTATGTGCGCAGCCTCGTGCGCGACCTCGGCGAAGCGCTGGGCTGCGGCGCGCATGTCGCCGAACTGCGGCGGCTGTGGGTGGACCCGTTCCGCGATCCGCGGATGTGGACCCTCGAGTCGCTGCAGGCGCTCGCCGAACGCGACCCGCATTGCCTCGAAGCCTGTCTGCTGCCGATCGAGGTCGGTCTGGTCGGTTATCGCCGGATCGATCTCACCGACGACGGCATGCGACGGTTCGAGCAGGGCCAGCGGCTGCAGCTGAATCACGAAGCGTCGGGCGAGTGCGCCGTCTTCGACCCGTCCGGGCGCGCCCGCGGTCTCGCGAAGATCGACGAGAACGGCAGTCTCAAACCGGAACGCGTGTTCCAGCGTCAGGACATTGCCAGGCCATGATGTTGTCCATTCCAAGGAGATCCACCGCCATGATGCCGCTCCGCTTTCGCGCCGCGTTCCTCACGTTCTCGATGCTGGCCTTTGCCTGCCCGCTGCTGGCGGCCGAATTGACGCCGGACCTGTCGGCCGAACAGGTCGCGGCCGAGTCCTACGCGCGGATGCGCGCGGGCGAGTGGGACAGTGCGGCGGAGACGTTCGATCCGGCGGCGCTGAAACAGTTTCGCGACATGATCGCTCCGATCCTCGAGGGGCCGATGAGCGAGGGCATGATCGGCATGTTCTACGGTGCCGGCAAGACCGCCGACGACATCCGCAGGATGAACGATACGGCGTTCTTCGCGGGTTTCATGCGCAACATCGCTGGCGGTGTCGCCGTCAGCCTGAAGGGACAGGAGATCCTGGGCAGCGTTCCCGAAGGCGCGGATCGGCTGCATCTGGTCACCCGGGCCTCGGTCGAAGCGATGGACATCCGCATGACGCAGATGGAAGTCGTCACCATGAACCGCACCCCGCAGGGATGGCGTCTGGCGCTGAGCGGCAAGTTCGACGGCATGGCGCAGGCCATGCGCAAGGCCGGCGAAGCCAGGCCGGAAGCGCCCGCCACCGCGCCCTGACCGGTTCGTTCCCGACCGCATCCAGGCCTGCGACAAGCGGCTTCGCAGCTCCGGAAAATCGTCCAAGCCCTTGTTCCGACGAGGGGTGGGGGCTACAATTCCGCTGCTGTCCGGGCCGGATTCATGTCGCTACCCGGGCAGCATCCTTTCTGTCATTCCATTCAGGCGGACTCAGCGGTGCGCCGCGCCGGTCATCCGGGCGTTGTTCCTGCCGATCTCGCGTCAAGAGGCCTCATATGTCCATCGATTCAAGCCAAGTCATCGAAACCCACAAGCGCAGCGAAAACGACACCGGCTCGCCGGAAGTCCAGGTCGCGCTGCTCACCGCGCGCATCGTGCAGCTCACCGAACACTTCAAGGCGCACAAGCAGGATCACCACAGCCGTCGCGGCCTGCTGATGATGGTCAACCGTCGTCGCAGCCTGCTCGACTACCTGCACCGCAAAGACGCGGTGCGCTATAAGGCCCTGATCGAAAAACTCGGTCTGCGCCGCTGAGTTCCAGACCCGCCGCGGTGCAGCAATGCGCCGCGGTTTCGTTTTGGGGTCCGTGAGATCCCGTCGCGACACGTATCAACGTTCCGCAACAGCTCAACCTCCGTGACAACGTTCCCGCAATGCGAACGTTCGCATTGCCCGGCCGCATCGAGCGGCCACCCGGTCCGGGGCAGGGGCTCCCTCCGGTTCATCGATCAAAGTTTTTCGAGGACATTCCAACGTGGCAAAAGTGACCAAGCGTTTCCAGTACGGCAAGCACACCGTGGTGCTCGAGACCGGCGAGATCGCCCGCCAGGCCGGCGGTGCGGTGATGGTGTCGGCAGAAGGCACCGTCGTGCTGGTGACGGCCGTCGCCGCGAAGACCGCGCGCGAAGGGCAGGATTTCTTCCCGCTCACCGTCGACTACCAGGAAAAGTTCTACGCCGGCGGCCGCATCCCGGGCGGCTTCTTCAAGCGCGAAGGTCGCCAGACCGAAAAGGAAACGCTGACCTCGCGCCTGATCGATCGTCCGATCCGCCCGTTGTTCCCGGAAGACTTCCGCAATGAAGTCCAGATCATCGCCACCGTGATGTCGCTGAATCCGGAAATCGATGGCGACATCCTGGCCCTGATCGGTGCGTCCGCCGCGCTGGCCCTGAGCGGCGCCCCGTTCGACGGCCCGATCGGCGCCGCCAAGGTCGGTTACAAGAACGGCCAGTACATCCTCAATCCCAGCACGACCGAACTGGTCGACAGCGATCTGGAACTCGTCGTCGCCGGCACCAGGAACGCCGTGCTGATGGTCGAATCCGAAGCCCGCGAACTGTCGGAAGACGTGATGCTGGGCGCGGTGATGTTCGGTCACCAGCAGATGCAGATCGCGATCGACACGATCAACGAACTCGTCGCCGAAGCCGGCAAGCCGAAGTGGAACTGGCAGGCCCCCGCCAAGAACGACGCCCTGATCGGCGCGATCAAGGCCGCGGTCGGCGACCGTCTCGGTACCGCTTTCCAGGTGCGCGACAAGCTCGAGCGCAAGGATGCGATCTCTGCGCTGAAGAAGGACGTGATGGCCGGCCTGGCCGCGCAGATCGAAGCCAACGGCTGGAGCGCCTCCGAAGCCTCGAAGGAATTCTCCGAACTCGAATACCAGACGCTGCGCAACGCGGTGCTCAGCACCAAGGTCCGCATCGACGGCCGTGCGCTCGACACCGTCCGCGCGATCACCTCGAAGGTCACGGTACTGCCGCGCGTCCACGGTTCTTCGCTGTTCACCCGCGGCGAAACCCAGGCGATCGTGGCGGTCACCCTCGGTACCGCGCGCGATGGCCAGGTCATCGACGCCGTCGGCGGCGAGTACAAGGAACACTTCCTGTTCCATTACAACTTCCCGCCCTATTCGGTCGGTGAAGCCGGCCGCATGATGGGTCCGAAGCGTCGCGAAATCGGCCACGGCCGTCTCGCCAAGCGCGGCGTGCTCGCCGTGATGCCGACGATGGAAGCCTTCCCGTACACGATCCGCGTCGTGTCGGAAATCACCGAGTCGAACGGTTCGTCCTCGATGGCCTCGGTCTGCGGCAGCTCGCTGGCGTTGATGGATGCCGGCGTGCCGATCAAGGCGCCGGTCGCGGGTATCGCGATGGGTCTGGTGAAGGAAGGCGACGACTTTGTCGTGCTGTCGGACATCCTCGGCGACGAGGATCACCTCGGCGACATGGATTTCAAGGTCGCCGGCACCGACAAGGGCATCTCTGCCCTGCAGATGGACATCAAGATCCAGGGCATCACCGAAGAGATCATGAAGACCGCGCTGGCCCAGGCCAAGCAGGGTCGTCTGCATATCCTCGGCGAAATGGCGCACGCTATGACCGCGCCGCGTGCGGAGCTGTCCGAGTACGCGCCGCGCCTGATCACCATCAAGATCCACCCCGACAAGATCCGCGAAGTGATCGGCAAGGGCGGTTCGGTGATCCAGGCGATCACCAAGGAAACCGGCACCCAGATCGACATCCAGGACGACGGCACGATCACCATCGCGTCGGTCAGCGCCGCTGCCGGCCAGGCCGCCAAGTCGCGGATCGAGCAGATCACTTCGGACGTGGAGCCGGGCCGCATCTACGAGGGCAAGGTCGCCAAGCTGATGGACTTCGGTGCGTTCGTCACCATCTCCCCCGGCAAGGACGGTCTGGTCCACGTGTCGCAGATCTCCAACGATCGCGTCGAGAAGGTCAGCGACGTGCTCAAGGAAGGCGATATCGTCAAGGTCAAGGTGCTGGAAGTCGACAAGCAGGGCCGTATCCGCCTGTCGATGAAGGCGGTCGAGGAAGGCGAAGGTCCCTCGAACGACTGATTCAGCAATGCAGTGCTGGTCGAGCGGCTTTCCGCGCTCGCCACCCGAAGCCCGCCATGCGAATGGCGGGCTTCGTCGTTTGTGGTGTCGGGAGCGGTAGGAGGGCCTTCAGGCCCGATCTCTTGTTGTTTGATCGTTCTGATTGAATGCGAGGGCCATCGGATATTGGGGCCAGGTGATTGGAACCCAGGGCTCGCGACCCGGAGATCGGGGCTGAAGCCCTTCCTACAAAAGCTTTTCCGCTTTCTGCGAGCATCCTGTGGGCTGTGGGAGAATCCTGTCCATGTCATTACGTAAAAGATCACTGCCGATCCTGCTCTGCTGCGCGACCTTGCCGGCGCAGGCGCAAAGCGTTCAAGGTCCAGCTGCGGAGCCTGAAGCAACGCCGCAACCCGGCGACATCGACACGATCCGCGTGGTCGGCGCAGCGCAGCCGTTGCGCGGCTTGCCGGGATCAGTCTCGCTGCTCGATAGCGCCGCGCTGCGCGATGCCCAGCGCCAGGTGAATCTGTCCGAGTCCTTGCAGCGAGTGCCCGGATTCACCGCGCTCGATCGACAGAATTACGCGCAGGATCTACAGATCCAGTCGCGCGGGTTCGGCGCGCGCTCGACGTTCGGGATCCGCGGCATCCGTTTGATCGTCGACGGCATTCCTTCCAGCGCCGCCGACGGGCAGGGGCAGGCGGCGGCGTTTCCGCTGTCGTCGCTCGACCGCGTCGAAGTGCTGCGCGGACCGCTGGCGCTGCAATACGGCAACGCCGCGGGCGGCGTGATCTTGGGCCTCAGCGAACTGGATGCGCCGCCGGGCCCGTCGTTCGACGTCTGGTCCGGCAGCGACCGTAGCCGTCGCGCGAGTCTGCGTATCGATGGCGGCAGCAACGATGATGGAAGCAGCGACGACGCCTGGCGCTGGCGCGCGACCGGCAGCAGCTTCGCCACCGATGGCGCGCGGCCGCACAGCGCGGCGCGGCGTCATCAGTTCAATGCCATCGGCGAATGGTCGCCTCGCAGCAGCGAGCGTCTGCGGGTGATCTACAACGGCCTGCGCCAACCCCTGGCGGAGGATCCGCTGGGACTGACGCGCGACGCGTTCGCGCGCGATCCCGACGGCACCGATGCCGTGGCGTCGGCGTTCGATACGCGCAAGACCGTGCGCGAAGATCAGTTCGGCGTGGATTGGCGTCGCGAGCGACCAGACGCGGTCGAACTGCGGGCCACGGCGTATCGCACCGATCGCGCGGTGGAACAGTACCTCGCCGTGCCGGCCGCTGCGCAAAGCGCGCCCGGGAGCGCCGGCGGCGTCATTGACCTGCAGCGCCTGTCCACCGGCATCGACGCCGCGGCGCGCTGGCGCGGCGAACGCGGCTCGCTCGCGGTCGGTGCGGAAGCCGTGCGTCTCGACGAAGACCGGCGCGGGTTCGAGAACTTCGTCGGTAACCGCCTCGGCGTGCGCGGGCGCCTGCGTCGCGACGAGAACAATCGCGTCGATGTCGTCGATCTGTACGCATCGGCGGACTATGGTTTCGCCGAGGACTGGACCGCGCTGTCGGGCGTGCGCCGTTCGACGCTGCGCTTCGACAGCGACGATCGTTACTTCGCGAACGGCGACGACAGCGGCGGGACGCGCGACGCGAATACCGCGCTGTCGTTCGGCGTGGTCCGCGCTTTCGCGCGCGGCGAAGCCTATGCGAGCTACGGCCGCGGCTTCGAAACGCCGACCTTGAACGAAATGGCCTATCGGCCCGACGGCGCGGCCGGCTTCAATCGCGATCTCGATGCGTCGCGCAATCGATCCTATGAGCTCGGTATGCGCTGGCGATCCGCCGATGCTTCGCAGCGGATCGAGATGGCGGTGTACCGCGTGGACGGCGAAGGCGAGATCGTGCCTGCGCTCAATCGCGGCGGACGCGCGAGTTTCGCCAATGCCGGCGCCACGCGCCGCGAAGGCATCGAATTCGGCGCGTCCGGCGATCTCGGCGCGCACTGGCGCTATGCCGTCGCCGCAAGCTGGATCGACGCGCGTTTCGTCGAGGGTTTCGCATTCGTCGCGCAGAACCAAACCCGCGTCGTCGCTGCCGGCAACCGCATTCCCGGCGTGCCGCGCAGCGATGTATTCGCGGAACTGGAATGGCGTTCGGGCGATGGCCGCTGGTCGAGCGCATTGGAGTCGCGGATGGTCGGCGCCATCGCGGTGGATGATCGCAACACCGATGCCGCCGAGCGTCACGCGCGCGTCGCATGGCGCGGGCAGTGGCGCGCGCGCGACACCGGCTGGCATGCGTTCTGGCGCATCGACAATCTGTTCGACCGCCGCTACGCCGGTTCGGTGATCGTCAACGAGGCCAACGGCCGGTATTTCGAGCCGGGTGCGGGGCGTGGTTTCAGTCTGGGTTTCGGCTGGACGGGACGGCGTTGAGCTGCCGTACCCCTTTTCCCATCTCCGACTGCACCAGACAGATCGGAAACCGCCAGCTCGTCATCCCCGCGAAGGCGGGGATCCATGCCCGGAGCGTTGAAGCAGATCGCGGCTCTCACTTGACGCCGAAAGCATGAATGACCAGCCTTCGGCTGTTTTAAAGCACTTCCCGCCTTCGCGGGGATGACGAGCAAAGCGAATGCGGCTACGACAACCCGATCGCGGCCAGCAGGCGCCTGAACCAGTTGTCCTGATCGCGCTGGCGCGCCCGCACCGCGCGTGAGCTTTCGCGCAGCGATTCGCCGAACGTCGGCTGCGGATTCGCCGGCAGATTCGCCATGACCTGGGTGTCTCCGGTGGCCACGTACTGCGGTGCGATGTCGGTGCCCTGGAAGATGCCCAGCGGCGTGTAGCCGGTGTAGCCCGGGAAAACATTGCCCAGCTTGTTGTTGCCCATGCGCCGGATCATCAGTTCGGAAAACACGCGGCGGAAATCGGTGGTGACGGGCACGTCGCCGAAGTAGGGCGACAGCACCTGCGGGTCCAACCCCAGCCACTGGCCGTAGAAGCGGCGGCCGTTGACCGGACCGCCCAGCACCAGCAGCGGATTGCCGTAGCCGTGGTCGGTGCCGCCGCTGCCGTTCTGGCGCACGCGGCGACCGAATTCCGACTGCACGATCACGGTGACCCGCGCGGCTTCGCCGCCGGCGTTGAGATCGTTGTAGAACGCGGTCAGCGCTTCCGACAGCTCGGCGATCTTGTTCTGGTAGTAGTGGTAGCCGCTGCCGGCCGTGCCCTGGCCGTCGTGGGTGTCCCAGCCGCCGAGGTCGACCGTCGCGAAACGCAGGCCGAGGTTGAAGCGCACCGACTGCGCGACCGTCCACAGTTGCCGTGCGAAATTGGTGGTGGGCCAACCCGCCGGCAACGTCGAGGTGTAGGTCTGCGCACCGATCACGCGCAGCGCCGCGTCGGCGCGCTGACCGCCGGTTTCGATACCGGTGTGTCCCGACCACATCGAGGCGAGCGTTTCGTTGAGCCCCTTGGTGCCCGCGGGCATGCCGCTGCGGAACTGCTGCCACTGGTAGGCGCCGCTGTTGAGCGAGAAATCGGTGGGGCTGGGCATCGACAGCGCCTGGATCGAGCCGAGCAGGTTCGCCGGCTGTCGACTGTTCACCGCCACCACCGGCAGGACCGGGGTGCCGGCGACGCCGGGCTGGGTGTTCCAGGCGCGGGTGAGCCAGCCGGTGCCGGTGCCCTGCTGCCCGGGGGTGCCGAGATCGCAGTACAGCTGGGCATCGAAATGGCTGCGGGTGACGGTGGTGGGCATGCCGCAGCTGTGGACGATGGCGAGCTTGCCGGCGTCCCAGAGCCCTTTCAGGCCGGTGGCCGAGGGATGCAGGCCGAAGCCGGTGGCGGTGCCGTTCGCCAGCGTCAGCGGCAGTGCGCCGTAGGTGCCGGATGCTGCGACGTTCAGCGACGGCCGCGCTTCCTCGTAGTACGTGCGGTCGTTGCCTGCGACCGGCGGAACGAGGTTCAGGCCGTCGATGCCGCCGCGCAGGAACACCAGCACCACGGTGTCGTAAGTGTTGACCGCGGCTTCTGCTTCGCTGGAGAAGAGCAGGCCCGGGCCGGCGGCGCCGACGGCGGCGGTGGCGCAGGCGCCCTTCAGGAATTCGCGGCGATCGATATGGAGATCGGACATGTCAGCGGCTCATGAATTCGGGGGACATCAGGATCAGCGCGACCATGCTGCGCAGGCGCTGCTGGTTGTAATGCGCTTTCGGATTGCTGGCGTTCCAGCTGTCGGTGTCGGCGATGACCTCGGTTGCGGCGCCGTTCTGGGCCATGAACGCGACCAGCGTCTGCCGGCGGGACGCCACCGGGATGTAGCCGAGCACGCGCTGGCACCAGAAGTCGACGAGATTGTTCGCGGTCCAGCTGCTCACGCCGGTGCGGGTGGTCGCCAGGATCGGCGCCATCGGCACGGTGGCGTCGCTGGTTTCGCTGATCCAGTTCAGCAGCTTCCAGGTCATCGCATAGCTGTTGGAACCCGACCAGGCCACACCGGTGTCGGGATAGCCGTTCGGCGCCGGCCATTCGTAAGGCATGTTGCCGGTGAAGCCCATGCGCCAGAACAGCTCGTCGCTCTTGGCGTCGCCGACGCGCGGGGTCCAGTCCGAACTGGTCACGCGCAGCGATGCCGCGGCCAGTTCGAACGGACGACGGTTCTTCTCGCCCCAGCTGTGGATGAAGGCGTTCGACAGCAGGATGTGGCGCAGGGTCAGCGCGATCTGATTGGGGTTCTGCCAGTTCTGGCGGAAGATTGCCGCGGCGCTGTCGACCAGCGCCTGATCGGGCTTGTCGGTGACGAAGCGGCGGATGAGTTTGCGGCAGATGAATTTCGCCACGCGCGGATGGCTGGCGATGCGGTCGAGGATGTCGCGACCGTCCTTCATCGCCGGCTGTTCCGGGTTGAGGAAGCGGCCGAGTACGAATTTCGGGCCGGCGTCGTGCCAGGCCTGGCGATAGACGAAGGTGCCATCGTCTTCGGTCGGGTACTGCCAGTGCCCGTCCTTGATCGACCAGCCGGTGAACGCCGACGCGGTTTCGTAAACGTCCACGTCGGTATAGCCGATGGGGTAGGTCGGATCTTCCGGGCACGGCGGTACCTGGAACGGATCCATGAAGCCGAGATAGTTCTCTGCGCCGAACGTGTGCAGTTCCAGTAGCTCGCGCGCGAAGTTCTCGTTCGGGCCGGAGCGGGTGTTCGAGGCGTTGTCGAGGTAGTACATCATCGCCGTGCTCTGCGCGACGGATTCGAGCATCGTGCGGAAGTTGCCCAGCGCGTTGGCGCGGATCACATCGCGGTGGTAATGCACGAACACCGGGCCGGCGGCGAAGTCGGTGACGGTGACATTGAAATGATTGTGCCAGTGGCCGGTCATCACTTCGAGCAACTGGCGCTTGGAATGCACGGCGCGGGCCAGCGACGAACGCTGCACTTCCCAGGCGGGGCGCATGCGCACGTCGTAGACCGGGTCCGACGCCACGTGGTCGGTCCACAGTTGGGTCAGCGATTTGCCGAGCGTGGTATAGCCGGCGTTGGCGAGCCGGGTGTCCATCGCGCTGTCGTTGATGGCGGACGGATTGAGCTGCTGGTCGACGAAGGCGGTGAGCCGTGCGGTGTCGTTCGCGCCGAGCGCGTTGAACTCGGCGACGGAGCTCGAGGTGGCGCCGTAGGTGAGGTGATTGAGCGCCCGCACAGCGAACGGCGCGCGCTGCAGCGTCGACAGTTCCGCCTGGGAGATGTTTCCCATGGAAGGCCCGGCCATCGAAGGCCCGGCCATCCGCGGCACGCCCGGATTGGCGGCGGCTGGATCGACGGCTGCGGCGATCGCGGGTTCCGGCGCGCGCGCAGGTGCGGACTGGAAGCGCAGCGGCCCCTTGATGCCGTGACGCCGCGCGAACACTGCGTACATGGCCTTGCGCCGCGCGTTGGGGAAGATCGGTCTCGGCATGGTGTCGCTCCGGTGAGTCTGTCGGCCGTCGGGCGGCGCGCGTGAATGATGTTGTTACCGGGCGCCATCGACGGCTGTCCGTCGAAGGCGTTCCGGATGAAGCGTTATGACAGCCCCAGCGCCGCCAGCAGGCGCCTGAACCAGGTGTGTTCGTCGCGTTGGCGGGCGCGTATCGCGCGTGCGCTCTCGCGCATCGATTCGCCATAGGCCGGCTGCGGGTTCGCCGGCAGATTCGCCACGATCGGGGTCTGCCCGGTGGTCACGTATTGCGGCACCAGGTCGGTGCCCTGGAAGATCCCCAGCGGCGAATAGCCGGTGTAGCCCGGGAAGATCTCGCCCAGCTTGTTGTTGCCCATGCGCCGGATCATCAGCTCGCTGATCACGCGGCGGAAATCGGTGGTCGCCGGGATGTCGCCGAAGTAGGGCGACAGCACCTGCGGATCGAGGCCCAGCCACTGCCCGTACATGCGGCGTCCGTTGATCGGCCCGCCGATCACCAGCAGTGGATTGCCGTAGCCGTGATCAGTGCCGCCGCTGCCGTTCTGGCGCACGCGACGACCGAACTCCGACTGCACGATCACCGTCACCCGGCCCATCTCGCCGGTGGGATTGAGTTCGTTGTAGAACGCGGTCAGCGCCTGCGACAGCTCGGTGATCTTGTTCGAATACAGACTGTTGCCGGTGGTGCCCTGGTTCTCGTGCGTGTCCCAGCCGCCCAGGTCGACCGCGGCATAGCGCAGGCCCAGGTTGAAACGGATCGACTGCGCCACCGTCCACAGCTGGCGCGCGAAGGTCGTGGTCGGCCACGTCGTGGGCAAGGTGGTGGTGTAACCCTGCTGCGCGATCAGCCGCATCGACGCCTCGGCGCGCTGACCGGCCATTTCGACGCCGCTCGGGCCCGCCCAGAGGCTGGCGAGGGTTTCGGTGACGCCCTTGGTGCCCGCGGGCATGCCGCTGCGATAGGCCTGCCACTGCGAAGCGCCCGAGGTCAGCGCGAAATCGCCTGGGCTGGGCATCGACAGCGACTGCGTGGAACCGCGCAGATTGGCCGGCTGCCGGCTCGCCACCGCGAGCAGCGGCATCGCGCCGGGAGCGCCGCCGGCGGGCTGCGTCTGCCAGGCGCGGGTCATCCAGCCGGTGGCGCTGTTCGGATTGCCCGGCGTGCCCAGGTCCAGATACGCCTGCGCATCGAAATGGCTGCGGGTGACCGTGGTGGGCATGCCGCAGGATTGCACGATGGCAAGCTTGCCCAGGACCCACAGGTCGCGCAGACCCGCTGCGGAGGGATGCAGGCCGAAGCCGGTGTCGGCGCCGCTGGCCAGGGTCAGCGGCAGTGCGGCGAATTCGCCGGTCGCGGGGATGCGCAGGCTGGGCCGTGCTTCCTCGTAGAACCCGCGGTCGTTGCCGGCGGTCGGCGTCACCAGGTTCAGGCCGTCGATGCCGCCGCGCAGGAATACGACGACGACGGTGTCGAAGGGATTTTCGGCCGCGTAGGCTTCGCGCGAGAACAGCATGGCCGGGCCGGCCGCGCCGACCGCCGCGAGCGCGCCGCAGCCCTTGATGAATTCGCGCCGGTCGAGACTGGGTGTATGCATGGCGAGTCTCCTCAGCGGCTCATGAATTCGGGGGAAATCAGGATCATCGACACCATGCTGCGCAGCCGCTGCTGGTTGTAGTGACGCTTGAGGTCGGTCGTCGCTGAAGTGTCCGTATCGGTGATGACGTAGGTCGCCGGATCGCCGTTCTGCGCCAGGAACGCCACCAGGATCTGCCGGCGCGATGCGATCGGCAGATAGCCTAGGATCCGCTGGCACCAGTAATCGACCAGGTTGTTCGCGGTCCAACTGGCGACGTTGGCGCGGCTCAGCGCCAGGATCGGCAGCAGCGGGGTGAGCGCGGTGTCGGTGTCGACGGTTTCGGTCAGCCAGCCCAGCATCTTCCAGGTGGTGACCATGTTGTTGGAACCCGCCCAGGTCACGCCCACGTCGGGGTAGCCGTTCGGTGCCGCCCAGTCGTAGGGCGAATGGCCGGTAGTGGCGAGCCGACTCATGAAATCGTTGCTGCGGCTTTCACTGACGCCCTTGATGGTCCAGTCGCTGCCGCAGGCGCGCAGCGCGGCGGCCATCAGTTCGAACGGGCGCCGGTTCTTCTGCCCCCAGCCGTGGATGAATGCGTTCGACAGCAGAATGTGGCGCAGGGTGAGCTTGAGCTGGTCCGCATGCTGCCAGTTGGCGCGGAAGATCGCCGCGGCGCTGTCGACCAGCGCTTCATCGGGGCGATCGGACACGAAGCGGCGGATGAGTTTCCTGCAGATGAACTTCGCAACCCGCGGGTGGCTGGCGAGGCGGTCGTAGATGTCGCGGCCGTCCTTCATCGCCGGCTGTTCCGGATTGATGTACATGCCCAGTACCAGCTTCGGTCCGGCATCGTGCATGGCCTGGCGATAGGCGAACGTGCCGTCGTTCTCGGCCGGGAAACCGTTGCGGCCGTCTTTCACGGTCCAGCCGGTGAATGCGGCCGCGGTGTCGTATACGTCCAGATCGGTGTAGCCGATCGGATAACTGGTGTCTTCCGGGCAGGGTGGCACCTGGAACGGATTGACGAAACCCAGATAGTTTTCGGCGCCGAAGGTGTGCAGTTCGAGCAGTTCGCGCGCGTAGTTCTCGTTCGGCCCGGAGCGCGAATTGCTGGCGTTGTTGAGGTAATACAGCATCGCCGTGCTCTGGCCCACCGCTTCGAGCATCGCGCGGAAATTGCCGAAGGCATTGGCGCGGATCACGTCGCGGTTGTGGTGCACGTACACCGGCGCGGCGGACGAATTGCTGATGGCGACGTTGAAGTGGTTCTGCCAGAAATCGACCATCACCTCCTGCAACTGGCGACGCGAGTACACCGCGCGCACCAGCGCGGCCCGCTGGGTTTCGCGCGCCGGGGCCGAGCTGTCGGTGGTGACGATGCGGTGATCGGCCCAGAGTTGGGTCAACGATTTGTTGAGCGTGGTGTAGCCGGCGCCGCTGAGTCGGGTGTCCAGCGCACTGTCGTTGATGCTTGCCGGATTGAGCTGCTGGTCCACGAACGCGGTGAGCCGGGCGGTGTCGTTGGCGCCCAGCGCGTTGAATTCGGCGATCGATGCGGTGGTCGCGCCGGCGGTCAGATGGTTGAGCACGCGGACCGCGAACGGCGCGCGCTGCAGCGTCACCAGCTGCGGCTGCGAGCTGTTGGCCGAGCCTTGCCCGGCCATGATCGGCGTGCGTGGCTTGTCTGCGCCTGTGTCGGGTGCGGTGGAGGGGGCGGAAACCGTTCCGGCGTCCGGCTCGGGACGCAGCGGCGGCATCGGATGGAACCGGATACGTCCCTGGATGCCGTTGCGCCGCATGATCGCGGCGTACAGCGCTTTGCGTCGGGAAAACGAGAGCATGCTTGGCATCGGGGGCTCCAGACTCTTGCCTGAACGGCAGGGCAGTGGCAGCACTATAAGCCTGATGCGCGAAGGCGGATGCGTCGTTGTTGCTTGGAAACTGTGACAGACACCACGGCCCCGAAAAGTGCCTGGAAATGTCGCCGGGACAGGCTATTGCGCGGTCCAGCCGCCATCGATGGGGAACGAGGTGCCGGTCACGTTATGCGCCTCGCGCCGGCACAGCCACAGCACCATCGAGGCGATGTCTTCGGGCAGCGACATCCGCAGGCTCGGCTGCTTTTCGGCGACCAGCGCGCGCACACCATCGTCGCGCGTGCCTCCATTGCGACGGGCTTCGATCTGCGGTTCGATCAATGCGGTCTCCACCCAGCCCGGGCAGATGCAGTTGACGGTGACGCCGCCGCTGTCGCGGCTGCCAGCGGCCGCGTATTCCAGCGCGGCGACCTTGCTCAGGCCGACGATGCCGAACTTGCTGGCCACGTACGGCGCCTTGTTCACCGAGGCCACCAGCCCGTGCACCGACGCGATGTTCACCACCCGGCCGTAGCCGCGCGTCGCCATGCCCGGCATTGCCAATCGCATGCTGTGGAACGCGGAGCTGAGATTGATCGCGAGGATGTCGTTCCATTTCTGCGTCGGCATCTCGGCCAGCGGCACCGCGTGCTGGATGCCGGCGTTGTTGACCAGCACGTCGATCGGCGACCACGCTTCGATGTCGGCCATCATCGTTTCGATCTGTTCCGGGTCGCGCAGGTCCGCGCCGAAGTGGCGGACTTCGTCGGCGCCCGCGTCGCGCACGGCCTGCAGCGCGGCGTCGATCTGCTCCGGCGTGCCGAGGCCGTTGACTGCGATCTTTGCGCCGGCCGACGCCAGCCCGCAGGCGATGGCCAAGCCGATGCCGGAGGTGCTGCCGGTGACGAGTGCGGTGCGCGGGGCGAGGAAACGGTCGGACATGGGCGGGCGTCTCTGCGGCAAGGAGAAAAAAGCGCTATCGATATCGTAGCGCCAAGGGGCAAATGATGCGGGATCGCCCGACCGGCCGGTTGTAGAGCGGCCTTCAGGCCGCTGAAGGATCGTGGCGAACGCTCCAGCGGCCTGAAGGCCGCTCTACAAAAAATCGGTTCACACCAACCCGGTCAGATAGAACGCCCCGATGATCACGAACACCGCCGCGGTCTTGATCAGCGTGATCGCGAAAATATCCTTGTACGCCTGACGGTGGGTCAGCCCGGTCACCGCCAGCAGCGTGATCACCGCGCCGTTGTGGGGCAGGGTATCCATGCCGCCGGAGGCCATCGATGCCACCCGGTGCAGCACGTCCATCGGAATGTTCGCGGCGTTCGCATTGGCGATGAAGGTTTCCGCCATCGCCGCCAGCGCGATGCTCATGCCGCCCGAGGCCGAGCCGGTGATGCCGGCCAGCGCGGTGACGGTGATCGCTTCGTTCACCAGCGGATTGGGGATCGAACCCAGCGCGTTCGCCACCACCAGGAACCCCGGCAGCGCGGCGATGACCGCGCCGAACCCGTACTCGGACGCAGTGTTCATCGCCGCCAGCATCGCGCCGCCGATGGCGTTCTTCGCGCCCTCGGCGAAGCTCGCAGTCACCGGCTTCCACGCCAGCGCGATCACGCTGAGGATGCCGACCAGCAGCGCGCCCTGTACCGACCAGATCGCCGCGACCTTCGAGACTTCCTGCACCACCGGCGCCGCGTTGCCGATCACCGCCGGCACGAATTCGTGGGTGGTGCCGTAGGTTTGCGGGATCCAGATCGTCAGCAGCTTGTTGACGATGCCCACCAGCAGCAGCGGCGACAGCGCCAGCAGCGGATGCGCGAGTTTGCTTTCCGCGAACGGCGCGGGTTCGTTGAGCAGGGTGGCGGCGTCGCCGTAGCCCTCGCCGTTGCGCTTCGCGACGCGTCGGCGCCACTCCAGATACGTCATGCCCAGGATCAGGATGAACACCGCGCCGATGCTGCCCAGCCACGGCGCTGCCCAGGTGGTGGTGCCGAAGAACGAGGTCGGGATGATGTTCTGGATCTGCGGCGTGCCCGGCAGCGCATCCATGGTGAAGGTGAAGGCGCCGAGCGCGATGGTGCCCGGGATCAGGCGCTTCGGGATGTCGCTCTGGCGGAATAGTTCTGCCGCGAACGGGTACACCGCGAACACCACCACGAACAGCGACACGCCGCCGTAGGTCAGCACCGCGCAGACCGCGACGATCGACAGCATCGCGCGCTCGGGGCCGAACAGTCGGATCACCGCGCTGACGATGGATTTCGAGAAGCCGGAAAGCTCTATCAATTTTCCGAAGATCGCGCCGAGCAGGAACACCGGGAAATACAGCTTCAGGAACCCGACCATCTTGTCCATGAACAGGCCGGTGAACATCGGTGCGACCAGCGAGGCGTCGGTCAGCAGCACCGCGCCGAGTGCTGCGATCGGCGCGAACAGGATTACGCTGTAGCCGCGGTAGGCCACGAACATCAGGAAGCACAGCGCCGCCAGCACGATCAGAAAGGACATGTGATGGCCGCCATGCAGGAATCCCTGGTTGTGGTGAGTACGACTTGTGGTGAGTACGACGGGAACGCGATGCCGCGCCTGCACAGGCGGGATCGGCGAAGGCGGCCAGTGTCGGCAGCCGTCGATGCCCGGCCCATTGTCCGAAGGTACAAGTGCCGGCATGGGCGGCGATGCCTAGTCTTGCCGCCATCTTCCCGTCGCAGCCGTCCGGCCAGGTATCGGCCGTTCGCCCGTGCATCCCCGTTGAGCACCACCCTTTGCGCTTTACCCTATTGAGGACCACATCGATGCGTCGTACGAATCCCGTCGCCCTCCTGACCCCGGCCGCGCTGCGTCGCGCCGCCCTGAAGCACAGCAGCCTGAGCCTCGCGGTGGCGCTCGGCCTCTGCGCGCCGCTTGCGTACGCCCAGGAGACGCCCGCCGATGCACAAGCCGAACAGGGCACCCTCGATGCGATCGTGGTCACCGCGCGCAAGCGCGAGGAAACCCTGCAGGATGTGCCGGTCGCGGTCACCGCGTTCACTGCGGACAATCTCGACAGGCTCAACGTCGAAGACCTGAGCGACCTCGACGCGCAGGTGCCGAACCTCACCATCTACGCCGCGCGCGGCTCCAGCAGTACGGTCACCGCCTACATCCGTGGCGTCGGCCAGTCCGATCCGCTGTGGGGCGTCGATCCGGGCGTGGGCATCTATCTCGACGACGTCTATATCGCCCGTCCGCAGGGCGCGCTGCTCGACGTCTTCGACGTCGGCCGCGTCGAAGTGCTGCGCGGCCCGCAGGGCACGCTCTACGGCAAGAACACCATCGGCGGCGCGATCAAATACGTCTCGAAACCGCTGCCGGAAGATGTCGACGGTTTCGCCTCGATCACTGTCGGCAACTACGGCCAGCTCGACGTGAAGGGCGCCATCGGCGGCTCGCTGTTCGGCCAGGACAGCGGCCTGCGCGGACGCATCGCGGTCGCCAGCATGAATCGCGACGGCTTCGGCGAGAACGTCACCAACGACCAGCCGGTCAGCGACAAGGAAATCAACGCCGTCCGCATGAACCTGGGCGCGTATTCGTGGGACGATTTCGACGTGCAGTTCGCGCTCGACTGGATCGACGACAAGTCCGGCGTGCGCGCCGCGCGCATGCTGGCGCCGAACCGCTTCGCGCCGACGTTCGCGCCGATGGACAGCCGTTACGACGTGCGCAACGGCATGCCTAACATCAACAACACCGAGATCAAGGGTGTGTCGGCCACCGTCAACTGGCGCCCGAACGACAGCTGGGCGTTCAAGTACGTCGCAGCCAAGCGCGAGTCCGACACCGAAACCAACATCGACTTCGACACGCTGCCGAACAAGATCGCCGACGTGAAGGCGTTCTACACCGACGAACAGACCACGCACGAAGTGCAGGCGAACTACGACGGCGGCGGGCGCGCACGCGGCGTGATCGGCGTGTACAAGTTCGACGGACGCGCCGGCGGGCAGGTGCTGAACAATTTCTTCAACCTGGTATTCGGCGACACCCAGGGCAATGTCTTCACCAACAGCGTCGCGGTCTACGCCGATTGGACCTTCGATCTGACCGATCGCCTGAAGCTGGATGTCGGCGCCCGCTACACCGACGAAGACAAACGCGCCGACGTGCTCAACCGCTTCTACACCAACGCCACCTACACCACGCTGCGCCCGGTCGCGCCGATCGCCGCCGATTTCGACAAGACCATCAACTTCAAGAACACCTCGCCGAAGGTCTCGCTGGATTACCAGGTCAACGACGACATCATGATCTACGGCCTCGCCACCCGCGGCTTCAAGTCGGGCGGCTACAACATCCGCGCGCAGGCCACCGCGGTGCCGCGTTCGGCCGAACCGTTCGACGACGAGCAGGTCGACAGCTACGAGATCGGCAGCAAGATGTCGTTCCTCGACCAGCGCCTGTTCCTGAATGTCTCGGCGTTCCACAACAGGTACAAGGACATCCAGCTGTCGGTGTTCACGTCGTACGACAGCAACGGCGACGGCACCAACGATGCGTTCTTCGGCGATTTCACCAACGCAGGCGAAGGCACGGTCAACGGCGTGGAAGTCGAATACCAGTGGCTGCCGAGCGCGAACTGGCTTCTGTCCGGCAATTTCGCCTGGCTCGACGCGAAATACGATCGCTTCATCTATACGGGCATCGATATCTCCGACGAGCAGGAATTCACCAATGCGCCCGAGTTCTCCGGCGCGGTCAACCTGGAATACCGCACCGAACTGGGCAGCATGGGCAACCTCTCCGCTCGCCTCGGCTACAGCTACCAGGACGATGTGGTCGCGACCACCGAAATCATCCGCAGCGGCGCGGTGCCGATCACCCAGGATGGCTATGGCCTGATCAACGCCGGCGTGATCTGGAAGCCCAACACCACGTGGACGGTGTCGCTGCAGGGCAGCAACCTCGCCGACGAGGAGTATCTGACCACCGGCTACAGCCTCAATGCCGCGCTGGGCGTGTTCACCGGTTTCTATGGCCCGCCGCGCCAGTACACGCTGACCGCGCGTTACGATTTCTGATCGAGCCTCCCCCTGTCGGATGCATGCGGTTTGATGCATGAAGTCGGATGCACAAATGGCGGTGGACGCGAGTCCGCCGCCATTTTGTTTTGGAACACCCGGAAGCGCGAAGCCCGCAAATCAACGTCATCATGCGAATCCTCCGCTCCTTGTGGGAGCGACGCGAGTCGCGAAACCCGCATTGATGCGGTCACAACGACATTGGCAATCCAAGAGCATGCGTGGGACGGTGGATGGCAGATATCGTCGCCTGTGAAGGCGGGCAGGCCTCGCGACTCGCGTCGCTCCCACAGAAGCGCAGCGCCCATCGCGGATGACTATCTGCGATATCCTCGCGGTTCGAGCGAAGCCAGTCCGCATCAGGGATATGTCGAAGACCGCCATCCAGCGTAGAACCACGAGCGCGGCGCGATGCTGAACAGCGGCGTCGTGATCCTTGCCGGGCTTGCGTGGCTGGGCATGATGTTCGCGGTCGCGATCTATGGCGAACGCCGGCCGCAGGCGTTCGCGCGGCGCTGGCCGGACATCTACGCGCTGTCGCTGGCGGTCTACTGCACGTCGTGGACATTCTTCGGTACCGTCACCCAGGCTGCGCGTTACGGCTGGCCGCTGCCGCCGACCTTCGTCGGCACCATGCTGCTGTACGTGTTCGGCATCGGCCTGCTGATGCGGCTGGTGCGGCTGGTGCGCGAAAGCAACAGCACATCGATCGCGGATTTCGTCGCCAGCCGCCTCGGGCAGGATGGCTGGCTGGCGGCCGCGGTCACCTTCGTCGCGGTGCTCGGCATCGTGCCGTACATCGCGCTTCAGTTGAAAGCGGTGGCGATGAGTTTCGCGCTGCTGGTGCGCGACGACGCGGCGCAGGTGCCGGCCTGGCAGGACAGCGCGCTCTACGTGGCGCTGGCGATGGCTGCGTTCGCGATGCTGTTCGGCACCCGCAGCGCCAGCGCCGCCGAACATAATCGCGGGCTGATCCTGGCCATGGCCTTCGAGGCGCTGCTCAAGCTCGGCGCGATGCTGGCGATCGGGATCTTCGCATTCGGACTGCCGGAGGCGCCGTCCGCGACCGAACTGCTGCGGCCGCAGGCGGGCGATCTGTCGGGCTTCGCGCCGCTGGTGCTGCTGGGCGTGCTGGCGATGTTCACGCTGCCGCATCAGTTCCACGTCGGCGCGGTGGAATGCCGCGACGAACGCCACGTGCTGCGCGCGCGCTGGCTGTTTCCGCTGTATCTGCTGTTGATCGCGATTCCGGTGCTGCCGCTGGCGCGCGCGGGCGATGCGCTGCTCGGCGCGCAGGGCGTGCCGTCGGATCTGTACGTGCTGGCGCTGCCGCTGTCGCAGGGGCGCGAAGACCTGGCGCTGCTCGCGTTCCTCGGTGGCCTGAGCGCCGGCACCGGCATGGTGATCGTCAGCACGGTGACGCTGAGCCTGATGATCGGCAACCACTGGCTCACGCCGCTGTGGCTGCGCGGGGTGTGGGCGCCGCGTCGCGGTCGCGTAAGCGCCACGGTGTCCGACCAGCCCGATCTGCGCGGCGCGGTGCTGGTGCAGCGTCGCATCGGCATCCTCGCCATCGTGCTCCTGGCGTGGGGCTACAGCCGCTTGATCGCCGGCAACGACGCATTGGCCGATGTCGGCGCGCTGTCGTTCTCCGCGCTGGGCGCGCTGGCGCCCGCGCTGGGGTTCGCGCTGTGGCGGCCACAGACGCCGCCGCGTGCGGTGATGCTGGGCATCGCCGCGGCGGTCGCGCTGTGGATGTGGCTGCTGCTGGTGCCGGCGCTGGTGGAAGCGCGCGGGCTCGATACCGTGTGGCTGCGCGAAGGCCCGGGCGGCTGGTCGCTGTTCGCGCCGGACGCGTTCTTCGGCCTGACCGGCTGGAGCCGGCTGGGGCGCGCGGTGACCATGAGCCTGTTCGCTGGCGTCGTCGTCACGCTGTTCGCCTCGACCCGCGCCACCGCGTGGTGGCAGGCCGGTCCGCGGCGCATGGGTGCGCGCGGGCTGGCGCTCGACACCCTGCGCGATGCCGGTCGCCGTTTCCTGCCGCGCGAGACCGTCGACGCCGCGCTGCTGGGCGCGCCGGTCGACGGCGCGGTGCCGGCGCTGCAGGAGGCGCGGCTGGAGCGCGAACTCGCGGCGGTGCTGGGGTCCGCCTCGGCGCGACTGCTGCTGGATGCCGCGCGCCGCGAGGCCGGCCGCGATTTCGACACCGTCGCCGCGATCGTCGGCGAGGCCTCGCAGGACCTGCGCTTCAACCAGCGGCTGCTCGAAGCGGCCCTGGAAAACATGAGCCAGGGCATCAGCGTCGTCGATCGCGAGCTGCATCTGGTCGCGTGGAACCGCCGCTATGCCGAACTGTTCGGTTATCCGCAATCCCTGCTGCGCGTGGGCGTGCCGGTGGCCGAACTGGTGCGCTACAACCTGCGCCACGGCTGGAGCGCGTATCCGCTCGAGGAAGAAGTCGAGAAGCGTCTGCGCCACATGCAGGCCGGCACGCCCTACGTCAGCGAACGCACGTTTCCTGATGGCGCCGCGGTCGAAATCCGCGGCAACCCGATGCCCGGCGGCGGCTTCGTCGCCACGTTCACGGATGTCACCGCGTTCCGTCGAGCCGAGGCCGAACTGATCCACAGCAACGAGACCCTGGAACAGCGCGTCGCCGACCGCACCGCGCGGCTGGACCAGGCCCGCGCCGACGCCGAACGCGCCAACGACGCCAAGAGCCGCTTCCTCGCCGCGATCGGTCACGATCTGCTGCAGCCGCTGCACGCGGCGCAGTTGTTCACCGACGCACTGGTCGAACAGCTTCCAGCGGCGGCGCAGCGCGCGACCGCGCAGCAGATCCGCGGCGCGCTCGATTCCACCGGCGATCTGCTCTCGGGCCTGCTCGACATGTCGCGGCTGGAGGCAGGCGGGCTGGTGCCGCAGCCGCGCGCGTTTCCGCTGGCCGACGTGCTGGAGCCGCTGGCATCCGAATTCCGCGCCTTGGCCGCGGAGCGCGGGCTGCGTTTCCGCTACCGCGCCACCCGCGCCTGGGTGCACACCGACCCGCAGTTGCTGCGCCGCGTGCTGCAGAACTTCCTCGCCAACGCGGTGCGCTACACCGAGCGCGGCGGCGTGCTGCTCGGCGTGCGTCACGCGCAAGGCCAACTGCGGATCGAAGTCCACGACACCGGTCCGGGGATCCGCGAATCGCAGCAGGCCGCGATCTTCGAGGAGTTCCGGCGCGGCGAGAACGCAGCGGGGCAGGGCCTGGGACTGGGCCTGGCGATCGCCGACCGGATCGCCAGACTGATCGATGCGCCGCTGCGGCTGCGGAGCCGCATGGGTCGCGGCACGCTGTTCGCGTTGACCTTGCCGGCGGTCGCGGCGCCGCGACAGGACACCTTGCCCGCAGCCTCCGGCGGGCTGGACGGCCTGCGCGTGCTGGCCGTCGACAACGACCCGCAGGCGCTGGCCGCGCTGCGTGCGATCCTCGACGGCTGGCACTGTCGCGTCGACGCGGCCGGCGACGGCGCACAGGCGGAAGCGTTGCTCGCGGCGGGCGCCGATCCGACGCTCTGGTTGTTCGACTACCACTTGGACGATGGCGACACCGGCGTCGCGCTGCAGGCGCGTCTGGCCGAACGTTTCGGCGCGCGACCGACCTTGATCCTGAGCGCCGACGACAGCGGCGACGTGCGCCGCATCGCGCTGGAGCATGGGCTCGGCCTGTTGCCGAAGCCGGTGAAAGCGCTGGCGCTGAAGTCGATGCTGCGGCGTTTGTCGGCGGCGCGGACTGTGTGATTTTTTTGCGGTGCGCGGTGCGCGGTGCGCGGTGCGCGATCGTGCGGTCTGAATTTTTCCCGGTATCGGCAACGGCAAGAGCAAATCCCCCGTAGCCCCCTTTTTCAAAGGGGGCGAAGCGTTCGATTCTTTCAGCAGTGCTCGGATTTACAGAAGCGCTCGGATCCTTCAACAGAAGTGATCCCCCCTTTGAAAAAGGGGGCAGGGGGGGGGTTGCTTTTGCTCCCATCGCAGTTCTCCGGATACCGATGCGACAGGCTGATCGAGCCGAACCCTATAATGACGACCCGCGATGGAAGCCTCCCATGCCTTACACCCCGATCGTCGCCACTCTCGGTTACGTGCTCTCGCCCGACCGCAGCCAGGTGCTGCTGATCCATCGCAACGCGCGACCCGACGACCAGCATCTGGGCAAATACAACGGCCTGGGCGGCAAGATCGAACGCGACGAGGACGTGGTCGCGGGCATGCGCCGCGAGATCCATGAAGAAGCCGGCATCGCATGCGACGAACTCCAGTTGCGCGGCACCATCAGCTGGCCGGGCTTCGGCAAACAAGGCGAGGACTGGCTGGGGTTCCTGTTCCTGATCACCGCCTACAGCGGCACGCCCTACGAAACGAATGCCGAAGGGACGCTGGAATGGGTGCCGGTGGATCGCATCCTCGATCTGCCGCTGTGGGACGGCGACCGCCGGTTCCTGCCGCTGGTGTTCGACGACGACCCGCGCAGCTTCCACGGCGTGATGCCGTACCGCGACGGGAACATGGTGTCGTGGATGTACTCGCGGATATGAGCGACGGTCTTTCGGTGCGCCGATCCGGTCACAGGGATCGGGGCATGCATCGCGTCCGCTACGCAGAGAATCGATTATTCTCCGCCGCAGACTTTCACGCCGCGGCCGTTCGCGACCGCGCCACCCGCCGACAACCGACGCCGTCCGCATGAAGCAGTTCCTCCTCACCCTCGTCGCCGTGCTGATCGGCGGATTTCTCGCCCTGCTGGGCTACGACCGCTTCGTCGTGAAACCGCGCGAGGCTGCGGCGACGGCCAAGGCCCAAGCCGAAGCGCTGGTCGCGCCGCATCCCACAGCCCAGCTCGATCTGGGCAAGGCGCGCAGCGAGGCCAGAGCGGTCGCGGCCGAAGTCGAGGCGTCGGTGCAGCGCAGCGTCGAGAACGCGCGCCAGACCATGGATGCGCAGGCCTCGGAGATGAACCAGCGCGGTCTGGTGGCCGATGCGGTGCAGCGCGCGACCATGTTCCGGGTCGCGCTGACCGAGTACTACCAGGTCAATGGCCGTTGGCCCGGCGATGCCGACGAGGCGGGCCTGCCTTCGCCCAGCGAGATGCGCGGCGGTGCGGTGCGCACCGTGACTCTGGGCGCGCAGGGCGCGGTCACCATCGCGCTGGACGACCGTTTCGGCGCCGGCAGCATCATCGTGCTCAGGCCGGACGTGAACCCGGCCTCGGGCATCGTCGACTGGAACTGCGAAGTGAAGGGCGATTCTGCGCTGAAACAGGCGATGCCGCGCTGCAAGGGCTGAGCGTCGCGTTGTAACGGTCGCAGGTGCGGCCGGTGCCGCTGGCGTCGATCAGTGCCGGCGGACCAGCACCACGGTGATGTTGTCGGAGCCGCCGCCGTCGAGCGCAGCGGCAACCAGGCCGTCCACGCATTCCTGCGAACTGCATTCGGTATGCGACAGCACCTGCGAGATGTTGCCGTCGTCCACTTCCTCGGTCAGCCCGTCGCTGCACAGCAGCAGTTGCATGCCCGGACGCAGCTCGCCGGCCAGGGTTTCGACGTTGAGGTTCTGCGGCTCGGTCACGCCCAACGCCTGGGTCACCACATTGCGGTGCGGGTGGGTGCGGGCCTGATCCACGGTGATCGCACCCTGCGAAATCAGTTCCTGGACGTAGCTGTGGTCGTGCGACAGCTGGGCGAGTTGGCCGTCGCGCCACAGGTACGCGCGGCTGTCGCCGACCCAGGCCACTTCGAAACGATTGCCGAGGATGCGCAGCGCGACCACGGTGGTGCCCATCGGCAGCGCATCGCTGCGGCGACGCGAGGCGCGGATGATTTCCTCGTCGGCGGTGCGGATCGCCTGGGCCAGCGACACGCCTTGGCGGATCTCGCGGACGATGGTCTCGCGCGCCAGCGCGCTGGCGACTTCGCCGTATTCGTGACCGCCCATGCCGTCGGCGACCAGCCACAGCCCGAGATCGCTGTCGCCGTAATAGGTGTCCTCGTTCAGCTCACGCCGCAGCCCGGCGTGAGTGAGGTGACCGAATTCGATCATGCAACGGCCATGTGGGAGAGAGTCAGCCATAGTCTCGGACATATACGTAATTGCGGAATGAAACCGGACGCGCCACTAAAAATCAATTGCTTGTGTGGACAAGTGCGTGCTGCGTATCAAGTTTTACTCCGGCGGGACCGGTTCGGGGCGGCGGCGCGTGTTTTCGATCACAACGTCGGCGATGGGGCGGAATCGGCCAGCGCTGTGGCTGATTTCGATTGCATTGATGCGGCCGGGTCGCGCGGTGTCTGTGGACGCGTTTCGAGACTGTGGCCGAGGGCGCGGGGGGAATTCATTCGGCGCCTCCCTGTGCCGCGCGCCTGCGGGGCGGCTTCGCCGTACACATCGGCGATCCTGCCGATGTGTCGAACCGGGGGTTGTCATCAAAGTTCCCCCTCTCCGCCAGAAAAGCAGAACGCCCCACGAGGGGGTGATCGCGGGGATTCACTCGGCACATCCATGTGCCTCGCCCCTGCGGGGCGGCTTCGCCGTACACATCGGCGATCCTGCCGATGTGTCGAACCGGAGGTTGTCATCAAAGTTCCCCTTCTCCGCCAGAAAAGCAGAACGCCCCACGAGGGGGCGTTCTGCTTTTCTGGCGGAGAGGGGGGGATTCGAACCCCCGGTACGCTCACACGTACGCCTGATTTCGAGTCAGGTACATTCAACCGCTCTGCCACCTCTCCGAAGGGGCTTGCTGCGGAAGGCCTGCGCCCACCGCTGCGGGGCGCCATCATACGAGTTGAGGCTCCCGGGAACAAGGCGGGTACACTGGCCGTCTTCTTTTCGTCACTCCGATGACCCCCATGTCCGAAATCCTCGCTCCCGTGTCCTTCGGCGAACTGCTCGACAAGATCGCCATCCTGCAGATCAAGTCCGAGCGGATGACCGATCCGGCCAAACTGACCAACGTCCGCAACGAACTGACCGCGCTCGAGCTCAGCTGGATGGCGCATCCGGCCGCCGGCCACGACATCATCCGCCTGCGTGCGGAGTTGAAGGCCGTGAACGAGCGCCTGTGGGTGATCGAGGACGACATCCGGATCAAGGAGAAGGCCCAGGCCTTCGACGACGAATTCATCCAGCTCGCGCGCAGCGTCTATTTCGAGAACGACGAGCGCGCCCGGATCAAGAAGGAGATCAATCTGGCGCTGGGTTCGGCGTACGTCGAAGAGAAGTCGTATCAGGATTACCGGTCGGGTCACGCGGCGCCCTGACTCCAGGGGCGATGCCTCCCCGGTCAGCGCACTTCGGCGAGCGGCAGGCTCGCCAGATGGCCGCTGGTGCGGACCCGTAGCCACGCGCGGTCGCCGCGTTCGGTCTCGATGGCCGCATATTGCTTGTCGATGGCGTACTGCTTACCCGGTATGCGGCCGAATTTCGGTTTGCGTTGCAACTCGTACGCGAGCATCGCGGCTACGTCGCGGAGACCCGCGTCGATCCGGCGATCGATCGCCTCCGGACCCATACCTTCCCAATAGCGCGCAGCGTCCTCGGCGAACGACCACAAGCCACCGCGCGCGGCCGATTCGCGGTGCTGCATGGCCTGCATGAACGCGTAATCGGATTTGAGACCGAAAGACAGCACCTGGGCGCGCGTGCCGTATCGCGCGTGCAGACTGACGATGAATGCCTGGAACATGGCATCCATGTCGTAGCTGCATATCAGCAGCAGGACGTTGCGTGCATCGTCGCCCGGCTGCAGCCCGGGCACGGACTCGCTGCCCTCGTAAACGTTGATGGTTCCGACGCGGACCTTCCCCGTGGCTTCCAGCTCGGACCGGATCGCGGCCGCCAGCATGTCCGCCCGCGGGGCCTTGGAGAGTCCTTCCTGGATGCGTGCCAAGGCTGGGCGAATGATCTCGTCTTCCTTGCTGCGCATGCGTGCCGTCGCCAGCGCATCGCCGATGGGGCTGATTCCCATCTGCATCGCAACATATTCGCGATAGCCGAGGGCGTCGTCCGCAAGATGGATTTCGATATCGAGCGGCGCTGCCAGCGGCAACGTCAGCCTGTTTCTGGACTTGAGCGCCTCCTGCGCGGAAGCGGTGCCGATGCAGAGCAGGGCAGCAAGGCACAGGAGGATCCGGCGCATGGAGATGTTCCTTGGTCGAAAAGGGTCAAGCGTCCCGGCGATGCTGGCAGTACCGCTCGAACGCCGCAATCCCATCCTCCACCGTCACCAGATCCATCACCCCACCGTGTTCGATCTTGGTCCCCCAGCGCAGCTCGCTGGCCGGTTTGCCGAGATACTTGCGGGCGGCATCGTCGTAGCGATCCGCGCAGAAGCGGATGTCCGAATACGGGCCGCTGCGGCGCGGGTTGCTGGCGGCGTGCAGGCCCAGCACTTTCGTCCCCATGGCGTTGGCGATGTGCATTGGGCCGGAGTCGGGGGTCATCAGCAGGTCGGCGCGTTCCAGCAGCGCCGGCAGTTGTTTCAGGGTGTCCTTGCCGACCAGATCCAGCGCCGGCGAGGTCATCGCTGCGAGGATCGCGTCGCTGGTGTCGCGTTCCAGCGGGCTGCGGCCGCCCAGCAGCACCACTCGCCAGCCGCGGGCCGAGGCGTGGTTGGCGACGGCGGCGTAGCGTTCCGGCCGCCAGTTGCGCAGGGCGTGACTGGAGCAGGGCGAGATCGCGAGGGTCGGTACGCCGTCGTCCGGCCACTGCGCGCGGGCCCATTCGCGGGCGTCGTCGGGGACCGGCATGTCCCAGACCACCCCGGTCTGCTTCAGGCCGAGCGGTTCGCAGAAGCTGCCGATGGCGTCGAGCACGTGGATGCCGGGCCGGTCGGGGATGCGTTCGTTGATGAACAGGCCGTGCAGATCTTTCGAGCGAGCCCTGTCGTAGCCGATCCGGCGCTGCGCCGGCAGGAAGGCCGACAGCAGATTCGCGCGCGCCGCTACCTGCATCTGCAGCAGCGCGTCGAAACGGCGGCCCTTGAGTTCGCGCTTGAGCGCGCGCATCCCGGCGAGACCGGTCTTCTTGTCGTAGACCAGGAATTCGACGCCCGGCAGTCCGTCCAGCAGCTTCTGCTCGCCCTTGCCGATCACCCAGGTCAGGGCCACGTCGGGCCAGGCGCGGCGCAGGGTGCGCAGCAGCGGCAGGACGTGCGTCACGTCTCCAAGCGCGGAGAGGCGCAGGAGGCAGATCGAGTGGGGCGCTGTCTTGTGCAATTGATAGACTCGATGGATATGGCCGCCTTCGATGCTACCGAAAGCCTGGTGCCCTTCCGCGATGCTCGCGGGACGGGCGCTGCTATGGCAGGCGCGATTCTGTTCGACTCGGCACGCCTGCGGCAAGCCGGCCTGCGCGCGGCGGAGCCGGGCTGGTTCGATGCCGCATGGTGGGGCGAACGCGCGCAGCCCGTGGGCAGCGGCGGCCGCGGTGGCGCCTGGTTCATCGACGCGGCGCCGGATGGCAGCGGTGAATTCGGCCCCGCAGTGCTGCGGCATTACCTGCGCGGCGGGTTCGCGGCGCGATTCAGCCGTAACCGCCATCTCTGGCGCGGGCCCGAGCAGATCCGCAGCTTCGACGAATTCCGCCTGCTGCGCGAACTGCTGCGCCGGAAACTGCCGGTGCCGCGGCCGATCGCGGCGATCTATTGGCGCGAAGGACTGTTCTACCGTGCCGGGATCCTGCTCGAACGCCTGCTCGGCGTGCGCTCGCTGGCCGATCGCGCGGCCACCGACGGCAGCGCCGCGCCGTGGGAAGAGGCCGGCCGGGTGATCGCACGCATCCACCGGGCCGGGCTGGATCACGCCGATCTGAACGCCCACAACCTGCTGTTCGAGGACTCGGGCCGCGGCTGGGTGATCGATGTGGATCGCAGCCGGTTGCGCATTCCGGCCACCGGCTGGCGGGAGGCGAATCTCGACCGGCTGCAGCGTTCGCTGCTGAAACTGCGCGGCGCGCGCAGCCAGGCCGAGGTCGGCAAGGATTACGCGACGCTGCGCAGCGCGTACGATGCGCTCTGGCAACGCGGGACATAGGGCAGCGATGAGTTGGGCTTTGCGGTTTCATGGCGTGGGCAATGCGTCGGCGGTCGAACTGGGGTCGGCGATGGCCACCCTCGAGCGCGACGGCCGGCCGTGGCTGACCATCGATTGCGGCGGCGAAGGCCTCACCGCGTTTCTCGCCCACTACGGCGAGGCCCCGCAGGCGCTGTTCATCACCCACACCCATCTGGATCACGTCGGCGGCTTCGAGCGGCTGTTCGTCGATGCCTACTTCGACCCCGCGCGGCGCGGCCGCACCCGTATCTACGTGCCCGCGCGCGTTGTGCCGCTGCTGCACCAGCGCGTCGGCGATTATCCGAACGTGCTGGCCGAGGGCGGCGCCAATTTCTGGGACGCTTTCCAGGTGATCCCTGTCGGTGACGCCTTCTGGCACGACGGCATCCGTCTGGAGGTCTTCGAGACCCGCCACCACTGGCCGCAGACCAGCTACGGCCTGCGCCTGCGCGGCAGCGCGGTGTGGACCGGCGACACGCGGCCGATCCCGGAAACCCTGGCGTGCGTCGCCGATGCCGGCGAGCTGATCGCCCACGACTGCGGCCTGCACGGCAATCCCTCGCACAGCGGTATCGTGGATCTGGAGCGCGAGTATCCGCGCGAATTGCTCGATCGCTGCGTGCTGTATCACTACGCCAGCGCCAGCGACGGCGACGCCCTGCGCGCCCGCGGCTATCGCATCGCCCATCCCGGCGAATGCATGGTGTTGGCCGAACCCACTGCGGCACGGGCCGAGGCCTTCGACGCAACCGATGCCGCACCCGCCGCCTCTGTTCGGGCTTAGCCCACGTATTCCTGCGCATGAACGCCGTTCCCGACATTTCCGACCTGCCGCGCGACGCCCTCGGGCGCCCGCTGCACGACCTGCGCCTGTCGGTGATCGAGGCCTGCAATTTCCGCTGTCCGTACTGCATGCCGGCAGAGCGGGTGCCCGACGATTACGGCCTCGACGCCGCATCGCGATTGTCGTTCGACGAGATCGAGCGCCTCGTGCGCGGGTTCGTGCGCGTGGGCGTGCGCAAGCTGCGCCTCACCGGCGGCGAACCGCTGCTGCGCAAGCGTCTGCCGGAGTTGATCGCTCGGCTCGCGCGCATCGACGGTCTCGACGACATCGCGCTCACCACCAACGCCAGTCTTCTCGCCGCACAGGCGCGCGCGCTGCGCGAAGCCGGGTTGCATCGGGTCACGGTGAGCCTCGATACGCTCGATCCCGTGCAGTTCTCTGCGCTGTCCGGCGGCCGCGGCGAACTCGCCGATGTGCTGCGCGGCATCGAGGCGGCACACGACGCCGGTTTCGCCCGGATCAAACTCAACTGCGTGATCCAGCGCGGCGTCAACGACGATCAGGTGCTGCCGCTGGTCGCCTTCGCGCGCGAGCACGGCCACACCCTGCGTTTCATCGAATACATGGATGTCGGCACCTGCAACGACTGGAATGTCGAGCGCGTGGTGCCGTCCAGCGAACTGCGGGATGCGATCCACGCGCGCTGGCCGCTACATACGCTGGGCCCGCAGTACCGCGGCGAAGTCGCCGCGCGACACGCCTTCGACGACGGCCAAGGCGAAGTGGGTTTCGTCAGCTCGATCAGCGCGCCGTTCTGCGGCGACTGCCACCGCGCCCGCGTCTCTGCCGATGGCCGTCTCTACACCTGTCTGTTTGCCGGCGAAGGCACGGATCTGCGGCCGTGGCTCGGCGACGATGCGGCGTTCGTCGAACGGCTCACGGGCCTGTGGCAGGCGCGCGGCGACCGCTACAGCGAATTGCGCAGCGGTCTGAAGACGCCCCGCAAGCGCGTCGAAATGTATCTGGTGGGCGGATGAATACGAAAAAAAGCAAGTTGTCGACATTGACCCACCTCGACGCCCAGGGCCGCCCGGCGATGGTCGATGTGTCCGCGAAAGCGGTCACCGCGCGCGCGGCCACCGCCGAGTGCCGGGTGAAGTTTCCGGCCGCGGTTGCGGCGCAATTGCACAAGAGCGGGCTGAAAAGCGCGAAGGGCGGGGTGGTCGAAACCGCGATCGTCGCCGGCACGCTGGCGGTCAAGCGCACGCACGAGCTGATTCCGTTCTGCCACCCGCTGCCGATCGACGGCATCCGTTTCGCCATCGACTGGCGCGGCGAACGCGAGCTGGAGATCGTCTGCACGGTCAACACCACCCACCGCACCGGCGTCGAGATGGAGGCGCTGACCGGCGCGACCATTGCGGCGTTGACCGTCTACGACATGTGCAAGGCGCTGTCGCACGCCATCGTGCTGGGTCCCGCGAAGCTGCGCGGCAAGCGCGGCGGCAAACGCGATTTCGGCGCGATCGCAGGAAAAGATTGATGGCCGATATCAACGTGCTGTACTTCGCGAGCCTGCGCGACGCTGCCGGCATCGACAGCGAAACCATCGCTCACGACGGCGATCTGCGCGCGCTGTATCTCGCGCTGCAGATGAAGCACGGCTTCGCCCTGCCGCTCGAACGTTTGCGGGTCGCGATGAATGGCGCGTTCGCGCGCTGGGACGATGTGCCGCGCGAGGGCGCAGAAATCGCCTTCATTCCGCCGGTGTCTGGAGGTTGAGATGAAGCACAGGGAGGTTGAGGTGAAGCACCGGTTCGCCCTTTCGGAAGCGGCTTTCGATATTGCTCCGCTGCGCGAAAGCCTGCTGCGCGCGGAGGCCGGCGCCTACGCGAGCTTTGAAGGTTGGGTGCGCAATCACAACGATGGCCGCGCCGCGCTGGGCCTGCGCTACGAAGCCTATGCCGCGCTGGCCGAAGCCGAGGGCGCGAAGATCGTCGAGGAGGCGCTGGCGCGATTCGAGATCGCCGATGCCGCCTGCGTCCATCGCGTCGGCGAACTGGACGTCGGCGACCTCGCGGTGTGGGTCGGCGTCAGCGCCGCGCATCGCGACGCGGCCTTCGGCGCATGTCGCTGGATCATCGACGAAGTGAAATCGCGGGTGCCGATCTGGAAGCATGAGCGGTATGCGGAGGGCGATGCGGGTTGGCTGCATCCGGATTTCGGCTCGACCGACTCCGATAGTCGGGATGCGTGACCAGATCGTACGTATCGATCCGGTACGGTCACGATTTCATTCGATGGCTCTGCTTTCGTAGGAGGGGCTTCAGCCCCGAGCCGTTTCTGATCATCGGATTCGCCGGCAGAAGCTCGGGCCTGAAGGCCCTCCTACGAAATGCAGGAGCGGACGTTCTGGAGCAGAGCCCCCTTGGTAAGGGGGCGCGGCGAAGCCGCAGGGATCGGAAGTACACCGCCGGGGGCAATGCAGAACTTTCCATTGCGACGAACCTCGTGCCGTCGCCACGGCTGATGCGAATGAATCGCCGTCGCGACGGCAACGTGAAGAGCGAATCTTGGGATTTCCATGCGCAGCATGGAAATGGCGATGGCCCCGCCGGCTGACCTCGGCACCCGCATCGACCGATACCGTTGCTGCCTTCCGGCCCTGGCGGGGTTTTCGATCTAGCGTCGCGAGGGGCCGACGGGGCCACCATAGACGTGCGTCAGCGACGCTGTGGATCGGCGGGGAGTGGGACACGGTCCCGACGCCCAACCTGTTGATCCTGCTGAAAAACCATTCACCGGACCGGGGTCCGCCGAACGAGGCGCCATTCTAGCCGACCGGGGCGGGTGAGGGAACGGGCAATCGGTCGGGCAAGCCCGGGGACGCAGGACCGCATACGCCCAACGGCGTATCGCCATCGCCGCCATGCGGCCCGATGCTGCCTGGATGCGCGCGTCGCCCTGGCGGCGCGCACCCTCGATCCGTCTGGAGGCCGTCATGAGCTATCTCGCCAAAACCGTATTCGGCTTCGGCCTCTACATGCTGTTGCTGTGCGTGCCGCTGCTGTTCGCGCCGAACCTGCTGCTGGAACTGCTCGGTTTCGCGCCGACGTCGGAAGTGTGGGTCCGCGTACTCGGACAACTGGTGCTGTATCTGGGCATCTACTACGTGCTGGCCGCGCGCTGGGAAGCACGCCGGTTCATGGCTGCGACGGTGCCGGTGCGGCTGTCGGTGATCGTGTTCTTCGCGGCGTTCGTCGCCGCCGGGCTGGTGCCGCCGATGCTGCTGGTGATGGGCGTCCCGGACCTGATCGGGGCGCTATGGACCTGGCATGCGCTGGGTGCAGGCAAGCCGGTACCCGCAAAGGCATAGTCGATCGGGCCGCGGGGCGGTCTGATGACATCCGGCCCGACAACATCAGGGACCGCAGCCCCTACGGTTTCGGAGACAGGTGATAGGCGTCCGCGTCGAAACGCCGGGTCTGCTGGCGGAACGCCCAGGTGAATCCGGGCCACAGCACGACGTTGCGGCCGCTGACCGGATGCCGGTACCAGCTGGTGCAGCCGCCGGTCTGCCACACCGAACGGCGCAGGCGCTGGTGGAGGACGGTGTTGAAGCGTTCCTGCACATCGGCGCGCACCTCGACCTGCGCCAGGCCGCGCGCGTCCATGGTCCGCAGTGCGTCCATGACGTAGGCGATCTGCGATTCGATCATGTAGATCATCGAATTGTGGCCCAGGCCGGTATTCGGCCCCATCAGCAGGAACAGATTCGGGAAACCGCTGACCGTGGTGCCCTTGTAGGCCTGCGGCCCGTCGCGCCAGACCTCGATCAGGTCGCGCCCGCCGATGCCGAAGATCAGTCCGCGCGGGAACGGCGCGCTGGCCTTGAAGCCGGTGCTGAGGATCAGCGCATCGAGCCGGTGATGCGCGCCGTCCGCGGTGCGCACGCCGTCGCGGTCGATCGCGACGATGCGTTCGGTCGTCAGGGCGACGTTGTCGGCGGCGATTGCGGGGTAGTAGTCGTTCGACATCAGGATCCGCTTGCAGCCGATCCGGAACCGCGGCAGGAGCTTGTCGCGCAGCTGCGGATCGGCGACCTGGCGGCGCAGATGGTTCGCCGCCAGCCAGCGATGCAGCATCATCAGCCGCGGATCGAACACGAAGCCGAGCACGCGCGCTTCCGCGGCCAGATACAGGCCCAGCCGCGAGAGCGCGCGCCAGCCGGGCAGAAGGCGCAACAGTGATTTTTCCAGCGATGCGAACTGCCGGTCGGGTTTGGGCAGGATCCACGGCGCGCTGCGCTGGAACACGGTCAGGCGCTCGACCTGCGGCTGGATGTGCGGCACGAACTGGATGGCCGAGGCGCCGGTGCCGATCACGCCGACGCGCTTGCCGGCCAGGGCGTAATCCTCGTCCCATTGCTGCGAGTGGAAGATGCGGCCGGCGAAATCCTGCAGGCCGGGAATGTCGGGACGATCGTCGGGCAGCGACAGCGCGCCGGTACCGGCGACGACCACGCGTGCGCGCAGCATCGAGCCGTCGGCCGTGGTGGCTTCCCACAGCGACGCGTCCTCGATCCAGCGCAGCGACACGATTTCGGTGTTCAGGCGCAAATGCCGATGCAGGTCGTGCTTGCGCGCGCAGTCGATGAGGTAATCGCGGATCTCCGGCTGACCGGAAAAGCGCCGCGTCCAGCCGGTATTCGGTTCGAACGAAAACGAGTACAGGTGCGACGGGATGTCGCAGGCGCAGCCCGGATAGCGGTTGACCCACCAGGTGCCGCCGATGCCGTCGGCCTTGTCGCAGATCGCGAAGTCGCGCCGGCCCTGCTGGCGCAGGCGGATCGCCGTGCCGATGCCGGAAAAGCCGGCGCCGATGATCAGGACGCCGAGCAGCGGCGTCGCGGCCGCGTCCACCGCCGATGGCGAGGGGACGGGGGTCTCGTGCGCCGCCGTCGCATTGCCCGCCGCATCGATCGCCGGCCCGGCAGCGCGCGCGTTGTGCGCGTTATTCCGGTATCCGTCCGCGGGGATCGTCATCGCCGGACTCCGCCCATGCCGCCGGCCATTGCGCGGCGATGGCGTCGGCATGGATCTGCAGCGCCTCGCGTTTCGTGCGCGGCCCGAACAGGCCGGTGAAATGCAGCAGCACCCGCCAGAAGAAACCGATCGCGTCGCCGCGTCGGCGCGGCACCAGATGCAGATGCACGTGCGGGATGTGCTGGTTGGCCGCCTTGCCGTCGTTGACGATCAGCTGCGAGCCCTCCACGCCGAGGCCGGCGCGCCGCTGCGCGGCGATCAGCGCATCCATGACCCGGTACAGATGCTGTCGCGTGGCGGCGTCGAGCTGGTCGAGCCGTTCGGCATGCGTCATCGGAATCAGCAGCACGTGGCCGGGCGCCAGCGGATGCACGTCCATGAACGCGACACAGCGCTCGTCGCGATGGACCACGACCGCCGGCTCGGTGCCGGCGGCGATCTTGCAGAACAGGCACTGCGGCATTCCGCGGGCTCCTTGTGCGTTGCTTTTTCGCGCCGATGTCCGCGCTCATGGCCCCGTCTTCCCGGCCGTGGCCGCGCTGGCGTCGGTTTCGGCGTCATCGTCCTCGCGACCCCGCAACACCCGCGACAGCAGCATCGGATCGCGCTGGTAGGACCGGTCCTGCAGCAGGCGATGCAACTTCGGCAGATGGTAGAACGGCACCGCCGGATAGACGTGGTGTTCGACATGGTAATTGATGTTGGCCCAGAGCAGGCCGATGGTCGGGCTGGTCACGGTGATGGTGTTGCGGGCCAGATCCAGGCGACCGTGGTGGTGATCGTCGAAGGTCGCCATCGGGTAGTGCTCGTAGCCGCGCGAGATCGGATTGATGACCATCGTCAGCAGCAGCAGCGGAATGACCATGATCAGCGCGAACAGGTCCAGCCGTCCGTACCAGGCGAACGCGGCGGCGATCACAGCCATGCTGGCCAGATTGAAGACCAGCTCGCGCAGCACCACCCCGCGCACCTGCGGGCCATAGCGTGTCATCGACAGCCAGGTGAAACGTGCGGCGAAGGTGGCGATGCGCGGGATCACCCAGCGCCGTCCGCCGGTGTAGTGCCAGTCGTCGGGGTCGTGCTCGGGATCGCCGAGGTAGCGATGATGGCGGCGGTGGCATTCGGTGAAGGCGGTGAACGGAAAGACGATGAACCAGGCCATGAAACGGCCCATCCACAGGTTCGCGGCGGCGGAGCGGAACGCGTTGCGGTGGCCGCAGTCGTGTTGCAACACGGTCAGCGCGTGCAACTGGCTGGCGACCACCAGCACCGCGAGCAGCGTGATCGCCCAATGGCCGCTGAGCACGATCGCCGCCACGCCTGCGGCCCAGACCGCGAGATGCAGCGCGGCCCACAGCAGGAAGCGCACCGGCTGCGGTTTCAGCAGCGCGGTGAGTTCTGCGTGGCGTTCGCGGTCGACCTTCAGCGCTGCGCGCTGCGCCAGCCGGTAGGCGTCTTCGGTCTGGAAAGCGTCGTCGTGTCCGCTGGCGTTGTCGGCACGGGCCGACACCGACGCGGCCGTGCCCGGGGCAGGGGTTCCCGGTGCGGCTGTGGAACGGTCGTCGTCGTGGATCGCATCGAGCATGGTGTTCGCCTTCATCGCGGGGCGTTGCGCAGGATCATTCGATGCGCAGCCGCAGTTCGTCGGTGATCGGATAGCCGATGCACATCAGCGCATGGCCCTGTTTGACTTCGGCGGCCGACAGGCCGTGTTCCTCGCGCATGCGGATCTCGCCGGAGAGTCGCGTGCACATGCAGGCGGTGCAGAACCCGCTGCGGCACGAAAACGGCGGTTGCAGACCACTGGCCAGCGCGGCTTCGAGCAGGGTCTGGCCCGGGGCGACCGTGAACTCGACGGGTTCGCCGTGCAGGTCCAGATGCACGCGCGTGGATGCGCCGGACTGCGCGCCTGCGATCGCGACCGGCGCCGCGGCCGGTTTGGGCGGCGAGAAGCTTTCCATGTGGATCGCCGATGCCGGCACGCCGCAGGCCGCGAGTCCGGCGGTGACTTCTTCCATCATCCCGCCCGGGCCGCAGGCGTAGAACTCGGTGCGGCCGGCGTCCCATGCCGGCAACGCGGCCAGCACCTCGACCACGCGTTCGCGGGTCAGGCGGCCGCTGTGGTCGCAGGGCGCATCCGGGCGCGACAGCACGTGCAGCACGCGCAGACGGTCCGGGAACATCGCCTGCAGGCGTTCGAGTTTGTCGCGGAAGATCACCGAGTCGGTATTGCGGTTGCCGTAGATCAGCGACACCCGCGAACCCGGCTCGAAATGCAGCGCCGATTTGAGAATCGAGAATATCGGGGTGATCCCGCTGCCGGCGGCGAACAGCACCAGATGGCGACGTTCGCCCGGCTGCGGCGAAAAGATGAAGCGACCGTGCGCGCCGAGCGTGCGCAGCGAATCGCCCGCGCTCAGGTCCTGCACCAGACGGTTCGACACCTGGCCGCCGGCGATGCGCTTGACGGTGATCGACAGGGTCTTGTCCAGGCCGGGCGTGCTGCTGATCGAATACGCGCGGCAGCCCTTGCCGCCGTCGGCGTCCACCTCCAGGGTCAGGTACTGGCCCGCGGCGTACTGGATCTTGCGCAGCAGCGGCTGTTTGAGGTGGATGGTCACCGCGTCCTCGGTTTCGCGTTCCACCGAGGCGACCTTGAGCGTCGTCGCTTTGTTCATGGCTGGCGACAGCCTTCGGTATCGAGGTCGGGCGCCTGCGCGCGCGCTGCGGCCGAGACCGCGGCGGCGCGACGCTGGTGGCGGAGTTCGTGCTCGACGATCGGCGCGGGCGCGACGCGGCGCTTCAGCAGTTCGACCTTCTGTTCGTGGCTCAGCGGTTCCCACCATTCCAGTTTGTCGGCCATGGCGTCGAAGCGACGTAGCATCAGATTCAGGAACAGATCGATGACGCCGTAGTCGCGGAACACGATCGAGCCGGCCGCCTTCATTTCCGGTTTGATCCGCTCGAACAGCGCAGGGCTCTCCGACCAGTGCACGTTCTCCCAGTGGTGATGGCAGACGTGGTAGCCCTCGTTGAACGCATTCACCGGCTTCTCCAGCAGAGTGACGGTGTTGACCATGAAGTCCCTGGGGTCGCCCTGTTCGCCGTAGAACGCGTGCTGCGCCCAATGAATGACGCCCATCAGGAAGTTGCTGGCGCACCACGGCACCAGCATGAACAGCACCGCGATCGGCAGGCTGTACCAGGCCAGCAGCGCGAACAGCGACAAGTGCACGAGATTGCTGACGATCATGCTGCGCATCTGCGCCGGCTTGCGCTTGCTGCGGAAGTACAGGTACGGCGACACCAGCAGTTGCTGGTACATGACCTCGCGGACCATGTAGACCAGGAAATCGCGAACGCTGGCGTGGTCGTAGCGCGCGGTGGCGTAGACGTCCAGCGGGCCGGCGTTCTCGCGATGATGCTGCTGCAGGTGTGCGGCCGCGTGCGGGGTGAGGCCCATCGGCAGGCAGAAATACATGTAGAGGAAGGAATTGCCGGTGAGTTTCTCCATCAGGCTGGGGCGCTTGAACACGCCGCCGACGCGATGGCCTTCCTGATGCATCGAGCTGAAGGTGCGCGCAAAACCGCGGATGTTGGGGCCGAACACGCAGGCGTAGAACAGCAGCGCCAGCACCCATGAGGGCTCGCCGATGATCAATTGCACGATCAGCACCGGATAGGCGGTCCACGCCAGGGTGATCGCGGCCGCCAGGATCGGTTCATCGCGCGGATCCTTCAGCACCCGGTTCGCCAGACGCTGGACCTGGCGATGGTAGGCGGATGCGATCGCACTGGAACCGGTGCTCACGCCGGGGATGCGTTCCAGCAGTCGTCGGCCGACATGCAGGGCCATCGATAGCGACAGCACCACCCCGATCGCCGCGGCGTTGAACATCATCAGCAGCGCGAATACCGGCATCGCCAGCCAGTGGAACACGGGTCCGACGTTGCCGGGACGCTGTGGATACAAGCTTTCTATGGTCGTCGCCATGGTCTGGTTCCTGGAGTGCGCTCGCGCCGCCGCTCAGGCGGCGATGCGATCGCCCTTGTCTGCTGTCGGCGGGACGACGGTCGCGACCGGGTCCCGCGTCGCGACGACCGGTGCGGCCGATTCGCGCAGGAACTGGGCCAGCGCCGCCGCAGCGGCGGTGCGCGAGATCGGGTGGAAGCAGATCGCGCGCGACGCGGCCAGCAGGTAGGGCACCTCATCGGAAGAAATGAACGCCATGCCGCCCAGCAGTTCGACGGCCAGATTGGTGGCGCGTTCGATCGCGCCCTGCACCAGGAAGCGTGTGCACAGCGCCTTGTTGTAGGCGTTCTCGTCGGCGCTGCCGTCTTCCTCCAGTTCGCGCGCGCTGCCGATCAGCGCCTGATGCGCGCCTTCCAGCTCGATCGCCAGCTGCGCGAGCTGGAAGTCGTCGACGTTGCGTTTGGCGAGCAGACGTTCCACCAGGGCCGAGGCCACGCCGAGGTAGGTCGCGCCGACCATCAGCTGGAACCAGCACAGGCCGGCCAGCGAAGCGCGCTGCGCGAACGCGGCGACTTCCATATCGTCGTCGGCGCCGGGCAGCAGCATGCGGTCGTCGGGGACGAACACATTGTCGAATACCAGCGCATTGCTGTCCGACGCGCGCAGCACGTGAGTGTTCCAGAACGGCGTGCGGGTGATCGGACTGCCTTCGGTGAACACCACCGCGAAACCTTCCACGGTGCTGCCGTCGTCCTGCTCGCGGGCCACGCCCACCGCGATCACATCCATGTGGTGGCTCATAGTGCAGGGCTTCTTGGTCCCGCTCAGCAGATACCCGCCTTCCGCCGGTTGCACCTTGACGCTGGCGTTGAAGATGCCCGAACCGGGCTTGCCCTCGGCGAACGCCGACGCGACCAGCAACTGGTAGGCCGCGACGCCCTGCAGCAGTTCGTCTGCGGCGGCGATGCCGCCCAACTGCACCACCGTGGCGATGGTGTGGTGGTGCATGGTCATCATCACCGCGAGCGACGGGCACAAAGCGCCGACCCCGCGCAGGATCTCGACCGTCTCCGTCGGCGAGGCGCCGATGCCGCCGAAGCGTTCGGGAATGATCAGGCCGGCTGCGCGGTATTCGCGCAGCAGCGCGCACAGTTCGGCCGGGTCGGCCTTCTCGAGGTCCATCAGGCCGCGCGCGCGCAGTGCGGCGACCAGGCCGGGCAGGCGGTGTTCGGTGGCGTCGAGAGCGGATTGCAGGGGCATGATCGGAATCCTGGTGGAAAGTGTGTGGGCTCAGCCGGCCTTGGCGATCGGCTGCGCGGACGGGTGTGCGATGGCGGGCGCGAAGCCGAATGCCTGCGCGAGCGCGAAGATCTCTTCGGCGTCCTCCAGCGGTGGGCGCTTGCCGATGCTGTAGTCGCGACGTTTGCCGGCCATGGTCAGGACGATGGTTTCGGCGAGGCAGCTGAAGGCCACGCCGGTCGGCAGATTGGTGAGGTTCTGCTGGCCGAAGCGGCAGGTCGGGTCGGGCATGTGGATCAGGCCGCCCTCGATCACGGTCACGTCGGGTCGCTGCGGCAGGGTCGCGTGGCCGATGTCCGGCGGCTGCGCGCAGTCGCACAGGATCGCGTTGGCGTGGAGCATGGCTGGATCGATGAACGCGGTGCCGTTGGAGGTCGCCGACAGCACCACTTCCAGACGCGGCAGCCAGTCCGCCAGATCCGAGGCGATGGTCACCGGCGGTATCGCGTCGCGATCGCGCCGCGCCAGCGTGTCGATGGTGTCGAACAGCGTGCGCAGGCCGGCTTCGTCGTCGGCGCGCTCGATCCATGCATCGACCGTGGCCGCGTTCGGCAACAGCGGCGCCAAGGTGCGTGCGATGCCGGTCGGAGGGCCGGCATTCGATGCCGCGTCATCGCGCAGGCTGCGCAGTGCGGTCAGATACAGTTCGCCGCCGACCCGCCGCAGCTCGTCCATCGCGCCCAGATTGGCGGCATTGCCCAATAGCACCAGATGTTCCGCGAATTTGCCCAGGCGCAGGCTGGCCAGACGGCCGACCGAGCCGTAGGCGCCGATCACGCCGGTCAGGCGCCGCGCCAGCGGCGGTCCGCGCTGCGCGCAGGTCGCGATCAGCGATTCGACGCCGACCATCGCGGTCAGACTGTTGCCGGTGGTGGTGGACCAGCGGTCGCAGACCACATCGACGCCGGCGCCGGAGATCACCGAGGTGTACGCGCCCAGGCCGAGGAAATCGACATCGAGCTTGCGCACCGCGTCCAGGTAATTGCCGATCAGCTTGCGTCGGCGCGAGGGGGTCAGGCGCATCAGGTCGCGCGGCTGCAGCAGGCTGGCGACCAGCCAGCCCTCGGCGTAGTCGCCGTCGCTGTTGTAGATCCGGCGCGCGTGATACGACACGCCGGCATCCAGATCCGGTTTGGCCCAGTCGGAGAACTCGGCCAGCCAGTCCTGCATGAAGATTTTTTCGTCGTCGTCCATGCCCAGCGGATCGACGACGGCATCGCCGTTGACGCTGTCCTGGGTGGTGGGGTGCATCAGGAACGCGAAGCGTCCCAGGCAGCGGCCCGGGCGCGTGCGCGGACCGGGCGCGGCCAATACCGGACGCGGCGCGGCTTGCGCGCGTGAACCCGGAAAACCGTGCGCATGCAGGATCAGGCGATGCTGTTCGCCCTGGGCGATCAGTTCCGCGGCCTCCGCCAGCCCGGCGAGCAGCACGTCGATTTCCCCGGTCGAAATCACGAACGACGGCTGGATCCGCAGCACATTGCTTTCGCTGAGCGTGGGCAGGCAGTACACGCCGTGACGCGCCTTGAGATAGCCGCAGACGATCGGCACCAGCGCGCCGAACGCGCTGGCCAGCGACAGGGTGTAGAGACGGTCCCCGGGCCAGCTGCGGAACTTCAGGCCCAGCATCAGGCCGCGACCGTCGACGCCCTCGAACACCTCCGGCCAGGCCTGCACCAGACGGTCCAGACCGGCGCGCAGATGGGTGCCCAGTGCGGCGACTCGGGCGACGATCGCGCCGTCGTCGGCGGTCAGGCGATCGAGCACTGCGAGTGCGATCGATGCGGTGAAGCCGTTCACCGCGAAGGTCGAGCTGTGCTGGCGGTCGAAATCGCGGCTCCAGGCCTTGTCGCCGTAGAGACAGGCGCCGATCGGCACCAGGCCGCCGCCCAGCGCCTTGGCCAGCAGCAGCACGTCCGGTTGCACGCCCTCGGCCTGCGCCGCGAACAGATGGCCGGTGCGCCCCAGACCGGTCTGGATCTCGTCGAGCACGAACAGCGCGCCGTGGCGTTTGCACAGGGCCTGGGCCGCCGGCAGATAACCGGGCGGTGGCGTGATCATGCCTGCCTCGCCCTGGACCGCTTCGACGAAGAACGCGGCCACGCGTTGCTCGCGCAGGATCGTTTCCAGCGCATCCAGATCGCCGTAGGGCACGTGCGCATAGCCATCGCCGCGGACCAGGAACGGCTCGCGATAGACGCGTTTGCCGGTGACGCCGATCGCGCCGAGGGTCTTGCCGTGGAAACCGGTCGCCGTGCCGACCACCAGTTCGCGCTGGGTCGCCGCGCGCGCGAGTTTGATCGCGGCCTCGACCACTTCCGCACCGCTGGTGGCGAAGCTGACCCGGGTCATGCGCCCGGGCGCCAGTTCGATCAGGCGCCGCGCCAGGGTTTCGGCGTCGGGATTGAGCATCGGCTGCACATAGGTCGGCCGACCCGAATCGAAGAAACGCGTCGCCGCGTCGGCGATCGACTGCGCGCCGTAGCCGAACGGCACCGCGCCGAACTGTCCGACGAAATCGATCAGTTCCTGGCCGCGGCCGGTGACGATGCGGGTGCCGCAGGCGCTGGCGACGCTTTCGTCCAGGCCCGCGAAATCCAGCAGTTCCTGACGGGTACGGTTGATGACGGTCGTTGGCGTCGCGCCACCGTCATGCAGCGCCACGCATCCGCTGGCGGCTGCGGCTGCGGGTGTGATGGCGGTCGGGACGACGGTGGTCTTCATTGCAGGCTTCCCGATTCCGTATTGAGCATGGTGTGCAGGTGTTCGCTGACCTTGCGCACGCTGTCGTGGCGATAGGCCAGTTCCGGGTCCAGGGCGATACCGAAGCGGTCTTCCAGCTCGGCCGACAGTCCGACGATGAGTACCGAGTCGATCCCCATCTCGTGGAACGAACGCTCGACATCGAGTGCGCCGTATTCGATCTCGAGCAGGTCGGCCACGACGCCGGTGACGGAACTGGTGATGTCGTCGATACGCACGTTTCCTCCGCTGTGCAGGTTTCGCCGGCGAACACCGGCCCGCGGCGGCGGAACGACCCGCTGCCGATCGAAAAAGGGGATTGATGGCGGCCGCCGGCCTGTTCGCCGGTCTATTCGCCCGAAAACAGCGCCGCAACCTGCGCGCGGCTGGACGCGCGCAGCTTGAATAGAATGTTCTGGATGTGGGTTTTCACGGTCTTGTCGCTGATGCCGAGGATCCGGCCGATCTCCCAGTTGGTCTTGCCGCAGGCGATCCAGCGTGAGATCTCGATTTCCCGCGAGGACAGCGTGGCCATGAACGGATTGAGTTTCTTCTCGTCCAGTCCCTGCGTCTTGAGCTGCTTGTGGTCGAACACGCGGCTGATGGCGATGTGCACGTACGGCGCGAGCATGGTCAGACGCAGTTTGATGTCGCCGCGCACAGTGGCCGACACGTTCTGGAAGAAATAGCCGGTGAAGGTATTGCGGCGCATGCCCGGCAGCACGATCCACGCGATGTTGTTGATGCCGTGTTTGCGGAACACCTGCGCGCGACCGGGATCGATCGTTTTTTCCAGGCGGTCGATGGTCAGGAACTTGGGTCGCCCGCAGTGGCGGATCAGGTCGAGGCTGAGCGGCGGTGTGTCGTGATCGCTGCGACCGACGATGCTGTCGAGATATTCGTCGCTGACCGAATTGGCGTACGCCAGGTGCGAGACCACCAGGCGATCGGCTTTGACCCAGCCGCGGGTGAAGACGAAATGCTCGCAGGGCAGGAACAGCGAGAGTGCGTGACGCGTCTGTGCCTTGACCTCGTCCAGAGTGGTTGCCGTGGCGATCGCATTGAGCGACGTGGTCAGCGTCTGCCGCTCGGGGCTGCCGTCCTGCAGCAACGGCAGCAGCGGCAGCGGCGGGGCTTCGCAGGCCTGGTGCTGGCTGGTGTGTTGCTCGGGCACGGACAGCATCAATGCGGACGCATCGACACTGTGCACCGCAGCGTTGGTCACGAAGATCATGCTTCTACCGTCTCCGCGTCGAGCACGTTGGCCATGACTGTCTGGCCGTTGATCTCTGCGATCAAGATGCGCTTTTCGAGGGCGATGTCTTCGGCCAGGGTCGCCGGCAGGCCCGCAGCCAAGCGCAGCAGCAGCGGTCCGAACATCGCCCGGCACTGCTGGCGACGGACCTTGCCGCTCGATGTCCGCGGCAGCGTTCCCGCGAGCGCCAGCACGATCAATGGCTGAACCAGCCGATGGTGTTGCCACAGCGCGGCACGGATTGCAGCGCACGTTTCGAAGACGTCCAGATGGTGCGCAGTGCGGCGCTCGACCTCCTGCAACACCACCACGCGCTCGGCATTCTCCAGTTCGATGCTGATGACCGCCGAGGCGCGGAAACTCTCGTCGATCGGCAGCACGGTGCTTTCGATATCGCCCGGATGATGGTTCACACCGTTGACGATGATCAGATCCTTGATCCGCCCGGTCACGTACAGCTCGCCATCCAGCAGGAAGCCCAGATCGCCAGTGCGGAAATAACGGCCGTTGTCGCCGGCCGGACCGCTCTGATCCACCTCGGCCGCACCGACGATGAAAGCCTGTCGGGTCGCATCCGGACGTTGCCAGTACCCCTGTGCAACGCCGCCGCCGATGATGCATATCTCGCCGACCTGGCTGTCGGGCAGACGTCGGTCACTGCCCGGATCGCAGATGAACGGCTCGCTTCCCGGCACGGGACGGCCGCTGCTGACCAGGGTCCGCACGCGGTCATCGGGTAACACGACCGCGGCTGCGGCGGTTGCCGGCGCTGCGTCGGAGACAGGCGCAGCGTGGATCGGTTCAGCGCGATTGTCTTCCAGACGCAGCGCATCGAAGTCGCGCACGATCGGCTTGTTCCCCACAGAGCTGACGGTGACCAGCAAGGTCCCCTCAGCCAGTCCGTAGCATGGCGAGAGGGCATCCGCTCGCAGCCCGCAGCGGGCGAACCTGCGCGTGAATGCCTCGATGGTCTGGGCCCGCACATGTTCCGCACCGTTATAGGCGACCCGCCAACTGCTCAGATCCAATCCGTCCATATCCTGCTCGCTGGTCTTGCGCAGGCATAGCTCGTAGGCGAAGTTCGGCCCACCGCTGACCGTGGCGCGGTAGCGGCTGACCGCCTGCAACCAGCGTTGCGGCCGCTGCAGGAAGTGGATTGGTGCCATGAGTGTGGCCGAGCAACCGATGTGAAGAGATTGCAGTATTCCGCCGACCAGTCCCATATCGTGATACGGCGGCAACCAACTCAGGATATGGCTGTCCTGGTCGGTGCCGAAGGTGCGACTGATCGATTGCGAGTTATGAACCAGGTTGCCGTGGGTGACGATCACACCCTTGGGATGACCTGTAGAACCCGAGGTGTATTGAAGGAAAGCGATGTCGTCCAGCGAACCGGCCAGCGGCCGCCAGTCTGTAGCGCTCGCGCGATCGACCGTGGAAAGGTCCAGTACGAGTGTGCCGGGAGCCGATTGCGCCAACGCGCTCTTGATCGCAGCGACCTGGTCCTTGCCAGTGATCGCGGCAGTCGGTCGACAATCTGCGAAAATACCCTCGAGGCGGTCGAGCTTGCTGGTCGCTCCCGGCGGATAGGCTGGCACTGCAATCAGCCCGGCATACAAACAGCCCAGAAAACCGATTACATAATCCAACCCGGGATTAAGCAGAATCAGCACCCGGTCGCCGGGTCGGCAGTGCGCACCCAGCGCTACGGCCGCTGCGCGTGCCGCGATATCCAGGCCAGCGAAACTGATGACGTCCTCATGGTCGCGCCCGTCCTGAAGAAAGCGGTAAGCCACCCGGTCCGGCATCGACAGTGCGTGCTGCCGGAGGCTGTCCGAGAAATGTCCGGGCCTCGGCCCTGGATGATTTTCGCTGTTGATCATGGATCGCCCGCTCCCTGGGTTGGGTGCTCGTACTGACCGGTTCCGGTTCCGCGTCTGCGGGCTCTGTCTCGACAGAGTCCCGTTGTCGGCGTTGGCCCATCCTCCAAGCACGTCATGTATCGGGGGAATACGCCGATCGGCGTATTCACGTGAAAACGCGGCAAGCGCATTTTCGGGCGGGTCGGGCGGTCGTTCCGCCGCGGGACGCGCATTCATTCAGCCTCCGCCCAACCAGGCAAACCGCTGCGGTCTGCTCGCCGGAGCATATAGGAGACGGCCCTGCCGTCATTTCCGCACTGCATCAAAATCATCCACCAGGGAGCAGGACCATGCCTTTCACCGAGTACCCCGAATACGACGCCATCGGTCTGGCTGCACTGGTCCGCAAGCGCGAGGTTCGGCCGTCCGAGCTGGCGGAAGCGGCGATCGAGCGCATCGAGGCCTTCAATCCGGCGGTCAACGCCGTGGTCTACAAGGCCTACGATCATGCCCGCGCGCTGGCCGCGCAGCAGGATGCGAGCGAGGCGTCCGGCCCGTTGTTCGGTGTGCCGTTCCTGCTCAAGGACATCCTCGGCGACTGCGAGGGTTGGCCGACGACGCTCTCGTCGCGGGCGTTCAGCGACCGGGTGATGCCCTACGACAGCGAGCTGGTCAGCCGATTCAAGCGCGCCGGCGTGGTCTTCGTCGGCAAGACCAACGCGCCCGAGTTCGGCATCCTGCCGACCACCGAAGGCCAGTTCTACGGACCGGCGCGCAATCCCTGGAATACGGAGTATTCCACCGGCGGCTCCAGCGGCGGCGCCGCGGCGGCGGTCGCGACCGGCATGGTGCCGATCGCGCACGGCAACGACGGCGGCGGTTCGATCCGCATTCCGGCGTCGTGCTGCGGCGTGGTCGGTCTGAAGCCCACGCGCGCGCGCAATTCGATGGCGCCGGATTTCGGCGATCTGCTCGGCGGCCTGCTCGACGAGCATGCGCTGACCCGCACCGTGCGCGACAGCGCCGCGTTGCTCGACGCCACCCATGGCCCGGTGCCCGGCGATCCCTACCGCGCGCCGCCGGTGTCGGGCACCTTCCTCAATGACACGCTGCGCGAGCCCGGCCGCCTGCGCGTCGCGTTCTCGCGCACCGATCCCTTCGGCCGGCCGCTGCACGCCGACTGCCTGGCTGGCGTCGATGCGACCGCGAAGCTGCTGGAATCGCTGGGTCACACGGTCGAGGAAGCGCAGCCGCAGATCGAGCCGCAGGGTTTCGTCGAAGCGTTCAGCGCGATGTGGTTCGCCGGCATCGCCTACGCCATCGATCTGGTGAGCCTGCAGAGCGGCCGCACGCTGCAGCCGGGCGATCTGGAAAATCTGACCCACGCCGTGCATGCGCGCGGCCGCGCGATCAGCGCGGTCGAGTTCCAGTTCGCGGAACTGGTGATGCAGCAGGCCGGCCGCGAGATGGGGCGTTTCCATCAGACCTACGACTGCTGGCTCACGCCGACCCTGGCCACGCCGCCGCTGCGGAACGGCGTGATCGATGTGCGCGAATCGGATCTGGAAAAGACCTACGCGCCGCTGATCGACTACAGCCCCTTCACCGCGATCCAGAACGCATCGGGACAGCCGTCGATCTCGCTGCCGCTGCACTGGAGCGGGGCAGGTCTGCCGATCGGGATGATGTTCAGCGCGGACGCGGGCAATGAGGGATTGCTGTTCCAGCTCGCCGCGCAGTTGGAGCAGGCGCGGCCGTGGAAGGATCGCCGGCCGGGTATGGTGCTGCAGCACGATGCGCGCCAACACGACCTGGCCACGGCGTGATCGGAGCGGCCCCATGAATGCAGCGCAGGATGCGACCGGGATACCCGCCACGACCACGACCGCCACCCGGGCGGCCGGCGGCGCGTCGTGGCCCACCGACGGCATGAGTCGCGAAGAACTGCGCCGCTACGGCAAGGATCTGATCCGCCAGACCATGCCGTTCACCGTCGAGGACCGCCGCCGCAGCTGGCGGCATTTCTGGGCGTCGGTGGCAGTGCTCGCGGCTACCGCCATCGCCGCGGCGCTGCCGCTGTGGTGGCCGGTGCGCACCTTCTTCAGCCTGCTGCTGGGTCTGTCGCTGGTGCGCACCTTCGTGCTGTATCACGACTACATGCACGGCGCGATCCTCAATGGATCGCGCTTCGCCGACGTGTTCTTCAAGGGCTTCAGCCTGCTGGTGCTGGCGCCGCCGACGTTGTGGAAGCAGTCGCACGATCACCATCACGGCCACAGCGGCCAATACGTCGGCGCCGAGCACGGCCGGCTGCCGCTGCTGTCGACCCATACCGACATCGGCGCATTTCCGCTGATCTCGACCGAGGAATACGCGCGCGCCAGCCTCTGGAAGCGGCTGCGCTACCGGGCGGCGCGCAATCCGCTGATGATCGCGCTGGCGTGGCCGGCGATCTTCATGTTCAGCATCTGCCTGGTCTCGTTCATCACCCAGCCGCGCCATCGCGCCTGGTCGGCGCTGGCCTTGGCTGTCAACGCACTGATGGCGACCGCGATGGCCCTGTTCAAACCCGATGCGCTGATCTTCTCGCTGCTGATTCCCAGCCTGTCGGGATCGGCGCTGGGCGCGTATATGTTCTATTGCCAGCACAACTTCCCCGGTGCGCGCTATCTGCAGTCGTCCGAATGGGACTACACCGCGACGGCAGTGCATTCCTCCAGTTTCATGCGCACCGGCCCGGTGCTGGCCTGGTTCACCGCCAACATCGGTTATCACCACGTCCACCACGCCAACCCGGGCATTCCATTCTATCGGCTGCCCGAAGCGATGCAGGCCATCGACGCCCTGCAGAGTCCGCGCGTGACGACGCTTTACCCCCGCGAGATGCTGCGCTGTCTGTCGCTGAAACTGTGGGACGCCGAGCGCGGCCGGATGGTGAGTTTTCGCGAGTATCGCGCCGACCGGCGCGCGCAATCGGGCGATGTCGGCGGAGAACGGGACCAGGCATCGGCGGCATGATCGATTCGCCGCGCATGCATGCTCCACACGCATGTTTCACACGAACGCGCTCCGCGCAAGCATGCTCTACGCAAGCATGCTTCAGACAATGAGTCTCTGAGCCAGTTTGAAATCGCCGCGTCCTCGCGATGGCAACCACGAAAACGCATTTCATCCCACGTAGAGCGGCCTTCAGGCCGCTGGCTCCGTCCGGTAAGCGCAGCGGCCTGAAGGCCGCTCTACGGATTTGATCCGGAGATTTCGAACAGGTTCTCAGCTCTTGAAGCGCATGGCGCGATTGATGCCCAGCGCCGCCAGCGTGCCGACCGCGCCGGACAGCAGATACACGCCCAGCCATGCCAGCCCGAAGTGCGCGCATAGCGCCAATGCCACCAGCGGCGCGAACGCCGCGCCGATCAGCCATGCCAGGTCCGAGGTCAGCGCCGCGCCGGTGTAGCGATAGCGCTGGCCGAAGTTCGCGGTCACCGTTCCCGCGGCCTGGCCATACGACAGGCCCAGCAGCGCGAAGCCGATCAGGATGAAGGCGGCCTGGCCCGCGGATCCCGCGTCCATCAACGTGGGTGCGAAGCCGCTGAACATCGCGATCACGATGGCCAACCCCCCCAGCGTGCGCGCGCGACCGACGCGGTCCGCGATCAAACCCGAGGCTACGATGGCGCCCGCGGCGATGAAGCCGCCCAGGATCTGGATCATCAGGAAGCCGACGATCGATTGATCCGAATACAGCAGGATCCACGACAGCGGGAAGATCGTGACGATGTGGAACAGCGCGTAGCTGGCCAACGCCGTGAACGCGCCGATCACCACATGCTGGCCCTTGGCGCGGAACAGTTCGCCGATCGGCGTGGGCTCCAGCTCCAGTTCGCCCATCTTGCCCTGGTATTCCTCCGCGACCACCAGCCGCAGCCGCGCGAACAGCGCGACCACATTGATCGCGAAGGCGACGAAGAACGGATAGCGCCAGCCCCAGGCGAGGAAATCTTCCTGGGTGAGGCTCGCGTGCAGGAACGCGAACACGCTCGCCGCGACGATGAAGCCGACCGGCGCGCCCAGTTGTCCCAGCATCGAATACCAGCCGCGACGTTCCTTCGGCGTGTTCAGTGCGAGCAGCGAAGGCAATCCGTCCCATGATCCACCCAGCGCGATGCCCTGCAGCACGCGGAAGCAGGACAACAGCGCGATCGAAAGCCAGCCGATCTTGGCGTAGGCGGGGAGAAACGCCATGCCTGCGGTAGCGGTGCCGAGCAGGAACAGGGCGACGGTGAGTTTGACGCCGCGGCCCCAGCGCGCCTGGATCGACATGAACAGCACGGTGCCGATCGGTCGCGCCACGAACGCAAGCGAAAAGATCGCGAACGACCACAGCGTGCCCTGCAGCCGATCCATGAACGGAAAGAACACCGCCGGGAACACCAGCGCCGATGCGATACCGTAAACGAAGAAATCGAAATACTCCGACGCACGGCCGACGACCACGCCGACGGCGATCTCGCCCGGCGCCACGTCGGGATGCGCTTTCTTGCCGTGATCGCGCGAGGACGCGCTGGCGCCGTGCCCGGACGAAGCCTGGTCGGACGATATCTGGTCGGAAGGTAGCTGTACGGAATGCATCGGGAATCCTGGGTCGGCAGGCTGCGGAGGTAGCCTGACAGAGACCCTCGCCGGAAACGATAGGACAAAACGTCCAATTTTCGCAGGCATGCCCCGGGTCTACATTGACTCAAGTCAATTCTGCTCACCTTTCCGGGGCGCCATGTCCATCCCACGCAGTTCCGTGCAAGCCGTCGTCCTGCTGGCGGCCGTCGGCATGTTATCCGGTTGCGATCTGCTGGTGCTCAACCCGGCGGGAGATATCGCGGCCCGCCAGGGCGATCTGATCGTCGTGGCCACGCTGTTGATGCTGATCGTGATCGTTCCGGTGATCGCGTTGACGTTCTGGTTCGCGTGGCGATACCGCGCCTCCAACCAGTCCGCGACCTATACGCCCGACTGGGATCACTCCACCCAACTGGAACTGGTGATCTGGGGCGTGCCGCTGTTGATCATCATCGCGCTGGGCGCGGTGACCTGGATCAGCACGCATCTGCTGGATCCGTATCGGCCGCTGGACCGGATCGCCGACGGTCGTCCTGTTCCCGCGGACGTGAAACCGCTGGAAATCCAGGTGGTCGCGCTCGACTGGAAGTGGCTGTTCGTCTATCCGGAGCAGGGCATTGCGTCGGTGAACGAAGTCGCGGTTCCGGTCGACCGGCCGGTCCACTTCCGCATCACCGCCTCCTCGGTGATGAATACGTTCTACGTGCCGGCGCTGGCCGGAATGATCTACGGCATGCCCGGCATGGAGTCGAACCTCAACGCGGTGATCAACGCGCCGGGCGAATACGAGGGATTCTCCGCGAACTACAGCGGCGCGGGTTTCTCGCACATGCGCTTCAAATTCCATGGCGTGTCGGATGCGGACTTCGGGCGCTGGGTCGAAGGCGTGCGCGGCAGCGACGACGCGCTGAGCCGGGCGGCGTATCTCGAACTTGAAAAACCGAGTACGCGCAATCCCGTGAAGCACTTCGCAAGCATCGACAACAAGCTGTTCGACGCGATCCTCAATCGCTGCGTCGACACCGAACGGCTGTGCATGGACCAGATGATGGCGCTCGACGCCGAAGGCGGCCTGGGTCTGGACGGCCTGAACGCACTGGCGATGCCGCGTCGCGGCGACCCGCGCCTGGGGCCGTATGTATCGGCGCAGGTCTGCGTCGTGCCGCAACCCGATCGACCGCTCGTGTCGTCCGTCCTCGGCGGCATGAAGGCGCCGTGATGCGCGAAGCCTCTCGCATCGAAACCTCGCACATCGAAACCTCGCGTATCGAAATAGTCTCCGGAAGCAACCTCTGATGTCCCCTGACAGCCTAAACATCCAGCACTCCCCGATCTTCGGGCGCATGACCTGGGACGCCGTTCCCATGCTGCATGATCCGATCGTCATGGCCACCTTCGTCGGCACGATGGTCGTCGGCATCGCCATGTTCGCGGCGATCACGAAATACCGGCTGTGGGGCTATCTCTGGAAAGAGTGGTTCACCAGCATCGACCACAAGAAGATCGGCATCATGTACATGGTGCTGGGTCTGGTGATGCTGCTGCGCGGTTTCGCGGACGCGCTGATGATGCGCCTGCAGCAGGCGATAGCCTTCGGCGACAACCTCGGCTATCTGCCGCCTCACCACTACGATCAGATCTTCACCGCGCACGGGGTGATCATGATCTTCTTCGTCGCGATGCCGCTGGTCACCGGCCTGATGAATTACCTCGTGCCGCTGCAGATCGGCGCGCGCGACGTGGCGTTCCCGTTCCTCAATAATTTCAGTTTCTGGATGACCGCCAGCGGCGCGGGGCTGGTGATGCTGTCGCTGTTCTTTGGCGAATTCGCGGCCACCGGCTGGCTGGCCTATCCGCCGCTCTCGGGCGTCGCCTTCAGTCCGGGGGTGGGTGTCGACTACTACATCTGGGCCCTGCAGATCGCGGGCGTCGGCACATTGCTATCGGGCGTGAATCTGCTGGTGACCATCATCAAGATGCGCGCGCCCGGCATGGGCCTGATGCGGATGCCGGTCTTCACCTGGACCGCGTTGTGCACCAACGTGCTGATCGTGGTGTCGTTTCCGGTGCTGACCGCGGTGCTGGCCTTCCTGACCCTGGATCGCTACGCCGGCACCAATTTCTTCACCAGCGATCTCGGCGGCAACGCCATGATGTACGTCAACCTGATCTGGATCTGGGGCCACCCGGAGGTCTACATCCTGATCCTGCCGCTGTTCGGCGTGTTCTCCGAGATCGTCTCCACATATTCCGGCAAGCGCCTGTTCGGCTATTCGTCGATGGTCTACGCGACCGTGTGCATCACGGTGCTGTCGTATCTCGTGTGGCTGCACCATTTCTTCACGATGGGGTCGGGCGCCAGCGTCAATTCGTTCTTCGGGATCACCACGATGATCATCTCGATCCCGACCGGCGCGAAGATCTTCAACTGGCTGTTCACGATGTATCGCGGCCGCATCCGTTTCGAAGTGCCGATGCTGTGGACGATGGGCTTCATGGTGACCTTCGTCGTCGGCGGCATGACCGGCGTGCTGCTGGCCGTTCCGCCGGCGGACTTCGTGCTGCACAACAGCCTGTTCCTGGTCGCGCACTTCCACAATGTGATCATCGGCGGCGTGGTGTTCGGCCTGTTCGCGGCGATGACCCACTGGTTCCCGAAGGCGTTCGGTTTCAAGTTGGACGATTTCTGGGGCAAGGTGTCGTTCTGGTTCTGGCTCGCCGGCTACTGGTTCGCGTTCACGCCGCTGTACGTGCTGGGCCTGATGGGCGTGACCCGGCGCATGAGCCACTTCGACGATCCGTCGCTGCAGATCTGGTTCCAGATCGCCGCGTTCGGTGCGGTGCTGGTGGCCATCGGCATCGCGGCCTTCCTGTTCTGCATCTACATCAGCTTCCGCCGTCGCGAGCAGTTGCGCGATGTCACCGGCGATCCCTGGAACGGTCGCACGCTGGAATGGTCGACGTCATCGCCTCCGCCGGACTACAACTTCGCGTTCACGCCAGTGGTGCACGACAACGACGCGTGGTGGGACATGAAGCAGCGCGGCTTCCAGCGCGTCCAGAGCGGTTTCCTGCCCGTGCACATGCCGAAGAACACGCCCGCCGGCGTCGTGCTGGCGGCGTTGAGCACCGCGCTCGGATTCGCGATGATCTGGCACGTCTGGTGGCTGGCGTCGGCGTCGCTGGTCGCGATCGTCGTCTATGCGATCTATCACAGCTTCGACTACGACCGCGATTACCACATTCCCGCCGAGCAGATCGCGGCGACCGAGCACGCGCGCGGCCAGCGATTGGAGGCGTCCCATGTCTGAGTCCATCGCGATGAGCCGGCAGGACGGCAGTCCGGCGCTTCCTGGGCCGGCACTCCCGAGCTCGGTATTTCTGGATATCGAAGGCCGCCACCATCCCGAGAACGGCACGCTGCTGGGTTTCTGGCTGTATCTGCTGAGTGATCTGATGATCTTCGCGTGCCTGTTCGCCGTCTACGGCGTGCTCGGCCGCAACTACGCGGCGGGGCCGTCCGGCGCGGATCTGTTCGATCTGAGGCTGATCGCGGCCAACACCGCGATCCTGCTGGTGTCGTCGATCACCTACGGTTTCGCGATGATTGCGATGCAGAACCGCAACAAAAGAGGGCTGATCGGCTGGCTGGTCGCGACCGGCATCCTCGGGCTTGGATTCCTGGCGATCGAGATCTACGAATTTGCGCATCTGATCCATCTGGGCGCCGGCCCGCAGCGCAGCGCGTTCCTGTCGTCGTTCTTCGCCCTGGTCGGCACCCACGGCCTGCACGTGCTGTTCGGCGTGGTCTGGCTGGTGGTGCTGTGCGTGCAGGTGCATCGCCATGGCCTGACCCGCGCGAATGTCCGCCGCGTGGCGTGCCTGTCGATGTTCTGGCATTTCCTCGACGTGGTCTGGATCGGTGTGTTTTCCTTCGTCTACCTGATGGGTGTTCTGCCATGAGCCAACACGACGCGCATTCCCACGACGACGATGTCGACGACGGCATTCCGCACGTCTCGGCGCGCGAATATCTCAACGGCTTCGTGCTGTCGGTGGTGCTGACCGCGATCCCGTTCGCGCTGGTGATGACCGGGACGATTCCGGACTCGACGTGGGCGGCGGTTGTGATCCTGGCGTTCGCCGCGGTGCAGATCGTCGTGCACATGGTCTACTTCCTGCACATGAACACGAAGTCGGAAGGCGGCTGGAATCTGGTGGCGCTGGTGTTCACCGCGGTACTGGTGATCATCGTGCTGTCGGGTTCGATGTGGGTGATGCATCACCTGAACACCAACATGATGCCGGGGCCGCACGACATGCAGGACATGCTGCGGAACGCGCCGTGACGCCTCGCCTGGACATCCCGCGCCCGGACGTCGCGACCCCGTCGACGCCGCGCGCTGAAGCGCGAGGTTCGGTCTGGACGGTCGTGTTCGCCGTGGCGCTGCTGGTCGCGTTCGTCGGCTTCATCGCGCTGGGCGTCTGGCAATGGCAGCGCATGGGTTGGAAACATGCGCTGATCGAGCGCGTGGAGGCGCGGGTCTACGCCGATCCCGTGCCGCCGCCGCCGCGCAGTCGTTGGGCCGCGATCACCGCCGAGGGCGACGAATACCGGCGCGTGCGCCTGTCCGGCCATTTTCTTCCCGTGTCGGAAACGCGCACCCAGGCGGTGACTGCGCTGGGCGCCGGCTGGTGGCTGCTTGCGCCCTTGCGCACCGCAGATGGCGACATCGTGCTGGTGAATCGCGGTTTCGTGCCCACCGGTGCGGAGGCCGCACCGCCGCCGACCGGCGCGGTCGCGATCGAGGGCCTGCTGCGGATCAGTGAGCCGAAGGGCGGATTCCTCCGTAGCAACGATCCCGGACAGGACCGCTGGTACTCGCGGGACGTGGACGCCATCGCCCGCGCGCGCGGTCTCAACAGGGAAGTGGTCGCGCCGTTCTTCGTGGATGCGGCGCGCGATCCGGACGGGCAGGGCTGGCCGAGGGGCGGGCTGACAGTGGTGCAGTTCCGCGACCATCATCTGTCCTACGCGATGACCTGGTTCGGGCTGGCGCTGTTGACTGCAGTGGCCGGGCTGCGATTGTTCGTATCGACACGCCGATTGCGTCAAGATCGTGGCGCACGAGTCCGTCGAGAAGAACCCCGCCGCGGACCAGGAGGTTTCGAACATGCAGGCCGCAGCACGCCTTACTGAAGCGCGCACCGACGCGGAGCGCCGGAGCCGGAGCGAGACCGTGTCCCGCGACCGGACCGGGCTGCGCAACATGCAGCAGTTGATCCAGTTGCGGTGGATCGCCGTGGTCGGGCAGCTCGTCACGATCCTGGTGGTGCATTACGGGATCGGCATCGCACTGCCGCTGCACTCGATGCTGTGCGTGCTGGCCGCCCTGTCGGCGTTCAATCTCGCCAGCCATCTGTGGTGGCGGAAGCGGGTGCAGGTGTCGAACGCGGCGCTGCTCGCCGGGCTGCTGGTCGACGTGGCCTCGCTGACCCTGCAGTTGTACCTCAGCGGCGGCATCACCAATCCTTTCGTCTTCCTGTTCCTGCTGCAGGTGGCGCTGGGCACGGTCCTGCTGCGTTCGCCGGCCAGCTGGATCCTCGCGGCCGCGACCGGCGTGTGCGTCGTCGCGCTGATCATGCTGCCGACGCCGATCGAGATCGCCGCCCATCCCGGCGACGGCATGTCCGATCATTACGTGCAGGGGCTGTTGATCTGCTTCCTGCTGCTGGACGCGCTGCTGGTGGTGTTCATCGGCCGTATCGGCGGCATCCTGCGCGAACGCGACGCCCGCCTGGCCGAACTGCGCCAGCGCGCCGCCGAGGAAGAGCACATCGTGCGCATGGGCCTGCTCGCGTCGGGCGCGGCGCACGAACTGGGCACGCCGCTGTCGACGCTCTCGGTCATCCTCGGCGACTGGCGGCACCTGCCTTCGTTCGCGTCCGATGCCGAGCTGTCGCACGACGTCGAGGAAATGCAGGTGCAGGTGGCGCGTTGCAAATCCATCGTCACCAACATCCTGCTCGCGGCAGGCAAGACCCGCGGCGAATCCCCGGTCGAGACGACCCTGCACGCGCTGCTGGACGACATGGCCGAGGAATGGCGCACGCTGCGCAACGCCGCCGGGTTCCGCTACACGCGGCGGTGCGCCGACGATCCGCGCATCGTGTCGGATGCCGGCCTGCGGCAGATGGTCTTCAATGTGCTGGACAACGCTCTGGAAGTCTCGCCCGGCTGGGTGTCGCTGGACGCGCACTGCCGCGACGGCGAACTGGTCATCGACATCAGCGACGCCGGCCCGGGATTCGCAGCGGATGTGCTCGATCGGCTCGGTACGCCTTACAACTCGACCAAGGGCCGCCCCGGCGGTGGATTGGGGTTGTTCCTGTCGCTCAACGTCGCGCGTACGCTGGGCGGCAGCCTGACGGCGCACAATCGACGCGAGGGCGGCACCACCGTGACCCTGACCCTGCCGCTTTCGGCGATCGCCATCGAGGAGAGCGACGATGACCCATGAACGCAATCTGCTGATCGTCGAAGACGACGCCGCCTTCGCGCGCACGCTGGTGCGTTCGTTCGAGCGCAGGGGCTACACGGTGCGCCACCTGACCGGAGAAGACGGGCTGGCCGCATTGCTGGAGACCTTCGCGCCCACCCACGCCGTGGTCGATCTCAAACTCGCCGGCAATTCATCCGGATTGTCCTGCGTACAGGCGCTGCACGAGCACGATCCGGACATGATCATCGTGGTGCTGACCGGATACGCCAGCATCGCCACCGCGGTCGAAGCCATCAAACTCGGCGCCCGTCACTACCTGGCCAAACCCTCCAACACCGACGACATCGAGGCCGCGTTCCAGCGCGCTGTCGGCAACGCGGATGTCGAACTCACCGGCCGCAAGACCTCCATCAAGACCCTGGAGTGGGAACACATCCACGAGACCCTGGCCGAAACCGGCTTCAACATCTCCGAAGCCGCGCGCCGCCTCGGCCTGCACCGGCGGACGCTGGCGCGCAAGCTGGAGAAGCAGCGGATCAAGTGAGACGCGTGGCGGTCCCGGACATGACGTGTTTCCCGCCCCCGACAGGGCCGGCCGGGGCGCTGGCGACCCGGGGCGAGGAGTGATAGTGTGCCGTCGGTCGCAAAAATGAGGCCCGGGAGACGGCAGCGTCGGCCCGGGCGGGACGACGGTCACGACACGAACGGAGGCAGCCCATGGGCAAGCACACACTGGAAAACGGCAAGGACATCACGCTGGTCGACAGCTGGAACGGCATCGCAAGGCCGGAACACGGGAGCAAGCTGCTGAACCAGGACTGGGACTCATCGGCCAAGCGCACCGGCCTGTCGTTCTACGAGTCCACCGACGAATACATGCGCAACGACTGGGCCAACGCGAACATGCACCCGCGCAGCGGCCGGATCGAAGGCCAGGTGGTGACGCTGTTCTTCCACGAGAAGACTTCCAGCTGGCACAGCGCCGATGCGCTGGACATCGACCACGTGCGGCCCTGGAAGGCGCACCTGCTGGACCGCGACGTCGCCAACCAGGCCGAAGCCAACATGGCCTACAACGACGTGTCCAACCTGCGCCTGCTGCCGTCCGCGCTGAACCGTGCGCGCGATTCGGCCGACACGATCTTCGACACCCACGGCGTGGATTCGCAGCAGTGGCAGCAGTGGTGCCAGAAGCGGTTCGGCTTCAATCCCGATGCGCCGGTGCCCACCTACGACCCGGTCGGCGATCTGGCCCAGCGCCAGAACCGCACTATCAACGCCGAGTGGACCGACAAGAACAGCCGCAGCGACCTGTCCTTCGATACGGCGGTGAAGGAGAAGTGGTTCGAGAGCGCGCTCGCCAACAGCTTCGTCAGGACCGTTTCGCTGGAGAACCCGGTCAAGCCGGGCGAGTTCACCGAAGTGCCGCTGTTCCGCTGCGCCGCCACCAATCAGCTGCTGACCCGCGACGCGTTCGATATCGACCACCAGGTCGCGTTCGAGTCGCTGCTGAAGGTGTTGCCGGACCACACCAACGGCGAAACGCTCAGCAAGGCGCACGTGATGGACGCCTTCAACGACACCAGCAATCTGCGCCTGATCAGCCGCTCGGCCAATTCGTCGCACGACTTCGAGCTCAACCAGTTCAACGACTTCAAGGACATGTCCGAGATCAAGCCCGAGCGCAAGGGCGAGTTCGACGGGCTGATGGCCAAGGGCAAGCGCGATGTGGAGTCGATGGACGAGGACACCCGGCGCGAGTTGAACCACGCGATGGGCGACATCAACGAGGGCAAGCGGCGGATGGTGGACCAGTACTGGGCGCAGCAGAACGGTCCGACCATCGGCCAGAACAACGCGCAGTCGCCGCCGCTGCTGCCGCAGATTCCGCTGAACCACCAGTCGCACCCGCACAACCCGCAGTTCCAGCACGTGCTGGCGCAGATCGAGAACCTGAACCCGCCCAGCCCCCAGCTGAAGACGCCGACCCAGCAGGAGAACATGGCGTCCTCGCTGATGGTGCTGGCGAAACACGAGGGCCTGCGCAGTATCGATCACGTGGTCTGGAACAACGACCGCAGCCTGTTGGTGGCGGTGTCCGGGCCGCTGGATTCGGAGCACAGCCGCATCTCCTTCCTGCGTCCGGACGAGGGCAACGGTCGGTCGGTCATGCAGAACACGCAATCGCTGGCCGAGGTGGAGCAGCGGCAACTGGCGCAGGCGCAATTCGGGCCGCAACAGCAGAAGCCCTTCACGCTGTAGCGCCGTCGCCGTGCGCGGCGGCGCGGGCCGGTTCGTGGCGGCGGCTGCATCGTAGCCATGCCGCCCCAAACACCTACTGGATAACTGGCAGAGAGAAGAAGAGAGGGGGTTCACTCGGGCCATCCATGGCCCACACCCTTCGGGCAGTCTCGCTTTGCACATCCATCCGGCCCGCGCTCACGCACGGGCGCTCGTCGGCCCGCGGCAGTGCCGCGCGAAACCCCGCCTCGCCCTGCTTCCTTGTCCGCGGCGGGCGGGCCGGCTAGAATTGCCGGTCCCGAACGGCCGGATGCCGGAATCGGGAAAGACACGGAGAGGTGTCCGAGTGGTTGAAGGAGCACGCCTGGAAAGTGTGTAAGCGTCTAAACCGCGCTTCGGGGGTTCGAATCCCCCTCTCTCCGCCAGATACGCGAAGGCCCCCGAAAGGGGGCTTTCGCGTATCTGGCGCAGAGCAGCAGGTGGACGAACGCCTCGGGTTCGACACATCGGCAGGATTGCCGATGTGCACAGCGAAGCTGTCCGAAGGGCGAGGGCCATGGATGGCCCGAGTGAATCCCCCTCGCCACCTGGAAAGAGAGCTTTTGCGTATCTGGCGCAGACCAGCAGGCGGACGAACGCCCCGGGTTCGACACATCGACAGGATTGCCGATGTGCGCAGCGAAGCTGACCGAAGGGCGAGGGCCATGGGTGGCCCGTGTGAATCCCCCTCGCCGCCCGTAAAGAGAGCTATTGCGTATCTGGCGCAGAGCAGTGGGTGGGCGAAGGTACCGGGTTCGACACATCAGCGATTCCCGCGCGCCGGGCGAACCGCCGCCCGTGGCAGAATGTACGGATGTCCTACCTCGTCCTCGCCCGCAAGTGGCGCCCCAAGCGTTTCGCCGAACTGGTCGGGCAGGAGCATGTCGTCCGCGCGCTCACCAATGCCCTCGATACCGGCCGCGTGCACCATGCGTTCCTGTTCACCGGCACCCGCGGGGTGGGCAAGACCACCATCGCCCGGATCTTCGCGAAGTCGCTGAACTGCGAGCAGGGCACCTCGGCCGAGCCCTGCGGCGAGTGCAATTCCTGCCGCGATATCGATGCTGGGCGGTTCATCGACCTGTTGGAAATCGACGCCGCCAGCAACACCGGCGTGGACGATGTGCGCGAGGTGATCGACAACGCCCAGTACATGCCCTCGCGCGGCCGGGTGAAGGTCTATCTGATCGACGAAGTCCACATGCTGTCGAAGTCGGCCTTCAACGCGCTGCTGAAGACACTGGAAGAGCCGCCGGGGCACGTGAAGTTCCTGCTCGCCACCACCGACCCCCAGAAACTGCCGGTGACGGTGCTGTCGCGCTGCCTGCAGTTCAATCTGAAGCGTCTGGAAGAGCCGCAGATCCAGGGCCAGATCGCCAAGATCCTCGATGCCGAGGGTATTCCGGCCGAGGCCGGCGCCATCCGCCAACTGTCCAAGGCCGCCGACGGCAGCCTGCGCGACGGACTGTCGCTGCTCGATCAGGCCATCGCCTACACCGGCGCCAGCAGCACGTTGGAAGGCGGAAGCGGCGCGACGCTGACCGATGCCGGCGTCGCCACCATGCTGGGCACGGTCGACCGCATGCGCGTAGGCGCGGTGCTGAACGCGCTGGCGGCGAGCGACGGCGAAAGCCTGCTGACCGAAATCGCGGCCTTGGCCGACTTCTCGCCCGACTGGGCCGGGGTGATCGACGCGATGGCCGAGGCCCTGCATCGGATCCAGGTGCGCCAGCTGGTGCCTTCGGCGGAGATCGAAGCCGATGGCGTCGATATCGATACATTGGCCGGCCAATTGCGTCCGGAAGTCGTACAGCTGTGGTACCAGATGGCGCTGCATGGCCGTCGCGATCTGGGTCTTGCGCCCAGTCCGCGCGGCGGCTTCGAGATGACCGCGCTGCGGATGCTGGCGTTCCGGCCGGCCGAGGCGTGCGCGACGACCGTCGAATCGCAGGCCGGAGCGCCTTCGCGCGGCCCCGATGCCGCCCGTGCGGCGCTGGATACGGCCACGAGCCGGTCGGCGCCCCGGCCACTGCCGGCCGCCGCGATGGAAAACCCGGCCGCACCGACGCGTACCGCGCCGCCTGCCCAGGCGGCGCCGCCGGCACGACCAGCGCCGGCCACCATTGAAGTCGCGGCGCCGGTCGCCGCGCCCGCCGCTGCGCCCATGGTCGATATCGACAATGATCGTTGGCTCGAACTCGTCGCCCAGAGCGGTCTGCGTGGCCCCGCGCGCGAGCTCGCCGCGCATGCGGCGTTCACCGGTTACGCGGACGGCGTGCTGCGGCTGTCGCTGCCGGCCGAAGACGATCATCTGCGCAGCCCTTCGCTGGCGAAGGCGCTGACCGATGCGCTGTGCGTACAGCTGGGCGGCACGGTGCAGCTCAAATTCGAGACCGGCAAGCCGGCCAACGCCGAGACCCTGCATCAGCGCGTCGAGCGTCAGCGCGATGCGAAGCAGACCGCCGCCGAGGAAAATTTCATGGCCCATCCCGACGTGCAGCGGTTGATGGGCCAACAGGGCGCGAAGCTCGTGCCCGATTCCATCCGTCCCTTTGAAGACTGAAACGAGAGATCGCCCCCATGCGTGGAAATATCGCCCAACTGATGCAGCAGGCGCAGAAGATGCAGGAAAACCTGCAGCGCGCCCAGGAAGAACTGGCCAAACTCGAAGTCACCGGCAGCGCCGGCGCGGGCATGGTCAGCGTCACGCTGACCGGCCGCATGGAATGCCGCGGCGTGAAGATCGACCCCAGCGTGCTGTCCGATGTCGAGATGGTCGAAGACCTGGTAGTCGCGGCGATCAACGACGCGGTGAACAAAGTCAACGCCGAATCGCAGTCGCGGATGTCCGGCGCCACCGCCGGCATGCCGATTCCGCCGGGGATGAAGATTCCGGGGATGTTCTGACGCTCCATCGTAGAGCGGAGCGCAGTTCCGCTACCCCGTCTCCGCAGAGGTTGCAGCGGAGCTGCGCTCCGCTCTACGGATCGATGTCATGACCGTGTCTCTTCTCGAACAACTCATCGAAGCCTTCCGCATCCTGCCCGGGGTCGGCCAGAAAACCGCGCAGCGGATGGCCTATCACGTGCTCGAGCGCGACCGCGACGGTGCGCAGCGGCTGTCCGAAGCGCTGGCCGCCGCGGTCGACCGCATCGGCCACTGCACGCGATGCCGCGATTTCAGCGAGTCGGAAATTTGCGCCACCTGCGCCAACGCTTCCCGCGACGCGCATCTGCTATGCGCGGTGGAATCGCCCGCCGACCGCCTCGTCATCGAACAGGCCACCGGCTATCGCGGGTTCTACTTCGTGCTGCAGGGCCGGCTCAGCCCGCTCGACGGCATCGGCCCGCGCGAACTAGGTCTGGAAAAACTCGCTGCGCGCCTCGCGGAAGGCGAGGTGCAGGAACTGGTGATCGCGACCAACCCCACCGTGGAAGGCGAAGCCACCGCGCACTATCTCGCGCAGCTCTCGCGTCAGCACGGCGTGAAACCGACCCGGCTCGCCCACGGCGTACCGCTGGGCGGCGAACTGGAATACGTCGACCGCGGCACGCTGTCGCATGCGTTCGGCACGCGCGGCGAAATGCCGCTGTAGGGGGCAATGCCCGTCATTCATGCGATATCCACCGTCCGTAGAGCGGCCTTCAGGCCGCTGAAGCTTTTGCCGCGAGCGATCAGCGGCCTGAAGGCCGCTCTACAAAAAACAGAATCCCGCGAATACAAAAAAGCCAGTCAGCGTCAGCTGACTGGCATTCGCTGTAGGGCGGGCGCTATTGGCTCCGCGGCGAGTCCATATGGACGCGTGCCAACTTCACTGTCGCGCAAGAGCAAATCCCCCCGTCATCGCGTTGCGATGCCGACCCCCTTTTCCAAAGGGGGTAACAGCAGGCGTCGGTGTAACGACGTCGGGTAATGTGTTGCATGGGAACCTCCAGGGTGCGATGAAAGTATCGCCTCCTGGCGTCCGGGCTGAGGGGGCAGGTTCAAATTCCCCCGTCATCGCGTTGTGATGCCGCCCCCCTTTTTCAAAGGGGGTAACAGTAGGCGTCGGTGCAGGTGAAGGGTCATGAAAGGTGTGGGAACGTCTTGTCGGGCAACAGCAAGCTCCCGCTGCATCGCCGGTAACCTCCATGCCCCCTTTGAAAAAGGGGGCGGGCAATCGCGTAGCGATTGACGGGGGATTTGCTCTTGCTTCTCCCGCGGCCCCTTCGGCCAGCACGCATGTTTACAATGCTTTTGACCCCCCCAAGGAGCCTCGCCGTGCCGGACACCATTTTCCACAAGATCATCGACCGCAAGATTCCCGCGAACATCGTCTACGAGGACGAACATCTCATCGCCTTCCGCGATATCGCCCCGCAGGCACCGGTGCATGTGCTGTTCGTGCCCAAGGTGACGGTGCCGACGCTCAACGACCTGCAGCCCGATCAGGCCGTGATCATCGGCCGCCTCGCCATCGCCGCCGCGAACTATGCCAAGGCCGAAGGCTTCGCCGAAGACGGCTACCGCATCGTGATGAACTGCAACGACCACGGTGGGCAGACGGTGTTCCAGATCCATCTGCATCTGCTGGCTGGCGTGCAATTGGGACGTTTCGGCCGATGATCCATCGCTGCGCGCGGCCAGGCGATGCTCGGCCCGCCGTCCGCGTGATCTCCGTCGCCGCACGGCGCGGCATTACCAGCGGATCGCGCCCTCGACCACCGTACACACCCGGCCACCCGACCACACATCGCCTTCCGCATCCACGGTGAGCTCGATGATCGCGTCATGGCCCACTTCGCGGCCCTGGCTGATGCGGTAGAAGCCGCCGTCGCCGGGCAGCGCGTCCTGCGACGCCAGCCAGGCGGCGAGGGTGGCGTTGGCGGCGCCGGAGGCGGCGTCCTCGAACTGCGCCGGTGCACCGACCCAGGCGCGCACGGCGAGGTAATAGACCGGGTCGTCGCTGCGCGCATAGGCGCAGATGCCCATGCTTTCGGTCGACTGCGCGAGGATGCCGATCGCGTCCCACGGCGGCGTCGCGGTACGCAGCGCGGTTTCGTTTTCGAGTTCGACCAGCCACCAGCGGCGGCCGCCGTCCATCAGCGCGGGCGGCAGCCTGCCCAGCGGCAGATCGCGCAGCGCGTCGCGCAGGCGCGGGTCGTCGGCGCTGGCGATCTCGCGCACGCTCGCGCGCGGCGTGCGCACTGCAATCGTTCGTGTGCTGCCTTCGCCGGTCACAAGAAGCGGCAGTTTGCCGGCGATGCCGTCCTGCACCAGCAGGCCGTCGCGCGGCGTCGCGAGTCCGGCTTCCAGCACCGCATGCGCGGTGCCGACGCTGGGATGGCCGGCGAACGGCACTTCGCGGCGTGGGCTGAAGATGCGGATGCGGTAGCTGGTGTCGTCGCTGTTGGCGGGGAATACGAATGTGGTTTCCGGCAGCCGCGTCCAGCGCGCGATGGCCTGCATGTCGTCGTCGGTCAGGCCTTCGGCTTCAAGCACCACGGCCAGCGGGTTGCCGGCGCCGGGGCGGTCGGCGAAGACATCGACTTGAACATAGCGGCGGCTCATCGGCGAGGCAGTCCTTCGTTGGGCCGGGCAGCTTAGCAGCCGTCGGCTCTGCCGGAATCAGTGCAGAGCGCCGCTGCCGCCGACTTCGGGCGGCCAGAGGTGGAACAGGAAGCATTCGCCGTGGGCCAGGGCTTCGTCGTAGGCATCGAGCATGTCGGGCTCGTCTTCGTACAGCGCGCGTTCGACCTGGTCAGGACCGCTCTCCAGATCGACCACGATCCAGTCGGTTTCCTCGAAATACCGTTCGGCCGCGATCTGTGCGGCTGCGGCGTCCGCGGCCTGCACGTAGCACAGGGCGAACGCGCCGCCGGTGGTGGCGAAGTCTTCGCTGTGCGGCGCCGGGCGAAGCTCGTAGTGGATGAAATAGATGTTCGGCATGCGGGCGCCTTCATTCCCAGCGGACGGTGCCGCGAATGATGGGCTGTACCTCGCCGCCGATCCAGACCTCACCCTCCGCATCCACGTGGACGTTGACCCGGCCATCGCGGCCGACTTCGCGCCCCTGGCTACCGATGTAGCGCCCGTCGCGTCCGGGCAGCCGTCCGGTCGCTGCGAGTTGTGCGGCGATGGCGGCCTGGGCGCTGCCGGTCACCGGGTCTTCGGGAATGTTGTCGGCCGGGCAGAACGCGCGCACCGCGAGGTGATGCCCATCGCGCGGATCGGACGCATGCACCGCCAGTCCGACCGCGCCGGTGGCCGCGGTCAGCGCGGCGATGGCGGCGAGGTCGGGCTGCAGCCCGCGCACGGCGTCCGCATCGGCGAGTTCCAGCAGCCACCAGTGCGGGCCGTTGTCCCACAGCGCGGGTTCGAGCGCGCCGGGCCGCATGTTGCGGACCGCCGCTGCCAGCAGTGCCGGCGCCAATTCGACGCCGCCGATGCGTCGCGCCCGCGGCGCACGCACGTTCGGTAGAAGCGCGTCTCCGGCAATGTCGATCCGCACCGGCAGCAGGCCGGCCGCGCACTCCTGCACCAGCCGGGTCTTGCCGGGCGCGACCAGTCCGGCATCCAGCGCCGCCCAAGCCGCACCGACGCTGGGGTGTCCGGCGAACGGCAGCTCCTGGCACGGGGTGAAGATGCGGACGTGGTAGTCGGCGCCAGCGGCGGTCGGCGGCAGCAGGAAAATGGTTTCGGACAGATTCGTCCAGGCCGCGAACGCCTGCATCCGTGCGGGGTCGAACCGTTCGCCATCGAGCACCGCGCCCAGCGCATTGCCGGCGCCGGGGCGATCGGCGAAGACATCCATCTGCAGATAGCGAAGGGACATCATGACTGCGGTCCGGGTCGAATAGAATGGCGGGTCCGGCCCTGTGCCGGCCCCCCAGTCTACCCAAGCCAAGCCCGATGCCCGAGACGCACTCTGCCGATCCCCGCTGGATCGTGCTCAAATTCGGCGGCACGTCCGTGTCGCGCCGCCACCGCTGGGACACCATCGGCCGGCTGGCCAAGAAACGAGCGGACGAGGGCGATGCGCACGGTTCGAAAACGCGCGTGCTGGTGGTGGTGTCCGCGCTGTCGGGCGTCACCAACGAATTGACCGCGATTGCGGACGGCCGCGAGATCGATGCGCGCATCGACGCGCTGGTCGAACGTCATCGCACCTTCTGCGCAGAACTCGATCTCGACCCGGACGCCGTGCTCGGCGAGCGCCTCGCGATCCTGCGCGCGCTCGGCAGCGATCCGCGCGCGGCATCGCGCAGCCTCGACTGGCAGGCCGAAGTGCTGGCACAGGGCGAATTGCTGTCGTCGACGCTCGGCGCGGCCTATCTGCGTACGCAGAGGCTCGACTTCGGCTGGTGCGATGCGCGCGACTGGCTGTCGGCGGTGTCGCTGCCGAACGCCAGCGCCTGGGCGCAGCGGCTCTCGGTCAATTGTCGCTACCGCGACGATGCGGGGACGCAGCAGGAGGGCGTCGAAGCGGATTTCCCGCAGCGATTTGCGATGCAGCCGTCGCGGATGCTGATTTCGCAGGGTTTCATCGCCCGTCACGCCGACGGCGCCACCGCCATCCTCGGCCGCGGCGGTTCCGATACCTCTGCCGCGTACTTCGGCGCATTGTTGAAAGCGCAGCGCGTCGAGATCTGGACCGACGTGCCCGGCATGTTCAGCGCCAATCCGCGCGAAGTGCCCGATGCGCGCCTGCTGGCCCGCCTCGACTACGCCGAAGCGCAGGAAATCGCGACTACCGGCGCCAAAGTGCTGCATCCGCGCTCGATCGCACCGTGCCGCGACAGCGGCGTGCCGATGGCGATCCTCGACACCGAGCGTCCCGAACTGCCGGGTACGCGCATCGACGGCAGCGCCGCGACCGTGCCGGGCGTGAAGGCGATCAGTCGCCGCAACGGCATCGTGCTGGTGTCGATGGAAAGCATGGGCATGTGGCAGCAGGTCGGTTTCCTCGCCGACGTGTTCGAGCGTTTCAAGCGCCACGGCCTGTCGATCGATCTCATCGGTTCGTCCGAAACCAACGTCACCGTGTCGCTCGATCCCAGCGAAAACCTGGTCAGCAGTGACGTACTCGCGGAGCTCTCCGCGGATCTGTCGGAAGTCTGTCGGGTGAAGGTGATCGCGCCGTGCGCCGCGATCACGCTGGTCGGCCGCGGCATGCGCTCGCTGCTGCACAAGCTGTCGGACGTGTGGGCGACCTTCGGCCGCGAGCGCGTGCATCTGATCTCGCAGTCCTCGAACGACCTCAACCTGACCTTCGTCATCGACGAGGCCGACGCCGACGGCCTGTTGAACGAACTGCACGGCGAACTCATCCGCGGCGGCGCGATGCCGGTGCAGGACGCGACCGTGTTCGGCCCGAGCTGGAGCGAGATCGCGCACGGCAAACCGCAGCGCGAAGCGCCATGGTGGGTCGCGCATGCGGCCGATCTGGTCGCGCGCGCGGCCGCCGGCACGCCGCGTTACGTCTACCACCTGCCGACCGTGCGCGCGCGGGCGCGGATGCTGCGCGAAACCACGGCCATCGACCGCCGCTTCTACGCGTTGAAGGCCAATGCGCACCCGGAGATCCTGCGCGCACTGGAGGCCGAAGGGTCCGGCTTCGAGTGCGTGTCGCTGGGCGAAGTGGAGCACGTGCTCGCCACGCTGCCTGACATCGATCCGCAGCGCGTGCTGTTCACCCCGAGCTTCGCGCCGCGCGCGGAATACGACGCCGCGTTCGCGCGCGGCGTGAACATCACCGTCGACAGCGTCGAAGCGCTGCAGCGCTGGCCCGACACCTTCCGCGGCCGCGCGTTCTGGCTGCGCTTGGATCTGGGCCGCGGCGACGGTCATCACGAGAAAGTACGCACCGGCGGCACGGACGCGAAGTTCGGTCTGCCCTTGGCCCGCGTCGACGCTTTTCTCGCCGAGGCGCGCAAGCTGGACGCGAAAATCGTCGCTCTGCATGCGCATCTGGGCAGCGGTATCGACAATCCGGGCCACTGGCGCGATGTCTACGCCGATCTGGCCGGCCTCGCGGAGCAGATCGGCACCGTCGACACGCTAGATATCGGCGGCGGCCTGCCGGTGCCGTACACGCCCGATGCGCGGCCGTTCGATATCGATGCCTGGCGCGCCGGTCTGGACGAGATCAAGGCCGCGTTCCCGCGCTTCCGCCTCGCGGTGGAGCCTGGCCGCTATCTCGTCGCCGAAGCCGGCGTGCTGCTGCTGCATGTAACCCAAGTGATCGACAAGGACGGTCTGCGCCGCGTCGGCCTGGACGGCGGCATGAACGCGCTGATGCGGCCGGCGATGTACGACGCCTACCATGGCATCCACAATCTTTCGCGCATCGACGATGGTGAAACGGCCGCATTCGATGTGGTCGGTCCCATCTGCGAAAGCAGCGATGTCTTCGGCCGCGCGCGCATGCTGCCCAAGGCCACGGCGGAAGGCGACGTCGTGCTGATCGCCGACGCCGGTGCCTACGGCATGGCGATGGCACATACCTACAACCTGCGGGCGCTGCCGGCAGAGGAAATTCTTGATGTCTGATGCACCGATTCAAGTGTGGGAATTCCAGCGCGATGAAATTCGCGCTTTCCGTTTCGTCCGCTGCGCTTTTGATGCGCAGACCGGCGTCGCACAGCTTGTGTATGCCTTCGACGACGGCGCCGAGCTGATCGAAACCGTGACCATGCCCGGCGCACCGTTCGATCTCGACGATGCGCGCGCCGCTGCAGCCGAACAGGCGTTGCGCCTGTTGCACTTGATCGCCGGCGTGAGCTATTACAAGGCCGCGGTGCCGCAGGAGATCCGCATCGACGGTTATGACATCGATGCCGACACCGCTGCGCTGCTGGAAACGATCTACATCAATGGCCTCGGCGAGTTCGCGTATCGCAACGGTCTGAACCTCCACGGCAGGATCAAGTTTCCCGTAGCCCGGGTAGAGCCGCAGGCGGTTTTCAACGGCAAAGCCGGTAAACCCGGGGCTTTTGGTGCATCCAATGAAGAGCCCCGGGTTTCGCTGCGCTCTACCCGGGCTACGAACGCCGAATCTCTGGGCCTGCGCGAACACGCGCTGGTCGCCATCGGCGGCGGCAAGGATTCGCTGGTGAGCATCGAGGCGCTGCGCGGCATCGGCGTGGAACAGACGGTGACCTGGATCGGCGGTTCGCAGCTGATCAAGGCCTGCGCGGAACGCACCGGCCTGCCGACGCTGAATCTCGGCCGCCAGCTGGCGCCGGAACTCTTCGAATACAACCGCCAGGGCGCATGGAACGGACATATTCCGGTGACTGCGATCAATTCGGCGATCCTGGTGTTCGCGGCGGTGCTGCTGGATGCGGATCAGGTGGTGTTCTCGAACGAGCGTTCGGCCAGTTACGGCAGCATGATTATGTTCGATGACGGCAGAGGGACCGGCGAGGTGAACCATCAGTGGTCGAAGGGCTGGGCATTCGAGCAGGCCTTCGGCGATTACGTGCAACACCACATCGCCACCGATCTGAAGTACTACTCGCTGCTGCGCCCGCTCAGTGAGCTGGCGGTGGCGCGGCAGTTCGCGAAGACCGATCGCTACGACGCGCATTTCTCCAGCTGCAACCGCAATTTCCACATCCTCGGCGAGCGCCCGGTGAACCGGTGGTGCGGCGTCTGTCCGAAATGCCATTTCGTGTTCCTGGCGCTGGCGCCGTTCATGTCGAAGCCGCGCCTGGTCGGCATCTTTGGCCGCAATCTTCTGGACGATGCGTCGCAGATCGGCGGCTACGACGCGCTGCTCGAATATCAGGACCACAAGCCGTTCGAGTGCGTGGGCGAGGGCAAGGAATCGCGCGCGGCGATGGCCTGGCTCAGCGAACGCCCCGAGTGGCGCGAGGACGAGATCGTCGAACGTTTCGCCCGCGAGATCCGTCCGCAGCTGCCGCCCCTGGAACAGCAGATCGCGCCGCTGCTGATCCTCGACGACGAACATCGCGTGCCGGCGGCGGTCTGGGAGCGCCTGCGTGCGCAATTCGCAGGCTGACAATCCGCCGCTCGACATCGCGCGACTCGGCGACAAGCGGGTCGCGCTGTGGGGCTGGGGCCGCGAGGGCCGCGCGGCGTATCGCGCGCTGCGTCGTCGTTTGCCGGCATTGCCGCTGACCCTGTTCTGTTCGACCGCTGAACTCTCCGAGGCGCACGCGCTGGGCGACGCGCTGTTGACCGCCGACACCGATGCCAGCGCCGGGCGCCTGTCGTCGTTCGAGGTGGTGATCAAATCGCCGGGCATCAGTCCCTACAGGCCGGAAGCGCTCGCGGCCGCCGAACGCGGCACGCGCTTCATCGGCGGCACGACGCTGTGGTTCGCCGAACACGCCGACGCGCGTACGATCTGCATCACCGGCACCAAGGGCAAGAGCACCACCTCGGCGCTGCTCGCGCACCTGCTGCGCGCGGGCGGCCACCGCACCGCGCTGTGCGGGAACATCGGCCTGCCGATGCTGGAATTGCTGGATGAGGGCCGGCTGGATGAGGGCCGGCTGGATATCGGTCAAACGGGCGATGTGCAGCCTCCGGAATTCTGGGTGATCGAACTGTCCAGCTACCAGACCCGCGACGTCGCCGCATCCGGTGTGTCGCCGGAGATCGCGGTCGCTACCAACATCTTCCCCGAGCACCTCGACTGGCACGGCAGCGAAGCGCGTTATGTCGACGACAAGCTCGCGCTGCTCACCGCCGCCAAGCCGCGCATCGCGATCGTCAACGGCGACGACCGCACGCTGGGGGCGCTGACGTTGCCGGAGAGCGAAGTGCGCTTCTTCGGCGGAACCGACGGCTGGCATCTGCGCGGCGATGTCGTGTATCGCGGTGGGCATGCGGTGTTCGACACCCGCGACGTGCCGCTGCCCGGGCGCCACAATCGCGGCAACCTGTGCGCGGTGCTGGCGGCGATCGAGGCGCTGGGCCTCGATGCCGAAGCCCTGGCAGCGCACGCGACCACGTTCCAACCGCTGCCGCACCGCCTGCAGACGCTGGGCGTGCGCGATGGCATCACTTACGTCAACGATTCGATCAGCACCACGCCGCACGCCACGCTGGCGGCGCTGGACTGCTTCCGGTCGCGTCGCGTCGCGCTGCTGGCGGGCGGCCACGACCGCGGCATCGACTGGGCGGATTTCGCGGATGCCATGCATCGGCATGCGCCGGCCGCCATCGTGACCCTGGGCCAGAACGGCCCGAAGATCCATGCGCTGCTGGCGCCGCTGGCGGAAGCCGCGGGCTTCGCGCTGGTCGAGGCTGCGGACCTGCCCGAAGCCGTCACCCGGGCGCGCGCGCTGCTGGGCGGAGAGGGCGTGGTGCTGTTGTCGCCCGGCGCGCCGAGTTTCGGCACCTATCGCGATTACACCGAACGCGGTCGCCACTTCGCCGCGCTGGCCGGCTTCGACCCCGAGGCGATCGCGGCGATCCCCGGGCTGGGCATCGGCTGAGCGGCGCATCAGGCGCCTCATCGCGTGCGGCGTTGGGCATTGTGCAGGCCGGTCGCGCGCGGTTCGGGCAGTCTGCCCGGGCGTAGCGATCCGTCCGACGATCGTGACGACAAGCGTCTTGTTTTCCGGGTAGTCTGCCCGTCTCCCCCAGACTAAGGAGTACGGTCATGCGTTCGATGCGTTGGGCGAGTCTGTTCGCTCTGTTGTGTTTCTCTTTCCTGGTCTCGCTGCCGGCATTCGCCGCGATGCAGGCCAAACCCGTCGAATGGAAGCAGGGCAAGCAGCGCTTCAGCGGCTACCTGGTCTACAACGATTCCAATACGACGAAACGTCCCGGGCTGATGATGGTGCCCGACTGGAAGGGCGTGACACCCGCGTCGGTCGAGAAGGCCAAGCTGATCGCCAACGCCGGCTACGTGGTGCTGGTCGCGGACGTGTTCGGCAAGGGCGTGCGTCCGAAGGACGACAAGGCCGCCGGCGCGCTGGTCGGCAAGATCTATCAGGATCTGCCCGCACTGCGCGCGCGTGCCGCGGCAGCGCTCGACTTCCTGCGTTCGCAGGCGGCGACCGCACCCATCGACACCAACCGCATCGGTGCGTTCGGCTTCTGCTTCGGCGGCAAGACCGTGCTGGAGCTGGCGCGCAGCGGCGCCGATCTGGCCGGCGTAGTCAGCTTCCACGGCGGCCTGGATACGACGATGCCCGCGCAGTCGGGCGCGTTGAAGGCCAGCGTGCTGGTGTTGAACGGTGCCGACGACACCTATGTGCCTGCCGCGCAGATCGCGGGCTTCGAAAGCGAAATGAAGGGTGCGGGCGCTGACTGGCAGTTCGTCAATTTCAGTGGTGCGGTGCATTGCTTCGCGCTGGAATCGGCGAACAGCCCGCCGGGCTGCGTCTACAACCCGACGGCGGCCAAGCGCGCGACGACGATGATGAATCAGTTCTTCTTCGAGCGCTTCGGCGGCTGAGTCCCGGCGGCGGCGATCGCTCCGGCGATCGCCGCACGCGCCTGCGGACTGTTCTTCCAGCACGTCGTACCCAGCATCGCGGCGATCTGCCTGACGATGCCCTCCACGCTCGCAACCGAGAGCGTATCCAACGAATCGAAACCGATCTGCTCCAGCCGTTCGATCACGGCGGGGCCGACGCCTTTCACCGCCAGCAATGTCGCGCGATCGTCGGCGGAAAAGCCCATGTGATCAGTGCGTGCGATCAGCGCACGTGATCAGTGATCGCGGCCGACGGCGTATCGCGCCAGCCCGCGCAGCGCGGCCACGGCATCGTTGTCGTCCAGCCCCTCCAGCGCCGCTTCGGCCGCCGCCGCATAGGCTTCGGCGCGACGCCGGCTGTAATCCAGGCCGCCGGTCGCTTCGATCGCCGCCAACACTTCCGGCATCGCATCGATATCGCCGTTCTCGACGATGACCCGCAGGCGCGCGCGGACTTCCGCACCGGAATGCTGGATCGCGTGGATCAGCGGCAGGGTCGCCTTGCCCTCGGCCAGATCGTCGCCCAGATGCTTGCCCAGCGCGGCTTCGTCGGCTCTGTAGTCCAGCACGTCGTCGGCGATCTGGAAGGCGTAGCCAAGTGCCATGCCGTAATCGTGGAGCCGCTGCTGGACCGCCTCGTCGGCGCCCGCGAGCTGCGCGCCGATCCGGGTTGCGGCCGCGAACAGCACGGCGGTCTTGCGCTCGATCACCTTGAGATAAGCCGGCTCGTCGGTGTCCGGGTTGCGGATGTGCAGCAGCTGCAGCACTTCGCCCTCGGCGATGGCGTTGGTGGTGTCGGCCAGGATCCGCATCACCGGCATTCGCTCCAGTTCCACCATCAGCTGGAAGCTGCGCGAGTAGAGGAAATCGCCGACCAGCACGCTCGGGGCGTTGCCGAACAGGGCGTTAGCGGTCTTGCGGCCGCGCCGCAGGTCGGATTCATCGACGACATCGTCGTGGAGCAGGGTCGCGGTATGGATGAATTCCACCACCGCCGCCAGCTGGTGGGCGTCCGCGCCACCGTGGCCCAGGGCGCGGGCCGCCAGCAGCAGCAGCATCGGGCGCAGGCGCTTGCCGCCGGCCGCGATGATGTGCTCGGCGACCTGGTTGACCAGGGCCACCTCGGAGCCCAGGCGCCGGCGGATCAGGGCGTCGACCGCGGTCATGTCGGCGGCGGAAAGCGCCTGGATGGCGGGCAGGTCGAGCGAAACGGGCGCCGAAGTCGCTTGCATGGGGGATCCAGACGGGTGAGGCCGACATTATAAGAGCCGCGGCGCGTGGGATCGGAGCCCACTGTTGGCCGCGGCGGTTCAGGGAATTCCTACTCGCACGGGCGGAGGTCTCCGATACCGGGGCAGGGGGCGGTTATACTTGAATGTTAATCGCCACTACCGGCGACTCAAGACAGGAAACTGTTCATGGCACGCGGCGTCAACAAGGTGATCCTGGTCGGCAATCTCGGCAACGATCCCGAAACCAAATACACCCAGGGCGGCATGGCCGTCACCAAAGTCAGCCTGGCGACCACCTCGGTGCGCAAGGACAAGGAAGGCAATACCCAGGAGCGCACCGAATGGCACCGGGTGACCTTCTTCGGCAAGCTCGGCGAGATCGCCGGCGAGTACCTGCGCAAGGGCAGCCAGGTCTACGTCGAAGGCTCGCTCCGCTACGACAAATACACCGGTCAGGACGGCGTGGAGAAGTACTTCACCGACATCATCGCCGATGAGATGCAGATGCTCGGCGGCCGCAGCGAAGGCGGCGCCGCGGGTGGCGAACAGCGGCCGGCGCGCGCGCCGCGTGAGAGCGGCGGCGGTGGCGGTGGCGGTTACGGCGGTGGTCAGCGCAGCGGCGGCAGTGGTTACGGCGGCGGTGGCGGTCAGCGCCAGGCCCCGGCGGCCGGCAGCCCGCCGCCGATGGACGACTTCTCGGACGACGATATCCCGTTCTAGCGAATGCTAAATAAAGAATGTTGATATAGATTCAGGAGGAGCCTCGTTTTTACGGGGCTTTTCTTTTTTAACGCTTTTTGCCCAGTAGCGAGTTTCATATATAGTCATGTACGTGTGAAAACAGTAAAAAAAGGACGATACCCATGCTGTCAGTCCATCTTGCTAATCTCGTCGTGCTCCTGCGCTGGGAGCAGGCAAATGGCCCGGACTTAATCACAGAGTTTCGCAACGGACGCTTCCTCACGATTGCAGACGAGGTCTCGCTGCGGGATTTCGCCAAACTTGATATGCGTGAATTGAGTTCCATTGGAGACAGTGAAAAGGAACGGAGCGTCGTCGTAGATTTCCTTCAGGCGCAAGTTGCCTCAAGCCAGGCTCTGGCTGTCGGTAAAGCGTGATGTCTTCATGGAATCCTCCTCGGATCAGACTACGAGAAAATTCCACTTTTGAATCCCTCTAATCTGCGGGGGGATTACCGAGGTAGCGAAGCTCGCCCAAGTCATTTGCGAGATAGATGAGGTGCTTCAGCAATTCTTTTCCCGCACTTTGGCCGGCAGCATCGGGATGGATAAACATGCGGGAAATAAGGCCTTTATGGCGCGCCTTGGTCCGTGGATCGCGCTCATGTAATGACCTAGCGGTTTCTGCACAGGTCAGGCCGCTAAGGCATACGCCTCAGCGGGTGTCTTCATGCCCAGCGCCTGATGTGGCCGCCGGTGGTTGTAGAACTGGATCCAGTCGGCGACGACCCGGCTGGCGTGTTGCAAGCTTTCGAAGCGGTGCCGGTGCGCACACTGCTCCTTGAACGTCCGGATCACACGCTCGACCATGCCGTTTTGCTGCGGACAGTGCGGCGTGATGAACTCCTGTCGCAGGCCGTAGCTGCGCACCAGACGCGTGTAGGTCCGGCTGGTGAACACCAGGCCGTTGTCCGAACGCAGCAGGAAGGACTTCGGCACGGGGGCCAAGCTGCCGAAGCGCGCGATCAGCGCCTGCTCCAACGCTGCTGCTGCCGTTGTCGCCTTGCCGCTGCGGGAGAGTTGCCAGCCCAGCAGCTCGCGCGTATGACAGTCGATCACCAGCGCAAGCACGAGCCAGCCGTCACGGCCCGCCCACACCCGGCATAGATCGGTCGACCAGCGCTCGTTCGCGGCCCGTGCAACCGAAGGCAGTGACTGGATTCTGGGACGATGGCCGATCGGTCGCTTGCGCACCTGCCAACCCTTCAGCTGGAAGATGCGCTGTACCGTGTTCTTGTTCATACCCAGCAGCCCCGCCACCGTGCGATATCCGAACGACGGCTCGGACTCGATCATCGCCTTGATCGGCTCGGCCAG
>CALRWS020000005.1:0-148841 GCA_943371935.1 Chitinophaga pinensis | reverse complement strand
TTAAGCCGCACCGCAGCTGGGTCGGTTTGAATGGTGATATGGACTCCCGCTCCCGGAGTCTGCTGCCATGGATGCAGCCGGGGCAAAGGTTGCCAAACTAAGTGCCACAGATGGGGCACAGATGGGGTCAGGTTCACTTCTGCTGAAGTGAACCTGACCCCATCTGTGGAACAGGTGCGGAGGATGAAGGGCTCTGTTGCGCCCGCGTACACAAGGACGTCGGAGCCCGGCCGGGATACGAATCCATCACTGACAAAACTGATCGAATCTTCCGCGGTCGCCGAGACGATGTCTCCGGGTCTGAGGCTGCCTTTCCAGACGTGAAGAATGCGCAGCTTCGCGAACCGGAAGCGATCACGACCGAAGCCGGGTGCCGCATGGATCTCCTCGACATGCGCAGAGAACACATTCTTCGCCGCAGCGTAGGCTTGCTTTACCGACGGCTGTCCGCCGCACGACACGGCTGCGACCGGCGCGGACACGAGCAGTGCGACGATGAATGCAGAGAATCTCAACATGTCGCCTGACGTCCCGCGTCTTTCATTTTTTCTCTCAAGAAGTTCTCGTGGCTGGCCAATTGCGCTAAACGCCTGATGGCAGCTTGGAGGCCATCATCTTCTTCCGGTCGATCCTGCGCCCGTCGACGATGAACGTTCCGTCGCCGACCGCGTGAACCGTGCGTGTCTCCTTGCGTGCGGTATCGATGTATGCGGCAACCCCCTGCAACACAACGATATTGTGCTTTTTGACGATGTCGACGACCTTGCACTCGATATTGGCGAGGCATTCCTTGATCAAGGGCGGCTTGACGAGCCTGGCCTGCACGGGCGTGAGCTTGAACCTGGCGAACTTGTCCGTATCCGCCCCGGAGCACGTCCCGATGCCGACCACCTTGTCCAACAGGTCGACGGAGGGAATGGCGATGACGCACTCCCGATGCTTTCGCAACGCCGCGAATGAGTGATTCCATTCACCCGTTGCGATAGCGAATACAGGGGTGAAATCGATCACCATCGACCAGGAGATCGTCATGATGTTGTCTTTCTTCCCATCATGGGTCGTCACCAGAACCACGGGCCCTGATTCCAACAGGGTAAAAGCCTTGCCCAGTTTCAAACGACGCATGAGAGCACTCCCGATAGTCGAGCCAAGCTTACGCGCTTGATGCCAACGCACCCGACGCCTGATTCAAGCCCTCCCGCTGCCACGATGCAGGATCGCCTTCGAGCGATGATCAGGCGTCACGGGCCCGCAGCCATTTTTCGAAGCGGACCCCGGGCTCTACGCCCTGATACATGGCCGGCTCAACGCATTGCTCGCGGTAGCCATGCGCTGAATAGAACGACCGCGCCGCATGATTGCTCTGTCTCGCTTCGAGAATGATCCGTTCCGAACCAGCATCGTGCGCCACCCGCTCCAGCCAGGTGAGAACGCCGCTTCCGATGCCTTTGCGCTGCGCTGCACGGCGTACCGCGAACAGTTGCAGATGTGCGTGGTCTTCCGCGTAGCTCATGATCCCGAACGCGAGCAGCGAACCCGGGTCTCCGACGACGGCGACGTTCGTATCCGGATCATTGATTGCGCTCAACACGCGAGCGTAGGTCCAGCCCCAGTCAAGACCTTGCTCGACGTAATCCCGCGACATCGCGGAGATATCGAATGCATGTTTCGGCTTTGCAAGTTGTATCGCGAATCGGGGAGTCATGGGTGACGCCGGTAGTGCATGACGACCGCGCCGCTGCGGAGCGGCTTCACCGCGATCAACTCGAGCCGTCGCGTGGTGGGCAGCCCGCTCTCGTACAGGGTCGGGCCGTGGCCGGCGATCCTGGGGTGGACGAGCAATTGGTACTCGTCGATCAGATCCAGCCGGTCCAGCTCGGTCGCGAGTTTGCCGCTCCCGAGGAGTACACCGTCCGGGGTCGCGTCCTTGATCGTCTGTACGCCCATGCGAAGGTCGTCTGCGATGTGGTGGCTGTTGGTCCACGGGAAGTCCTTTCGCGTCGAGGACACCACGTACTTCGGCTTGGCCTCCAGCTTGGTCGCCCACTCGCGCATCGCGGTCGGCGCCTCCGCGTCGCCGCGGGCGACTGCGGGCCAGTAACTCTCCATCATCTCGTAGGTGACGCGGCCCCACAGCATCGCCCCGCTCTCGTCCATGAGCCGGGTGAAGAAGGCGCGTGTCTCGTCGTCGGCGATGCCTTCCTGGTGGTCGACGCAGCCGTCCAGAGTGACGTTGATACTGAAGGTCAAGAGTCCCATGGTGTCTTCCGTTCGGGATCCGCAACGAGCCGCTCGCTGTCTGGCTTCAAGTGCACGCGCCCGATTCGCTGGATAGTCGTTCTGTGTCGCCAGACGCGTGAGTTAAGCCGGCTTCCATCTCACCTGTTCAGCATAAAAATCGAAGCGAGTGCATACGTCAAACCGAAGGCGCCGCCAAAGTAGACGGTCGTCATGGGCACGTGAGTTGGCCTGCCGTCTTTTGTTGAAGCATAGGACGATGAAAGAAATGCAATCGCGATAGAGCTGGGAACATAAACCACGAAAAGCGCAGCCAGCCAGCGAGCCATCCCGAACTGCAATGACATGGCGACAAAAAGACACAGCGCTGCCCACGCATACTCGAAACAGGAAAAGTAGAAAGCCGGACGGGTAATGGCGCCCCGTGCCTTGGAAAGGAAGAAAGCATCGACGACTTGAGCCGTTCCCATGAGCATGGACGCGAGGAGGAAAACATTTTCAAGTGTCATGGAATCCGGGTGCCCCGGTCTCACGCAGGCCAGGAAATCAGGCGGTACAGGATATTGATCGCCGGCCGTTGGCGCTGTCAACGGCAGGAGGGCGCTGCTGTGCATGCCCTGCTTGAAATGTCTTCCATCGATGCATGGGCTCGACGCTTGTCGATGCCCGTGATTTGGACGACCATCATTGTCATGTTGACCATGAAATCAGAGCTTGCATCGATGAAAGACGTATTGCGCGAAGCGCACAGGAACGACATTCCGGGCATGTGGACGGTGCGCTATGCGGTGACCGAGAACACGCTGACGCCCGGACGCATCTCCGACGAGGAGTTCCGTCGTGAGATCGAGGACACCGGCAAGGGGTGGGTGATCGAGGTCGATGGTGAGATCTGCGCGTTCGCCAGCTGCAACGCGAGCACCGGCAACATCTGGGCGCTGTTCGTGCATCCGCGGGCCGAGGGACTCGGCTACGGCGACCGGCTGCATGCGGCGATGCTCGACTGGCTGCGCACGCAGCCGATCCAGCGGCTGTGGCTCACTACCGATGCGCACAGCCGCGCCTGCGGGTTCTACGAGCGCCGTGGTTGGCAGCGCTTGAGCACTACCGACAGCGGAGAAGTGCGTTTCGAGCGCGACAATCTACCGTCGTAGACGGATCGTGCGAACCGGAGAATCAGTGCGCCTGGTCGGCGTTCGCGACGACCCGCGTCGCTCCGCACAGCGCCCATACGACGGCGAGCAATCCGCCCATCGAGACTAGATTCAGCGCGATACGGATCGCGCCCAGAAACACGAACATCCGCTGCATCGATTCATGATCGCCGGCCATGCTGGCGAGCATGACCTGCTGATAGATGTTCATCCCCAGCCCGATGATCGCTGCGATCGACATCGCGCCGACGCCGATCAGGCCCAGCCGGCGTGCAGGCCCGGGCCGCGCGCTCGTCGCCAACAGTGCGATCGCGATCCCCAGGCCGAAAAGTTCCGGCAGGGAATACGCCAGCAGGTTCAGCCATTGCGTCGTCGATCCCATGCGTCAGTCTCCGGTGACCAGCGCCGCATGCCGCGCCTGAAGTTCGGCGAACACCGGGTCGGTGTCGGGGCGCACGCCGTGCCAGAGGAAGAAGCTCTCGGCCGCCTGTTCCACCAGCATGCCGAGGCCATTGATGGCCTCGTGCGCGTTCGCGGCGCGCGCCCACGCGAGGAATGGGATCGCGGCTTCGCCGTAGCTCAGATCGACTGCGGTGGTGCGCGGGCCAACCAGCGACATCGGCAGTTTCGGCAGGCTGCCGTGGCGCGCCGCCGAGGTGGCGTTGACGATCAGCTCGAATTCGCCGAGCGAGCCGAGGTCGTCGAGATAGCGCGAATGCACGCGGCCGGGCACGCCCAGAAGATCCACCAGCGCGTCGGCTTTCTGCGAATCGCGATTGACGATGAACAGCTCGCCGATACCTGCGTCCAGCAGCGCTGGCGCGATCCCGCGCGCGGCGCCGCCGGCGCCGAGCATCAGCGTGCGGCGACCGCGCAGGTCCAGGCCGTGGCGACCGGTGAGGTCGCGCACCAGGCCTGCGCCGTCGGTGTTGTCGCCCAGCCAGCCGTTGCCGTGTTTGATCAGCGTGTTGACCGCGCCGGCACGCTTGGCGCGGGCGCTGAGCAGGTTGCACAGTTCGGCCGCGCGCTGTTTGTGCGGCAGCGTGACGTTGGCGCCTTCGCCGCCGCTGCGCGCGAACGACGACAGTGTGCCGTCGAAATCGCCGGGTTTGGATTCGATCGCCACGTACTCGATCGCAATGCCGCTCTGGTGAGCGAACGCCTGATGGATCTTGGGCGATAGCGAATGCAGCACGGGATGTCCGAAGACGGCGTAGCGTTTCATGGCGTGAGTGTCCGTGTGTAGACGTTCTGGGTCTTGTGATGCGCGTAACCGATGCGCTGGTAGAACGGATGCGAGTCTTCGCGGGTCAGGCTGGAACGCACCACCATGTCCTGCACGCCGCGACGCTGCCGCGCCCAGGCTTCGACCGCCGCGACCAGCGTGCTGCCGGCGCCGCAGCGCCGCAGGCGGGCATCGACGACCAGCGCGATCAGTTCCACACGTTCGCCGAACTGCAGCAGGGTGCGGTGCTCGGCGGCGACGAAGCCGGCGATGCCGTCGCCACCGTCGGCCGACGGATCGTCCAGCACGAAGAACGCGTGGGTGGAACGGGTCAGCAGGCGCTCGAAGCGCTGTGCGATGGGCGCCGGATCGAGGTCGGGATCCAGCTGCAATGTGAGTTGCGCGATGTGCGCGGCATCCTTGGGCCGGGCGCCGCGGACGGTGAAGGTCAGTGGCGAGGTGGCGTTCATTGCGCTTCCCGCAGCCAACGTGCGGCATCCAGTGCGAAATACGTCAACACGCCGTCGGCGCCCGCGCGCTTGAACGCGAGCAGCGCTTCCAGCGCGCAGGCGCGTTCGTCGAGCCAGCCGTTCTGCGCGGCGGCCTTCAGCATCGCGTATTCGCCGCTGACCTGGTACGCGAACGTCGGCGCGCCGAACTCGTCCTTCACCCGGCGCACGACATCGAGATACGGCATGCCGGGCTTGACCATGATCATGTCCGCGCCTTCGTCCAGATCCTGCGCGACTTCGCGCAGCGCTTCGTCGGCATTCGCCGGGTCCATCTGGTAGCTGTATTTGTTGCCCTTGCCCAGCGCGCCGGCCGAGCCCACCGCGTCGCGGAACGGGCCGTAGAAACTGCTGGCGTATTTCGCGGCGTACGACAGGATGCGGGTGTGGATGTGGCCGCCGACTTCCAGCGCTTCGCGGATCGCGCCGATGCGGCCGTCCATCATGTCGCTGGGCGCGACCACGTCGGCGCCGGCGCGCGCGTGCGACAGCGCCTGCTGCACCAGTGCTTCGACGGTGTCGTCGTTGACCACGTAACCGCTGTCATCGATCAGGCCGTCCTGGCCGTGGGTGGTGTAGGGATCGAGCGCGACATCGGTGATCACGCCGAGTTCCGGAAACCGCTGCTTGAGCGCGCGCACCGCGCGCTGCATCAGGCCGTCGTCGTCCCATGCGGCCGCGCCGTCGAGCGACTTGGCCTCCGGCGCGGTCACCGCGAACAGGGCCAGCGCCGGTACGCGCAGTTCGCTGGCCTCTTCGGCGACTTTCAACAGTTCGTCGATCGAAAGACGCTCGATGCCCGGCATCGACGCGATCGGCGCGCGGCCGTCGAGTTCGTGGACGAACACCGGATAGATCAGATCGTTGGCGGTGAGGACGTGTTCGCGCATCAATCGACGCGAGAACTCGCTGCGGCGCATGCGGCGGAGGCGGGTCATGGGAAAGTTCATGACGGAATGATACGCCGGGCCAGGCAGAGATGGACTCGCGAACGATATTCGGGCCGTCCCCACGGCTGGTGGTGATGATGCGGCGGCGTGCTCGCTTTCGAAGCGGAACTCGGGCATTGCCGCCGCTTGCGCCGCGCATCGCCGCAATCGCTCGGAGCTGAAGTTCCTCGTACGCAAGAGAGCAGAGCTCGGGGCTGAAGCCCCTCCTACAGAAGAGCGCCTACAATCCGCCGATGCGATTGTTGCGATCCCTTCCGCCCATGGCCCGCGCCTGCCTGCTGTTCCTCGGCGGCTTGGCGCTGCTGTGCTGGCTGGGGCCGCTGTTCATCGCGTTCGATCCGCACCGGCCCGACTGGCAGGCGCTGTCGGTGGCGCCGGGCGTCGGCGGGCACTGGTTCGGTACCGACGCCATCGGCCGCGACGTGTTCGCGCGCACCCTGGCCGGCGGCCGGCTGTCGCTGACGGTCGGTTTCCTCGCCAGTCTGGTCGCGCTGGGCGTGGGCCTGGGCTTCGGCGCCAGCGCCGGGCTGGCCGGTGGCTGGGCGGAACGGCTGATGCTGCGCGTGCTCGACATGTTCAGCGCGCTGCCGTTCCTGCTGATCGTGATCCTGTTGCTGACCCTGTTCGAGCGTTCGCTGTGGCTGCTGCTGGTGGCGATCGGCGGTTACGTCTGGATCGATCTGGCGCGGGTGATGCGCGCCGAAAGCGCGCGGCTGCGCGAGATGCCGTTCATGCTCGCCGCCACCGCCGCCGGCGCGAGCTTCGGCCAGCGGCTGCGCTGGCACGCGCTGCCGAATCTGCTGCCGCTGGCATTCGTGTATCTGGGTCTGATCCTGCCGCAGGCGATCCTGGTCGAAAGCTTCCTCGGCTTTCTCGGCCTGAGCGTGGACGAGCCTTCGGCCAGCTGGGGCACGCTGCTGTCCGAAGGTGTACAGGAACTCGACAGCGCGCCGTGGACGCTGCTGTTTCCGGCGGGATTCCTGGTGGCGACGCTGGCGGCGTTCCAGTTCCTGGGCGATGCGCTCCGCGACTGGCTGGACGTGCATGCGGTGCCACGCACTGACGTTGAGCGCGAATCCGCCGCCGCATGACGCTGTCGCTGCGCCAGCTCGAAGTGCACGTCGGTCCGCGCCGCCTGCTTGGTCCACTGGACCTCGAGCTCGTGCCCGGGCAATGCCTCGGCGTGGTCGGCGAAAGCGGCAGCGGCAAGAGTCTCACCGCGCTGTCGCTGCTCGGCCTCTTGCCAGCGGGACTGCGCGCGACGGGTGCGCTCGCGCATGACGGCGCCGACATCGCGTTGACGTCGCGCATGCACGCGGCGCTGCGCGGCCGCACGCTGGGCTGGGTGCCGCAGGATCCGCTGGCGGCACTGCACCCGCTGCGTACGGTCGGCGCGCAGATGCGCGAAACATTGCGCGCGCATGGCCATGACGATGCGGATGCGCGTGGGTTGCTCGAACGCGTGCAGTTGCCCCATCCCGCTGCCGCATTGAAACGATTTCCGCACCAGTTTTCCGGCGGCCAGCGGCAGCGCATCGCCATCGCGTTGGCGCTATGCAGCCGGCCGCGCTATCTCATCGCCGACGAACCGACCTCCGCGCTGGATGCGCGCATCGCCCGGGAGGTGCTGGATCTGCTCGATACGCTGCGTCGCGAGGACGGGCTCGGGCTGATGCTGATCAGCCACGATCTGCCGCTGGTCGGCGCGTATGCCGAACACGTGCTGGTGCTGCGCCGCGGCGATGTGGTCGAACGCGGCGCGACGCGCGACGTGTTCGCGGATCCGCAGCATGCGTACACGCGCGAGTTGATCGAGGCGGACGCGCTGCCGTTCGTAGGAGGGCCTTCAGGCCCGAGCATCGGAAAACGATCAGCTTCATTTCCACCAGCCGTGGGCACGGCATCATCTGCGTCGCACGTTGGGCTCGACCCGGGCCGGCCTGAAGGCCCTCCTACATGCGCGGCGCCGCTGCTGCGCGCGGAAGGCATGCGCATGCAGTACCCGCGCGCGCCGACGCCCGCGTTGGACGATGTCTCGCTCACCCTGCATCGCGGCGAAGGTCTCGCGCTGCTGGGCGAAAGCGGCAGCGGCAAGAGCACCCTCGGCCGCGCGGTGCTGCGGCTGCTGCGCGGCGCGCAGGGTCGGGTGTGGCTGGACGATATCGAGCTGACCGCATTGAACGGCGCCGCGCTGCGCGCGATGCGCAAACGCATCGGCGTGGTGTTCCAGGATCCGTATGCGTCGCTGGACCCGCGCATGCGCGTTGGCGACATCGTGAGCGAACCGCTGCGGATCCACGGCATCGGCGATGCGGCATCGCGGCTGGCGAAAGCCGGCGAACTGTTGATGGCGGTCGGCCTCGATCCCGACATGGCCGCGCGATACCCGCACCAGTTCTCCGGCGGCCAGCGCCAGCGCATCGCCATCGCCCGCGCGCTGGCCTGCGATCCGGAGTTGCTGGTCTGCGACGAGGCGGTGTCGGCGCTGGATGCGCATCATCGCCGCGAGATTCTCGCGCTGCTGGTGACATTGAAACGCGAGCGCGGGCTGGCGCTGTTGTTCGTGACCCACGATCTTGCCGCGGCCGCAGCGGTGGCCGAACGCATCGCGGTGCTGGAAGCGGGGCGAATCGTTGAGATCGGCGATACGGCCGAGGTGTTGCGCAATCCGCGGCATGCGCATACGCGGGCGCTGGTGGCTGCAAGGCGTTTGTAGGGCCGGGGCAGATTGAGCCTGCGTCGCATTCGCGCAGCGGCCCGGGCCGCCGCGCCGGCATCGACTTCCACAAACTGATCGAGGTTTCCACGATGTATGAGTTCGCATTCGAAACCAACCGCAGCGCATGGGATGTGCGCACTCGCGAACATGTTGACTCCCGTTTCTACGATGTCGAAGGGTTCCTCTCCGGCAACAGCAGCCTGAACGAGATCGAGCTCGACGAGCTTGGCGACGTCCGGGGTTTGAGGATCCTGCACCTGCAGTGCCATTTCGGCCTGGACACGCTCTCGCTCGCGCGGATGGGCGCGCGCGCGACCGGCGTGGATCTCTCGCCGGTCTCGATCGCGCAGGCGATTGATCTGGCGGCGCGTGCAGGCCTGAACGCGCAGTTCGCAGCCTGCGATGTGTATGCGGCGCCGAGCGCGATCGGCGGCGATTTCGACATTGTCTTCACCTCCTACGGCGTGATCGAATGGCTGCCGGACATCGAGCGCTGGGCGAAAGTCGTCGCCGACTGCCTGCGTCCGGGCGGCCGTTTCCGTATGGTCGAGTTCCATCCGTACAGCTACGCGCTGCAGGGCGAACCCTACTTCCACGCCGCCGAGCCCAAGCGCATCGAGGAACACAGTTACACCGAGAACTCGACCGAAGTGGTGCCGCTGTACGTCTGGGCGCACCCCATCAGCGACGTGATCAATGCGCTGATCCGCGCAGGCCTGCGGATCGAGTACCTCAACGAGTTCCCGTTCGCGCCCTACGACTGTTTCCCCGGGCTGGTCGAACGCGAGCCGGGCCGTTTCTACCGCGAGTCCGGACAGACCGACGTCCCGATGCTGTTCTCGATCGGCGCCATCAAACCCTGATGCGTATTCTCAAGGTCTTGCCGGGATTGTGGACGACACCAGGACCGTGGCGCGTGGCGCTGGTGCCTGCAATCGACAGGAAATTGCTTCCGACACATGCGTGGAAGAAAGTCCGCGAGGAATAAAGAATGGGGTTCGTCCTTCGACGCGAGCAGCAGCGGGCTTTGTGGTAGGGCGGCTTGCCCCGCTTGTGAAAGCGGTAACGGCCTGAAGGCCGCTCTATGGGGGAAGGGTCGTCAGATGAACCCGCCGCCGATGCTGAGCCGGATCGCGGCGATCACGATCACGATGCCGTTGAGCAGCAGCCCGGCCTTGCCGCGCCGGCTCTTCTCGCCGCGAAACATGATGCCGATCGCGGCGATGATCGCGCCCACGCCGGCGAACGGAATCACCATCCAGTTCAGCCAGCCCAGCAGCGGAATCAGGCCGAGGAACATCAGCAGCATCGCGACGATGCCCCAGAGCAGACTGATCAGACCCATGGCGATGTCCTCATGATGGCCGCGGATGCGCGGACCGGCGATCTCGAAAATGGTTGCGATGCGCGGGAATTCAAGCGTGCACGCCGTCGATTTCCACCGCCAGCTCGCGGCGGCAGATCGCGGCGTGCAGCAGCATCCGCGGCACGCTGGCGCCGAAACGCTCGTCCAGCGCTTTGGCGACCAGCGGCAGGTCGTCGGCGTCGCGGACGTAGACCTTCAGCCGGGTGCCGCTGCCGAACCCGGCCGGCAGCGAGGGCTGGTGGCGGCGGGCTTCGGCCAGCAGCGCGTCGAAGTTGGCGAAGGTCTCGCCGATCTGGCCCAGCAGTTCGCCGGCATGCAGCGACGCATGGCCGACCACGCTGGCGGTGCCGGACAGCAGCAGCGGCATGGTGCTGCCGGGTGGCGGCAACATGGCGCGGGCGAAACTCGGCGACTGCGGCCCGTATTGCCGTGGGTAGCGGTAGGCGCTGACCTGGCGCGGGTTCTCCACCGGTGTGCCGCGCTGGTCGGCGGACAGCCAGTAGACCTGCAGCGTGCGCTGGCCGTCGCAGCGGCCGATCGCGGTGGCCGCGGGCAGTTCCACGGTGTCGAAACGGCCCAGCCCGCGGGCGCGGCCGACGCAGAACTGGCGGTAGCGTTCGGTGTCGCCGTCGCCTTGGGTGATCGCGTCGAGGTAGTTCCACACCCGCAGCAGGTGCGGCGTGCGGCTGCCGGAGACGAAATCGACCAGCTGCGAGTAGGCGCGTTCGGCGGCTTCGCAGATGTCGCTGTGGTGGGGGTGGTCACCCGGCGGTTCGTCGATCTCGATCACGCCGAAGGTGATGTGACCGTCGGTGGACCAGCGGATCTGGCCGCCGGCCGGGTCGCCGTGGTGCCCGAATTCGACCGGCGCCGCGCAGCGCCAGCGCTCGAACGGCGCGATGCCGTACGGCTGCAGCGGAATGCGCAGATAGCGGGGGTCGTCGCACTGCGGGGCATCGTTGCCGAAGCCGAACACCGCCAGGGTGTCGGCGGTCAGCAGCGCTTCGGGCGCGCGCGCCTGCACGTAGTCGACGGTCAGCGCCGAGCCCTGCCCGGAGAGGTACATCGGTTGGCTCATGAGCGCTCCGCCTGCAGGGTGTCGCCGCTGAAGCCTGCGGTGCGGCCGCGGCGGATGCGCCACCACGCGCGCAGCGCGCGCGGCGCCATGCTCGCCGCGTTCAGCGTGTAGATCAGCCGGAACAGGCGGAGCCGGCGGACGACGGCGGGGTTGTCGAACACGTCGCCGGCGAGCAGCGAGATCACCGCCTGTTCGATCTGGAATTTGTTGCTGGGGCGCGCGAACAGACGTTGCATCACCGGGGTGTTGAAGCGGTAGATGAACCACGAGAACTCTTTCAGGCCGCGGTCGAGCCGCTGCGTCATCTCCCGCTGCAGCGCCGCCTCGCTGGCCGGTTCGCGCAGCGCGCCGTCTACCATGATCGCGGCGCGTTCGGCGCTGTGCATGCCCAGATACACGCCGGAGGAGAAGATCGGATCGATGAACGCGTAGGCGTCGCCGACCATCGTCCAGCCCGGGCCGGCCATCTGCGAGCAGAGATAGGAATAGTTGCCGGTGGCGTGAACCGGCGCCACGCGCTCGGCCTGGCGCATCCGCGCTTCCACCGTCGGTACCGTGCGCAGGGTGCGCATCAGGAAGGTGTCGGTGTCGCCGTCGCGCTGTTTGAGGTAGTCGGGCGAACACACCGCGCCGATGCTCATCACATCGTCGCGCAGCGGGATCATCCAGATCCAGCCGTGGGCGAAACGCTCGACGGTGATGTTGCCGGCCTCCTCGCCGTCGCGCCGGACCACGCCGCGGAAATGGCTGAACAGGGCGGCGGACTGGTGTTTCGGATTCTTCCGCTTGAGCCTGCGGCGCGCGCCCAGGAAGGTGTCGCGGCCGCTGGCGTCGATGAGATAACGCATCCGCACCTGGAATTCGCTGCCGTCGGCGTTGCGGGCGCGGGCCCGCGTTGGCCGACCGCCCGCGTCGTCTTCCACCGAAAGGACGGTCACGCCCTCGCGGCTGTCGGCGCCGGCTTCGGCGGCGGCCTCGAACAGCAGCCGGTCGTATTCATCGCGCTTGACCTGGTAGGCGTAGCCGAACTGCGGGTTCAGGGCGCGATCGAAACGGAACATCTGGACCCGGCTCGTACCGTCCGCCAGGGTCAGCGGGAAGTCGGCCCCGGGCTTGTAGACCCCGATCGCGGCGACCCGGTCCAGCACGCCCAGGCGCTGGAGGATCGGCAGGTTCATCGGCAGCAGGGATTCGCCGATGTGGAAGCGGGGGTGGTGGGCTTTCTCCAGCTGCAGCACCCGCCAGCCGCCGCGGGCCAGGGTGATGGCGGCGGTGCTGCCGGCGGGGCCGCCGCCGATCACCAGTACGTCGCAGTCGACGGCACCGCACTCGACCGCCTCGTGGTCCACGGTCGCGTGGTCCACGGAAAGGGGCGTCGCGGGTGGCGGTGGCTCCATTTCCGCCGGCATCGTGCGTCCATCGACTGATTGGGCCGTCATGCTCTTCTTGTTGCAGTCTGAGACTGGCATCATACCGCGTGGCGTGTCACCGCCGTCCGGTCTCATGGGACGGCGACACAGGCTCCGGCATGCCTTCCCCCATCTCAGGCCGACCTGCACTGCCGGTCGGCGCGTCCGACGACGCCGTGCGGCGGCCCTCAGGTGCCCGCTCCGTGCGGCGCTGTTTCCTTCGAACCCTGGATTGTTTGCCATGTCTGCACTGACTCCCGCCGAACTCGAACTGGCGGAACTGCTGGTCGAGAGCCTGAACCTCGACAGCGTCGCCGCCGCCGACATCGACCCGGACGCACCGCTGTTCGGCGCCGGTCTGGGCCTGGATTCGATCGATGCGCTGGAACTGTCGCTGGCGATCAGCAAGAAGTACGGCTTCCAGCTGCGTTCCGACAACGACGACAACCGCCTCATCTTCGGTTCGCTGCGCGCGCTGTCGGCCCACGTCCAGCAGCACAAGGCGGCGTGATCGCCATAGTCCGGCTGTTGTTGCTGGCGATGTACGCGCCGCTGGCGCATTTCGCCGGAACCCTGCACTCGCCGCTGCTGGCGGTGCTGGCGCTGGGCGATCTGGCCCTGATGGTGCTGATCGACGGCCTGCTGCGCCGGCACCTCGCCGCGTGGCTGGCGCTGGCGATGTCCGCGGTTGCGCTGTTGTTGCTGGCGCAGTCGCGTCATGCGCTGATGCCGCTGCTGCTGGTGCCGCCGCTGTTCACCGCGATGATCGGCTGGTGGTTCGCGCGCAGCCTGCGTCCGGGGCGCGAGCCGATCATCGCCAAGGTCGTCGGCGCGCTGTACGCGCGGGCCGGCATGCCGCTGTCGGAACGGCATCGCCGCTACACACGCGGTCTCACGATGGCCTGGGCGGTGTTGCTGGGGCTGCTGACCGTGGTGAACCTGACCCTCGCGCTGATCGCGGTGCCGGACGGGGTGCTGATGCAACTGGGTCTGCACGCGCCGGTCACGGTAACCAACGCGCAGTGGTCGCTGGTCGCCAACATCGCCAACTACGGGGTGCTCGGCGGGTTCGCGCTGATCGAATACCACGCGCGGAAATTCGTGTTCCCGGTGCGGCCCTATCGCAACATCGTCGATTTCGGCCGGCAGATGGCCGCCCTCGGGCCCGCGTTCTGGCAGAGCTTCTTCGATGCCGAAAACGCGAGCATCGGCCCGGACCGCCGTGGTTCCGACAACGCGGGAGCGCGACGATGAACCGGTACGAGAGGCTTCGGCACGATCCGTGCAAGGCCACGCCCATGTCCCTTGCCCATCCATTCCGCCGTATGCCCCACAACATCCTTCGCGAGGCGGCACGCCATGTCATCGATTGACCTGCCGCGGCTGGGCATCGATACCCGACGCCACGAATCGGTCCCGGTGCGCGCGCTGTGGTCGCTCTGGAATCTGCTGCAGCTCGTCTTCACCCTGCTGTGGACCGGCGTGGGCATCGTGATCGTACTGGCGTTCGGCGCGTTGACGCGCTCGCCGCGACTCCTGCTGCGCACCGCGTCGCGGGTCTGGGCGCCGGGGCTGCTGTATGGCGCGGGCGTGCGCTTCTCGGTCGAGGGCGCCGATGCCGTCGACTGGTCCAGGCCCTACATGATCGTCGCCAATCACCAGTCGGTGATCGATATCTGCGCGCTGTTCCGCGCGGTGCCGGTGCCGCTGCGCTTCGTGCTGAAGCAGGAAATGACCCGGGTGCCATTGGTCGGCCGCTACGCGAAGTTCACCGGGATGCTGTTCATCGACCGCGACAGCGGCCGCGCCGCGTCGAAAATGCTGCGCGATGCCGCGGCGCTGCTGCGCACCGGCGCCACGGTCTGCATTTTCCCGGAAGGCACCCGCAGCCGCGACGGCCGGGTCGGCACGTTCAAGGTCGGCGCGTTCCAGGCGGCGGACAATGCCGGCGTCGACGTGCTGCCGATCGCGATCTCCGGCGCCGGCGCGGTGCTGCCGACCGAAGGCCTGTTCCGCGTGCGTCCCGGCCGCATCGTCGTGCGCATCGGCACGCCGCTGTCCACTGCCGGCAAGGACCGTCAGGCCCTGGCCGTCGAAGCCCAGGCGGCCGTCGTCGCGATGCTGGAGCGGGCGCCTTCCGCATGACCCATCCGGCGACGACGACATTTCCGATCAGCGGAATCACGATCACCCGCTTCACCATCCCTCACGACCATCCGTGCCTGCCCGGCCATTTCCCCGGCCGGCCGATCGTGCCGGGGGTGGTCGTGCTCGACCGCGTACTGGCCGCCATCGAAGCCGGCCATGGTGGCGCGCTCGGCGCGCTGCGGATGCCGCAGGTGAAATTCGCGCAGCCGCTGCTGCCCGGCGAGGAGGCGCGCATCGAGCTGGAGGCGCTGCCCGACATCGCGCCGCCGCGCTGGCGGTTCCGCGTGCTGCGCGACGACGCGCTGCTGGCCAGCGGCGAAGTACGCGCGGCCGACGACGGCGATCCGCCTCACATCGAAAAGACCGCATCGTGAAGACCGCGACATGAGCACCGAATGGAAACAGCGGCCCGAAGGCGGCGGTCGCTTCGCGCTGTGGCTGATCCGCAGCATCGGCCGCTACGGCGGGCGCGCGCTGTCGCGCCTGCTGCTGTACCCGATCACCCTGTATTTCCTGGTCCGCCGCGGCCCCGAGCGCAACGCCTCGCGGGCGTGGCTGGGTCGCGCGCTGGGCCGCCCGGCCACGCTGTGGGATGCGGCGAAACACGTCCACACCTTCGCCGCGACGATCCTCGACCGCATCTTCCTGCTCGGCGAAAGCCCCGAGCGGCTGGCGCGCCGCTTCGACGTGGCGGTGCGCGGCCTCGACGAACTGCACGCGCACCTCGACCAGGGCCGCGGCATGCTGCTGTTCGGCTCGCACCTCGGCAGTTTCGAAGTGCTGCGCGTGCTGGCGCGGCAGCGGCCGGAATACACCATCCGCGTGGTCCTGGACAAAGCCCACAACAAAGCGGTGACCGAACTGCTGGATGCCCTGAATCCGGAGATCGCCGCGACCGTCATCGACGCCGGTCAGGACGGCCCCGGCCTGATGCTGGCGATCCAGGCGGCGGTGCAGGAAGGCGCGCTGGTCGCGCTGCTGATCGACCGCGCGCATCCGGGCGGCCAGACCGTCATGGCGCCGTTCTTCGGCCGCGAGGCGCCGTTCCCCACCGCGCCGTGGCTGATCGCCGCCGCGCTGAAGGCGCCGGTCACGTTGGGTTTCGGCCTGTACCGCGGCGGCAACCGCTACGACCTGATCTTCGAGAACTTCAGCGACGATGTGATCATCCCGCGCGCCGAGCGCAGGACCGCGATCGAAGCGTTGATCCGCCGTTACGCCGCGCGGCTGGAGGATGTGGCGCGTACCGCCCCGTACAACTGGTTCAACTTCTACGATTTCTGGAACCACGACGATGATGCATGACCGCGCTTCCGGGTTTCCACGCCGCGCATCGCGTCTCGCAGCGTATGCGATGGCGTCGGCGATGATGGTGTCCGGCATTCTGGTGTCCGCCATGGCCGCGACGACCGTGCAGGCGCAGGGCGCCGACGCCGACTGGATCCTTCGCGCGCTGGCGCGACCGGCGCCGATGCGCACCGACTTCGTCGAAGTGCGCGATTCGCCGATGCTCAAGACGCCGCTTCGGCTGTCCGGCGAATACCGCCGCCCGCGCGAGGACACGCTGGTGCGCGAAGTGCGTGCGCCATATCGCGAAACCACCACGCTGCGCGCTGGCGAAGCCACCATTGCCCGCGACGGCAAGGCGCCGCGCACGTTCTCGCTGTCGCGCGCGCCGGAACTCGCCAGCCTGCAGAACAGTTTCGGCGCGCTGCTGGCCGGCGACCGCGTCGGGATCGAGCGCGTCTATCGCGTGACGGCGCAGGGCGACCGCGCGCGCTGGACGCTGACGCTCGCGCCGAAGGACAAGGCCCTGGCCGCGCGCGTCCGCGACATCACCCTGTTCGGACAGGGCGCCGAACTGCGCTGCATCGAAACGCGGCCGGTGAAGGGCGAGCTGCAGCGCACGCTGCTGGCCAGCGCCGCGCTGGCGGTGAAGGCCGACAGCGATGCCGGTGCGATGCAGGCGTTGTGTCGGAACGGCGTGAAGTGATGTCGGGTCGAACCATCAACATGTCATCCCGAGCCGAAGGTGAGGGATCTGCTTTTGCTTTGTATGCAGAGGAAAGGCAGATCCCTCGCGTTGCTGCGCAACACTTCGGGATGACAGTGTCTTTGGCGAACGCAAGGCGTTCCGCATGACCGCCACCCGCCGCACCGCGCTCGCGTTCGTCTGGCTGATCGTGCTGATCGGCGCCGGCGTGTTCATCAGCGGGCGCCTGCAGGTCAGCGGCGACCTCCGCAAATTCATGCCCTCCGCTGAAACCCCGGCCCAGAAGCTGCTGCTGGACGAACTGGGCGAGGGCCCGGGTTCGCGGCTGCTGCTGATGTCGCTGGCCGGTGCCGATGCCGAAACCCTCGCCGCGCAGTCCCAGCGGATCGCGCAGACCTTGGCGGACGACGAACGCTTCAGCCTCGTCGCCAACGGCGGCGAGGATGGCCTGGATGCGATTCCCGAACGCCTGCGTCCGTATCGCTATTTGCTGTCGCCCGCGCTCGACGCACAGCGGCTCGACGAAACCTATCTGCGCGAAGAACTCGACGCGCGCGTGCAGGATCTCGGCTCGCCCGCGGCGGCGCTGATCGAACCGCTGCTGCCCTCCGATCCCACGCTCGAAACCCTGCGCATCGCCGAAGCCATGCAGCCGGCGAACGCGCCCCAGCGCCTGCACGGCGTGTGGTTCGACAAGGCGGGCCGCGAAGCGTTGCTCGCGATCGAAACCAAAGCCGCGGGCTTCGATCCCACCGGGCAACAGCTGGCGGTGAGCGCGATCGAAGCCGCGTTCGCGGAAGCGCGCGGCAACGGCAAAGCAACGATGACGCTCACCGGCCCCGGCGCGTTCTCGGTCGAGATTGGCGGCCGCACCCAGCGCGAAGCGAGCATGATCGGCATGGTCGATACCGTCGGCCTGATCCTGTTGCTGCTGATCGCGTATCGCAGCTGGCGCACGCCGCTGTTCGGCGTGCTGCCGCTCGCCAGCGCCGGTCTTGCCGGGTTGGGCGCGGTCGCGCTGTTGTTCGAAGGCGTGCACGGCATCACCGTCGCCTTCGGTTTCACGCTGATCGGCGTGGTCCAGGATTACCCGATCCATCTCTTCAGCCACCAGCGCGCCGGCATTTCGCCGTGGGCGAATGCGCGCGCGATCTGGCCGACGCTCGCCACCGGCGTGGCCTCGACCTGCATCGCTTATGTGACCTTCCTGTTCTCCGGCGTCGATGGCCTGCAGCAGCTCGCGGTGTTCACCATCGCCGGGCTCGGCGTCGCCGCCCTCACCACACGTTTCCTGCTGCCGGCGTTGATCGATCCGGCGCAGCAGGGCTTCGATCGCGGCGACATCGCCGCGTCGCCGCGGCTCGCAAGGTTGTGGAAAGCGGTCGCGCGCGTGCCGCGCCCGCGCCCGTGGCAGCTCGCATCGCTGGCCGCGCTCTGCATCGCCATCGTCGCGTTCGCGCCCGGCGCGTTCTGGCAGAACGACCTGTCCAAGCTCACGCCGGTGCCGGCGGATGCGCTCGCGCGCGATGCGCACCTACGCGAGGAACTCGGCGCACCGGATGTGCGCTATCTGCTCGCGGTGCGCGGCACGAACGCCGAAGAGGCGCTGCAGCGCGTCGAAACCCTGCATCCGAAGCTCGATGCGCTGATCGGGCGCAAGGCCATCGCCGGCTACGACAGCGTGGCGCGGACCTTGCCCAGCGCCGCGACCCAGCGCGCGCGGCAGGCGAATCTGCCCGCGCCGGATGCGTTGCGCGCCGCGCTGGATGCCGCAGTTGCGGCTACACCGTTTCGCAGCGACGCGTTCGAGGAGTTCGTCGCCGATGTCGAACGCGCGCGCACCGCCGCGCCGCTCGGCCTGCGCGATCTCGACGGCACGCCGCTGGCGACGCGCGTCGGTGGACTGCTGCTCGAAAATCCGGACCATGCCGCCGCATTGATATCGATGACTGGCCTGACCGATCCGGATGCGGTCGCGCGCGCGTTGAATGCGCCCGGCGTCGAATTGCTGGATCTCAAGACCGCATCCGAATCGCTGGTGGAAGCCTATCGCGAGCGCGTGCTGCTGGCGCTCGCCATCGCCGCGCTGCTGCTTGCCGCGACCGTGTGGCTGGCGCTGCGCACGCCGCGCCGCGCGCTGCGGGTGCTGCTGCCGATGGCGTTGACCACACTGCTGATCCTCGCGGTGCTGCGCGGCTGCGGTATCGAACTGACGCTGTTCCATCTGGTCGCGCTGATCCTCGCCGCGGGTCTGGGGTTGGACTACGCACTGTTCTTCGAGCATGCGGGCGACGATTACGAGGACCAGCTGCGCACGCTGCACGCGCTGATCGTCTGCAGCCTGATGACGCTGCTGGTGTTCTTCCTGCTGGCGCTGTCCAGCATCCCGGTGCTGCGCGCGATCGGGGTGACGGTGACGCTGGGCGTCGTCGGCAATTTCGTGCTGGCGCTGTTGATCGCCAGGCATGCGGTGGATCCTGCTGTAGGAGGGCCTTCAGGCCCGAGCTCTGCCGTAGGAGGCCCTTCAGGGCCGAGCTCTACCGTGGGAAAACCTATGGGCGCGATTCCGGAAGAGCTCGGGCCTGAAGGCCCTCCTACAGGCCCTCCTACAGGAGCCGCTGCGTGATCTCACGCCACGACATCGAAGCGATGATCCCGCACAAGGGCGCGATGTGCCTGTGGGATGAGGTCGTCGACTGGGACGCGCAGCGCATTCGCCTGCGAAGCACCGGCCATCGCGATGCTGCGCATCCGCTGCGCAGCGACGATCGCCTGCGTTCGGTGCATCTGTGCGAATACGGCGCGCAGGCGATGGCGGTCCACGGCGGTCTGCGTGGCGCCGCAGCCGGCGGCGAGCCGAAGGTCGGTTTCCTGGTCGCGCTGCGCGATGTGCAACTGTATGTCGCGCGCATCGACGATCTGGCGGATGCGTTGGAGTGCGAGGCCGAGTTGTTGGCCGAAAGCGCGGCCAGTCAGCAGTATTCTTTTCGCATCGTGCATGCGGGCACCGTGGTTGCCGATGGGCGCGCGGCGGTGATGTTGCAGGGGTGATTGCCTGTGCCGGGTCGGCCAGGAGCAAATCCCCCCGCCATCGCTGCGCGATGTCGACCCCCTTTTTCAAAGGGGGTGTGTCAACGATCGTGCGGCATGTCGAACTACTGGCGAAAATGACGTAGCAGAATCTCGGCCCGATGGTGGAAATGACGCTGCGATGATGGAAATGACGCTGCGAGCTGTCAGCCCCCTTTGAAAAAGGGGGGCGGGCGTCTGCGAAGCAGGCGACGGGGGATTTGCGCTTGCTCTGTCCGCATTGCGGTAACGGATGATCTCTGCTCCCGATAGAATCCAGATTCCGATTGGCAGACATCGCGCTTCGCAAAGAGAACTCCTTATGTCGAACAACAATCATCGCCGCGCCATCGTCAACTGGAAGAAATGACGCTGCGGGATGTCAGCCCCCTTTGAAAAAGGGGGCGGGCGTCTGCGAAGCAGGCGACGGGGGATTTGCGCTTGATCCATCCCCGCGCCAGCAATCGACAATCCCCTGCCCCGATGAGGTCGGGGTCCGGAACGAAAGAAATCGTGCCTTGAACATCGTGTTTTGAAAGAGGATTCCCCATGTCGAACAACAACCAGCGCCGCGCCCTCGTCACCGGCGGCAGCGGCGATCTCGGCGGCGCGATCTGTCGGAAACTCGCCGCCGACGGCGCGCATGTGATCGTCCACGCCAACGGCAATCTCGCGCGTGCGGAACAGGTGCGCGATGAGATCGTGGCCGCGGGCGGCTCGGCCGAAGCGGTGGCCTTCGATGTCGCCGACGGTGAGGCCACGCGCGCGGCGCTGACCGCGCTGCTGGAAGCCGGCGCCATCCAGATCGTGGTCAACAACGCCGGCATCCACGACGACGCGCCGATGGCCGGCATGCGCGAAGACCAGTGGAAGCGGGTGATCGATGTCTCGCTGCACGGCTTCTTCCACGTCACCCAGCCGCTGCTGCTGCCGATGGCGCGCACGCGCTGGGGACGCGTGGTCAGCATTTCGTCGGTGTCCGGTGTGCTCGGCAATCGCGGCCAGACCAACTACGCCGCGGCGAAGGCGGCGCTGCATGGCGCATCCAAATCGCTGGCGCGGGAAATGGCCAGCCGCGGTATCGCGGTGAATGTCGTCGCGCCGGGCATGATCGCCGGCAACATGACCAAGGACGTGTTTCCGCCCGAGCACATCAAGCAGCTCGTGCCGGCCGGTCGCGCCGGCACGCCGGAAGAAGTCGCCGCGCTGGTCGGTTTCCTGTGCAGCGACGGCGCGGCCTACATCAACGGCCAGGTGATCGGCGTCGATGGCGGGATGAGCTGAAACGCCCGTGGTCTGCAACGAAGTTGTAGAGCGGCCTTCAGGCCGCTGCTTTTCCCGGAACGAACCAGCGGCCTGAAGGCCGCTCTACGTGAATCGCGGTGCTCAGGCCGCGGCGGCGTACCAGATCGCGGCGAGCGAGGTTGCCGCTGTCGATTCCTGCAACAGCGCATCCAGCCCGCAGTCGTCGATGTCCGCATGCGTATCGCGTGCGCGCTGCAGGCCTTCTGCCGCCAGCCATGCCATGCGCGCGACGTTGTCGCGGATGCGCTGCTCGAACGCCGGGTTGTCCAGCGCGTCGTGCAGCGCGCGGTTCATCTCGTGGAACCATTCGATGTCGTGCTGGTTGAGGAAGCGGCCGTCCAGCGGCGAACCTTCGATGCCCGCGGCGACGTTGCGTTCGCCCCAGCCGCGCAGGAACGTCTGCATCGCAAGATTGAGGTCGCGGCCGCGCTCGAACTGCGGACGCAGCCTGCCCAGCAACTGGATGTCGGTGAGTTTGCCGCCGCAGAACAGCGGCGCCAGCAGCGCCCAGTAGTAGGTGTAGTCCCAGATCACCTTGACCGGCATCACCTGCGCGTCGCCGAACAGCGGGTACTGGTCCTGGTAGATCGTCATCGTGTTCTCGTAGAACGAGAAGTACAGCTGCTGGTAGATGTCGGCGTAGGGCGCGAACGATTTTCCGGCGCGGTCCTTGTCGATGAGGTCGCAGATCAGCGTGTTCGACATCGCGATGAAATCGCTTCCCGGCGAATAGAACGGGTCCAGGAACACGCCGGCCTCGCCGGTCAGCGCCCAGCGGTCGCCGCTGAACACCTGTTTGCAGCCGTACGAGAAGTGGCGCAGGAACATGAAGTCCTGCAGCCCGTGTTCGGGCTTGTCCAGCGCCTCGGCCATCCGCGGCTGGTGCTCGCGCAGCCAGGCGGTGGCTTTTTCGTGGGTGTTCATCGTCTCCAGCGGATGCATCTTCGCGTCGCAGACGATGCCCAGCGAGTGCGCGCCGGACGACAGCGGAATCAGCCAGAACCAGTAGCCCGGCCCGCACATGTGATTGGTCGAGCGCCAGCGGTCCGGCGGCGTGCAGCGCGCCTGCCACTCGGGGTCGTCGGACCACAGTTTCGGATCGACGACACCGTCCACCCGCCACCACACCGCGTTCGCGTCGTGATCGTTGCTCTGCGCCAGATCGAGCTTGCGCTTGATCAGCCCGGCGCGGCCGCTGGCGTCCACCACCCAGCGGGTCGAAAGGGTATTGCTCTCGCCAGCGGATTCGAACGTCACCGCATGCGCGTCCTCGCCGGCGCCGAAGTCCACGCCGCGCACGGTCGCGTCGTCGTGGAAATGCACGCCGAGCCGGCGCGCTTCCTCGCCGAGGAAATTCTCGAAGCGGCCGCGGTCGATCTGCCACGACGGCGCGGGCAGCAGCTTGCTGACGCCCAGTTCGGTGCAGCGGTCGATCTCGGTGCGGCCTTCACTGAAGAAGAAGCGGAAGCCGAACTTGCGGATCTGCTCGGTGTCCAGATGTTCGCGCAGGCCCAGCACGTTGGCGAAATACGTCGCGCCGATCTCGACCGTGGACTCGCCGACCTTGAATGCCGCTTCGCGCACTGGATGCGCGCGCCGCTCCAGCACCGTCACGTCGATGGCCGGATCGCGGCGCTTGAGCTGGATCGCGAGGGTGAGGCCGGCGAGGCCGCCGCCCAGCACCACGACGTCAAGATCTTTTGTAGACGAATGAACAATAGTCATGGCTTGGCCTTCTCATAGCATATTTGATGCTGCTTTATCCCAGTTCGGAAATTACCAACGGGATTGCTAGCCATTGGCTTCTATTTCCGATGATGGTTTTCGCAGCTATAACTCTTGCAAAAATCTCTACTGGCATATCGATTGCATCAACTATCGTTTCAGACAAGTTTCTTATGCGATCAAAGCCTGAAGAGAAGTAGTCATCGTTACAAATAAGGGCAAAGTATCCACTATCAGACTCGACGGCGTAATAAATTTCTTCAGAAATTATTTCTTTGCTTTTTATTTTATCTACTGGGTCTACCTTCTCTTTGGAGCGGACCATTTTTTCAACGGTCATATGGCCGACAATTCGAGCATATTTTGACGACTTTCCTAAGCCAAATTCTGAAGAGTCAAACTCTTCAATCTTGCTAAGAGTGCTTCTTAGCTCCTCAAGCATTCCAAGGGTGGATATTGAGTAGGTTTTGCTTTCGATCGAGCTCGCGCCGCCGCTAAAAAGAGGAATTTTTGCTTCAGCATGTAATGTGTCTGAACTCGTGATCTTGGTTTCCGCATACTTGCCTGTATGCGCTTCATATGCGCCAGATATGAAGGCTTTATCCAAGTACAAGAGATTTAAGAAGTTCTGCATAGATTCCATCCTACTCTCATGAATTTTTGAATTCGCCGCTGGGATCTTCGATCACCGGCGGATTGGCGCGCGCGCGGCGGTATTCGCGGATCACGTGGCCCTGCTTCACCACTTGTACCACCACATGCGAGGTGATGGCGTACAGGTCGCGGAACAGGCGGAAATGGCTCTTGCGGAACGTCTGCGGCGCATCCGCGCACTGGTAGCGGGTCTCGATCGGCACCCCGACCACGCGCGCACCGGCGCTGCGCGCGGCGGAGATCAGCAGTTGCGCTTCGAACACGAAGCCCTCGCCGGCCACGTCGCGCAGGGTGAACACCGATGACGGATACAGCCGCTGGCCGCTCTGGGTGTCGCGCACCCGGAAACCGCAGCCCCAGGCGATGCCCCAGTCGCCGAAATCGTTGCCGATGCGGCGGTAGGTCGGCTGCGAGGCGCGTTTGCGCAGGCGCGCGCCGATGATCACGCTGCCGGGATGGCGGTTGGCGGCGGCGATCAGCCGCGGGATATCGCTGGCCGAATGCTGGCCGTCGCCGTCCATGGTGGTGACTGCGGCCATGCCCAGGCGCTCGGCTTCGCGGAAGCCGTCGCGCAGGCTCGCGCCCTTGCCCATGCGCTGCGGGTGCCGCAGCAGGGTGATGGGCAGGTCGGCGATCTTCGCGGCGGTGTCGTCGTCGGAGCCGTCGTCGATCACGATCACGTGGTCGCAGGCGCCCAGCGCGCCTTCCACCACTTCGCGGATACGCAGCGCTTCGTTGAGCGCCGGGATGACCACGGCGACGTTGCGGCGGTCCAGCGTCACAGCGGTTGCGGCCATGGCGGCATCAGTCATACGCGATCTCCAGCGTCAGCACGCGGTTCGGCCCGGCCTTCAGCGCGGCGCGCGGTGCGCCTGCGGCCAGGGCGTCGAACAGCGGCAGCATCGGCGCCATCGGGTTGGCGGCCGCGTGGCGGCCCAGGGCGCCCGGCGCCGAGGCTTCGCCATCGGCCAGCGTCGCGACCACTCGCGGGCCTGTGCCGTGGCGCGACAGCACCAGCGCGCCGCCGAGCAGGCCGGCGCAGTCGTGCACCGACAGCAGTGGGCCGACCGAGCCGGTGTCGTAGCCGACCAGCAGCACCGCCTCGCTGCCTTCGGCGAGCTGGGCCATCGCCTCGATGAGGCCCTGGGCGAAGCTGGCGTCGTAAGCGCTGATCGCGGTCGCTTCGCGCATGCAGCCGGCGCCGATGGTCCAGTAGCCGGCGGCGGCGTTGTGGACCGAGTTGTGGAACCTGGTCGGCGAGATGTCGCGCGGCGCGGTGGCCAGCGTCGCGCACATGTAGTCGGTGATCGACAGATCGCCGTGGGTCGAGGTGAACACCGACGGCAGGTCCGCGGGTGGGCGCCCGGCGTCGGCGCACGCAGCGAGCGCCACGTCCAGCGCCACCGCGACCGATTCCGGCGAGCGCCGGCGTTCGTTCGGCGCCAGCAGCTGCGGCGAGGGTTTGCCGGGCGCGCCTTCGGGCAATGCGCCGGTGGCGACGAAGTCGCGAGCGGCCTGCCACGACGGCAGGCCGTTGGCCCAGAAGCCGATGCTTTCGATGTGCGCGGTGAGCATGTGGGTCGGTACGGTGGTCGTCATCATTCGCGCCCGAAGACCAGCGAGGCGTTGTTGCCGCCGAAGCCGAAGGAATTGTTCATGGCGTAGCGGATCGTGCGTTCTGCATTATCGAAACGGATCTGCGGGCCGCAGGCGGGGTCGGGCTGCGTCTCGCCGGCCTCGTCGCTGCCGAGCATGCCCGGCAGCAGGCCGCGTTCCAGCGCGAGCAGCGCGAACACCGATTCGACGATGCCGGCGGCGCCCAGCGTGTGCCCGGTCCAGCCTTTGGTGGAGCTTGCGTGCAGGCCGTGGTCGGGCATTCCGGCTCCGAACGCACCCTCGCCGAACAGCCCGCGCACCGCGATCGCTTCGCTGGTGTCGTTGGCCGGCGTGGCGGTGCCGTGCAGATTCAGATAGCCGATCTCGGCGGGCGCCAGGCCCGCGCGGGCCAGCGCGCCCTGCATCGCCATCCGCGCGCCGAGGCCTTCGGGGTGCGGCGCGGACATGTGGTGGGCGTCGCTGCTCTCGCCGTAGCCGCGCAGGGTCAGGCCCGGCTGCGCGGGGTCGTAACGTTCCAGCAGCGCATAGCCGCCGGCTTCGCCGAGATTCAGGCCGTCGCGGCGGGCGTCGAACGGCAGACAGCGCCGCGTCGAGACCAGCCCCAGCGCGTTGAAGCCGAACAGCACGCTGCCGCACAGCGTATCGATGCCGCCGACCAGGGCGGCATCGACCACGCCCGCGTGGATCAGCCGCGCCGCCTGCGCGAAGACTTTCGCGCTGGACGAACAGGCGGTGGCCACGGTCACGCAGGGGCCGCGCAGGCCGGTCGCGAGCTGCACGAAATAACCCGGCGAATGCGGGGTGTGCAGCAGGGGGCGGCGCAGATCGGCCGGGAACACACTTGCGGGAGCCGCACCGTCGTCGAGCCGCGTGTAGGCCTCTTCGCTGGCGCCGATGCTGGACGTGGACGTGCCGATGACCACCGCGACCCGCTCGGCGCCGTGGCGCTGGCGCAGTGCGGCGATGGCCTCGGGCAGGCCGTCCTGCTGCAGCGCCAGCCAGGCAAGACGATTGTTGCGGCAGTCGTAGGCCGCCAACTCAGGCGGCAGGGCCAGCGTTTCGATGCCGTCGACCCGGCCGATCCAGGTCTCCAGGCGGGCGTCGGCAGTGGCGCCTTCGCCGAAATCGTTGCGGCGCAGGCCGCTGCGGCGGGTACGCAGCGCCTCGGCCTGGGCCTCGCGGCCGTGGCCCAGCGCGGTGGTGGCGGTATACGCGCGGATCGCCAGTGGCGTCATCGGCGGGAAGGACATCGCTGCGAAAGACACCAGATCGCCTGATTTCGAAAAGAGCCGGATTATAGCCGCGGCCGCCATTCCAGGCGGGTTCCCGGGCGGATCGCCGGGTGATTCGCACGAACCCCGGCGTTATCCTGTCGCCGCAGGACCAAGGCTCGCAGTCCTGTTCAGTCTTCTATCCATTCGTCGTATTCCAAGGGGGTGTCTGTGCGCTTTTCCGCCATCGTGCTATCCGTTCTTTCGCTGCTCGCCTTCAGCGGCGCCGTCCAGGCCCGCCAGGCGCCGCTGGTCGATCCCGACCCGGTTGCCATCCCCGCCGGCCTGTCCCAGGAAAAAGCCGTCAAGGACATCAAGCGCGCCCTGATCGGCCGCGGCTGGACCATCACCGCCGAGCGCCCGGGCGAAATCGAATCCACCCTCAACCTGCGCACCCACACCGCGAAGATCCTGGTGACCTGGGACACCCAGGCGGTCCGCATCGCCTACGTCAGCAGCGTCGACCTCGACTACAAAGAGCGCAAGGGCAAGCGCTTCATCCACCCGAACTACCTGGGCTGGATCAGCAACATCGCCAAGGACATGGGCACCAACATGCAGCTGTCGGCGATCGAATAAGCGCGGCGTCACCGCTTCGAGCATGCGGGGCGCGGCGGCATGCACGCGCCCCGCGGTGTTTCCGGGCCCCTTCGCCGCACGTCGGCGTTGTCGAATACGCCTGCAGCCGCCCGGTTGTTCCGCACGATCTTCCGCCGGGCGCGCGACGAATACGCCGGATCCAAACCCCATTTTCCTCCGACGCACGTTGCCGGTAAGTCCACATCGTCGCTGTTGGCGATCCGGGTCGGAGCGGTCACGATGGCCGCCTGCAGTCTGTCGGGGAATCTGTATGTCGCGCATCGCTTTCTGTCTGTTCGCACTGTGGTGCGCGCTGGTCGCGCCGGTCGCTCGCGCCGGTAACGTCGGGATCGAAATCGATCTGGAAGACGACGGGCTGACTATCCAATTCTCCGAACCGATGCGGGTGCTGGACAACGCCGAGCTGCGCGACATCGTCACTTCGATCCCCGCCCGACGCTATGTCTGCGTCTGGCAGGACGATATCGAGCTGAACTGCGAGATCGAAGGCGATCCGCTGCCGTCGGCGACGCCGGTGACCCTCGTGCTTGCGGATGGACTGCAGACCGCCGCAGGCAAGCCGCTGCCCCGGCGCACCCTCAAAACCGAGACCGCGCGGCCGAGCCTGCGCGCCAGCATCAGCGAATGGGAGGGCGCGCGGCCGCGGATCCTCATCGAAAGCGAACGCGCGCTGGCGATCGACGCGGTGGCGAGCGTGCTGCGTCTGCGCAGCAACGGCCGCGAATGGTCGAACCCGTCGCTGCAGGCGATCCCGCTCGAGAGACGGGACTGGTTGAAGTCGCGCTTCGCGCTGACCTTGCCCGACGATATCGACGCGGGTGCCGAGGTCGAACTGCGGATCGTGCCCGGGCTCCGCACCAGGGAAGGCCCGCTGCCGGGCAAGGACAACGCGCAGCTGCTGCGCTTCATCGACCGCGAGCCGTTCCAGCTGCGGATGGTGTCCTGCGCCGGCCCGTCGCGGCAGGTGCAGCGCACCGTGCGCAAAGGGCTGCTCAACACCTTCTGCGTGCCCGGCGAACCGATCTGGCTGACGCTGTCTTCGCCGTTGGACGCGGCCGGCCGGACCGCGCTTGCGGCGATGCTGCCGAAGGCGTTGACCATCGAAGACAGCAACGACACGCCGTGGTGGCCGGGGGCGCGCGGGAACGACAACCTGCAGCGTCGACCGGGCGCGGGCATCCAAATGCGCTTCGATAAGCCGCTGGCGAGCGAAACCTTCGACCTCGGCGCGACGATCCGCGACGATCAGGGCCGCGCGCTGTCGCCGGTGCGGCTGCGCATCGCCACCAGCGAAGCGCGCCCGCAGCTGCAGGCCGCGGCGCGCGCGCTGCTGCTCGGCGACCCGGCCCGCGACCCGATCCGCAGCGTCAATGCCGAACCCGTCGCATTGGAGGTCGCCGCGCTTGCGGGCGGATTCGCTACCGAAACCCTGAACACCCCCGACTCTCGCGGCAGCGCGACCGGCGTGAATGCCGGTGCCAGCGCCCGCGCGCTGGCCGCGGGCGGCTGGGCGCAGTGGCGCCATGGCGGCGACACGATGCAGGTCGCCGCGCCGCAGTTCGAACTCGGCGCCTACGCCACCCGACGCGAACTGGTGGCGTGGGCGACGGAATGGCGGGGCGGTACGGCGATCGCCGATGCCGACATCGAATTGCTGCTGCATATCGACGGCGAGCCGCCGAAGCGCATCGCCGCCGGCCGCAGCGATCGCGACGGCCTGCTGCGCCTGCGGCTGCCGGAAGACTTCCGCCTGCCCGCGCAGAAACGCGGCGTGCCGCAGCCGCAATGGCTGTTGCGCGCGCAGTCCGGCGCACGTCGCGCGGTGCTGCCGCTGCAAGCGACGCAGGGCTACGGACTGAATCTCGGCGTGCATCGCATCGATGCGCGGCTGTGGGGCGTCGCCGACCGGCCGCTGTACCGCGCCGGCGACACCGTCCGCTACAGCCTGTGGCTGCGCGCGCGCAGCGAAGGCCGCCTGCTGCGCATGCCGGAGACCGCGCCGGTCGAACTGAGCCTGTATTTCAGCGACGAAGACAAGACGCTGCGCACCTGGACCGCGACGCCCGACGACCTGGGCGGCATCGCCGGCGAGGAACGCCTGCCGCAGCATCTGGTCGACGGCAACTACTGCGTTCGCATGAAAGAGGCCTCGCGCGACGACAGCGGCGTGTGTTTCTTCGTCGGCACCTACCGTTCGCAGGATCTGTGGGCGGAAGCCAAGGCCGAAGACCGCCTGCTGCGCGACGGAGACACATTCGTCGCCGATATTTCCGCCGGATATTACTCCGGCGGCGGCGCGGCCGAGGTCGCGCTGGGCCGGGTGACGACGATGCTCACCGGCCTGCCGCTGTCCAGCGCGTATCCCGCTTACGCCGACTACGCTTTCATCGAGGTGAACCGCGGTGCCGGTCGCGACGGCGTGTCGCTGCAGGGCGAATCGCGCGACTGGGGCAAGCTCGACCAAGAGGGGAAGACAAGGATCGAACTGCCGCTGACATTCAAGCTCGACGGCGACGACACCGTGGCCGATCTGCCTGCATTCGGCCGGCTGCAGCTGACGGCGGAAGTGATGCTGGAAGCGCGCGAAGGCACGATGAGCAATGCGGCGCAGGCGCGCTATGCGCGATACGCGCGCTACGTCGGCCTGCGCATCGCGCCGCGCTGGTTCGATGCGACCACGCCGCTGCGCCTCGACGGCGTGGTGATCGATGCAGACGGCCATGCCCAGGCGGGCGCCGCCATTGAAGTCGTCGTCGAATACCTGCCCGGTTTCGGCGGCGACGGCGACAAGGACGCGAAGCGCGAAGCCATCGCCCGCTGTGCGCTGGTGGCCGGTACGACATCGGCCTGCGAGTTCCCGCGCAAGCGCAGCGGCCGCTATCTGCTCACCGCGCGCAGCGGCGACGCCGCGCCGGTGGAGATCGAACGCTATGTGTGGGCCGGCGACAGCGACGGTACCGCTGCGCAGCGGCTCGCGATCGAGATCGTCGAAGCGCCGGCCACGCCCGACGCGCCTGCGCGCCTGCTGCTGAAATCGCCGTACGCCCGCGCGCAGGCGCTGATCGTGATCGAATCCGAAGGCGCGCTGCTCGACAGTCGGGTGATCGCCATCGACGGCGCCGCGCACGAGCTGCTGCTGCCGCTGCGTGCCGACGGACGCAGCCAGGTCAGGGTGCATGCGCTGGTGCGCGAACGCGCCGATGCCGGCATCGATGCGAACGGTCTGCGCCTGCCGGCGAAGAGCGACGCGACCTCCGTGACCGTCGCCGTGCCGCGCCCGCAACGCGCGCCGCAGCTCGCATTGACCCTCGACAAGGAACGCACCGCACCCGCGCAGGTGCTGCGCATCCGCCTGCACAACGGCGGCAGTGCGCCGCGCACCGCGACGCTCGCGGTCCTCGACGACGCGGTGCGGGCGCTCGGCGCCCAGTGGTGGGCGGATTTCGATCCGCAGGGCGAACGCTGGCTGGGCATGCGCGCCGACGAATGGAGCAACCGGCCGTTCCTCACAGGTTTCCGCGACTGGAACCGGACGCCGTGGCAGCGTCGTTTGCGCTGGCCCAGCGCGCGTCAGCCTGCGGAAGAAGCGATGCAGCCGGATGTGGTGGACGCTGCGGCGTCTATAGATCTGCCGCCGGTGGTGTTCGATGAAGCAAGCCCGGTGGCTGATCCGATGTCGGCCTCCGCACCGGCCGCGGCGCGTGCGCGCGCCAATGGCGAGGCGAGAGCGTCGATGGTGATACAGCAGGAAGCGTCGCCAGCCGATGGTTACAGCGGTGGCGATGAAGCTCTGGACCGGATCGAAATCACCGGTTCGCGAATCTCGCGCGTCGAGGTGTTCAGAGGGGGCGAAGGACCCTCGCCGATACTGGCGATCGATCGCGCAAAGATCGAGGCGCAGGGATTGGAATCCGCCGGCGATGTGCTGCAAGGCCTGGACAATGGATCGCCGCGCGTTGGGCCGGGCCGCCTGGACACACCGCCGCGCGACCGCGTTCGCGACGCCCAGCGCGTGGCCGACGCCAAAGCGCTGTTCGGCGCGCGCCTGCGTCGCGACTTCGCCGACACCGCGCTGTGGCAGCCCGACATCCGCCTCGCGCCGGGTGAAACTCGGGTGATCGAATTCACCGTGCCCGACAACCTCACCCGCTGGCGCGCGGTGGCGTGGAGCAGCGACGCCGACGACGGCTTCGACATGACCGAAGCCACGTTCGAGGTCGGACTGCCGCTGGAAGTGCGCCTGCAGACGCCCGTGCGCGTGTATCCGGGCGACCGTGCGGATCTGGTCGCCAACATCCGCCAGAGCGGCGACCGCGCCGCCGACATCGACGCGACGCTGCAGGTCGAGACGCTGGGCGTCGATGCGACGCGTGCGCTCGCGCTGGCGCCGCGCGGGCAGGCGACGCTGCCGCTGCGGATCGCACCGCTTGATGCCGATCTTCGCGCGCAGGCCGATGGCGGATCGCAAACGCTGACGGCCGTGGCCGCCGCGCGCAGCGGCGACGACAGCGACGCGGTGTCGGCATCGATCGAACTGGCATCGCCGACCATCGAAGCGCGCAAGGTCCAGGCCGGCTGGCTCGGCGCCACGCCGCTGCGTCTGGCTGCGCCAACGCTGCCGCGCAGCGCCAGCGATATCGCGCTGCGGGTGTCGCTGCTGCCCGGCGCCGATGCGATGGTGCATCAGTGGATCGGCGATCTGCATACTTATCCGCATCGCTGCTGGGAACAGATCCTCAGCCGCGGCGTCGCGGCGGCGATCGCGATCGAACGCGGCGACGACGCACGCTTTCCGGACGCCAAGGCCGCGCTGCAGGAAGTCATCGAGAACATCGGGGTGTTCCAGAGCGAGAGCGGCGCCTTCCGCTATTTCGCCGATGGCGAAGATCCGGGGCAGCACGATGAAGCGCAGGCGCAGCACGCGCTGACCGCCTACAGCGTGCGCGCGCTGCGCCTGCTGGGCGAGATGGGCCATGCGGTGCCCGGCGAAGCGGTGGGCCGCGGCGAAGGCTTCCTCCAGCGGCGCAGCCGGCCTGCCGGCGACGGCGTTGCACAGGGCAACCAGACCGCTTTCGTCGCCGCCGCGCAGATGCGTCCCGGCCACGATGTGCTGGATGTCCTGTGGCGGCAATGGGCGACGCTGGGTCTGCCGGCGCGGGTTGCGACGACGCGCGCGATGCTGGCCGGTGAGCATCCGGCGGCGGCTGAAGCGGTCGCGAAGCTGCGCGATGCGACCACGCGACGCGGCGAGGCGCGCAGCCTGCGCAGCGACGTCCGCTACGACCGGTGGATGAGCTCCGACCTGCGCGAACAGTGCGAATTCATCGGTCTGCTGTTCGATTTCCCGGAGGCCGGCGATGCCGCATTGCGGCGTTCGCTCATCGCGGGTCTCGGCGATCTGTATGCAGGTGGCGTCGAGGCGATCGACACCCAGACCGGCGCCAGCTGCCTGATCGCACTGCGCGCGCTGGGCAAGCGCAAACCGGACGACGTGGTGGCGCTCGACATCGCCCACGGCGAAGAACGCGGCGCGCTGCGTCTCGAACCCGGCGCGCCCGCGCAGCACTGGCAGCGCGCATTGACGACCAGCACCGCGAAAGCGCCGCTGCAGCTCACGCCGCGTGTCGAAGGCGATGCGCCGGCGAGCTACGTCGCCGAGATCCGCTATCGCGAAGATGCGCGCGAGGCCGGTTCGACCGCGGTCGGCTTCGCGTTGGCGCGACGTTACGAGGTGCTGCGCGAGCGCGGCTGGGTGGCGGCCGAACAACAGACGCTCCGCGACGGCGACTGGCTGCGCGTCACGTTGACGCTGGATACCGGCGCGGATCGCCATTTCGTCGCGATCACCGATGCGGTGCCGGGCGGTCTGCGGCCGACGGACCTGGCGTTGAGCGGCGTGGCCGGACTGGATCTGCAGAAAGTGTCCGACGAGGGCAGCGACTGGTTCCGCACCCGCCGGCTGGATCCGCGCGCACCGAAGTTCTATGCCGAATTCCTGCCCGCCGGCCGGCATGAGGTGCATTATTTCGCGCGCATCGGCAACACCGGCGATTATCTCGCCGCGCCCGCGGTGGCGGAACTGATGTACGGCGCGTCGACACGCGCGCGCACCGCCGCGGCGCGGATTGTCATCGAGACGGCGGCCGCATCGGCACCGGCAAAGCAGGCAGATTGAATGTCTATGCAACAGCGAAAGAGGCAACCATGAAAACGATCCATGTATTGACTGCGATCTGCATCGCGCTGTTTTCGATGGCGCTGCCGGCACACGCACAGCGGGTGTCCGCGGACGCACAGCGACAGGCGCAGCGCGACGGCGAAGTGCGCGTGGTGGTGATGCTGCGCGACCGTTCGACGAACAACATCGCCGCTTCAAACGGCCGGCGACCCAAGCGCGATGTCGCGCCGAAGCTGCACCCGCGCGTGCGCAGCGATGTCGATGCCGTGCTGTCGGCGCTGCCGGCGCGGGCGCGCGCCAAAGTGCTGCGGCGTTTCGAGCGCGTACCGGCGTTCGTGCTCTCGGCCGATGCGAACACCCTGGCGGCCCTGGCGCGCGATCGTCGCGTGGTGCGCGTCGATCCGGACGTCGGCGGTGCCGGCCACGCGGTCGAACCGGACGCGGCGTCGGTGCAGAACCACGTGCATCAGCTCGCGGCGCTGGGCGTCGGTGGCGCCGGGATGAAGGTCGGGGTGGTCGACAGCGGCATCGATACCGATCACGCCGATTTCCTCGGCCGGATCGTCGGTCAGGCCTGCTTCTGCAGCGTCGGCAGCGGCTGTTGTCCGAACGGAACCAGCAGCCAGACCGGTACGGGTTCCGCCGAGGACGACCACGGTCACGGCACCAACGTGGCCGGCATCATCGGCGGTGCAGGCACGGTCGCGCCGCGCGGCGCGCTGCCGGCGGCGAGTCTGGTCGCGGTGAAGGTGATCGATCGCAACAACCGCTTCAATTCGACCTCGGACGTGGTCGCCGCGCTGGACTGGCTGGCCACGCAGCATCCCGATATCGACGCCGTGAATCTCAGCCTCGGCACCGACACGGCGTTCCCCGGCGACTGCGACACCTCGACGGCGTGGACGCAGGCGCTCGCGGTATCGGTCGCCAATCTCAACGCCCTGGGTGCGGTGGTCACCGCCTCTTCCGGCAATCAGGGCAACCTCGGCGGCATGGGCGCGCCGTCGTGCGTGCGCAACGTGGTGTCGACGGCGGCCACCTGGGATTTCACCGGACCCGCGATCACCTTTCTGGGCTGCACCGAGGCCGCGACCGCGCCGTTGCAGCCGACCTGTTTCTCCAACCGCACCGCCACCACCGATCTGTTCGCTGCCGGCGCGTTCGTGCGCGCGCCCGGCTTCAACGGCGCCACCTCGAATTTCGGCGGCACCTCGCAGGCCGCGCCCATGGTCGCCGCCTGCGCGGTCGCCTTGAAGCAGGCCGCACCCGCCAGCACGGTCGCGCAGCGGATGGAAGCGATGACGCTGTCGCCGACACGCATCCAGGACGGCGCCACCGGCCGCAGTTATCCGTATCTCGACTGTCGCGACGCGCTGAAACTGCTGAACCCGGCGATGTTCAACCCGATGCCGGTCGAAGGCGCGCGCCCGCTGCTGCGGCCGCGCGGATGAAGCGGCATGGAAACATCCGCGCCGAAGGATGACGTCGGGCGCGTTCGGGCACGCCGTCGCTGCCACCGCACAGACATGCCGATCCGCCATCGGCGGATTCGATATGCTCACGCGCACATCCACGCCGGAACCGCGCATGATCCGCCTCACGCAACGCAGTCGCTTTCTCCACGCCGCCCTGTTGCTGGCATTGGCCGCACCGATGGCGTTCCCGGTGCGCGCCGTCGACGCCGCCTTCCAGCACGAAGACTGGGAGCTCGTCTGCGACAACACCCGCACCTGTCGCGTGGCCGGTTACCAGCGCGATGACTCGGAGATGCCGGTCAGCGTGCTGCTGACCCGTAAAGCCGGCCCGGCTACGGCCGTCGTGGGCCGGGTGAGATTGGGCGACGGCTGGCAGGACAGCATGCTCGACGGCCTGCCGGCGCAGTTCCCCGCGACACTGTGGATCGACGGCACATCCTACGGCGCACACACGGTGGAGCAGACCACGCTCGAAGTCGACCTCACCGCCGCGCAGGTCGCGGCATTGCTCAAGGCGTTGGCGCGCGACAGCCGCATCGAATTCCGCGCCGGCAAGACCGTCTGGGCGCTCTCGGACAGTGGCGCCGCCGCGGTGCTGCTGAAGATGGACGAATTCCAGGGCCGCATCGGCACCGTCGGCGCCGCGTTCCGCAAAGGCAAGCAGGCCGAAGCGAAGGTGCTGCCGCCGCTGCCCGCGCCCGTCGTGAAGGCCGCACCGCTGGCGCCCGCCAAAGCCAGCGACGCGCGGTTCATCGCGCAGCACGGCGATGCGGTGCGAAAGGCGCTGCGCAGCGTCACCGATGAGGACAGCTGCAGCGATCTGCATCGGACCGGTGAAGACACGGGTGACGAAGCGCCGACACTCGACGTGGTGCGGCTCACGAAAACGAAGCTGCTGGTCTCCACCCGCTGCTGGCTGGCCGCCTACAACGCCGGCAGCGGCTACTGGATCATCAACGACACCGCGCCCTATCGCCCCGAACTGGTCACCGCCGACGCCACCGACTTCGACAACGGCACCCTGGGCTCCAGCCAGAAAGCCCGCGGCATCGGCGACTGCTGGGGTTCCGAACAGTGGACCTGGGACGGCACGGGTTTCGTGCAGACATCCGCATCCTCCACCGGCATGTGCAAAGGCTTCGCGGGCGGCGCGTGGGAATTGCCGACGCTGGTGACCGACATCCGCTGACCGCATCGCGCCGAAACCCGCTTCCCGTAGCCAGGGTCTCGCCACCGGCGAGACCCGGGATCGCCACCAGGAGGTCGCCCTTCTCCCCGCTCAGCGGGGAGAAGGTGGCGCGAAGCGCCGGATGAGGGGCGCTCTTCGCGATTGGGATGAAAGCCGCGCCGTTGCGGTTTCAAGCCGCGACGCTGGAGCATCCGTACTCCGACGATGATGAAAGTTTCATCATCGTCGGGGTCTGGAGCCGTACCTTCGGACATCGACGACTCCAGCGCTGGAGCTTTTTGCTTGAATGCCTGAGCTGCGAGCCTCGCGCGTGGAGTCGTCGATCACCGGCGTCGAGGCTGTCGGCATCAACGTCGAAGCTTTGTGCTTCGACGCCGGAGTCTTCGACGGCATTGCTGTTGTTTCGGACACCAACGCTTGAGCTGCAATCCCATCGTGCCGGATCGCAGACACCAATCCTCGGACATATCCGATGCTGTCGGACGAATAGACACGTAGGGCGCATAAGCCGAAGGCGTCATGCGTCGTCGACATAGAAGCTGCGTTTTCGTTCAGAAGAGTGGTCAGGTTCGCTTTGGGAAAAGTGAAAATAATCATTCGATGGTGGGAGTGATGATGCATTTATCGATCCAAAAGATCCGAGAAGAACATATCCAAGTCCATAGTGTCGTGGCCATCTTGATAGCGGCTTGATCTTTTCCCGGCATCATGTTTTTCATGCTGTTCTTCTAGCTCTTCGATTCGATTGATAACGTGATTGAGTTCCGATTCAAAATTCAAATTAAGTGATCCCGCCAAATCATTTAGCTCATGTAGTTCTGCCTGCGCCCCATCTAAATCATCGGTGTTTCTAAGCTTCATTAAGCGACGACGCACTGATTTATCAACGGCATTAGTGAAGCTTTTTTTGACAGCATACCCGCCTTGTGTGGCGGCAAAGACAAGCGTGTTTAAGCTGGTAATATCAAGATCATCATCAGATCGGTCAAGGGTAATTTTAAGAGCTTTAACATAGCAATCATGGGCGGAATGGCGTTGACCAATATGCCATTGGCTATAATCAAAAATCCAATCAACCAGTCGAGAAGCCGCGCCGGGTTCTGAATCATTGAATTCAACGTTAGTTAGAAGATTCTTCCAGCCTTCTACTGTCAAAACTCTAGACTTAATGCCGTGAGCGTACTCATCATCGAGATTCAACATATTCTCGATCTCAAGCAACGTGTGAGTTGCCCAGGACTTAATGGGCTTTTCTCTACACCATGTTCTTCTTGCCTCTTTTTCACCATAAGACAGATAATTTATTGCATATCCTCGGCTGAAATTTTCGCAAACTTTGGCACGAATACGTAGCGTGTTCCAAGCTTGGATGGAAAAATTATCCAATGGCATTTGAAAAATGATATCCGCAATTTTCTCAATCGTTTTGAGAAACAAAGCTGAGTCCGCTAAGCGCAGTAATACTTGTGGCTCAGCCAATACACGACTATTGATGAATTCTTCAATAGATGGGTTCTGAAACTTGACGATTGCGTACTGCTCTGAACCCCAAGGCGATGGTAGGCGGTCGGTAAGAACAAAATTCCCATCCAGTTGACGCAGAGCCTCATTGAATCCGATAGAAAACTCTTCGGGGGACATTGAGGCATTCCAAGACCTAAGTATTGTCTGTATCGCACTTATTTCGGCTTCGCCATTGCAACTCCACAACGAATTCAAAAACTGCCGACCTAAAGGGCTCAAGTCTTTTTCATAAGGTCTTTGCCAAATCATCTTTGGATCAGAAAATTGCTGTAAAGCGAACGCGACATATTGTTCATCAGTCAGTGTTGAGCTGTTCGCCTCGCGGCATACCGCTTCAAAGACGCGAGGATTAAAGTTCGAATGCTGCACAATCTTACGATATGCCTTGGCCTCCACTAATGATTTTATTCGTCCATCAGGCAGGCCTGAAAAATACAAGTGATTGAAGACCATTTTGGCGCGGTGTTCGAGCGTATAGTCTTTCAATGAAAGCGTATAAGTTAGGAGTTCATCAGTGCGTTCATCGAAAGCGCCATGCACACGCCGCGCATCTGCAACAATATACTCCCGTGTCGTGAGGATCAGCCTTAGGTTCGCGACACGCCGTACTTTGTCTAAAAACTCCATCAGCGAATGTTCTTCATTTTTCCCAAAACGATGGGAGTCAAATTTAAGTCTGCCTAGAAAATCGTCATAAACGATGACCTGCTTCCGCCCAGAGGTTTGAGCAGCCTTCATGAGAGACCAAGCTTCTGAAATATTGGTTACTACCCAGATCGGTTCAAAGCCTTCATTCATGTAATGGCACATTAGCATTCTGGCTAGTGTGGTTTTTCCAATACCGGGATTCCCGACGACGAGCACGTGATGATGCTCGTCTAGCAAGTCAAGGGCGCGATTCATTCCGCCATGCACTACTAGCTTGCTTAGCAGACTTTTAGTAGCCTCAATTGTCGAGTCTGTGACTGCAAATATTCCTGCATGAAGAACTTGTTCAAGTATTGCCGTGCTGGCTATCCAAAGCTTGAAGTGAGAGCGCTCTACGTTAGGATACGCACGAATTAGACCATTGATATCTTCTGATCCATAAATATCTGCTGTTGATTTTAGCCACGGAGAAAATGTTTTAAGAATATCATCTTTGTTTTTTGGTGAAAGACGTACAGATGTTGCAAGAACATAACGATCAGGCTGGATTTTCTCAAGCTTAGAGCGCTCTTCTTTGCAGCTTGAAAGCAACTGCTGAAGTTTTTCGGGACCATAGCGCTTGCATTGCACGACGGTGGTTATCTCACCTGCAGGGACGCGGGCATGCCGTAAGTCTATGCCGCCATCTTTTCCAGGCTTGAATGATTCGAGCTGGCTACCCCATGCACATGAAAGCAAGTCGGCCACCAGTAACTCGAAATCATCGGGACTTAGTGTCGTAAAGTCGTAGGGCATCGTCTTACCAGTAGTGGGCTGGGTGATTTGCCGAGCATCATCTGCAATATTTCATGAGCTTGGTCCATGATCCAGACTACAAAAATCGGAAGGCGTTGTCTGCCTGTGACAAAGCAGCAAGCGCTGCGTGATGTGTATCGGAAACATCCGTGACTGTGGTGAGGAGGCCCAGTTGGCGGGCAACCCATTTGTTGCCCGCATGCAGTAGGCACAAAAAAAGCGCCGGTTTCCCGGCGCTTCCTGGTTGTGACGATCGCGTGATCGCTGCGGCGATCGACCGCAGCAATCGCTCAGCGAATTGCGCTTCAGCGCTTCCCGAACTGCCCCGGCACGAACTGCTCCCGCACCGCCTTTGCCAGCAGATCCGGCGGCAGCATGCCCTGGTCGAGGAGGAAGTTGTTGAAGGCGAGGCGGTCGAACTTGTCGCCCAGGGCGAGTTCGGTTTCGGCCCGCAGTTCGAGGATGCGCGCGTAGCCGTAGAAGTAGCTGCCGGCTTGGCCGGGGGCGTTGAAGGTGTAGCGGTCCAGTTCCTGGCGCGCCATCGCTTTGGACAGGCCGACGTCGTCGATCAGCACTTTCTCGGCGCGGGCGCGGTCGATCATGCCGAGGTTGAGCATCGGGTCGAGCATCGCGCGGGCCGCGCGCAGCAGCCGGAACTGCAGCGCCATCAGCTGGCCGTCCAGCGGTTCGTAGGGAATCATTTCGGCTTCGGCGTACAGCGCCCAGCCTTCCACGTTCACCGAGTTGAACGCGAACAGCGTGCGCGCCAGTGAGACGCCGCGCTCGACCATCGCGGTGAACTGCAGTTCGTGGCCGGGGCGGCCTTCGTGCGCGGACAGCGTCCACGCCACCGCCGGGAAGTTGAAGTCGTCGTAGGCCTCGGACTTGTCGGCCAGCGCGGGATTGCTCAGCGGCAGCACGAAATGGCCCTGCTGACCGGTGTTGCCGACCAGCGGCGCGGGCAGGAAATGCGGCGCGGGCTGCGCGGCGCTTTCGGCTTCGGTGCCCAGGCGCATCACCATCGGCCGGTTCGGCACGTCGACGATGCGCTCGCGCTGGATGATCGGGTCGATGGTGTCGATGACCGTGCGGTAGCGCGCTTCCAGCTGGTCGTTGGGAATGGTGTCGCGCTTGAGTGCGCGGATCACGCCGCGATAGTCGGTGGCGGCGATGCCTTTTTCCTTCGCCACCAGCGGCGCCAGCCGATCCATCGCGGCGCGGGTTTCCATGAACCCCAGACGCGCGCGCTGGATCAGCAGTGCAGGCGGAATATCGATGCCGACCTGCTTCAGCTGCAGCGCATACAGTTCGGGCGGCAAGCGGGTATCGGTGCGTGCGTGCGGCAGTACGTCCTTGCGCGTCCACGCCACGTAATCGGCGAACTGCTTTTCCAGTGCGTCCAATGCGGCCGCGCCGCCTTCGATCTTGTACTGCGCGAACAGTTTGCGGATGCCGGCGATGTAGGTGTCCGCGTTGCCCAGCGCCTGCTCTACTTCGAGCTTGGTCGGCCGCAGCAGTTCGGCGTTGGCGGCGCGTTCCTCGTAGCGCTGGCGCGCGAGGACCGTGGTGGCCGTGGTGCCCGGCGCGACGCCCGCGTAGGCCTTGAGACGATCCAGCGCCTTGGCGCGGCGGGCGGCCGGGGTCTGATCGGACAGCAGGCCCTTCAGGCCCTGGAACACCAGCTGCGGCGCGTCGGTGTACGGCACCACCAGACGCTCGTTGACCAGCGACGACTCGATGGTGTCGTCGGCGGCCTGGATCATGATTTCCAGATCCTGGCGCACGTTGGGGTCGCGCTCCAGCTGAAGTTTTTCCTGCAGCTTCGCCTTGGCGTCGGCGGTGGCCTTGCGCAGGCGCGCGCCGTTGTCGGGGCCGAGGTCGGACACCTTGTCGTCGTAGCCGGGAATGCCGAAGAACGAGCCGCCTTCGGGCTGGAACTGCAGCTGCGCGTCCAGCAGGATCTGGGCATTGGCGTTGCTGGCGGTGACCCAGGCCGGCGTGGGCTTCGCGGCAGCGGGTTTGGCGGCCGAAGCGGTTGCGGGCGATGCCGCGTGACCGTGCAGCGGGATGGCGAGCGCGCAGCAAAGCGCGACGGCGAGTGCGAGGGGTTTCATCGGCGGAGTCCGGTCGGAGGAGTGGGACGACACTACGCCCGGGCCATGGGCGGGGCCAGCGTCGAAGGTCATGCGAAGGATGATCCGCTATGCCCGGCGCAGGGGTTGAGATCGTACGCGCCACTCCGATCCGACTCAGGATGGCGTCAGCAACCGCGACAGGGATTGCTGCAGGAGGGCATCGAGCGCACGTTTGCCGAGCCGCCGGTCGATGAACGCGCGTAGGCTCAGACCATCGACCATCGCCAGCACCAGATTCGCCGCCTGATCCGGCGGAAGATCCCGTGCGATCCGGCCGGCCGACTGCTGCCGTGCGATCGCGCCCGACAACGCTGCGCTCAACATCAGCTCCTTGGCGGCGAAACTCTCGCGGAGGATCTCGTCGCGGGTCGATTCAGACAGCACTTCGGTGGTGAGCCGGAACTCATCGACGTTGCGCATCGTCTCCAGTTCCTGCTTCAGCAGCTTGGCCAGCCCGGCGATGAAATCCGTCGCATCGGCGAGCGCCGTAACCCCGGCAATCATCCGATCCCGGTCCAGCGCCGAAAACGCACGGATGATTGCGCTTTTGCTGTCGAAGTAGCGGTACAGCAGGCCCATGCTGAGGCCGGACGCGCTTGCGATGTCCTGCATGCTGGTCTGGTGGAAGCCCTTTGCGACGAAGCAGGTTTCGGCTGCAGACAATATCTCGCCGCGGCGGCGTTCGTGCAGGTCTGTATCGGCTTTACGCATCGGTCGGGCTCGAAATCGGTTGAGATTGCGCATTCTTATAGTTGACATGGCGCGATCCCGTCAATAAAGTGAATGAGCGCTCACTTTATTGACGGTAGGCCATCATGCCCGCAGAGATGTTGCTGGAGAAGCCTGAGCTGTTGCAAAGGCTCGATCAGATCGGATTGGCGCTCTCGGCGCTGTTTCTGGTGTTCCTGCCACTGGAACTGTGGCGTCGCCACCGCCAGAGGCGGCTCGACCTGCGTAGCTTCAAGGAAATGCTGGCCAGTGCCAGTCCGCTGCTGCCGACGCTGCTCACGGGGCCGCTGGTGCTTGCGTTCATCGCCGGGCTCTACGCGGCGGCGCACGGTCTGACGCCGCTGCGTATCCCGACCAACTGGGGCACTGCCTTACTGGCGCTGTTGCTGGTCGACTTCTGCTACTACTGGGATCATCGTGCCGCGCATCGGGTGCGTGCCTACTGGGCGATCTCGCATTCGGTCCACCACAGTTCCTGGCAATTCGACCAGACCACCGGATTCAGGATTTCCTTCGTCGATGGTTTCCTGTCGCCGTGGTTCTATCTGCCGGTGGTGCTGATCGGATTCGACCCGCTGCTGGTCGGTGCGTGTTTCGGATTGATCCTCGCTTATCAGCAGTGGTTGCACACCGAGTCCGTCGGTCGACTCGGTTGGCTGGACACGATCTTCAACACGCCATCCAATCACCGTGCGCATCATGCGATCCAGCCGCAGTACATCGATCGCAATTACGGCGCGATCCTCATGGTCTGGGACCATCTTTTCGGCACCTATGCGCGCGAGCGGGAGACGCCTGTGTATGGGCTCACCGAGCAGATCGACTCCGCGCATCCGTGGCGTGTGCATGCAGCCGAGGCGCTCAAGCTGTGGCGGGATCTGAAAAAGGCAGGCGACTGGCGAACGCGCCTGTCTTTGCTGTGGAAGCCACCGGGATGGATGCCGGAGTGACGACTGAAATGAAAAAGAGATTCGGATATGCGCTTCTCGCGTTATCCCTGGCCGCATGGGGAGGCATTGCCGCATTGTCGCTGCTGGACATGTCCCTGGGTGCTGCCGCCGCATGGACGACGGCGCTGTTGATCGGCGGCGAGATTTCGTTCCTGGCCGGGGTCGCTCTCCTGGGCGAGGAAGCCTGGCAGAAGATCAAATCACGCTTCAAGCGTCACCGGTCATGAGTGCGGCGAATGAATGACCGGTGTGTGCTCGATCAAGCGCTGATGTTCACCCGTCCTTCCCGCCTTCACGAAAAGGAATGGGTAACGAAGCCCGACAATGGGTCGATCGCTATCAGGGCTTCAGGCATCTTGCGAAGAACGCCTCGGTCAAGCGGTAGCGATGCAGCAGGTCCGCGCCGCGCAGGCCGTGCTTGGCGCCGGGATAGGTCATCAGCTCGAACGGCGTCGCGCGCTTCTGCAGGGTGCTCATCAGCTTGGTCGAATTGCTGAACAGCACGTTGTCGTCGGCCATGCCGTGGATCAGCAGCAGTGCGTTGGGTTTGATGCCGGCGACGTGGGTGAACACGCTGGCTTCGCGATAACCGTCGACGTTTGCCGCCGGCAGGTCCATGTAGCGCTCGGTGTAGTGGGTGTCGTACAGCGCCCAGTCGGTTACCGGCGCGCCGGCCACGCCGCAGGCGTAATCGTCGGCGGCCTTGCCCAGCAGCATCAGGCTCATGTAGCCGCCGTTCGACCAGCCGTACACGCCGATGCGCGCGCCATCCACCCACGGCTGCGCGCGCAGCCATTCCACGCCCTTGCGCTGGTCGTCCACTTCCACCGTGCCCTGTTTGCCGTACAGCGCGCCGCCGAACGCCGCGCCGCGCCGCGGCGTGCCGCGGTTGTCGACGGTGAACACCACGTAGCCCTGCTGGGCCATGTACTGGTTGAAGAAATGATCGCCGCGGCCGGGCCAGCTGTCGGTGGCGGTCTGCGCCGCGGGGCCGCCGTAGACGTAGACCATCACCGGATATTGTTTCGCCGGGTCGAAGTCCGCGGGCTTGATCAGGCCGTAATGCAGCGGCGTCTTGCCGTCGGCCGCGGTGAGCGTGCCGAACTCGACCGGCCGGTGCGCGGCCAGATACTTCGCGTACGGATGCGCGGGTTTCGCCGGGTCGTTGTCGATCAGATTCGCGACCAGGCTGCCGTCGGCGCGATGCAGCGCGATCTGCGGCGGCGTGCGCGCGTTCGACCAGCTGTCGACGTAGACGCTGGCGTTCTTCGCGAAGCTGGCGCCGTGCATGCCCGGCTCGGTCGACAGCGTGCGGATCTTGCCGCCGACGAGCGGCACCACGTGGATCTGCATGTCGCGCGCGGCGGCGCGGCCCGAGGCGTCGCGGCCGGCGCTGAAATACACCATGCCTTCGGTTTCATCGACCGCCAGCACCTTGTCCACCGGCCAGTCGCCGCGGGTGAGCTGCGTCAGCGTCTTGCCGTCCTTGCTTGCGAGGTAGAGATGCTCGAAACCGCTGCGCTCGCTGCTCCACAGGAAGCGTCCGTCCTTCAGGAAACGCAGGCTGTGATGCAGCGGCACCCAGGTCTTCGCGGTTTCGGTGACCAGCGTGCGCTGGCTGCCTGAGGCGAGTTCGACTTCGATGAGTTCCAGCGTGCGCTGGTCGCGCGACTGGCGCTGAAAGGTCAGGTGCTTCGGATCGCGCCAGTCGACGCGGGTGAGGTAGATGTCGGGATTCTTGCCGAGATCGATCCACTGCGGCGCCGCGCCTTGCTTCGGCGCGATGGTGGCGAGCTGGATCGCGACGTTGGTCTCGCCCGCCGCCGGATAGCGCTGCTCGACCACTTCGGTACGGTCCGGATACACCTCGTAACGCTTCTGCACCGGCACCTTGCTTTCGTCGATGCGCGCGAAGGCGATGGCGGAATCGTCCGGCGCCCACCAGTAGCCGGTGTGGCGGTCCATTTCCTCGTCGGCGACGAACTCGGCGACGCCGTTGCCGATGGTGTCGCTGCCGTCGGCGGTCAGCTGCAGTTCCGCGCCGGTGGCCAGATCGATCGTCCACAGGTTGCGTGCGCGCACGAAGCTGACGAAGCCGCCCTTCGGCGAGACCTTCGGATCGGTGGCGAAGCCTGTGCCGGTGGTCAGCTTGCGTACCGCGGCCTTGCCCGACTTGCCGAGGTCGTACAGATACAGTTCGCCGCCAAGCGGGAACAACAGCGTCTTGCCGTCCGGCGACCACTGGTAATCGACGATGCCCGACAGCGACGCGGTGCGCTGGCGTTCGCGGCGCGCTTTTTCTTCGTCGCTCAGCACTTCCTCGCCGGGCAGCACGTCGCTGGAATCGACCAGCAGCGCGGAGGTGCCGGTCGCCACGTCGAAGGCCCACAGATCCAGGCGGTTGCGGTCGCTGTCCTTGCCGCGCAGGAAGGTCACCCGCGAGCCGTCGGGCGCGATCTGCGGTTTCAGCAGGGTGGGGCCGGACAGCGGCGCGTCGCCGGTGATGGCTTCGAGGGTGAGTTTGCCCGGAGGCGGGCTGGAGGCGTGGGTGGCGGGCATGATCAGCAGGCAGGAAAGGAGGGCGGCGGCGCGGATCATGGGGTCGTACCTTGCGGAGCGCTCTGGCCGAACAGCACCTTGCGCTGTTCTTCGCTGAGCGGCTGGCCGGCGGTCGGGCTGACCTGCTTCGTCCACGCGTACGCGCGCTGGGTGGCCGGTCGCGCGGCGATGGCGGCCTGCCAGCGGCGCACTTCGGGATAGGGCTCAAGATCGATCGGTGCGGTCTTGTACGGGCTGATCCACGGGTAGCAGCTCATGTCGGCGATGCCGTAGTCGTCGCCGAGCAGGAACGCGCGGCCTGCCAGGCGCTTGTCCAGCACGCCCAGCAGACGGTGCGCCTCGCGGGTGTAGCGGTCGATGGCGTAGGGAATCTTCTCGGGCGCGTAGACGTTGAAATGCCCGTACTGGCCGGTCATGGGACCGAGGCCCGCCATCTGCCAGAACACCCATTCCAGCGCCGCGGTGCGGCCGCGCAGGTCGGCGGGCAGGAACCGGCCGGTCTTTTCGGCCAGATACACCAGGATCGCGCCCGACTCGAACACGCTCAGCGGCGCGCCGCCGTCGGCCGGCGCGGTGTCGACGATGGCCGGCATGCGGTTGTTCGGTGCGATCGCCAGGAAACCGGGCTGGAACTGTTCGCCGGCGCCGATGTTCACCGGCTTGATCTCATAGGCCAGCGGTGCGCCGGCGTCGACCAGTTCTTCCAGCAGCAGGGTGATCTTGTGGCCGTTCGGCGTGGGCCAGTAATGCAGTTCGATCATGGTGTGCGGGCCGTTCGGGAGGATGTGGGCAGTGTAAGCCGTCGGTGCCGCTTGGCGTTGTCATGCCCGGGGGCTAGGCTATGGCGGATTTCGCCTCCAGCAGTGCCCACCATGTCCAAAGCTCCGCAGAAAACGTCGAATCCGACGCTCAGCCCCCTGTCCCGCATGATCTTCGCCTCGCGCTGGCTGCAGCTGCCGCTGTATCTGGGGCTGATCGTGGCCCAGGGCGTCTATGTATTCCTGTTCCTGAAGGAGCTGTGGCATCTGATCCACGACGCCAACAACCTCAGTGAGCAGGGGATCATGCTGATCGTGCTCGGCCTGATCGACGTGGTGATGATCTCCAACCTGCTGGTGATGGTGATCGTGGGCGGCTACGAAACCTTCGTCTCGCGCCTGAATCTGCAGGATCATCCCGATCAGCCGGAGTGGCTCAGCCACGTCAACGCCAGCGTGCTCAAGGTGAAGCTGGCGATGGCGATCATCGGCATTTCCTCGATCCATCTGCTGAAGACTTTCATCGAAGCCGGCCAGCTCGGCCTGCCGCTGTGCACGCCCGCGCTGACGCAGGCGGGGGTGCTGTGCACCAAGGCCACCGAAGCGGGCGTGATGTGGCAGGCGATCATCCACGCCCTCTTCATCCTGTCGGCCATCGGCATCGCTTACACCGACAAACTGATGTCGGCGACGCCGTCCAGACAGCACCACTGACGCCGCAACCCGGCGGCGCCCGCGCAAAAAGCCGGGCGTCGCCGCGCCGTTGCGCCTAAAATGGCGCGATGGATGTCTCCCACCTGCTCGACGGCCTGAACGCCGCGCAACGCGAAGCGATCAGTGCCGAACCCGGCCACCTGCTCGTGCTCGCCGGCGCCGGTTCCGGCAAGACCCGCGTTCTCACCCATCGCATCGCCTGGCTGCATGAAGTCTATGGTGTGCCGATGCATGGGATTTTCGCGGTGACCTTCACCAACAAGGCCGCGGGCGAGATGCGCCATCGCGCCGAATCGCTGCTGCCCGGCGGCAGCCGCGGCATGTGGATCGGTACGTTCCACGGCCTCGCCCATCGCCTGCTGCGCCTGCACTGGCAGGACGCGAAGCTGCCCGAAGCCTTCCAGATCCTCGACAGCGACGATCAGCTGCGGCTGGTCAAGCGTGTGGTGCAGGCGCTGGAGCTGGACGAGGCGCGGTTCCCGCCGCGACAGATCGCGTGGTGGATCAACGCGCAGAAGGACGAAGGCCGCCGGCCGCAGCACATCCAGCCGGAAAAAGATGAATGGGCCAGCGTGATGCTGCGCGCCTACACGCTGTACCAGGAGCGCTGCGAGCAGTCGGGGCTGGTCGATTTCGCCGAGATCCTGCTGCGCGCGCACGAACTGCTGCGCGACCATCCGCCGCTGCTGCAGCACTATCGCCATCGTTTCCAGCAGTTGCTGATCGACGAGTTCCAGGACACAAACAGCCTGCAATACGCGTTCATCCGCCTGCTGGCCGGCGACACCGGCCAGGTGTTCACGGTCGGCGACGACGACCAGGCGATCTACGGCTGGCGCGGCGCGAAAGTGGAGAACGTGCAGCGCTTCCTGCGCGACTTCCCCGGCGCGAAAACCATCCGCCTCGAACAGAACTACCGCTCCAGCGCGAACATCCTCAACGCCGCCAACGCCGTCATCGCGCACAATCCGTCGCGGCTCGGCAAACAGCTGTGGACCGACAGCGGCGAAGGCGAACCGATCGACCTGTACGCGGCGTACAACGAAATCGACGAAGCGCGGTTCGTGATCGAACGCATCCGCGCCTGGGTGCGCGATGGCGGCAGCCACGGCGAAACCGCGATCCTCTACCGCAGCAACGCGCAGTCGCGCGCATTCGAAGAAACCCTGCTGGGCGAACAGATCCCGTTCCGCGTCTACGGCGGCATGCGCTTCTTCGAGCGCGCCGAAATCAAGGACACCCTGGCGTACATGCGCCTGATCGCCAACCGCGACGACGACGCGGCGTTCGAGCGCGCGGTCAACACGCCGACGCGCGGCATCGGCGAACGCACGCTCGATGAAGTGCGTCGTTACGCGCGGGCTCACAGCATTTCGCTGTGGAAAGCGGCCGCGCTGGTGTCGCGCAGCGACCTTCTGCCGGGTCGCGCGCGGAATGCTTTGGCCCTGTTCGAAGGCCTGATCGATACCGTTGCCGATGAATCGGTCGATCTGCCGCTGAAGGACAAGATCGACCACGTGCTGGCGCGCTCCGCGCTGCGCGACCACTACGCCGCGCTGTCGAAGGGCTCGCTGGATTCGCGCACCGACAACCTCGACGAACTGGTGTCGGTGGCCTCGCGCTTCGTGAAGGGCGACGACGAGGAATCCGCGGCGCTGCCGGAGCTGGTCGCGTTCCTCGCCTATGCGGCGCTGGAAGCCGGCGAAGGCCAGACCGAGGCCGGTGAGGACGGCGTGCAGCTGATGACGCTGCACAGCGCCAAGGGCCTGGAATTCCCGCTGGTATTCCTGGTGGGCATGGAAGAAGGCCTGTTCCCCAACAACAAATCGATCGATGAAGCCGGCCGCTTGGAAGAAGAGCGCCGGCTCGCCTACGTCGGCATCACCCGCGCGCGCCAGAAGCTGGTGATCACCTACGCCGAAGCGCGTCGCCTGCACGGCCAGGACATGTACGGCCTGCCGTCGCGCTTCCTGCGCGAGATTCCCACGACGCTGATCCATGAAGTGCGCCCGAAGATCCAGGTCGCGCGGCCGATGTACAACGCGAACGCACGCCGCGACGCGTGGCAGTTGGGCCGCGGTCACGCATCGCTGCAGGAAAATACCGGCGTGCGTGTCGGCCAGAGCGTGACCCACGCGAAATTCGGCAGCGGCATCGTCACCGATATCGAAGGCACCGGCGCGCACGCGCGCGTGCAGGTCAATTTCGAGGACGAGGGCAGCAAATGGCTGGTGATGGCGTACGCCAATCTGCAGCCGGCGTGATCCCGGAATCGTAGAGCGGAGCAAAGCTCCGCTGCTTGAGACACACCAGCAGATCGATATCCAAGCATTGTCATCCCGAGCCGCAGGCGAGGGACCTGCTTTCTGCTTTCCATTGGGCGACCAAAGCGAACAGCAGATTCCTCACCCCGATGAAGCCGGGGATTCGGGATGACAGTGTTCTGTCGTAATGCCGCTTCCGGAGAGGGCGCAGCGGAGCTGCGCTCCGCTCTACAATTGCGAAAAACGAGGCTTGTTCGATGACAGATACCGACTCCGATTTCCTCCGCGTCCGCGACTACCTCACCGGCCTGCAGGACCGCATCTGCTGCGCGATCGAGGGCGCCGACGGCGCCGCGACCTTCCAGGAAGATCTCTGGGAGCGCGCGGAAGGCGGCGGCGGGCGGACGCGGATCCTGCGCGATGGCGCGGTCTTCGAGCAGGCGGGGGTCGGGTTCTCCGATGTCTCCGGCACGAAACTGCCGCCGTCGGCGACCGCCGCGCGGCCCGAGCTGGCCGGCGCATCGTGGCGTGCGGTGGGCGTGTCGCTGGTGTTCCATCCGCGCAATCCCTACCTGCCGACCACGCACGCCAACGTCCGCCATTTCCGCGCGATCCGCGACGGCGAGACCGTGGCCTGGTGGTTCGGCGGCGGCTTCGACCTGACCCCGTTCTATCCTTTCGACGACGACGTGCGCCACTGGCATCGCACCGCGCGCGATCTGTGCGAACCCTTCGGCGGCGACGTGCGCTATGCCGCGCACAAGCAGTGGTGCGACGAGTATTTCTTCCTCAAGCATCGCGATGAGACCCGCGGTGTCGGCGGGCTGTTCTTCGACGATCTGCACGGCGATTTCGAGCGCGACTTCGCGTATCAGCGCGCGGTGGGCGACGGTTTCCTGGACGCCTACCTGCCGCTGGTCGAACGCCGCAAGGACACGCCTTACGGCGAGCGCGAACGCCAGTTCCAGCTGTACCGGCGCGGCCGCTACGTCGAATTCAATCTGGTGTTCGACCGAGGCACTCTGTTCGGCCTGCAGTCCGGCGGACGCACCGAATCGATCCTGATGAGCCTGCCGCCGCTGGTGCGCTGGGAATACGGCTACCGGCCCGAAGCCGGCAGCGACGAAGCGCGGCTGCAGGATTACCTCAAGCCGCGCGATTGGCTGGGCGAGGCGTCGTAGGAGGCCCGGTTCCGTAGGAGGGCCTGCCTTTGTAGGAGGGCCTTCAGGCCCGAGCTATTGCGTGAGCGTCTTCAAACCGATGTTCGCGGAGAGCCTTCACAAAAAGCTCGGGCCTGAAGGCCCTCCTACAAAGGCAGGCCCTCCTACGAAGCCGGGTTTGGCGGATCGGTCAACACGATGCTGATCCGCCCGTTGGTTTCCAGCGTCGCAACGCGGATCCGCTCGATGTCGGTGCAGCCGGCTTCGCGCATGGCCTCGTGGAAGTCGGCGTTGCTCACCAGTTGCTGCCGCAGCACGTCGCGATGGACCTTGCCGTCGCGCGCGAGGATTACCGGTTCGCCTTCGATCAGCTTGCGTGCGCGCGGGCTGCGCGCGGCGACCAGCGCAACCGCATAGTTCAGCGCGATCAGGCAGACCGCCAGCAGCGCAGCGCCGGTCAACGAGCTGTCGCCGCCGTTGAGTCCGTTCTGCACCGCGTTGCCGATCAGGATCAGCAGCACCAGATCGAACGGCGTGAACTGACCGACCGCACGCTTGCCGGACGCACGCACCAGCACCATCACCAGGACATAGACTGCGATCGCGCGCAGCGGGAAATGCCACCAGGGTGCGGACAGCTGCAGAAGATCGGACATGGGGAATGCCGGTGAGGTGGGCGGAGCCAGTCTCCTCTGCGGTCAGGAAAATGGAAAGCGTTGCGGATATACGCAACGCGTCCCGATGCCCTAATGCCAGTCAGTTAACGCGAATTGTCCGTCACATGCGGCCGTTTTCTCCTTCCCCCGCGTGCGGGGGAAGGCTGGGATGGGGGCGTTGCGCGCTGTTGTGTCGCGCGCCCCCACCTCAATCCTCCCCCGCACGCGGGGGAGGAGGCCAATCAAAGCGCCGCCAAACATACACAGCAGCCTTGACTGACTGGCATTAGCTCGATGCCCGGGCCTTCAGCTCTCCGCCTGCGGCCCGAGCGGCAGGCGGATGTCGACGGCAGCGCCGGCTTTTCCGTCGGCGCGCGCACCGATCCGGATGTCGCCGCCATGTCGCTGCACCGCGGCGCGGGCGATGGCGAGGCCGAGGCCATTGCCCTGGTGCTGTCGCGCGCTCTCGCCGCGCGCGAACGGCGCGAACAGGCGCGCCTGCGCTTCGGCCGAAAATCCCTCGCCGCTGTCGATCACGCGGATCAGCGCTTCGTCGCGGTCGCGCACCAGTGTGACCGTCGCGTCGGCGTTCGTGGGCGTATGCTGCAATGCGTTGCGGATCACGTTCTCGAATGCGCGCTGCAGCAGCTCGCGGTCGCCCTCGACGACCGTCGGCCCAGCCTCCTCCTCGTCCCCGTCCTCGAAATGCAGCGCCCGTGGCTGGCCGGCGATTTCCAGCCGTGCGTCGTCGACGATCTCCGCCAGCAGTTCGCCCAGGTCGATCACGGCGCTGGGCAATTCCGACTCCGGCGATTCCAGACGCGCCAGCAGCAGCAGTTCGCCGATCAGGATGTCCATCCTGTCGGTGTCGCGCTCGATCCGATCGAGCAGCGCGCCCTGCGGTTCGTCGCGCATCAGCTCCAGCGCCACGCGCAGCCGCGCCAGCGGCGAACGCAGCTCGTGCGAGAGGTCCAGCATCAGCTGGCGCTGGGTGCCGATCAGTCCGCCGATGCGCCCGGCCATCTGGTCGAAATCCGCAGCGAGCGCGCCGAATTCGTCGGTGCGTCCGCGCAGTGCGGCGCCCACCCGCGAGTCGAGATCACCGGCGGCCAGCTGACGCGTGGCGCGACGCAGATCGTCGATCGGGACGACCAGATAGCGCGCCGACACTGCGCTGAAAAAGCCGGCGAGAATCACCGAAAACAGCAGCGGGGCGAGCATTGTTCCGATGATCAGATTGACGGTGGGCAGCGGGAGTTCGACGGCACTCCCGAACACGCTGTATTCCCGGCCGTCGGGCGCACGCATCCGCTCGCTGAAGCTTAGCGAGCTGGGGAACGGAGGCCCGCCGCCGGAAAACGTGCGGCTTCTTCCGTCCATCTCCCGTGCGATGCTGCGCAACCTGTCTGGCAGCGGCCGACCCAGCACTTCGCGCCCGGCGTCATCGAAGAAATACAGCTCCAGCCCGTAGTCGTCGCGGGTGGCGGCGACCATCTTGGCGAATGTGCGCTCGTCGACACGGCCGTAAAGTTGCAGTAGCGAGTGCGCGTTGCCGCGCAACAGTTTGCCGACTTGGTCGCGGACCTGCTCCGGGACTTCGCGCTCGGCGATCACCGCGATCAGCAGCGAGGTGCCGACCATCAGCACCGTGCTGCCCAGCCACAGCGACAGGAAGATCCGCCAGAACAACGAGCGCAGCCGGAGCTTCTTCATCGGCGCACGAACTGATAGCCCAGACCGCGCACCGTGCGCACCAGGTCGTCGCCGAGTTTGCGGCGGATGCTGCTGATGTGCATGTCGATGGCGCGGTCGAAAGGCCGCAGCCGACGGCCGAGCGCGTCGCGCATCAGCGCGTCCTTGGTCACGATCTGGCCGGCGTCGCGCATCAGCCGCTCCAGCACGTTGAATTCGGTGCTGGTCAGCTCCAGCCGTTCGTCGCCGCGGTCGACGCTGCGGGTGGCGGGATCCAGCACCACCCCGCTGATGACGAGCGTCGTGCCGCGCTGGCTGGCGCCGCCGTCGACCCGCCGCAGGATGGCGCGGATGCGCGCCGACAGTTCGCGCGGGTTGCAGGGTTTGGGCAGATAGTCGTCGGCGCCCAGCTCCAGGCCGACGATGCGATCGATATCGTCGCCGCGAGCGGTCAACATCAGCACCGGCACGCGGCTGTCGTCGCGGAGCAGGCGCAGCACCTCGAAACCGTTCAGACCCGGCAGGCCGACATCCAGTACCACCAGCTCGATCCGTTCGCGGATCGCGTCCCATGCGTGCGGCTCGAAGCGATGCATCGTTTCGACGGCGAACCCTTCGCGCTGCAGGAACGCGAGCAGCAGCTCGCACAGTTCCACGTCGTCGTCGATGAGCAGGATCGGCATGGACCGATTCTGACATCGCATCATCGCGAACAGCGCATCCGCGCGCGGTGTTTACCGGAATTTACACGGCCTGACATTTCCGGACATCGCGCCGACGGCCGATGACATCGCCGTCGGCACAGTGGCCGGCACTCTCCCCCAGAGCGCCCGAGATGTTCAGACCGGCCATGTCGAAAGTGTTCCCGTTCATATTGATGCTGACCCTGATCGGCTGCGCCTCGCGGCCGCAGGCCGCCGACGCCACGGACGCGCTCACGCCGGTCGATCCTGCCGCCTACACCGGGACGTGGACACCCGACCATGCGGCGAACCGGAAGCTGACCCAGGCCATGCAGAAGCAGATGCGGCAACGCCTGGCCAAGCTGCGGCCCCCGGGCGGCGGCAAGCCCGGTGGTGGCGGTGGACCGGGCGGTGGGCCTGGCGGCGGACCCGGCGGGCCTCCAGGCGGCATGGGCGGCATGGGCCCACCGCCCGGGGGAGCGCCCGACGGGATGCCCGGCATGGATGCCGATCCGCTGGCGATGATGTCGGCGGTCGGCATGCTGCGGCCGGAGATGGATTTCGCCGCGCCGCTGCAGGGCGACCTGCGGATCGCGATGGATCCCGATGCCGGCGTCGAAATCGGCGCGGTCGATGCCGTGCCGGTCACCCTGATGTTCCGCGGCGGTGCGCGCGACCTGGACGACGGCGGCGTGCGCGCCTTCGCCTCGCGCGAGAACGGTCGGCTGGTGATCGAGATCAACACCGACGACGGCACCCAGGTGACGCATACCTATGCGATCGAAGCGCAGGGCAAACGCATGCGGGTGAAGACGCAGGTGGTCAGCAGCAAGGCGCCGATGCCCGGCGGCATCCCGTTCGAGCGGCTCTACAACCGCGTCGACGCCACGCCGGCGGCGGCGCCGTGAGCGCGACCGTTCCGGCACAGCGGGCGGCTGCGACGCCGGCCGACAGCGGCGTCGCGGCGTCCTCGCCCATTGCGGCCGGCACGCGGTTCTTCCATGCGCCAGCGACTGCGGTGGCGGAGGGCGCTGCATCGCGCGAAACCGCACCGGATGAAGCCGCGTTGGCGACCTGGTGGCGGCGCTTCCACGATCCGGAACTCGACCGCCTGATCGACGCGACCGTCGGCCAGGGTTACGAGGTCTGCGCTGCCACGCTGCGGCTGCGGCAACAGTGCGGGACGGGATCGGCCGAAACCGCAGGCCACGCGCGATCGGGCATCGTCGACGAGGTCGCGCTGTACGACTACTACAGCGTGCGGCTGCGCCAGATCGCCATCACCGCACGCCACTACTTCCTGGCATCGACGCTGCAGGAGCGCATCGTCTGCACCGATTCGGCGATTGCCGAAGTAACCAGGACGATCCGTGCCGCGCAGTCCCACAGCGGCAGCGATGCGTCGACGGCGTATGCCGGCGACGACCATCCGGTCGTGCTCGCCGAGCTCCACGCGCATCGCATCAAGCTGCGTTCGCAGTGGGACGCGGCCGCGATCGCGCTTGCGCATCAGAGCGCACAGCCGCTGGCCGCGGTGATCGAGCGGCTTTGCGGGCGGCTGTTGCCGGGCGCCTGTGCGGAGACGCCTGCGCTGGGCGGACCCGATCGCGTGCTGATGCGGCGTCCGGATGTGCTTGCGCACCATGAGCGAGCGGCCGCAGCGGCCGGAAATTCGCATGCCGCGCGGCTCGCATCGCTGGCATGCGAACAGCGCGAGGATCTCGCGCTGAAGGAAGTGGAACTGGCGCTGGCGATCCTGACCGCCGCGCAGGCCGAACTGGTGCCGGTGCGCGCGGCGTCGGCATCGGCGGAAGCGCAGTACCGGCGTCTGACCCGTCGCGCGGAGCCGCGCAGCGTGTGCGCGAGCGCGCGCGTCGTGCATGCGTTCCGCGATCGGGAGATCGAAACCCGCGGCCGCACCTATCTGGCGCTGGTCGACGCGTTCCATGCGGCAGGCTGCGGTTGGCCGTTGCTGGCCGATCCGACATCGTGCGACCAAGGAATCCAAGCGTGAGCCCGCGTTCCATGCAACGTCGGCCGCTGCTGTTGGCGCTGCTCGCGGTGATGTGCGCGCCCGCGTCCGCGGAGTCGATCGTGCAGCCTGCCTCGCCTGCGGCAGCGGCAACGGACAGGAGCGGATCGAGGATGACCGTCGCCGACATCCGCATCGACGGCCTGCAGCGGATCGGCGCCGGCACGGTCTTCACCTATCTCCCCATCGAACGCGGCGACACCATCGACGCCGCGCAGATCGGCGAAGCCATGCGCGCGCTCTACAAGACCGGCTTTTTCGAGGACATCCGCATCGACCGCGAAAACGCCGGCGCTGCAGGCGCGGAAGCGGACCACGCGATCCTGGTCATCCGCGTCACCGAGCGGCCGGCGATCAACACCCTGACGCTCAGCGGCAACAAGGACATCAAGACCGAAGACCTGCTGAAGAATCTGAAGGAAGTCGGCATCGCCGAAGGCGAGACCTTCGACCGACTGGCCCTGGACCGGGTGACATTGGAGCTCAATCGCGCCTACAACAACCGCGGCAAGTACAACGTCAGCATCGATCCCAAGGTCGAGCGCCTCGATCGCAACCGCGTCGACATCGAGATCAAGGTCGAAGAGGGCAAGGCGGCGCGCATCCGCCACATCAACCTCATCGGCAACGAAACCTACGACGAAGACACGCTGCGCAAGCGCTGGGAATCCAACGAGAGCGGCTGGCTCAGCTGGTACAAGCGCGACGACCAGTACTCACGCGAGAAACTGTCCGGCGATCTCGAACGCACCACCGAGTTCTATCTGGATCGCGGCCATGTCGATGTCAGCGTCGACAGTACCCAGGTGGCGATCAGTGCCGATAGAAAAGACATGTACGTCACCGCCAGCATCAGCGAAGGCGAGATCTACACCTACGCGGGGATCGAGATCGTCGGCGACACCGTGCTGTCCAGGGATCAGATCGAGCGCTACGTGCTGGTCAAGCGGGAACAGACGTTCTCGCGGACGCTGCTGGAGCTCAGCGCGGATTCGATCGTCGCCGCGCTGGGCAACATCGGCTACGCGTCCGCGCGGGTCGAGCCGCTGCCCGAAGTGGATCGCGAAAAGCGCACCGTGGCCATCCGCTTCCAGGTCACGCCCGGACCGCGCGTAACCGTGCGCCGCATCGCGTTCAAGGGCAATACCCGCACCGAGGACGAGGTATTGCGACGCGAGATGCGCCAGTTCGAGGGCGCATGGTATTCGCAGGCGGCGATCGATCGTTCCAAGGTGCGGCTGCAGCGTCTGGGCTACTTCGAAACCGGGTCGGTCGAGATCGAAAGCGTCGCGGTGCCCGGCAGCAGCGATGTGGTCGATCTGGCCGTCAAGGTGACCGAGACTTCGTCGGGCCAATTCCAGGCCGGCGTAGGTTACCAGCAGGACAGCGGCCTGACCGTATCGCTGAAAGTGGAGCAGCGCAATTATCTGGGCACCGGGCGCGGCTTCGGCTTCAACGTCTCGCGCAACGACACCACGCGACAGGCCGGCTTTTCGGTAACCGAGCCGTATTTCGACGATCTCGGCATCGGACTGGGGTATTCGGTCTACACCGCGAAGACCCGCCAGAGCAGCGACGACGAGAACAGCTACGATTCCGATCAGTCGCGGGTTGACATGACCGCTAGCTTTCCGATCTCGGAAAACAACGCGATCGAGGTGGTCGGCGGCTGGCAGACACAGACCCTGTATCTGACCGAAGGCTATTACCCGCAGTCATCGCTCGATTTCCTGGGTGCGCTGGGCAGCGATCGCATCGATACCTTCAAGCTCAGCACCAACTGGAATTCGGACACCCGCAACGATTTCCTGACGCCGACCGCCGGCAGTTACCAGAACTTCGGCCTCGAACTTGCGCTGCCGGGATCGAGCGCCCGCTATTTCAAGATCGATTATCGCTACGGCCGCTATGTCGGCCTGGGGCCGCTGAATCTGTTCGCGCGCGCGGAGCTGGGTTACGGAGACAGCTACGGCAAGGCGCCGGTGATGCTGGAATGCCTGAGCGAAGGCGGCGCGTCGCTGCTGCGGCCGCGCAAGGCCGCAGCCAAGGCGTATACCGACATCGACTGCGGGGCCGGTTCCACCCTGGACCGTGCGCTGATCGCCGATGGTCTGCCGTTCTACGAGAATTTCTATCTCGGCGGCGGGCGCTCGGTGCGCGGTTTCCGCGACAACTCGCTGGGGCCCTGCGAATACGTCAGCGCCTACGACGAATGCAGGCCGACCGGCGGCTCGCTGAAGACCTTCGGCAGCCTGGAACTGACGATGCCGGCGCTGTTCGGCGGCGGCGGACGCGGCACGCGCGTCGCATGGTTCCTCGACGCAGGCAATGTCTTCGACGGCATCGATGGCTTCGACAGCGCTGAATTGCGCGCGTCCACCGGATTGTCGGTGCTGTGGCGCTCGCCCATGGGCCCGATCTCGATCAGCTACGGCCTGCCGTTGCGCAAAGGGGACGACGACGACATCGAGCGCCTGCAGTTCAGCTTCGGCAATCAGTTTTGAGGGATGGAAGATCGATGACAGTGGACAAGCTACCGAACAAGCGCTTTCTCACCCGTCGACGCGCGCTGTGGCTCGCCGCGATCGCGGTCATGGTCGTCGGGGTCGCGGGCATCGTCCTGCGCCCGGCGCCGCCGCCGACACTGTTGACCACGGTGGTCGCGCGCGGCGACATCGTCCGCGCGGTGCTCGCGACCGGCACGGTCGAAGCCACGGATCTGGTCAGCGTGGGCGCGCAGGCGTCGGGGCAGATCCGGTCGCTGAAGGTGAAACTCGGGCAGAAAGTCCGCGCGGGCGATCTGATCGCGGAAATCGATTCGACCACGCAGCGCAATGCGCTGCGCAACGCCGATGCCGCGCTGGCCAACATCCGCGCCCAGCGCGCCGCGCAGCAGGCTTCGGTGGTACAGGCCGAGGCCGCCTTCCGGCGCCAGCAGACGATGATGGCGGGCGAGGCGACATCGCGGGCGGATGTCGACGCCGCCCGCGCCAATCGTGATGTCGCCCGGGCCCAGCTGGAGGCGCTGGACGCGCAGATCGCGCAGAGCGCCACGTCGCTGGACACGGCGCGCGCGAATCTTGGCTATACCCGCATCGTGGCGCCCATCGACGGCAGCGTCGTCGCCATCGTCGCCTCCGAGGGCCAGACCGTGAATGCGGTGCAGTCCAGCCCGACCATCGTCAAGCTGGCGTCGCTGGAGGTGATGACCGTGGAAGCGGAGATCTCCGAAGCGGACGTCATCCACGTGCGTCCCGGATTGCCGGCGTCCTTCACCATTCTGGGCGATCCTGACCGGCGGTTCCCCGGCACGGTGCGCGATGTCGAGCCCGCGCCGGAATCGGTGTCGGTGGACGACGCCCGCACCAGCACCCAGAGCAGCGACGAGGCGGTGTACTACAACGGTCTGTTCGATGTGCCCAATCGCGACGGCGTGCTGCGGATCGGCATGACCGCGCAGGTCGAGATCGAGCTCTCACGCGCAAAGAACGTGCTGGTCGCGCCGTTCGCGGCGCTGGGCGAACGCGCGAAAGATGGCAGTTACAACGTGCGCGTGCTCGATGCCGAGGGTCGTCCGGTCGCGCGCACCATCCGCGTCGGCATCAACAACCGCGTCGATGTGCAGGTGCTGTCGGGGCTGCGCGAAGGCGAGCGGATCGTGGTCGGCGAAGCCGCCGCGGATCCGGCCTCGGCCTCGGTCTTTCCGCCGCGTCCGCCCAGCGTCCCGGGCGGCTGAGCGATGACGGCGCTGCTCGAACTGCGCGGTATCGGCCGCGCCTATCGCGCTGGCGACAGCGTGTTGACCGTGCTGGATGCGGTGGATCTGGACATCGACGCCGGGGACATGGTCGCGATCATCGGGCCCTCCGGCTCCGGCAAGTCCACGCTGATGAATCTGCTGGGCTGTCTCGACCGCCCCACCGCCGGCCGTTATCGCATCGATGGGCGCGATACCTCCGAGATGGATGCGGATGCGCTGGCGGCGCTGCGTCGCGAGCGTTTCGGCTTCATCTTCCAGCGTTACCAGCTGTTGCCGGATCTGGACGCGCAGGCCAATACCGAAGTGCCGGCGGTCTATGCCGGCACCGGCGCGCGCGAACGCCGCGAACGCGCACAGGCGCTGCTGGTGCGGCTGGGGCTGGAGGGCCGCAGCCATCATCGTCCCAACGAACTGTCGGGCGGCCAGCAGCAGCGCACCAGCATCGCGCGCGCACTGATGAACGGCGGCGAGATCATCCTTGCCGACGAGCCCACCGGCGCGCTGGACACGCGCTCCGGCGAGGAGGTCATGGCGCTGCTCGAAGAGCTCAACGCCCAGGGCCACACCATCATCGTCATCACCCACGATCCCGAGGTGGCGGCGCATGCGCGACGCATCGTCGAGATCCGCGACGGGCGGATCGTCTCGGATCGCCGCACCGCGGAGGCCCGGACGCAGGCACTGAAGAAGTCGGGCGACGCCGTTCCGGGCGCCGCGCCGGGATCGAGGGTCAATCGCTCGCTGGTTGACCGCCCGCTGGTCGACCGTGTGTCGCAGGCCTTCAAGATGGCCCTGCTCGCGATGGTCGCGCACAAGCTGCGAACCTTCCTCACCATGCTCGGCATCATCATCGGCATCGCCTCGGTGACCAGCGTGGTGGCGCTGGCCAGCGGCGCCAAGGGCAGCATCCTCGACGGCATCAGCGCGCTCGGCACCAACACCATCGATGTCTATCCCGGCAAGGATTTCGGCGACAGCCGCTCCGGCCGCGTACGCACCCTGCTGCCCGCGGACGCGCAGAGCCTGGCTGCGCTGTCCTACGTCGACAGCGCCACGCCCACCGTCGCCACCAACGCGACCCTGCGCTACGGCAATCAGGAAGCGACCGCGCAGGTCAACGGCGTCGGCGCGCAGTACTTCCGGGTCAAGGGCACGGACATCGCCGAGGGCAGGCTGTTCGACGACGCGGCCGTGCGCGGCATGGAACAACTGGTCGTGATCGACGCCAATACGCGAAAACGGTTTTTTTCCACGAGCGAGGATCCGATCGGGCGCCTCCTGTTGCTCGGCAAAGTGCCGTGTCGGGTGATCGGGGTGACCGAGCCCAGCAGCGGCCCGATGGGCGGCGGCAATACCCTCAACGTCTGGGTGCCCTACACCACGGCGATGGGACGCATGCTGGGGCGCAGCCATCTGTCCGGCATCACCGTGCGTATACGCGACGACGCGCCGATGGACGTGGCCGAAGACGTGCTGACCCGGACGCTCACCCTGCGCCACGGCAGCAAGGATTTCTTCACCAGCAACAGCGATGACATCCGCAGCACCATCGAAGCGACGACGCAGGTGTTGACGATGCTGATCTCGTCGATCGCGCTGATCTCGCTGCTGGTCGGCGGCATCGGCGTGATGAACATCATGCTGGTGTCGGTGACCGAACGCACCCGCGAGATCGGCGTGCGCATGGCCGTTGGCGCGCGCCAGAGCGACATCCTGCAGCAGTTCCTGATCGAGGCGGTGATGATCTGCCTGGTCGGCGGCGCGATCGGCGCATCGCTGGCGCTGCTGGCGTCTGCCGCTTTCAACGGCGTGTCGGAGAGCTTCAAGATGAATATTTCGATGCTGTCGCTGGCCGGCGCCTTCGCCTGTTCGACGCTGGTGGGCGTGGTGTTCGGTTTCCTGCCCGCGCGCAACGCCGCGCGGATGAATCCCGTCGAAGCCTTGTCCAGGGAATGAATGCAACGATGAATGCCATCATCCGGAACAGCCTTGCCGCGTTCGCCACGATGTCGCTCTGCGCCGGCTGCGCCACGACCTACCGCGCACCGGAATTCGCCGTCGCTTCGCAGTACGGCGCCGGCAGCGATAGTGCAGCGGAAAGGCAGATCATCGATACCGCAGCCGCCTATCCGCGTCGCGACGCGACCGGCGATCCCTGGTGGCGCGGCTTCGGCGATCCCGGGCTCGATCGGCTGGTGGAGGATGTGATCGAGCGTAATCGCGATCTGAAGACCGCGACGCTGCGCGTGCAGCGCGCCCGGCTGTCGCTGGGCCAGGCGCGCAACGAACGGCTGCCGCTGCTGAGCGGTTCGCTGTCGGACACCGATCGCGAGCCCATGCGCAGCGGCGGCGCGGGTCAGGAGAGCGTCGACGCGCAACTGTCGCTGCGCTACGAAGTCGATCTGTGGCGGCGGCTGGACGCCGCACAGACCGCGGCCGACTGGGGCGCGCAGGCCAGCGTCGAGGATCTCGACAGCACCGCGCTGCTGCTGATCGCGAACGCCTGCGACCTCTACTGGCGATTGGCCGACGTCAACGCCCGGATCGCGCGCGGCGATGACGCGATCGCCAACGCGCGGCGTCTGGAAGCGCTGATCGATCTGCAGTTCGACGCAGGCGCCGTCTCCCGGCTGGAAACCGCCGAAGCGTCGCAGGCCTTGCAGCAGCGGATCAGCGATCGGGCGCGATTGCAGCAGCAGCGCAGCGAACTGCGCAGCGCGATCGCCGTGCTGCGCGGCGGGCCGTATTGGCCCGAAGCCGACGAGCCGCGGAGCGTCGCAGCATCGCCGCTGCCGATCGACACGGGTCTGCCGCTGGACCTGCTCGGTCGTCGCCCCGATCTGCGCGCCGCGGAGTGGCGTCTGCGGCAGACGCTGGCCGAGGCTGATCGCGTCCGCCTCAGCGCCTATCCGCAGTTGAGCTTCGATCTCGGCGCCAATGCCAGCGGCAACAGCCTCGGCGATCTTTTCGACCAGCCGGTGCGGACGTTGACCCGCAGCCTGCTGCTGCCCTTTCTCGACGTCAACGGCACCCGGCTGCGGATCGCGGTGGCGCGCAAGGACTACGACATCGCCGCCGAAGCCTTCGTACAGCGACTGGTCGAAGCCATCGGCGAGGTCGAGACCGCCGCTGCGGCGCGCGCATCGCTGCAGGCGCAGATCTCGGCGGCGCGCGACACGGCGAAGGCCGCAGAACAGGCCGAGCGCCTGTATGCGCTGCGCTACCGCGCCGGCAGCGCGACGCTGCGGCAGTGGCTGGACGCGCAGCAGGCGCGGCTGGGCGCCGAGGATGCGCTGTCGCAGGCCGAACTGGCGCAGCGCCGGAACGAGATCGCGCTGGCGAAGGCGCTCGGCGGCAGTCCCCGCACGTCGGTCGCAGGCGCATCCGGGCGTTCCGGGGAGGAGTGAAGCGGGGTCGCCTGGCGACGCTGGGAAGAACCGTCTACGCGCGTCCTGCTCTACCAGTGGGACCACTCAGCGTCTTCGACAAATCGCAGACAATAAAAAGCCCCGCAGGTGGGGGAACCGGCGGGGCTGGGAACGGGACTTGGGGAGAGTCTTACGTTCCGGCGACCACCCCAGGGGAGGAGGTGGTCTGCGACGGACGTTGCATCCGTCGCAAGCAAGTTGACCATGGACAGAGGGGTTAGTTCGTAAAATTTCCGCTTATCGGCATGTCGGATTCAGGGTCGATTCACTGCTGGTGCATCGTTCGTTCATTTATCGGTAAATACAGCTGAAAAACCTGTCTGAACTGGCAGGATCATACTGCGCAAAATGCACTTCAAACCACCGCGGCGGCGAACCCATCACCATGCGCGGAGGGCTCCGTGCGCGGTTTTTCCCGGTTTGCCCGATCCGCGGAGGCCAGCTTTCAGTGACACGACCCCGACAAACGCGTCGCCAGTCGCAGCGAACCCGACGCGCGGCGGTTCAGTGCGCCTCATCCCAGTTGTCGCCCACGCCCGAATCGATCACCAGCGGCACCCGCAGCCCGGCCGCCGCCGCCATCCGCGTGGTCGCCTCGCGCACCAGGGTGTCGACGAAGTCCACGTCGCTTTCGAACACCAGTTCGTCGTGCACCTGCAGCAGCATCTTCGCCTTCTCGGCGTGCCCGGCGATCCAGTGGTCGATATCGATCATCGCCCGCTTGATGATGTCGGCGGCGGTGCCCTGCATCGGCGCGTTGATCGCGGCGCGCTCGGCGCCGGCGCGCAGGCCCTGGTTGCGCGCGTTGATGTTGTCCAGATACAGCCGGCGGCCGAACACGGTCTCGACGAAACCGCGCTCGTGCGCCTCCTTGCGGGTGCGCTCCATGAACTCGCGCACGCCGGGATAACGGTTGAAGTACAGCGCGATGTAGTCCTGCGCCTCGCCGCGGCCGATATCGAGCTGTTTCGCCAGGCCGAACGCGCTCATGCCGTACATCAGGCCGAAGTTGATCGCCTTGGCGGCGCGGCGCTCGTTGCCGCTCACCTCGTCCAGCGGTTTGCCGAACACTTCCGCGGCGGTGGCGCGGTGGATATCCGCACCGGACGCGAACGCGCGGACCAGCGCCGGATCTTCCGACAGATGGGCCATGATCCGCAGTTCGATCTGCGAGTAGTCGCAGGCGATCAGTTTGCGGCCCGGCGGCGCGATGAACGCCTTGCGGATGCGGCGGCCGTCCTCGGTGCGGATCGGGATGTTCTGCAGGTTCGGATCGTTGGACGACAAGCGGCCGGTGGCCGCGCCGGCCTGGTGATAACTGGTGTGCACACGGCCGGTGTCCGGGTTCACCATTTCCGAGAGCTTGTCGGTGTAGGTGCTGCGCAGTTTCGCGAGACCGCGATACTCCAGGATGATCCGCGGCAGCTCGTGCTGGTCGGCGATGGCTTCCAGCGCTTCCTCGTTCGTCGACGGCTGGCCGGTCGGCGTTTTCACCAGCGCCGGCAGCTTCAGTTCGTCGAACAGCAGTGCCTGCAGCTGCTTGGGCGAGTCGAGATTGAAGGTGCGCCCCGCCAGCTCGGTCGCCTTCTGCTGCGCGGCGAGCATCCGCCGCGCCAGATCCACACTCTGTCGCCGCAGCTCGTCGGCATCGATCAGGATGCCGTTGGCCTCCATCCGCGTCAGCACTTGGACCAGTGGGATCTCGATCTCGCGATAGACCGTCTGCAGCGAGGGGATCTCCGCCAGCTTCGCCGACAGCACGCGATGCAGGCGCAGGGTGATGTCGGCATCCTCGGCGGCGTAGGTGGTGGCGTCGTCGATCGCCACTTCCGAGAAGGGAATCTGCTTCGCGCCCTTGCCGGCCACGGCCTCGAACTTGATGGTGTCGTAGCCGAGATAGCGCTTGGCCAGCGAATCCATGTCGTGGCGGCTCGCGCTGGAATTCCAGATGAAGCTTTCCAGCATGGTGTCGTCGGCGTAGCCGTCTATGGCCACGCCGTGGCGGCGGAGCACGTGGATGTCGTATTTGCCGTGCTGGCCGAGCTTGCGGTGCTGCGCGCTTTCCAACAGCGCACGCAGCGCGTCGAGCGTCTCGCGCAGGTCGAGCTGCGCCGGCGCGCCCGGATAGGTGTGGCCGACCGGGATGTAGCAGCCGCTGCCGGGTTCGGCGGAAAAGCTCAGGCCGACCAGATTGGCCCGCATCGCGTCGAGGGCATCGGTTTCGGTGTCGAACGCGAATTCCCCGGCGCCGTCGAGCCGGGCGATCCACGCGTCCAGCTGTTCGCGGGTCTGCACGGTCTCGTACGTGCCTTTCTCCGCCAGCGCGGGGTCCAGCGCTTCGTCATGGACAGCTGCGGTACGCGCGTAGCCCGCGGCGGTGTTGCGCATTCCGGCCAGCTCGGCGGATGCGGTGGCGGCCCCGTCGCGGCCGCCGAGTTCCTTCAGCGCCTGGTTGAAGCCGTAGCGCGCGTACAGTACCCGCAGGTCGTCGACGTGCGGTTCGCGCAGCGCCAGCGTGGTCGGGCCGCCGTCCAGGGCGACATCGAGCTTGATCGTCGCCAGCTGCCGGTTCAGCGGCAGCCGCGGCAGCGCCGCGCGCAGGTTCTCGCCGATCTTGCCCTTGATCGCATCGGCGTTGGCGATGACGTTCTCCAGCGTGCCGTATTCGGCCAGCCATTTCGCCGCGGTCTTCGGCCCGCATTTGTCGACGCCGGGGATGTTGTCGACGCTGTCGCCCATCAGCGACAGCAGATCGACGATCTGGTCGGCGCGCACGCCGAACTTCGCCATCACCGCCTCGTCGCTGTCGAGCCGGCTGCCGCTCATGGTGTTGACCAGCGCCACACCGGCACCGTTGTCGAGCCGGCGCACCAGCTGCGCGAAATCCTTGTCGCCGGTGGAAATGGTGACGTTCAGACCGTCGGCGGCGCCCTGCACCGCCAGCGTGCCGATCACGTCGTCGGCTTCCACGCCCGGCACACGCAGGATGGGGAAGCCCAGGGCTTCTACGATTTTCATCATCGGCTCGATCTGCGCGCGCAGATCGTCGGGCATCGGCGGGCGGTTGGCCTTGTACTGCGGGTCCAGGTCGTCGCGGAAGGTCGGGCCGGAGGCATCGACCACGAAGGCGATGTACTCCGGTTTTTCCTTGAGATGGGCGCGCAGCATGTTGACGATGCCGAACAGCGCACCGGTGGGCTCGCCCTGGGCATTGCTCAGCGGCGGCAGCGCGTGGAACGCGCGGAACAGGTAGGAGGAACCGTCGATCAGTACGAGTCGTGTCATGGGCGGATTCTACTCCGCGCCTCCCGGCCGCCGGACCGCCGCCAGCGGCACGCAGGGTTCACGCCCCGCGGCGCATAATCGGCCCTCCCATCCGCTGGAGACCGCCATGCGCCGTTCGACCCTGCTCGTACTGCCCCTGCTGCTTGCCCTCGGCGGTTGCGCCACCACCGGCGGCAGCGCCGACGCCACCAATACCGACATCCCCGCCGACGCCGTCGCCGCGACCAAGATCCAGCCCAATGGCGACGAGATCACCGAATACCGCGTCGCCGGCCAGCTCCGCGTCGTGAAGGTCCAGCCCAAGCGTGGCCCGGCGTTCTACCTCTACGACCGCAACGGCGACGGCCGCCTCGACGAGGACAAGGATGTGTCGCCGGTGTATTTCAAGTTGTTCGAGTGGTGAACGCCTTGCGCTGATGCGCGGCTCCGGTTCTGATGTCGAACAGTGAAGACGGGTCGCGGAGAGTCCGGATGAAGAAAGGATGGCTGTTGGCGGCGCTGCTGGTGTCGCCGTCGGTGTTGGCGTGCATCAATACGATCGGGACCGATCGCAGCGGGCATCGGTTCATGCCCGGCTGGTATGCCGGCGATGAATTGGTGGAGCATCTGACCCGGACCGGCAATACGCATTACCGCAAATTTCTGGACGAGGACTCGCTGCGGCTGGCGAAGGCCGTGCGCGAGAAACCGGATTTCGGGAACCACAACGACCTCGGCGTGAACCTCATCCGCCAAGGGCGCATGGTCGAAGCGATCCGGTTGTTCGTCGCCATCGAGAAACGTTTTCCGGGGCGTCACGAAACCGCCGCCAATCTGGGCACCGCGCTGGAACTCGTCGGATCGGACGATATCGCGCTGCAGTGGATCCGCATCGGTATCCAGCGCAATGCCGCCGAGCATGAAGGCACGGAATGGCTGCATGCACGAATTCTCGAGGCGAAGATCGCGCTCAAGCGCGATCCGCGATATCTGGACACCCGTTCCATTGCGGGTGTGCGTTTCGACAGCGCGCTGCTGCCTGCGTTGCCAGCGACGTACCCGCCCGGCAACGACGGCCGTCCGGTCAGTCCTCACGCTTTGGATAAGGCATTCAACTATCAGCTGCACGAGCGCATGTTATTCGTGAAGCCCAAGGATGCGGTCGTCGCGAATCTGCTGATGGACTGGGCGACGCTGAATCTTGCCGGCGGGCCGGTGGAGAGCGCGGAAGCCTTGTATCCATTGGCCGAACGCTACGGAGCCCCGCGCACGCCCTTGGTGACTGCGAGGCTGGCGGAGATCCGCAGGATCCTCGCTTCCGCCAAGCGTCGCCGCAATGGTCCGCTCGGCCGTTGCCTGATCTGCGAGCCCATCGTGGAACCGCCGCCCCCGCCGCCCCCGCCGCCGGAGCCCGCTTCGCCGCCGCGGCGTCCCGGCGAACCGCTGCCTCCTCCGCCCCCGCCACCGCCGCCGCCACGGCAATATCGCTAGTAACGCGGCGCGCCATCACGCCACCCGGGCGCACACCCACGCATCCACCCGTTCCACGCCCGCGCGCAGCAGCGCATCGGCGGCGGCATGCAGGGTCGCGCCGGTGGTCATCACGTCGTCGACCAGCGCGACGTGCGCCGGCAATGTGATCCCCGGTCGCAGCACGAACGCGCGACGCAGGTTGCGGCGCCGGGCCACGGCATCCAGCCGCGATTGCGGCGCGGTCCCGCGCACCCGCAGCAGCGCATCGTCCCGCAGCGGCAGGCGCAGGGCGCCGGCCAGCGGTCTGGCCAATTCCAGCGCCTGATCGAAACCGCGTTCGCGCAGGCGGCTGGCGTGCAGCGGCAGCGGGATCAGGGCGTCGGGGCGCCCGGCGTCGGCCAGGGCGCTGGCCATGAGTTCGCCGCACAGCCGGCCGGCGGCGAGGTCGTTGTGGAACTTCAGCCGCGGCAGCAGCCGGTCCAGCGGGGTTTCGTAGCGGAACACCGCCCGGGTTTCGGCCAGCGGCGGCGGCCGGCGTTGGCAGTGGCCGCAGGCATCGGCTGGCAAGGGCAAGGGCAGGCCGCAGCGCAGGCAGGCGCTGCGGTTCCAGGGCAGGCCGCGGCTGCAGGCCGGGCACAGGGCCAGGCGGCCGGCTCCACCGGCTTCTCCGCAGACCAGGCAGTGCGCCGGCCACAGCCGATCCAGCAGTCCGGCGAGACGCAGGCGGAGGCGTTGGCGATAGATAAGGTTGACAGCGCTGTTCATGCTTTCCAGACTGCCTGTCCCACTGCGCCGTGTCCGTCAGGAAACCCCGATGCCAGCTGTCAGTCTTCCCGCACCCCCGCGCCACGATTGGAGCCGCACCGAGGTCGAGGCGCTGTTCGCGCTGCCGTTTCCGGTGCTGCTGCAGCGCGCTGGCGAGGTCCACCGGGACCATTTCGATCCCAGCGAAGTCCAGGTCAGCACGCTGCTGTCGGTGAAGACCGGCGGTTGTCCCGAGGACTGCGCCTACTGCCCGCAGGCCCAGCGCTACAACACCGGCGTCGAAGCCACCAAGCTGATGGAGACCGAGGCGGTGGTGGAGAAGGCCAGGCAGGCCAAGGCCGCCGGCGCCTCGCGCTTCTGCATGGGCGCCGCGTGGCGCTCGCCGAAGGACCGCGATATCCCGAAGGTCGCCGCCATGATCAGCGAAGTGAAGGCGCTGGGGCTGGAAACCTGCGCCACGCTCGGCATGCTCAGCGGCGAACAGGCCACTGCGCTGAAGGCAGCCGGTCTGGATTACTACAACCACAATCTGGATACCGCGCCCGAGTTCTACGGCGACATCATCCAGACCCGCGAACTGCAGGACCGCCTGGACACCCTGGGCCACGTGCGCGACGCAGGCATGAAGACCTGCTGCGGCGGCATCGTCGGCATGGGCGAGAGCCGCCGCCAGCGTGCCGGCCTGCTGCAGACCCTGGCGAACCTGCCGGCGCATCCGGATTCGGTGCCGATCAACCGCCTGGTGCAGGTGGAAGGCACGCCGCTCCACGGCACGACCGAGTTGGACCCGTTCGAATTCGTCCGCACCATTGCCGCGGCGCGGATCATGATGCCGAAATCGATGGTGCGGCTGTCGGCCGGCCGCGAAACGATGAGCGACGAGCTGCAGGCGCTATGCTTCCTCGGCGGCGCCAACTCGATCTTCTACGGCGAGAAGCTGCTGACCACCGGCAACCCCGACACCGAGCGCGACCTCGCGCTGTTCGAACGTCTGGGCCTGAAGCCGATGGCGGTGGTGGAAACCGCCGGCACCGTGCATGCCGATATTCTCGATACGAATCCTCTCGACACCACTGCCGCCGATGCTGGCGAGACCACACCTCCCTGCTTCCAAGCAGCCTGACCGCGCCGCCCGACCGAGCAGTCCGCCATGACCCGTCCGCGCCTGACCGAACGTATCCTCGCCGCCCGCGTGCAACGTGCGATGCAGGGCCGCGTTCGCCAGCGACGCACCATCACCCGGCGCGACGGCGTGCGCTACGAAGTCGACGGCCGCTGGCTCACCAATTTCTGCGGCAACGACTATCTCGGCCTGTCGCAGCACTTCGCGGTCGTCGATGCGCTGCAGAACACCGCCGCCCGCGACGGTGCCGGCAGCGGCGCATCGCATCTGGTCTGCGGCCATTTCGCCAGCCACGACGCGCTGGAGCGCGAACTCGCCGACTGGCTGGGCGCGCCGCGCGCGCTGCTGTTCGGCAGCGGCTATCTCGCCAATCTCGCGGTGATGCAGGCGCTGCTGACCGAAGACGACGTCTGCGTGCAGGACCGGCTCAACCACGCCAGCCTGATCGACGCCGCGCGTCTCGCCGGCTGCAAGCTGCGCCGGTATCCGCATCTCGATCCCGAAGGCGCGCTGCGCCAGCTGCGCACCGTGCCCGAAGGCGTGGCGATGCTCGCCACCGACGGCGTGTTCAGCATGGACGGCGATGTCGCCCCGCTGCGCGAACTGTCGCTGGTCGCGCGCGTGCAGCAGGCCCTGATCTATGTCGACGACGCCCATGGCGTCGGCGTGGTCGGCCCCGAGGGCCGCGGCTGCGTCGCCGATGCCGGGCTGGACGCGTCCGGCGTGCTCCAGCTGGCCACGCTGGGCAAGGCGCTCGGCGGCTACGGCGCGGTGGTGCTGGGCAGCGACGACATCATCGGCCATCTCGCCGAAACCGCACGCCCCTACATCTACAACACCGCACTGCCGCCGGGACAGGCCGCGTCCAGCCTGGCCGCGGTGAAGCTGGCGCGTCGCGACCACTGGCGCCGCGAGAAGCTGCAGAGCCTGATCGCGCATTTCCGCAGCACCGCCCTGTTCCGCGATCTGCCGCTGCTGCCGTCTAGCACCCCGATCCAACCGCTGATGTGCGGCGACGAAAAACGCGCCATGGCCATCACCACCGCGCTCGAAGCGCAGGGCTTCTGGGTGCCGGCGATCCGCCCACCCACCGTGCCCGACGGCCGCTCGCGGCTGCGCATCACCCTGTCCTCGCTGCACACCCAGGCCGAAGTCGATTCGCTGGTCGACGCCCTGAGCTGGGCGCGCGACGCGGTGGAAATGGGCTACAGCGCGGGTACCGCGGTGGCATGAGGCCGGCTGCGGCCCCTGTGGGCGCGACGGAAGTCGCGACTGACGACGACGCACGCATCCCGGTCTGGAACGCGCTGTCGGACCTCTATCTCGATACCGATGTCACGCTGTCGCATGCATACATCGTGCGCACGCTGGCGGCATCGCCGTACTCGCTGGATGAGCTGCACGAGATGCTGATGTACGACGTGCATCCGGCGCTCTACTGGAACCTGATGAGCGTGGCCGGCGAATGGGCGGGCTTCGACGAAGCCTGGCTGGTCGAACGCATCCAGTTGGTCCGCCGCCAGCCGCGTTGGCGCCGCCGCATCACCCACGGGTTCGCGCGCGACATCGGCGCGCAGTGGAGCACGCTCGAACCGATGATCCGCACGGCGCGAAGCCCTGCACTGCCGCCACCCGCGCCGCAACCATGAGCGAACGTCTGCACATGACCGTCAGCGGCGACGGCCCGCCGCTGGTGCTGCTGCACGGCTGGGCCATGCACGGCGGCGTGTTCGCCGCGCTGGTCGAACGCCTGCGCGACCGTCACACGCTGCATGTGATCGATCTGCCCGGCCATGGCCTGAGTGGAGACCACGAAACCCCGCTCGAATTCGACGCGGTCTGCGACGCCATCCACGCGCAGACGCCGGCAGCGCCGTGGCTGGGCTGGTCGCTGGGCGGCATGTTCGCGCTGCATGCAGCGGTGCGCGACCCCGCGCGCGTGCCGGCGCTGATCGCGCTGTGCAGCAGCCCGTGTTTCGTGCGCGGCCCCGACTGGCGTTACGGCGTGTCGGCGGAGATCTTCCGCGATTTCGCCAAGGGCTTGAGCGACGACTATCGCGCCACGCTCGACCGCTTCGTCGCGCTGGAGGCCTTCGGCTCCGATCACGCGAAAGAAGAGATGCGCGAGCTGCGCGCTGAACTGTTCTCGCGCGGCGAGCCCGCGGCACGCGTGCTGGTCGACGGCCTGCGCATGCTCGAAACCGCCGATCAGCGTCCGTTGCTGTCGCAGCTGCGCGTGCCGAGTCTGTGGATCGCCGGCCGTCGCGACCGTCTGGTCGACCCGCGTGCGATGCGCGAAGCGGTGGCGATGATCGAACAGGCCGGCCACGCACACGCGACCTTCGCGCAGATCGAGCATGCCGGGCATGCGCCGTTCCTCACCCATGTCGATGATGTCGTCGCGCATGTCTCCGCATTCCTGTCCGACGTCCCGACAAGCAGCGCAACGCGATGACCGCATTGTTCGACCCGCGCCAGGTCCGTCGCGCGTTCTCGCGCGCATCCGCCAGCTACGCCGACGCCGCGAAGCTGCAGCGCGAAGTCGAATCGTGGCTGCTCGAATCACTCGACTACTACGCCGAGGGCCGCGAAGGCGATGCGCAGACGCCGTCGCTCGTCGTCGATCTGGGCTGCGGCCCCGGCCACGCCTCGCGCGCGCTGCAGCAACGCTGGCCGAAAGCGCAGGTGCTCGCGCTGGATCTCGCGCTGCCGATGCTGCGCCAGCACGACGCCGAAACCTCGGCCTTCGCGCGCGCGCTGCCCGGTGCGCTCTCGCGCCTGCTCGCGGGGATGCCCGCACGCAGGCCCGCGCGCATCTGCGCCGACGCGCGCGCGCTGCCGCTGGCCGACCACAGCGTCGATGTGTTGTTCTCGAATCTGTGCCTGCAGTGGATCGAGGATCTGCCCGCGGTGTTCGCCGGCTTCCGCCGCGTGCTCAAACCCGGCGGCATGCTGGTGGTCTCCACCTTCGGCCCAGACACGCTATACGAACTGCGCGGCGCCTTCGCCCAGGCCGACGCCGTGCCGCACGTCAGCCCGTTCGCCTCGATCGCGCAGTTCGGCGACGCGCTCATCGCCAGCGGCTTCCGCAACCCGGTGCTCGACCGCGACGAACTCACCACCCGCTACGCCGACCTGCCCGCACTGATGCGCGAACTGCGCGCCATCGGCGCCACCAACGCCCTGCACGCGCGCCGGCACACGCTGACCGGCAAGGCGCGCTTCGCCGCCGCGGCGAATGCCTACGAAACGTTTCGCGACAATGATCGCTTGCCTGCGACCTGGGAAATCATCTCGGCGCTGGCGTGGGCGCCGGAGCATGGGGTGCCGATTCGGGAAAGCGGGGAAGATGTGGCCAGGTTTCCGGCGAGTGGGATTCCGGTGAGGCGTAGGGTTGAGTAAGCGAGTCAGGCTGCGGTTATCGTTGTTAGCCATTGATGGGTTTTCGTTGACAGCCTTGAATGTCTCGGATCAATATCCGGTACCGACCTCGGATGGGGTCGAATAGACGTTAGGGGGCTAAATGAAAGAAGTCGATAAATGGATAGATCGTATCTATGCCGAAACGGACTTCGGTCGTAGCGTTGCGACATCGTTAGCCGGAATCATTGGCTTAGCTGTCTATGCAATATTTAATGACTGGGTTGTTTCAGCTTTTGGATTCATAATTTCTTTTCCTATATTTCGTCTAGTCGCTACTTGGCTACACGGGAAAGCCAACCGCGCTGCAAAGAAAAATGCTGAAAGAGAAGAAGCTGAAATCACTTATTCCCGCCTAAGCAGCGATGAGAAAAATGTTGTTCTAGCCTTCGTTAATGCTGGCGGATGCGTCCTAACTTGGTCACAGGTAAACAAACTTCCAATATCCAGCACCGCCGTTGAGTCATTAATCCAAAGAGAGCTGCTGACCACTTCCATGACAGCAGATACGATGCGTGAGACATTTGTTCTTGATACTGCAATATTTGACATCGGGCAAAGTAAAAGCAACCTACCAGTCGCCCCCTAACAATTCGTTCAAGTCGATCCCACATCGTGGCGTCGGCCACGTGCCTACGCTAGCACGTGGCCGCCACCCGGCTGCGGGGGCGGCTTAACTCAGGCGTTAGGCATCATAAGGAAATCACCACTATGGAAATAGAAGCCGAAACTAGGTCAGACCGTAGCGAAAAAGCTATTAAATATGTCTGGCGGCGTGAAGGGTTTAATCGCGTCATTGAAGTGTACCTGTGGATGGCATTTTCGATTATTGTTGCTGGAAGACCGTTGTTTGAGATGGCCACGACAGGAGTCTCTCTGTCAAAAATATTCGATTTTCGTTATTTAGAGTTTCTCGCCGCTTTCCTTGTGCTTGTATTCCCATTTGTTTTCCGGCTCATTTTTGGCGCATTTCCTCTTGAGTCTGTCCGGCGCAGGCGCGCACAAAGGCAACTTGAGTTGCCAGAACAATTGCAAGCACGAACTGAAGGGACAGAAATTCAAAATGCCGAGATTCGCCTCCTCTCTGACTCACTGAGCACGGAAGAACTTTCGCAAGCTCAAGCCACGAAACTATTCGCTTACTATGCATCGAGTTCGCGTCGACTTTCACAAAGCATTTACAGCAGAGCTGGTGTTTACCTGCTCGTCGGGGTATTTGTAGCATTCTCTGGTCTGGCCTTCTTCTACTCTCAAACCCCGAAGTTCTCAGATTATTCTAAATCCCCGGATACAATGCTGTTGATGATCGCGTTCGCTCCGAATTTCGGAATACTTTTCTTCATTGAGCTAGTGGCTTTTTTCTTCTTACGACAGTATCGATCCGCAATGGATGAGTTTCGCTACTACGAAGCTATAAAGCGAAACCGCGAGGAGACTCTTGCATTAATTCGGCTCGCCGCCGACAGCGGAAAGCCATTTGACCCGATTGATTTTGTTAAAAGCGAATCCTTCTTTTCCAAAGCGGGTGTGATTTCGAAAGACCATTCGACTGAGATCTTGGAGTCTAGAAAACTTGAGAAAAATGAGCTGGAATTGCTTGAAAAAGTTATCGATGTTGTGTCTAGAAGTAAGAGGTAGCAAGTAGCCCTAGTAAGGCCGAAGGCCGCACCCGCGAATCTTCGGAGAGGTTGAGCTTGACTCCATCCCGGGTGCGCGCGTTGCGCTTACCCGGGCTAAGAACGACGCGGTTGCTGTTGACGAGCGTTGATTGACACGTTTGAAGATCACGGATCAATATCCGGCATCGCCCTGTGGATAGGGCCGAATCGGCGCGAGGCGTCATGAACCCCATCGAAGGTGAATCAACGCAATGAACCCGCATCCCATCGAGACATGGCACCGGCTTGTCGAATCCGTCGATCCTTCCGGCCTGGATGAGCTCCTGGCCGATGATGCCGTGTTCTTCTCGCCGGTCGTCCATACGCCACAACGCGGCAAGCCTCTTGCGAAGGCTTATATCGCCGCGGCATTCCAGGTGTTCTTCAACTCGAGCTTTCGCTACGTGCGCGAGATCATCGGCCCATCCGATGCGATGCTGGAATTCGAGACGGAGATCGACGGGGTATTGGTCAACGGGGTCGACATCATCAAGTGGAACGAGGCGGGCAAGGTCGTCGAGTTCAAGGTCATGATCCGTCCGCTCAAAGCGATTGCCATGATCCATGAGCGCATGGGCGCGATGCTTGCGGCGAAGCAGGCCGGGTAAAACCGAAGGCCGTACGCGGGATTCTTCGGAGAGGTTGAAGTGACTCATCCCCGGGTGCGCGCGTTGCGCTTACCCGGGTTACGAAAGAGGAAAATTTGATGGGATTGGATGCGCAGGTCATTGCGGTTGGTCATTTCTCACAAGCGGTCCTGCCTGCGCTCGAGTATGCGCCGGACTTGTATGCAACCGTCCCGCATGGAACAACGGTGATTACCAACGTATTCATTGGAGCAACATCGGAAGGAAGCTGTTCTCTCGCATCCGCGTTCAATGTCGGTGCTCTTGAACTTGGCAGGCATGTGCTCGATGCTGACATCGCCGATCTCGACGCGTTGAGTGCACTGTTCGGGGATTCCGATGTCGCCAGATTTGAGCGGTTGAGGGTGCATGGGTTCGTGTTCTATTACCTGCCGAATGCCTGAAATTTCAGCCAAAAAATAACGGCCAGGCTGAGTCTTGCAGAGCTTCGAGCAGTCGATCAAGCTAAGGCATATAAGTTATCGTCCCATCGATATGACCGTCATCGCGTCGCTGATTTGCAGTTCCAGACCCAAAGGGCGGCGCACAGGACGTGCGCCGTTTTTCTATGAGGCAGGATGCCTCATAGAAAAATCCCGACCATATTTCAGATGGCAGATTTGCCCCGGCACTGAGTGTTTTCTTTGGTTACTTTCTTTGCGCCAAAGAAAGTGACCCGCGCGCAGCGCGGAAGCTCTGCAGTTGCCTTTTTTGATGGATATCGCTGCTCCCAATCCATGTGTTTGAGCACGCCCGATGCTGCGGATGTCGAAATTGCGGAGGGTGCGCGGTCTGGCGAAGTGGCGAATATCAGCGAATTCGCAAACAGGCGAGCAGCCCCCTCAAATCACCTGCGCGATCCAATCCTGCAGGTTGTAGTAGTTCGTGACCCGCGCGATCCTGCCTGAGCCGCCATCGGGAAACACGATATCGAAGAACGCGCCGCCGGGCAGCACATACTTCTGGCCGTTCGCGGGCGGCAAACCTTCATCGGCAATGAGGTATTCGCCATGCACGACATATTCGGCGGCGGCGCGGGCGCCGTCGGGCGAGGCCATCACCACGATGTCGCGCAGCTGTTCGCGGTAGCTGCGGTCCATGCGCGCGAGGAAGGCGGCGAAGGCGTCGCGGCCGGTTTCGCGCGCGCCCTGGTTGAGGTCGTGGGCCACGTCGTCGGTGAGCAGCGCCAGCATCGCGGCCCAGTCGCCGCGGTTGAAGGCGGCGTAGTAGCCGAGGATGAGCGTGGTGGCGCGGTCGTGCGCGCGGGTGCCGTCGATGATCATGGAGAGTGCTCCTGGAAGCGGTTCAGCGCGGCGACACGAACAGGTCGCGGTGGAAGAAGTACACCTCGCTGAGCAGGAATCGCCAGCGGGTGTCGAAGCTGCGGTAGCGGCTGGTCGGCGTGGGTGAGCCGAGGCAGGCGATGTCGACTTCGCCGCAGATCCGCAGCGCGCGCGACATGTGCAATGGGTCGCTCACGACGATCGCGCGGCCGAGTTTGCGTTTGCGCATCAGCGCCGCCGCTTCGCTCAGGTTCTCGCGGGTGTTGCGCGAAACGGTTTCGATCATGATCGCGCTGGCGGGCACGTCGCGGCGCAGCGCATAGCGACGGGCGACCTGCGATTCCGAGAACCGTGCGCCGTTGCCGCCGAAGCCGCCGGTGAAGATCAGAGTCGGCGCCAGTCCGCGCTTGTAGAGATCGATGCCGTGGCGGATGCGCTCCTCGAACACCGGCGACGGCCGCGCGTCGTAGGCGGCGGCGCCGAGTACGATGATGGTATCGGCGCTGACCTGGTCGCCGGCGGCCTCGTCGCGACCGCCGACATGCATGATGTACAGCGCCACGCCGCACAGCCACAGGATCAACAGCAACAGCAGGCGTCGCAGCCAGCGGAACATGCCGCCGCGCTTGCGGCGCTTTCCCGACGCGCGTTGGATCAACGGCGGCAGCGCGTTGCGGCTCATGCCTGTGTCTGCCAGGGCAGGGTGTCGAGATCGACGTTGCCGCCGGAAATCACGATGCCGACGCTGCGCCCCGCGAAGCGGTCGCGATGGCGCAGCACCGCGGCGAACGCGATCGCGCCGGAAGGTTCGACCACCAGCTTGAGTCGCTCCCACAGCAACCGCATCGCTTCGATCACCGCGTCGTCGTCGATGACCAGGATGCCATCGATGTGACGCTGCAGCAGCGCCAGGGTGCGCGGCGCGAGATGCCCGCGCAGGCCGTCGCAGATGGTGTTCGGGGTCATGTCGGTGATGCAGCGGTTTTCTTGCAGGGAGGCGTACGCATCGGCCGCGCCTGCGGGCTCCGCGCCCAGGATCTCCAGATCCGGTCGGAGCGTGCGCGCGGTCAGCGCGCAGCCCGAAAGCAGGCCGCCGCCGCCGACCGGCGCCAGCAGCGCGTCGAGATCCGGTTCGCTGCGCAACAGTTCCAGCGCCACCGTGCCCTGCCCGGCGATCACGTCGCTGTCGTCGAAGGGATGCACCAGATGCCCGCCGCTTTCGGCGACCAGCGCGTCCGCGGCGGCGACGCGGGCGGCCATGGTCGGCGCGCAGCGGACGATGGTCGCGCCGTAGCCGGCGATCGCCTTCAGTTTCACCGCCGGTGCGCCCTCGGGCACCACTACGGTCGCGGGCACGCCGCGCAGGCGGCTGGCCAGGGCCACCGCGGCGCCGTGATTGCCGGAACTCTGGGTCACGATGCCGCGCGCGGCGGCAGCGTCATCCAGCGAAAAGATCGCATTGCAAGCGCCACGGAACTTGAAGGCGCCGACCCGCTGCAGGTTCTCGCACTTGAAGTGGAGTTCGCAGCCGGCGATGTCGTCGAGCGACCGCGAGCGCAGCACCGGGGTGCGCTGGGCGTGCGGGGCGATCCGCGCCGCGGCCGAGAGCACGGCGGCGAAGTCGGGCAAGGTCGGTACGGCAGCGGTCATCCCGTCATCGTAACAGGCGCTATCTCGTCGGCCCGGTGCCGTTGGTACCGGCGTGCCCGGCATGCGTTGCCGGGATCGCGCACGCCGAGCGGCGGTTGTCCGCGTGCGGGCAGGTCGTGGAGGCCTGCGTCGACCTGTCCAATGTGAACGATAGACGCGTTGTCCGGTCGCTCATGCGGCAATCCATTGACGCAGCGCACGGATTTCTTAAGGACGGGTTCAATGCGGCGGGTAGATGCTCGATACTCCAACGGGCCGATCCCGTCGGCAATGCTCACTCAGGGGTACCGCCATGTTCCGTCTTGGTCTGCTTGCGACACTCTCCGCACTGATTCTGACCGGCTGCGTCAGTACCTACGCATATCGCGACGATCAGGGCGGCGACTATTACTATTCCGAGCCGTCGGTGCAGTATCACGACGTCTACGGCGCACCGTACGGCTCGATAGGTTATGGCTATCCGGGCGGCTGGTACGGCAGCTTTGGCTATGGGTTCGGCTACGGTCACACGCCCTATTCGCGTTTCGGTTTCCCCTACCGCTACGACCATTTCCGCTACGGTTTCCCGTATTCGTACTACCCCTATCCGCACCGCAGACCGCGCGATCCGCGTCCGCCCGTCATCCCACCGGGCACGCCGCCGCCCGGCGTGATCGATCCGCCGCCCGGCAACGGCGGCCCGCAGATCGGCGATCGCGACCGCGATGGCGGCCCGTGGCGGCATCTTGATCGGCGTCGTCGCCCTGTCGATGCGATCCCGATGCCCGGCAGCCCGCCTGCCAGAGTGGTGCGGGACGATCGTCCGCAGCGCCGGATCATGGTTACGCAGCCGGGCCTGAGTGGCGGCGGCGACAGACAGCCCGGTGCGGTGCCGCAGGTGCGTCGCGCGCCTGTTTCAATGCCGGAGCCCGGGGCGCAACCGCGGCCGCGGATGGAATCGCCGAGGCCGCGGATTGAATCTCCCCGGCCTTCGCCGCCCGAACGGCGGATCGAACCGCGGGAACGAGAATCCCGTCGCGATACGACGCCCTGAAAGCGCTTGCCAAGCGCCTGAATTGGTCGCAAGCTAAACCACTCTGACCGGCTGCGTCGGAATCCGACGTATCACGGTAAGAATCGCCGACCCCCGGCGGGGAATTCCGGATCCCCCCTGTTCCGCTCCCCGTCGGGCGTCGGCACCTTATATAAGGTCTATCAAGACCAGCAGCGACGGCCCCGTGTACTGACCGGGATGTCGCACAAACCCTTTGAATCGCCCCTCGAACCTGTTCCGGCTCGATCGTGTGCGTGGTCGATGGACGGGGTCGGTTGAGATCGTGTCCCTCCGGAATCGACAGACAAAAAAAGGGGCCGAATGTCCCCCGACATTCGGCCCCTGGCTCCCTCAGCGCGCACGTGGCCAGCCCTGTTCCACCCCGGCCTGCGCTTTCGCGCATGCCGCGCTGAGTGCCACTTGGGATAAGCAGATAGCGTGCCAACTTTCGCGTCGCGGTTGCGGCCATGCGATCCCACCGGAACGCCATTCGTTAGAATGCGCCGCAGGCACGGTGGCGCGATGCCGCATGCGGCCATCATCCAGATCGCGACCACGACCGCGACCACAGGTACCCAGATGAACGATTTCTACCGTTTCGACGTCATCGTCATCGGCGGCGGCCATGCCGGCACCGAGGCCGCGCTGGCGTCCGCGCGCGCCGGTGCGCGCACGCTGCTGCTCACCCACAACATCGAGACCGTCGGCGCGATGAGCTGCAATCCGGCCATCGGCGGGATCGGCAAAGGTCACCTGGTCAAGGAGATCGACGCGCTCGGCGGCGTCATGGCCCGCGCCGCGGACGCCGCCGGCATCCAGTGGCGCCGTCTGAACGCGTCGAAGGGCCCGGCGGTGCGCGCCACCCGCTGCCAGGCCGACCGCGCGCTCTACCGCAGCTTCGTCCGGCGGGCGGTGGAATCGCAGCCGAACCTGACGGTGTTCCAGTCGGCGGTCGACGATCTCATTATCGAAGGCGATGCTGTCCGTGGCGCGATCACCCAGACCGGCCTGCGCTTCGAGGCGCCCGCGGTGGTGCTGACCGCCGGCACCTTCCTCGCGGGCAAAGTCCATATCGGCGAAACCCAGTTCGCTGCCGGCCGCGCCGGCGACCCGCCCGCGACCACGCTCGCCGCGCGACTGCGCGAGCGCCCGTTCCAGGTCGACCGGCTCAAGACCGGCACGCCACCGCGTATCGACGGCCGCAGTCTCGACTACAGCGTGATGGAAGAGCAGCCCGGGGACGATCCGCGCCCGGTGTTCTCGTTCATGGGCAGCACCGCCGACCATCCGCCGCAGATCTCATGCTGGATCACCCATACCTCCGAGCGCACCCACGAGATCATCCGCGGCGCGCTGCACCGCTCGCCGATGTACAGCGGCCAGATCGAAGGCATCGGCCCGCGTTATTGCCCGTCGATCGAGGACAAGGTGGTGCGCTTCGCCGAGAAGGCTTCGCACCAGATCTTCGTCGAGCCCGAAGGTCTCGACGTGACCGAGATCTATCCCAACGGCATTTCCACCTCGCTGCCGTTCGACGTGCAGCTCGCCCTGGTGCGCAGCATCCGCGGCTTCGAGCGCGCGCACATCACCCGCGCCGGCTACGCGATCGAATACGACTACTTCGACCCGCGGGGGTTGAAGAATTCGCTGGAGACCAAGCTGGTGTCCGGCCTGTTCTTCGCCGGGCAGATCAACGGCACCACCGGTTACGAGGAAGCGGCGGCGCAGGGTCTGGTCGCCGGGCTGAACGCCGCGCGCCACGCGCGCGGTCTCGACGCGTGGTCGCCGCGCCGCGACGAGGCCTATATCGGCGTGCTGATCGACGATCTGATCACCCACGGCACCAAAGAGCCGTACCGCATGTTCACCAGCCGCGCCGAATACCGGCTGCAACTGCGCGAAGACAATGCCGATCTGCGCCTCACGGAAGCCGGCCGCAATCTGGGTCTGGTCGACGATGCGCGCTGGGAGCGCTTCGCGTGCAAGCGCGATGCGGTCGTCGCCGAAACCGGGCGCCTCGGTGCGCTGTGGGCGTCGCCGAACAACGCGCTCGGCCGCGAGGCGGTGGCAACGCTGGGCATCGAACTGAGCCGCGAAACCCACGCGCTGGATCTGCTGCGTCGCCCCGAGCTCGACTACGCGAAGCTGTTGAGCGTGCCGATGCTCGGCCCGGCGGTTGAGGATGTCGCGGTGGCCGAGCAGGTCGAGATCGAAGCGAAGTATTCCGGCTATCTCGCGCGGCAGCGCGAAGAGATCGCGCGGCAGCAGCGTCATGAGCACACCGGCATTCCCGAAGGTTTCGACTACGCGGCGGTGCGCGGGCTGTCGTTCGAGGTGCAGCAGAAACTCGAACGCGTGCGTCCCGAAACCGTGGGCCAGGCGCAGCGCATTCCGGGCATGACCCCGGCGGCGATTTCGCTGCTGCTGGTGCATCTGACCCGCCAGCGGCGCGGCGCGGCGGCTTAAGCCCTGGCGCCGCTCCCGCGGATCGGATGACGTACCCTAAGAAAGGTCTGAACAACTCGTCGCCCCGGCGAAAGCCGGGGTCCAGCGCTTCAGTCAAGTTTTGATAAACCTGGATCCCGGCTTTCGCCGGGATGACGGCGAGCTCATTATTCAGAGGTTCCCCAAGACCATGCGCACACGCCTTCGCTCGACCGCTGTCCTCGCCCTCGTCCTGCTCTCCGCCTGCGGCGAGACACCCGCCCCGCCGAAGCCCGTCGTCACCGGCGAGCTGGTCGTCGAAGCCTGGCCGGTGCCGGCGATGCCCGGCTCGGCGCAGCCGGATCTGGCGCTCGCGCCCGATGGCCGCGTGCTGCTGAGCTGGATCAACAGCGCCAGCGGGCGCCGGCCGGCGTTCCAGTTCGCCGAGTTCTACCCGGACGGCCACTGGGAAGGTCCACGCACCGTGGCGATCGGCAATTCGATGTTCACCAACTGGGCCGACACCCCGCATATCGCCGCCACCGCCGACCGCGCGCTGTGGGCGCACTGGCTGCAGAAGTCCTCCGACGCGCCCTACGCCTACGACGTGATGCTGGTGCGCTCGCTCGACCACGGCATGAACTGGAGCGCGCCGCGCAAAGTCCATGACGACGATACGCAGACCGAACACGGTTTCGTGTCGATGTGGCCGCAGGACGACGGCAGCATCGGCGTGGCCTGGCTCGATGGCCGCAACACGCACGGTGCCGGCGCTCAGCAGGACGGTGGCCACGAGGGTCATGGCGACAGCGGCCACGACGACAGCCGCGGTGGTGGTGAGATGACGCTGCGCGCGGCGGTGTTCGACGCGAATCTGCGGGCCAGCGCCGCGGCCGAGATCGACGCGATGACCTGCGACTGTTGTCAGACCGACGCCGCCGCCATCGGCGATGGCGCGGTGCTGGTGTATCGCGGCCGCAGCAAGGCCGAGATCCGCGACATCTACGCCACGCGTTTCGACGGCAAGGTCTGGTCCACGCCGTCACGCGTGCATGCCGACGACTGGAAGATGCCCGCCTGCCCGGTCAACGGCCCGTCGGTCGCGGCGCGCGACAAGGACGTGGTGGTCGCGTGGTACACCGCGGCCGGCGATACGCCGACGGTGAAGCTCGCGCGTTCCGTCGACGGCGGCGCCACGTTCGCGACACCGGTTGCGGTGGATACGGGCACTGCGACGCAGGGTCGGGTGACGGTCGCGGTCGATGCGCAGCAGGTGTGGCTGCTGTGGATGCGCGAAGAGGTCGGCGCGCAGTCGCTGTGGCTCGCGCGCTATACGCCCGACCTGTCGAAACAGCTGCAGCGCACCAAACTCGCCGATCTGCAGGGCAAGGGCCGTGCCACCGGCTTCCCGAAACTCCTGCTCAACGGCGCCGCCACGCACGTGGTGTGGACCGATGTCGTGGACGGCGTACCGGAACTGCGCGGCGTGCGATTGCTCGCCGCGAAATAACCGTCGCTTCGGCGCGCTCGCGCTCGGATGGGCTTGCGATACCCCGGTAGGAGGGGCTTCAGCCCCGAGCTCTGCGCACCGATCACCGTCAGAAAAGCTCGGGCCTGAAGGCCCTCCTGCGGGAACAACGGGGATCGCGGCTTGCGCGCAGGCTCAGCCGCGGTGTTCCAGCGCCAGGTATTCGGCGGACTGCATCTCGATCAATCGCGATGCGGTGCGTTCGAAGGCGGCGCGAAGCCGTTCGCCGCGATAGAGCTGCGACGGCGCGGCATCGGCGCTGCAGATCAGGTTGACGTGGCGGTCGTAGAGTTCGTCGATCATGGTCACGAAGCGGCGCGCGGCATCGTCGCGCAGCGCGTCGAACACGGGGATGGCGCCGAGCAGCACGGTGTGGAATTCGGTCGCGATCTCGATGTAGTCGGCGCTGCCGCGCGGGCCTTCGCAGACCGCCGCGAAATCGAACCACGCCATGCCCTTGGTACGCGCGCGCACCGGGATCCGGCGGCCGTCGATGACGATGCCGGCATCGCGGTAGCGGGTTTCGCCCAGCACGCCGTCGCCGCCGAGTTCGTGCCAGCGCGATTCCAGCCACGCGTCGCTGTCGCCGTCCAGCGGCGCGCGATACACCGGCGAACGGGTGAGCGCGCGCAGGCGGTAATCGTGCGGGCTGTCGAGATGCACGACGTTGCAGTGGCGTTCGAGCAGCGCGATCGCGGGCAGGAAGCGCGAGCGCTGCAGGCCGTCCTTGTACAACTCCGACGGCGCGGCGTTGGAACTGGTGACCAGGATCGTGCCTTCCTCGAACAGCCGCTCCATCAGGCGACCCAGCAGCATCGCGTCGCCGATGTCGCTGACGAAGAATTCGTCCAGCACCAGCACGCGCAGCTGCGCGCGCCATTCGCGGGCGATCGCCGCTAGCGGATCGCGTTCGCCCGCGTGCGCGCGCAGGCGCTCGTGGACTTCGCGCATGAAGCGGTGGAAATGCGTGCGCCGTTTTTCGCGGATCGGCAGCCCGGCATGGAACAGATCGATCAGGAAGGTCTTGCCGCGGCCGACGCCGCCCCACAGATACAGGCCGTTCGGCGATGGTATGACCGGTTTTCCGAACAGGGTGTCGAGCAGGCCCTTGCGTTGCGGCGGTGCGCACAGCGCCGCGTGCAGGCGATCGAGTTCGCGCAGCGCGGCATGCTGCGCGGGATCGTCGTTCCAGTCGCCGCGGGCCACGCCTTCGGCATAGCGCACGGACGGCGCCGCCGCGCCGCCGCTCATCGGGATACCGCTCATGATCCGGCGTCGGGCTCCGGCAGCGCGTCCCGCGCCTGGAGATGACGTTGCACGCCATGTTTGATCGCGCCGCGCAGATCCATCAGTTTGCGATGGAAGAAATGGCTGGTCTCCGGCATCCGGATCAGCTCGGCCGTGGCCTCCGGCGGCGCGATCTTCGCGAACCAGTCGTAGACCACCTGCGGGTCGACGATCTCGTCTTCCTCGCCCTGGATCACCAGCCACGGCATGGTCGGCAGCGCGATGCTGTCGAAGTCCCAGCGCCCGGCCGGCGGCGCGATCGAGATCAGCACCGCCGGCTGCAGTTCCGCCGCGCCGCGCAGGCTGACGTAGGCGCCGAAGCTGAAGCCACCCAGCCACAGCGCCGCGTCCGGGCGCGTTGCGCGGACCCAGGCGACGACGGCGCGGAGGTCGTCCAGTTCGCCCTCGCCGTGGTCGAACTCGCCTTCGGAGGCGCCGGTGCCGCGGAAATTGAAGCGCACGGTGGTCACGCCCAGCTCGCGCAGGCTGCGCGCCGCCATCGTCACCACCTTGTTGTGCATCGTGCCGCCCTCGGTGGGCAGCGGATGGCAGAGCACCGCGACGATCGGCAAGGCGGCGACCGGCTGCCCGGCGACTTCGGTCTCGGGCGGATCGACGGCGACTTCGAGCGCGCCGGCCGGACCCGGCAGGGTCAGGGCGGCGGCGATGGTCGGGAAAGCGGGCATGGTCATGCCGTCGATGATAGCCGGCCGGGCGTTCAGGGCATGTCTCTGGCTTCAGGGCTTCCGCAGCCGGAACCCGACCACCAGCGGATCGTGGTCGGAGCTGCGCCAGGGCGCGCGGTCGCCGGGCCGGTTCTGGTAACCGCGGCTGTCGGGTTCGTCGGCATTGCTGTGCCATTCCGCCGCACCGACCAGACGCGCGGCCAGTGCGGGGCTAAGCAAGGCGTGATCGAGGCGGCCGGTCAGGCCGTCGTAGACATAGCTGTAGGGCACCGGCCCGCGCTGCCCGGCGAAGGCGTCGCGCCAGCCGGCGGCGGTCAGCGTAGTGATCGGATCTTCCATGCTGTAGGCGTTCAGATCGCCGACGATCATCGCCAGATCGCTGCCGGAGCGGGTTGGATCGGTGCGCAGCCAGGCGTCCAGTCGGCGCGCGGATTCGGCGCGGGTCGCGTTCCAGCAGCTCTGGCCGTCCTTCTGGTCGGCATCGGCGCCGCTGGCGCTGCCGCAGCCCTTGGACTTGAAGTGGTTGGCCAGGACCGTGAAGGCCGGGCCGCTGCCGGCACGGAAGGTCTGCGCCAGCGGCGGCCGGTTGCGGGTGCCGAACAGGTCGTCGGTCAGCGTCGCCGCCGTGCCCACCGGCGACACCCGAGAGGCGCGGTAGATCAGCCCGACCCGGATCTGGTCGCCGCCCTGGTCGGCGTCGGTGACGATGGCGCGCCAGTCGCCGCCGCCGGCGTTCAGCATCTCGATCACCGATCCGACCGAAGTATTCGCATCGACGCCGCCGTTCAAAGCGTCAACCAGCGTCGCGATCGACGACTCCGGGCCGAAGCCGTCGTTCTCCACTTCCATCAGCGCGGCGATATCGGGGTCCAGCGCTTGAATGGTCGCGACCAGTCTTGCGCGCTGGCCTTCGAGTTCGGCCGGATTGCGGGCGCCGCGCGGCGTGGGAAAACCGCCGCCCCGGCCGTCGCCGTTGAAGAAGTTCTCCAGATTCAGGCCGGCGATGCGCACATCGCCGCCGACCTTCGGCGGCGACGGCGGTGTCATGCGCTTGAACGCGGGCTTCGCGGCGAGCTGCAGCCGGTAGCCGCCGCTGCGCTGGTCGACGATGCCTTCGACCCTGGACAGCCGGGTGCCGGTGCGCGGCAGGCCGGTGCTGGGGAGATACCAGACCGAGGCGGGCTGCTCCGTGTCGCTGCCGTCATCCAGCCGCAGCATGCGCCGCGCGTTGTCGGCCGCCAGCGTGCGCGCGGCCTCGCCGGGCGCCGCCGCGTCGGATGGCGTGCGCAGGCGTTCGCCGAAATTGACCATCAGTTCGCCGTATTTTTCGGCGCGATGGGTGCCGGCCACGGTCAGCGGCGCAGAGATCCGCACGCGCATGTTCTCGTAGCGTTCCCAGTCGGCGGGCGGCGTTGCGATGGCGACGCTGCGGACCCTGCCCTTGCCGAGCGGCGTCACCGCCGTCGGCTGCAGCGCGGTGCGGGTGCCGTTGCCGGCATTCAGTTCGACCACCGTGCCGCGGATCCGTACGCGCTGGCCGGCGGCCGGCGTGTCCCCGGCGGCCACGAACAGCGCATCGGAGGTCGCCGCGTCACCGTCGCCGGCATCCTGCAGGAACCAGCCGTCCAGACCGTTGCCGGGGGTGATCGTGACCACGCCTTCAACCACGACCTCCCGACCCACCAGCGGGCTGCGCTCGCCCGCGCCCTGCACCTTGCCGATGGCGATCGGGGCGTCCTGCGCCGATGCGGCGGCCGCAATGAACAGGCCGCCGAAGCAGAGCAGCGACAACGAAGAGGGAAACGAGCGACGCATGCGGCGGATGTCCAAAAGATCGATCTCTGGTCTGGAAGCGAGATGCGGAACGGACAACGCCGCCCGGAGGCGGCGTTGCGGTAGCGGTACGTTGAAGCGGGCGCCGGGCTCAGACCTGGTCCAGCATCCAGTCGACGGTGGCCTTGACCTGGTCGTCGGTCAGGGCCGGGTTGCCGCCCTTGGCCGGCATCACCCCGGCGCTGCCGGTGTAGCCTTCGATCGCGTGTTTGTGCAGCGTCTCCTTGCCGACGCTGGCGCGGGCACCCAGTCCCGTGGCGGTCAGCAGCGGCGCGCCGCCGGCGCCGGACTTGTGGCAGCCCGCGCAGAGGTTGTCGTAGATCACCGCGCCGTCCAGGGTGCCGCCGTAGGCGACCTGGGAGGCCGCAGCAGCTTTGGCGGCCGCATCCGCGGCGGCCTTGGCGGCTTCGCCGCTGGCGCCCGCGAACACCGCGCCCGCAGGCGCGATCCGGTTCTCGGTGCGCTTCGCTTCGACCGGACTCACCTCATGCGGCAGCTTGCCGTGGAGGTAGACCGAGAACAGGATCAGGCCCAGGGTCACCGCCATGAGGAAGGCGATCACCATCGAAAAATGCTTCAGAAAGTCCAGATCGTAATTGCGCACGACTCACCCGGGAAAAACGACATGATTGGTGGGGCGGCCGGGCTGCGGCCGCACGATCCGCGCAGTATAAAGGCTGTGGCGCCCCGGATTCGAGCTTGTGGCGGAAATGCGGGCCGGTCCGCGTGCCCGGTCCGCGGGCAGGGCGCCCCCGGCGGATCGGCGACCGCGGGCCCCAACGCACATCGCCCGGGGTTGCCGGGCGATGTGGTTCCAATCTTGGTCTCGTGGATCTCGGCCGATGGCCGCGACCGTGCAGCGTTTATTTCAGGCCTGAGCTGATCGCTTCGGCCAGGCTGCCCTGGGCATCGTCGCCGCTGAATTCCCAGAAGAACGCGCCGCCCAGGTTCTGGGCCTTCACGTAATTCATCTTGGTGCGGATCAGCGCTGGCGTGTCGAAGCTCCAGAAGGTGCTGCCGTTGTACATCCACGTGGCCATCGCATCGTTGTCGGTGTAGACGGGCCAATTGAGGTTCTTCAGCACCTTGTAGTCCTCGATCCCGGCCTCGTAGGTGCCCGGCGCGGCGCTGCCGCTCTGGTAAAGGCCGTTGCTACCGCCGTTGGGCACGTTGGTCCAGCCGCGGCCGTAGAAGCCGATGCCCAGCGTCAACTTCGAGGCCGGCACGCCGCGCGCGAGGAAGGCTTCGATGGCGTCGTTGCTGTTGTAGAATTTCTGGTCGCCCGGCGCCGGATCGCGCGGCGATGCGAACAGCGCCGAATGATGGTTGGTGGTCGGGTCGAAGGCGCCGTGGAAGTCGTAGGTCATCACGTTGATGAAATCGAGCGACGGGTGATACGTGCCCGGGTCGGTAGCGCGGATCTTGTCGACGCCTGCACCCGCGGCGATGGTCAGCAGCAGGCCGGGGCGCACCGCGTTGAGCTGGGTGCGGAATTCCGCGAGCAGCGCGTTGAAGTTGGCCCGGTCTTCGGCGCCACCGCAGCTGAGGCCGCAGGCGTTCGGGTATTCCCAGTCGATGTCGATGCCGTCGAACACGCCAGCCGCCGCGCCCGGGCCGCCGGCGCCGTCGGTGACGGGCAGGTTGCCGCGGATGTAGGCATCCACGCACGACGCGACGAAGGCCTGGCGGTTCTCGGGACGCGCCGCGCTCGCGAAACCGCGCGACCAGGTCCAGCCGCCGAGCGAGATCAGCACTTTCAGTCCGGGATACTTCGCTTTGAGCTGCTTGAGCTGGTTCCAGTTGCCGCGCAGCGGCTGGTCCCAGGTATCGGCGGAGCCGCTGACGCTTTCGCCCGCGGCGAAGGCCTTGGTGTAATCGGCGAAGGCATCGCCGCCGGCACCGGTGTTCGGGTCGGACGGGATGGTCAGGCCGACTTCGCAGCGATTGTTGCGCACGTTGCCGAACGCGTAGTTGATGTGGGTGAGCTTCGCGGCCGAGCCGCTGGTGTCGATGTTGCGCACCCGGTAATTGCGGCCGTAGATGCCCCACTGCACGAAATAACCGATCACGCGCTTGCTGCCCGGTGGCGGCGTGGTGGTGGTGCGGGCGGTGATTTCGCCGCTCTGCGCGGACGCATTGCCGGCGTTGTCGCGGGCGCGCACCCGGAACGTGTACTGGGTATTCGCGTTCAGGCCGCTGCTGGTGTGGCTGGTCGTGGTGGGCGAGGCCACCAGGCTGCCGTTGCGGTACACGTCGTAGCCGGCCACGCCGCTGCCGCCGGCGTTGTCGGTGGCCGCATTCCACTGGATGGAGATGCTGCTGCTGGTCTGCGAAGGCGACGTCAGGCCCGAAGGCACGCTGGGTGCGGTGGTATCGGTCGGCGGCGTGCCGTTCACGGTGACGGTTGCGGTGGCCGAGGTCGCCGTGGCGCCCTGGTTGTCGGTGGCGACTGCGCGGAAGCCATGGGTGCCGGCGGTGGCGCCGTTCCAGGTCACGCTGTAGGGCGCGGTGGTGTCCGCGCCGAGCGAGGTCGTGCCGCGGAAGAATTCCACACTGGCGATGCTGCCGTCGGGGTCGCTGGCGTTGGCGCTCACGGCGATGTTCGCGCCGGCATTGAACGTGGCGCCGTTGGCGGGGGCGGTCAGCGCGATCGTCGGCGACTGGTTGCCGCCGGTGCCGCAGCTGCCGAGATCCTTGTACCATCCGCAGGAGGTGCAGTAGGTGGGCGCCGCATTCCAGATCGGAATGTTCGCCTCGTACAGCCTGCCCTGATAGACCATCTTGTCGCCCGGGTTGTAGACCGTGCTGGCATTCCAGGCCGGGATGCCTGCGCAGCTCACGGTCTGCGCCATTGCGTTGAAACTCCACGCGGCCGCGATCGCGAACGACAGCAGCCATCGCTTGCCGGATCTTGTTGAGTACAGCATTGCGCTTCTCCATTGCGTTGGGTTGAACACGAAGACCGGCCCGCATCGGGTCCGGTCGCGATTCCCCTGCATTCCCTGATCCATGCGATGCCGTTTCGGATGCCGGCCCGGCTGAAGCGGGAACGGCGCATCGCATGCAACTACATCAATGTTCGACGTCGACGGCAGATCTGGATTGCCTGCCTGATGACCTGCGACTGCAGCCTGCACGGTGCCGCGTTGGTGTTGCGCGCGCATTGCCGCAGGGCAATGCGGACGCGACGGGTAGGCACTACGCGCCAGCCGTTCGGGTGCAGGCTGGGTTCCGGTGACAACGTTGTCAACAGGCGGTGTTCGAGTCTGCGGATTCGCTCACAGAATCGTGGCTTATGCCGTTTTGTTACTTCGGTATCGCTTCGTACGGGCGCTATCGCTACGAAGCGTGACTGTCAGGCGCCTGCATGTTCCGCAAGTGATTGAGCGGATGCGGTTATCCGCCGCAACGCGAGGTGGCCGCGCGTTACGCCCCGTAGAACAGCGCGCCATCGCCGCGTTCCGCGGCTTCCTGGAAAAACGCGGACAGCACGTCGTACTGGTCGATCAGGTCGCCTTCTTCATGCTGATACACCGCCTGGTGATACAGGCCCGCATCCTCATCGATCGCGCGCAGCGCGTCGCGCACGCGGGCACGGCTCCAGGTCGACAGTTCCTTCGCCTGTTCCTTCACCAGTTCGGGCGAAACGAAATCGCAGCCGTTGCTCAACACGCCATCGGCGACGCCGTCGCTGCGGAAACCGACTTCGTCGAGGATATGCCGCAAGACATCCCATGCAGTGTCCACATCGATCGATGCCGTGCAGCGTTCTTCGCCCTCGACCCACTTGTCGATCAGATCGTGATCTTCGCGCATCGCGTCGAGATCCTTCGGCGAGAAGGCCTGGAAAAACATGTTCATGCTCATGATGCGAAGGTTCCTGGTGACGATGCGGGAATGATGTCGGAACGGCCGCGTTCGCGAAAGCGTCGCGGTGGGCGGCAGGCCGGTTCGGAAGCGGCGTTCAACCGCGCGCGGCGCTTCGCACTCGCTCCCAGTCCAGATCGAAGCGGGCGAGATATTTGCGCAGGCGGTCGGCGTCGTTGGTGCTGCTGCGCTGCGCGCGCGACACCGCGAACAGCGTGCGCCCCGCGTCCGACAGCGACCTCGCCTGCATGCAGACGCGCACCACGTCCTCCAGCTGCGAGCGGTCGAAGCGGTCGAGTCCGGCGACGCCATCGCCCAGCAGCGCATCCAGCGGCGACGGTGCGCAGCCTGCGCGCCACAGGCCACGAAGCCGCGCGATTTCCTCTTCGACCAGCTCGATCTGGATGCGGCCGGCGTTCGCCAGCGTGGCCATGCGCATCACCGCCGCGCCGAGGTCGCGGAAGTTGCCGGCCCAGCGCGCTTCGGGGCTGGTCGCGAACGCGAGAAACCGCGTCCGCGCTTCGCGGTTGAAGGCGACGCGCTGATGTTGGTCACGGCTCCAGCGTTCGAGTTCGAAATCCAGATTTGGCTCGATGTCTTCGCTGCGCTCCGCCAGGCCCGGCAGCCGGTAGGTCCACAGATTGAGCCGCGCCAACAGGTCGTCGCGGAACCGGCCTTGCATCACCGCATCCTGCAGATCGCGGTTGGTGCCGGCGATCAGCTGGAAGTCGCTCTCCACTTCCTTGTCGCTGCCCACTGGCGGGAAGCGTTTTTCCTCCAGCGCGCGCAGCAGCAGCGCCTGTTCGTCCAGGCCGAGTTCGCCGATCTCGTCGAGGAACAGCAAGCCCTGATGCGCCGAACGCAGGAAGCCGGCGCGGTCGCTGCCTGCGCCGGTGTACGCGCCCTTGATGTGCCCGAACAGCGCGCTCATCGCGCCGTCGCCGCGCAGCGTGGCGCAGTTCACTTCGACGAACCGTCCGGGCAATTGATGCTTGAGCTTCTTCAGCTCGAACACGCGCTTGGCGAGCTGGCTCTTGCCGGCGCCGGTCGGCCCCATCAACAGCATCGGCGCCTTCGAGCGCGTGGCCACGGTCTCGATCTGCTCGATCATGCGGTTGAATGCGGCATTGCGCGTGGCGATGCCGCTCTTGAGCAGGTCGCGATCTTCCAGCTGCTGCTGCTGGAAGCGCTGCGCGATCAGGTCGTAGCGCGACAGATCCAGATCGATGATCGCGAAGCTGCCGATCTGGCCGGACGCCTGTTTGCGCGGCGGCGATGTCTGCAGCAGCCGGCCGGGGAAATGCCGGCTCTCGGCGAGCAGGAACCAGCAGATCTGCGCCACGTGCGAACCGGTGGTGATGTGGATGTAGTAGTCCTCATCGTCCGGCCTGAACGCGTAGCCGCGCAGGAAATCGTGGAGCGTCGCGTAGACGCCCTCGAAATCCCAGGGGTCGGCCAGAAAGGTGTCGTGCCGGCGCAGCGTGGATTCGGGCGAGATCTGCGCGAAGTCGTCCGCCACTGTCTGCGCAAGGCGGGCATAGCGGCGCTCGTCGACCAGCAGCTCGAAGCGGTCGACCACGAAGTCCTCGTGCATGCCCAGCGAGACGGTGGGCCGCCATTTTTCCCAGCGACCCGGACCGCTGCCGGCGTCGAGTTGGGTGCCGAGCATGCCGAAGATGACTTGCTGCTTGCGCACGATCTTTTCGGATAAGAAGCGAGACTGAAATATACGTTTCTGACGGATAGATGGCTAGCATCCGGAGGCTGAAAATCAACAATATCCATGTAAATCAATTGGATATATTCAGCGCGAACCTGTTGGCACGGCGATTGCAATGTACAGCTTGAACCCGACGGGCATTCCCGCAAGGAGCCGAACATGGCCAACACCACGCTTTTCGCTACCACCCGCGGCCCGATGTTGCCGGCCGCGACCACCCACAACGAGGCCGGCGGCCTCGCCTACGCCCGCAAGCCGCAGGCGGCTTTGGCGCTGTACGCGGCGACGGGCTGCTTCAACGGCACCTTCTACGCCAGCGCCGAGACGCAGTTGGACATGGTGTTGACGCTGTGCGCGCAGGTCGATCCGGGCTTCGTCGCCCGCACCGCGATCTACGCCCGCCAGACGGCGCACATGAAGGACATGCCGGCGCTGTTGCTCGCCAGCCTGTCGGTGCGCGGTCGCGATGCGGTCGCCGCAGCGTTCCCGCGCGTGGTCGACAACGGCCGCATGCTGCGCAACGTCGTGCAGATCCTGCGCAGCGGCCGCGTCGGCCGCAAGTCGCTGGGTTCGCAGCCGAAGCGTCTGGTGCGCGAGTGGCTGGAGCGTGCGTCGGTGGCGCAGATCATGAGCGCCGCGATCGGCAACGCACCGTCGCTGGCGGACGTGATCAAGATGGTCCATCCCAAGCCGGCCGACGCCGAACGCGAAGCGCTGTACGCCTGGGTGATCGGAAAGCACTGCGATGCGTCGAAGCTGCCGGAGCAGGTGCGCGCCTACGAGGCGTTCAAGCGCGACCCGGAGAATCCGCTGCCGGATCTGCCGTTCCAGTACTACACGTCGCTGCCGTTGACGCCGTCGCACTGGAAGGCGCTGGCGATGAATGCCTCGTGGCAGTCGTTGCGCCAGAACCTCAACCACTTCGCGCGTCATGGCGTGTTCGAGGATGCCTATGTACTGCGCAAGGTGGTGGCGAAGCTGGGCGATGCGAACGAGATCCGACGCGCTCGCGTGTTTCCGTATCAGCTGTTGACCGCGTTCCAGGCGACTTCGAAGCTGCCGAACTCGATCGGTGCGGCGCTGCAGGACGCGATGGAAGTCGCGACCCGCAACGTGCCGGCGCTGCAGGGCGACGTGGTGGTGGCGGTGGATGTGTCGGGCTCGATGGCGTCGCCGATCACCGGTTATCGCAAGGGGTCGACCACCGCGACCCGCTGCGTGGACGCGGCGGCGCTGGTCGCGGCCTGCATCCAGCGTAAGCATCCGGGTGCGCGTGTGATGCCGTTCGATACCGATGTGCGCGAGCTGCGACTGAACCCGCGCGACAGCGTGATGACCCAGGCGCGGCAGTTGGCGAAGCTGTGCGGCGGCGGCACGAATGTCAGCGCGCCGCTGGCGAAGTTGAATCGCGAGCGGGCGAAGGTCGATCTGCTGGTATTGGTATCGGACAACGAAAGTTGGCGCGATACCCGCAGCGGCGGCGCCACCGAGACCATGCGCCAGTGGGAAAAGATCAAGGCGCGCTGTCCGCAGGCGAAGCTGGTGTGCATTGATCTGCAGCCGGTCGCCACCAGCCAGACCGTGGAGCGCAACGACGTGCTGCACGTCGGCGGTTTCAGCGATGCGGTGTTCGACCTGATCGCGAATTTCGCCGCGGAAGGCGCGGGTGCGCAGCATTGGGTCGACAAGATCGCCAGCATCGAGTTGTGAAGTTCAAAGCCCGGCCGGCAATGGGGCCGGTCGGGTGAGGGGGGGTGAATCGGGTTGTTGTGCTGTCGATGATCGCGAATGCGTTGGGAACTACAGATTATTAATCTCCGGGTCGCGGGTTCGAGTCCCGCTCGTCGCAAGACGGTAGCTCAGTCGGTTAGAGCAGGAAGTTCCCTCACTTTTGTCGCGGTTGTCGCCAGTTTTCTATTGTTGTCATCCCGAGCGCAGCGAGGGATCTGCTTATGATTTTGCTGCAGGCACAGCAGATCCCTCGCTGCGCTCGGGATGACAGGGTTTTAAAGTAATCCACGTTTTCATCTTCGTCGGCCACGAATGCCGATGGAACTACACGAATTCTTGGTCGCGGGTTCGAATCCCGCCCGCCGCAAGGCGGTAGCTCAGTCTGGTAGAGCAAGAAAATGTTCCATCACTCTTGTCGTGGGCGGCGATCTTTTCATCACAATTCATTTTCATCAGCCGCAGGCGCGGCATCGTTCGCGCCATAGATTGATTTTCAGCGTGGGCCGGTTCGAATCCCGCCCGCCGCAAGGCGGTAGCTCAGTCTGGTAGAGCAAGAACATGTTCCATCATTTTTGTCGTGGTTGGCGATCTTCGATCTCAGATATTCAAAGCTTCAAACAGCGCGATGCCCGAATGTTGTTGGAACTACATTGGTCGCGGGTTCGAATCCCGTCCGCCGGCAGGCGGTAGCTCAGTCTGGTAGAGCAGTGATTCCACGCCCCCTTGTCGAACATCGTTCTGCCTTTTCAGCGGCGAATGCCGGCGGGAATACAGGTTCCTCCTTCTGGAGTTGGGTTCAAGTCCCACTGCATCGCGGCAAACACCGCTTCGCAGAGTCCCGTCACCCTCGTCGCCGCACCTATTCATCAATGCGAGAATGCACCATGACCACCGAACACTACGATGTCATCCACGATCAGGGCGCCGTGCCGATCAAGCTGTGGACCCGCGGCGTGCCGCTGGAAGACGAGGCGCGCAAGCAACTGCAGAACATCGCCAAACTGCCGTTCATCCATCGCTGGATTTCGGTGATGCCCGACGTGCATCTGGGCAAGGGTGCGACCGTGGGTTCGGTGGTGCCGACCATCGGCGCGATCGTGCCGGCGGCGGTGGGCGTGGATATCGGCTGCGGCATGATCGCGGCGCGCACCACGCTGGTCGCTAGCGATCTGCCGGACAATCTCGCGGAGATCCGCAGCGCGATCGAGCGCGCGGTCCCGCATGGCCGCACCGACCAGCGACATGCGCGCGACAAGGGCGCGTGGGATAGTGCGCCCGAGCTCGCCGTCGAAGGCTGGTCGCAGCTGGTCGCCGATTTCGAGAAGATCTGCGAACGCCATCCGCGATTGAAGAAGACCAACAACCTCAAGCACCTGGGCACGCTCGGCACGGGCAATCACTTCATCGAGATCTGTCTCGACGAGGCGCAGCGCGTCTGGTTCATGCTGCACTCCGGCTCGCGCGGCGTCGGCAACGCCATCGGCACGCACTTCATCACATTGGCGAAGGAGGAGATGCGCCGCTGGATGATCAACCTGCCGGACCAGGACCTGGCGTATCTGCCGGAAGGCAGCCAGCACTACGCCGACTACGTGTTCGCGGTGGACTGGGCGCAGCGTTACGCGCGCATCAACCGCGAGATCATGATGCGGCATGTGGTGGAAGCGGTGCGCAAGGTCATTCCCAAGCCGTTCGAGGCGCAGGCCGAAGCGGTGAACTGTCACCACAACTACGTCAATCGCGAGCATCACTTCGGCAAGGATGTGCTGGTGACCCGCAAGGGCGCGGTGAGCGCGCGCAAGGGCGAGCTGGGCATCATTCCGGGCAGCATGGGCGCGAAGAGTTTCATCGTGCGCGGCCTCGGCAATGCCGACAGCTTCCACAGCTGCAGCCACGGCGCCGGCCGTGTGATGAGCCGCACCCAGGCGAAGAAGCTGATCAGCCTGGACGACCATCTGAAGGCCACCGCGCACGTGGAATGCCGCAAGGACGCGGACGTGGTGGACGAGTCGCCAGCGGCGTACAAGTCGATCGACGCGGTGATGGAGGCGCAGAAGGATCTGGTCGAGATCGTGCATACGCTGAGACAGGTGGTGTGTGTGAAGGGCTGAGTCTCCCGCGGAAGACCATGTGACAAAATGGGGAACAGACCGGGCGGGAAGCGATTTCCGCCCGGTTTTCACGAGCGAACAATGATGGACATGATCGAAATCGATGGCGCAGCCGGCGGCGGACAGTTGCTGCGCACCGCGCTCAGCCTGAGCCTGTGCACCGGCATCGGCTTCACCATGCAGCAGATCCGCGCGAAGCGTTCGCGTCCGGGACTGATGCGCCAGCATCTGACCGCGGTGAACGCCGCGGCGCGGATCGGCAATGCCTGCACGCATGGTGCCGAACTCGGTGCGACCACGCTGCGTTTTGAGCCGGGCGTGGTGCTGCCGGGCGATTACGCGTTCGCCACCGGTAGCGCCGGCTCGGCGACGCTGGTGCTGCAGACCGTGTTGCCGCCGCTGTGGCGCTGCGATGCGCCGTCGCGCCTGCGCCTGGAAGGCGGCACGCACAACCCGCTGGCACCGAGCGCCGACTTCATCGCTGACAGTTATCTGCCGGCGCTGGCGCGCATCGGCATCGAGGCGTCGATCGAACTGGAACGCCCGGGATTCGCGCCCGCCGGCGGCGGCATCCTGCATGCGACGGTGTCGCCCGCGCTGACCTTGCGCTACGAGGAATTCGTCGAACGCGGCGAACTGCTGTCGATCGATGCGGTGGCGATGCTGTCGGGCCTGGCCATGAGCATCGGCCAGCGCGAGCTGGAGACGCTCGCGAAGCGCCTGCAGTTGAAGTCTGACGCCCTGCATCTGCGCGAAGTGCGTCCATCGCTCGGTCCGGGCAACGCGCTGCTGCTGAAGGTCCGCCATGAACATCACGCCGAGACCTTCACGGGTCACGGCGAGCGCGCGCTGTCCGCGGAAAAGGTCGCGACGCGGCTTGCGGGCGAGGCGCGCGTTTATCTGAAAAGCGGCGCCTGCGTCGCCGAACATCTCTCCGACCAGCTGTTGTTGCCGATGGCGCTGGCCGGCGGCGGCGCGTTCACCACGCATACGGTCAGCGAGCACCTGCGCAGCAATGCGCGGCTGATCGAGAAGTTCCTGCCGGTGGAGATCGAATGGGTGGAGCAGCGCAGCGATGTGTGGCTGGTGACGGTCGCGTCGTAAGTCATCGATCGCGTGGCGGCAGGATCGATGCGGCATCGGCCATCGATCTTGCGTTTCACCGCATCACACGCTGTTATCGCGCAGCTTGAGACCGACACCCGGCTCCGTCACGATCCAGCGCGGCGCGGCCGCATCGTCGCAGAGTTTTTGTCGCAACTTCGCGACAAGAATGCGGAGGTAGTGGGTGTCTTCCACGTGGGTCGGCCCCCAGAGTTCGCGCAGCAGCTGCGGTTGGGTCACGACCCGGCCGGCATTGCGCGCCAGCATCGCCAGCAGCGCGAACTCTTTGCGGGTGAGCGCGACCGGGTGCCCGTCCACGAACACTTCGCGCCGCGCCAGATCGATCCGCAGCGCATCCAGGGTGTAGATCGGCGAATCCTGCTCCGGGCCGGTGGCGCTGGCGCGCAGCAGCGCGCGGATGCGTGCCATCAACTCCTGCACGCCGAACGGTTTGGTGACGTAATCGTTGGCGCCGGCATCCAGCGCGGCGACTTTTTCGGACTCGCCGGAACGCACCGTGAGCATGATCACCGGCACTGCCGACCACTGCCGCAGTTCGCGCAGCACCGAATGGCCGTCGCGATCGGGCAGACCCAGATCCAGGATCACCAGGTCGGCGCCCTGAGTCGCCAGTGCGGCCAGCCCGGCCTCGCCGTTCTCGGCTTGATGCACCACATAGCCCTGCGCGCGCAGGCTGATCTCCAGGAATTTCCGGATCTGGGGTTCGTCGTCGATGACCAGGATGCGGAACGGAAGCGTCGTCATTCGGTGGCGATCATGCCGGTGCGGGCAGCAGTCTCGGCAGAGTAATGCGAATCGTGGTGCCGCGCCCACGTCCGCCCGGCAGGGCTTCGACGCTGCCACCGTGGGCGCCGATCATGCCCTGACAGATCGTCAGCCCCAGGCCGGTGCCTTCGCGTCCGCGGTCGCCACGCTCGACGCTATAGAACATGTCGAAGATGCGCTGGCGTTCGTCTTCGGGAATACCCGGGCCGCTGTCGGTCACGTCGATGCGCAGCGTGCCGCTGCCGTCGTCCATCGCTTCGATGGCGATCGGCGCACCCGGCGGCGAGAATTTCGCCGCGTTCTCGATCACATTGAACAGCGCCTGTTCCACAAGCGCCGGATGCACCCACAGCGGCGCCAGACCTTCGGCGATCCGCAGCTCGCAGTGCGCATCGGGCTGATAGCGCTTCAAGCGGCCGACGGCCGAGCCGATCAATTCGTCCACTCCGATCCAATCGCGGTTCAGCGACAGACCGTCGTGTCCCAGCCGGGTCATGTCGAGCAGATTCTGGATGTAGCGATCCAGGCGCTCGCCTTCGACGCGGATGGTGTCGAGCAGATCGGCGCGATCCTTCGCGTCCATCTGCGCGCCATAGTGTTCCAGGCTGGACGCAGAACCAATCATCGAGGCCAGCGGCGAGCGCAGATCGTGCGACACCGACGAGAGCAGCGCCGAGCGCAGGCGGTCGGTTTCGCCGGCCACGCGCGCGTCTTCCAGGTCGGACACCAGGCGCGTGCGCAGCACCGCCTGGGCGATATCGTCGATCATCGCTTCGGCCAGGCGGCGCTGTTCGGACGTCAGCCGGGTCGCGCCGGCCACGAAGCGCAGGCCCACCGCGCCGAGCGTGCGCGCGTTGCCCAGCAGCGGCAGGAACCACCAGCCCACGCCCGATAACGTATCGGTGTAGCGGCCGGCGGGCTGTCCGTGTTTCAGGGTCCAGTCCGCCGCCGATGCGGCTTTCGCGTCGACGCCGGACGCGTCGCCGACCGGCAGCGGATCGCTGCCCAGATGCACGAAGACATCGGCGTCCAGCGCGCGCCGCAGCGCGACCCGAGCGGCCTGCGCGACCTGCTGCGGGTCGGCGGCGCTGGCGAGGTCGCGGCCCAGCGACTGCAGTGCGGTCGCATGCGCATTGGCGGCGCGCAGTGCGATCACCTGCGAACGCAGTTTCGCGGCCAGACGCCCGGCCAGCAGCGCCGCGCCGAGGAACAGCAGCACCGTGGTCACCCCGCGGTGGGCGCTGATATAGAACGTGAATCGCGGTTCGATGAAGAAGAAGTTGTAGGCGAAGAAACAGAGCACCGCCGCCAGCACCGCCGCGGCCATGCGCGTGCGGGTGGCGACGATCAGCACCGCGACGATGAACACCATCGACAGGTCGGTCAGCCCGAGCCAGCGTTCGGCGATGCCTGCCACCACCACCGCCAGCGCCGAGCACAGCACCGCGAAGCCCATGTCCCCCGCGCGCAGCGTGTCGCGGGTATCGCCGAACGAACGCCGCGCCTGCGCACGCGCTTCGGGCGAGCTGACGATGGTCAGTTCGTAATGCGCGCCGCGCTGCAGCAACTGCTGGGTGATGGTGCGGTTGAGCATGCGTGCGAACGGGCGCTCGCGGGTGCGCCCGACGATGATCGCGGAGGCGCCGCTGCGCGAGGCGTGATCGAGCAGTGCATCGACGACGTTGGAACCGTGCAGCAGTTCCGCGCTGCCGCCCAGCCGCCGCGCCAGTGCGAACGCGCGCTCGATCTCCTGCTGCGCGTCCGGGCTGGATTCGCCGACCTGCACGCTGACCACGGTCCACGGCGCGTCGCGGCGCTCGGCGATGCGGCGTGCGATCCGCACCAGATACTCCGACTGTCCTCGGCCGTCGATCGCCACCAGCACCTGACGACGCAGGTTGAGTGCGGGTTCGCCGTGCGCGGTGCGGGCCTCGCGCAGATCGCTGTCGACACGATCGGCGGCCGTCTGCATCGCCAGTTCGCGCAGTGCGGCGAGGTTCGCCGGCACGAAGAACGACTGCAGCGCCTGCGCCGCGTGTTCGGGCAGATAGACCTTGCCCTGGTTGAGGCGTTCGATCAGTTCGTCCGGCGGCAGATCCACCAGCACGATGTCGCGCAGCCGGTCGAACACCGAATCCGGCACCGTTTCGCCGACGCGCACGCCGGTTATGCGATGCACGACATCGTTGAGGCTTTCGAGATGCTGGATGTTGATTGTGGTGTGGACATCGATGCCCGCGTCCAGCAGTTCCATCACGTCCTGCCAGCGCCGCTCGTGGCGGCTGCCGGGCGCGTTGCGATGCGCCAGTTCGTCGACCAGCGCGACCTGCGGCCGGCGCGCCAGCAGTGCGTCGAGATCCATTTCCTCCAGCATGCGGTCGCGGTAGGGCACGCGTCGACGCGGCAGCACTTCCAGGCCTTCCAGCATCGCTTCGGTCCCGGCGCGACCGTGGGTTTCCACCAGTCCGACCGCGATATCGATGCCGCGGCGTTTCAGCTCGCGCGCGCGGCCCAGCATCGCGTAGGTCTTGCCCACGCCCGGCGCCGCGCCCAGGAATACCGTCAGCCGTCCGCCGCGCTGGCGCTTGAGCTCGCCGATCAGTGCGTCGGCCTGTTGCTGGCGCTGCGTCGCGCTGCGGACATCGTTCATGGCGTCATTGTCGCGCGGCGATCACGGTAGCGCATCCAGCGCGATATTGAGCTCGACCACGTTCACCCGCGGCTGGCCGAGCACGCCGAACTGCGGCGCTTCGACCGCGCGCTGGACCAGCACCGTAACCGCGCGTTCGGACACGCCGCGGGCCCTGGCGACGCGCGCGATCTGCAGCTGCGCGGCGGCCGGCGAGATGTGCGGATCGAGGCCGCTGCCGGAGCGGGTCGCGAGATCGGATGGGACCTGCGCCGGGGCGATGCCGTCGCGCGCGGCGACAGCGGCGATCTGCTCATCCACGGTCTTGATCAGATCGGGATTGGTCAGCGCCTGATTGCTTCCGGCCGCAGCCATCGGGTCGTAGCTCGCGGCCGACGGACGTGGATGGAAATATTTCGCGTCCGCGAACGGCTGGGCGACCCAGCGCGACGCGACCGGTTTGCCGTCGCGGATGAGGAGGCTGCCGGTGGACTGCTGCGGGAACAGCAGTCCACCCAGCGATGCGACGCCCGCCGAATACAGGAACCCGAAACCGAGCAGGGCGACGGCGGCCATCGTCAGCGCCGGGCGCCATGCGCCACGGACGATCAGCGTTTGCGAAGAGGTGTTCATGTCAGCCTCCAAAGACAGACAAAAGCAGGTCGATCAGCTTGATCGCGACGAACGGCAGCAGCATGCCGCCGACGCCGTACAGCAGCATGTTCCGGCGCAGCAGCGACACCGCGGTGGCCGGGCGGAAACGCACGCCCTTCAGCGCCAGCGGAATCAGCGCGGGAATGATCAGCGCGTTGAAGATCAGTGCCGCCAGCACCGCGTTGCGCGGACTGGACAGCTGCATCACGTTCAGCGCCGCCATCGATGGAATGGCCGCCGCGAACATCGCCGGCAGGATCGCGAAATACTTCGACACATCGTTCGCCAGCGAGAACGTGGTCAGCGCACCGCGGGTGATGAGCTGCTGCTTGCCGACTTCCACCACCGCCAGCAGTTTCGCGGGATCGTTGTCCAGATCGACCATGTTGCCTGCTTCCTTCGCCGCCTGCGTGCCGGAATTCATCGCCAGGCCCACGTCCGCCTGCGCCAGCGCCGGGGCGTCGTTGGTGCCGTCGCCGACCATCGCGACCAGCCGACCCTGCGCCTGTTCCTCGCGGATGCGCGCCAGCTTGTCTTCCGGCCGCGCTTCGGCGATGTAGTCATCGACGCCGGCCTCGGCGGCGATGGCCGCGGCGGTAAGCGGGTTGTCGCCGGTGATCATCACCGTGCGGATGCCCATCTCGCGCAGCCGCGCGAAGCGTTCCTTCACGCCGTGCTTCACCACGTCCGACAGCTCGATGACGCCCAGCACGAAAGGACCTTCCGCCACCACCAGCGGCGTGGCGCCGCCGCGCGCGATCTGCTCGACGCGCGCATTCAGTTCCACCGGGACGCTGCCGCCGAGCGACTGCACGTGACGCGCGATGGCGTCGCCCGCGCCCTTGCGGATGCTGCGCGCCAGCGTGCCTTCGCCGGCCGGCAGATCCACGCCCGACATCCGCGTCTGCGCGCTGAACTGCACGAACTGCGCGCGCTCGGGATCGACCAGGGTCGCGCCCTGCACCACCGCTAGCTTCACCACCGACTTGCCTTCGGGCGTCGGGTCGGCCAGTGACGCCAACATCGCCGCGTCGCGCAATTGTTCCGCCGAGATGCCGGCGACCGCATAGAAACGCGTGGCCTGACGATCGCCGTGGGTGATCGTGCCGGTCTTGTCCAGCAGCAGCACGTCCACGTCGCCAGCGATCTCCACCGCCTTGCCGGATTTCGCCAGCACGTTCGCCGACAGCGCGCGGTTCATGCCGGCGATGCCGATCGCCGGCAGCAGCCCGCCGATTGTGGTCGGGATCAGGCAGACCAGCAGTGCGATCAACAGCAGCGGGTCGAGTTTCGCGCCGACGAAACCGGCGATGAAGGGCAGCGTGGCGACCACGATCAGGAAGGTCAGCGTCATCGCCGCGAGCAGCATCGTCAGCGCGATCTCGTTCGGCGTCTTCTGGCGGTTGGCGCCTTCCACCAGCGCAATCATGCGGTCGAGGAAACTGCCGCCGGGCTCGGCGCTGATCTCGATCACTATTTCGTCGGACAACACCTTGGTGCCGCCGATCACGCTGCTGCGGTCGGTGCCGGCTTCGCGCAGCACCGGCGCGGATTCGCCGGTGACGGCGGCTTCGTTGACCGTTGCCAGACCGTCGATGATTTCGCCGTCGGCCGGCACAAGCTCGCCCGCCGATACGATCACGCGGTCGCCTCTGCGCAGTTCGGAAGCGGGAATGCGGGTTTCCGCATTGTTGTCGTCGAGCTTGCGCGCGACCAGATCCTTGCGCGCGGCGCGCAACGCGGCCGCCTGGCCGCGGCCGCGAGCTTCGGCGACGGCTTCGGCGAAGTTGCCGAACAACACGGTGATCAACAGGATGGCGGTCACCGCAAGACCGTAGCCGAGGGGCGCATGCCCGGTCGCGGTGATCAATGCCGAGATGAGCGTGCCGAGCAGTACGATCGCCATGACCGGGCTTTTGATCGCATGCCGCGGCGCGAGCTTGCGTACGGCTTCGCGGCAGGCGAAGCGAATGCCGGCGGCGTCGAGGCCGGCGATGGCGGCACGGCGCTGCGTGCCGAGATGGCGGGAGGAATTCATGCTGACCTCATAGCGACGAAAGCTGCAGGTGATCGGCGATCGGGCCGAGCACCAGCGCAGGCAGGAATTGCAGGACGGTCAGGATCACGATGATCGAGACCAGGGTGAGCGCGAAGGTCGGCGTTTCGACGTGCAGCGTGCCGGCGCTTTCCGGCGCCACGCGCTTCTTCGCCAGCAGGCCCGCGACCATCAGCGGCACCAGCAGCGCCGGAAAGCGCCCGAGCGCCAGCACGATCGCGGCGGTGGTGTTCCACCAGACGGTGTTGTCGCCCAGCCCTTCGAAGCCGGAACCGTTGTTCGCGAACGCAGACGCGTATTCGTAGAACACCTGCGAAATGCCGTGGAAACCGGGGTTGGAGTTGTCGGTCAGCGCGGGCATCGCCAGCGTCGCCGCTGTGAAGCCCAGCAGCGCGAGCGGCTGCAGCAGGATCAGCAACGCGAGCAATCGCACCTCGGGCGCTTCGATCTTGCGGCCGAACAGTTCCGGCGTGCGCCCGGTCATCAAGCCGGCCAGGAACACCGCCAGCAGCAGATAGACGATGAACTGCAGCGCGCCGCAGCCGATGCCGCCCCAGATCGCATTCACCAGCATGTTGGCGATCTGCACGCCGCCGGTCAGCGGCGCCATCGAGTCGTGCATGGCGTTGACCGAGCCGTTCGACGTTTGCGTGGTCAGCGCGCCCCACAGCGCAGAGGCCGCGACGCCGTTGCGCACTTCCTTGCCTTCCATCGATGCGGTGTTGCTGGCGTTTGCGGTCTCTGTGAACATCGCCGCGCCGGTCGACAGCAGCGACATGCCCAGCATCGTCGCGAACACGAACGTGCCGAATCTGCGCCGGCCGGTGAACGGCCCGACCATGAAGGCGATGGCGACCGGGATCAGGATGAGCGCGAGCGTCTGCAGCATGTTCGACAGCGGCGTCGGGTTTTCCAGCGCCACCGCGCTGTTCGGCCCGTACCAGCCGCCGCCGTTCGTACCAAGCTGCTTCACCGCGACCATCGGCGCGACCGGACCGACCGGAATATGCTGCGTCGTCATGCCGGCGCTGGCATCGATCGGCGAGACATCGGCGCCGCGCGCGAGCGTGGACGGCACGCCCTGAGAAGCCAGCAGCAGCGACCACAGCAGGCACAGCGGCAGCAGGATACGCAGCGCGGCGCGGGTGACATCGACCCAGAAATTGCCGACGTCGCGCTCCTGACCTTCAAGGGCCGCGGCTTCGTTCGTTGCTGCGGTCGACTGCATCGCCTCGCGGCCGCCGAACAAACCTCGCAGGGTCGCAACCAGTACCGCCAGACCGAACATCGGCGTGATCACCTGCAGGCCGACGATGCCGACCATCTGCGACAGATACGACAGCTGCGCCTGGCCGGAATAGTGCTGCTGATTGGTGTTGGTGAGGAACGACACCATGGTGTGCAGCGCGAGATCCCACTTCATGCCCGGAACATCATCCGGATTGAGCGGCAGCGCGCCCTGCGCCATGAACAGCACCCAGACGATCGCGCCCAGCACGAGATTCGCGAGCAGGAAATTGCCGGCGTAGCCGCGCCAGCTCATGCCGCCCTGGGTACCCGCGCCCAGCAGGCGATAAAGCGCGCGCTCCACTGGCGCGAACACCCGGTCGCCGGGCGCGGGATCGCCGCGCATCACCCGCGCCATGTAGCGGCCCAGCGGCCAGCCCAGCGCGACGGCCAGCAGCATCGTCAGAACGAATTCGGTCATGTCGGCAGTCTCAGAAATCTTCGGGTTTCAGAATCACGTACAACAGGTAGGCGGCCGCCACGCAGACGGACAACGCGCACACCACGATCAGCCAGTTCGGCATCGGACTATCCTCGGAGTGGAACGGTGCAGCGCCGGGTTTCCGGCGCCAGGGCGAAGGCATGGGCCGGCACGCGTGCGTCCGCCCTCGAAGATCGATTCATGGCATCACCCTGTCCGCGGAGAAGCGGATTCCAGAGCTCCAGTGTCGTCCCGTGCGCGGTAAAGGAGCTATGCGCAGAACGGCCACGATCCGTAACTTCTGCGTAAATTCCGCTGCCGTCGGATGACAGATCCGGAGCCTTGCGGACTGGCGCCGCAGCAAAGCGATGTCCTGCGCGGCGCACAAGCGGACACCGAAAGACATCCTGTCTGTCCGCTTGAAGTCCTCTGCCGGTTTCCATCGTCTCCGACGTGACGCAGCGAGTCGTTATTGCGACTCTGAAGGCGCACGGAAAATGCCATGGAAGGTGTCGCCAGCATGCGTCGAACGTGCAATCGTCACGCATCCGGACGAAAGATTGCGGCAGGCCGAAAAGCGCCGCGCATCGCGGCGTGCGCTCGCATAGGATCGCATCTCTCCGCGACCGCACGGGACGCACCGCTGTCGTCGGAGGACGGCAACACGAACGCTGTCGCACGGCCCGTCGAACCTGCCGCAGGCCTCGCGAGGCCTGCGGATCGTCATGCCGCGTCCCGCCGATGCGATGGACACGTTTTCCCCACAAGGAGAAGCATCATGAAGAAGCTGATGAAAGGAATGATCGTCCTCGTCGCGTGCATGTTCGCCAGCGCGGCCTCGGCGCAGAACTGGCAGTTGGCATGGAGCGACGAGTTCAACGGAACGATCGGGCCGGATTGGGTGTTCGAGACCGGCAACGGCGCAGGCGGCTGGGGCAACAACGAGCTGCAGTATTACCGGCGCGAAAACGCCGGTATCGAGAACAATGCGCTGGTGATCAACGCGAAGCGCGAGGATTTCGGCGGTTACCGCTACACCTCCGCGCGGATGAAGACGCAGGGCGTGCGCACCTTCAAGTACGGGAAGATCGAAGCACGGATGAAACTGCCGTCGTTCATGGGCGCATGGCCGGCGTTCTGGATGCTGGGCGCCAATCTGCCGCAGGCGGGCTGGCCCGCAGCGGGGGAGATCGACGTGATGGAGCACGTCAACAACGAGGATCGCACCTACGGCACCATCCACTGGAGCGACAACAACGGCAACTACGCGCAGTACGGCGGCAATACGCCGATCACCGTCGCCGACTGGCACGTCTACGCCATCGAATGGGATGCGAACGCGATCCGCTGGTACGTCGACGGCAACAAGTTCCATGAAGTGAACATCCAGAACGGCATCAACGGCACCCAGGAATTCCACAACGACTTCTTCCTGCTGCTGAACTTCGCCATCGGCGGCAACTGGCCGGGCTTCACCGTCGACGAATCGCGCTTGCCGTCGAAGATGCTCGTCGACTACGTGCGCGTGTACAGGGCGGGCGCCGGCGGCACTGGCGTCGCTACTGCCTATCAGGACTGCAACTACGGCGGCTACGCCGTGGCCCTGCCCGAAGGCAGCTATACCCTGGCGCAATTGCAGGCCCGCGGCGTGCGCAACGACGACCTGTCCTCGCTGCGCGTGAACGCCGGTTACCAGGTCACGCTGTACCAGGACGACAACTTCACCGGCCCTAGCGTCACCAGGACCGCCGACACCGCGTGCCTGGTCGGCGACGGCTTCAACGATCGCGCCACCTCGCTGGTGGTTTCGCGCGTCAACCAGGCGTGGTCGCTCACGCTGCAGGCCGAGAACTTCAGCGCCCAGAACGGCGTGCAGGTCGAAGCGTGCTCGGAAGGCGGTTCCAACCTCGGCTGGATCGACACCGGCGACTGGGTGGCCTACAACGGCATCGCCTTCCCCTCCAGCGGCAACTACCGCGTGGAATACCGCGTCGCCAGCCCCGGCGGCGGCACACTGTCCCTCGACCTCAACGCTGGCGGCATCCTGCTGGGCCAGGTGCAGGTGCCGGCCACCGGCGGCTGGCAGAACTGGACCACCGTCTCGCACACCGTCAGCGTCGCCGCAGGCACCCACAACGTCGGCCTGTACGCGGCGCAGGGCGGCTGGAACATCAACTGGATCCGCATTACGCGTCTCTGAGCATCGGGTTTGCGGAACGGGCGTCGTCGCGAGGCGGCGCCCGTTTTCGTTTCGAAAGGCCTGCCGTGCGCCGGCCGTGGTCGGCGATACGCGTACAAACCCGCTCTGCGTGGTTTCGGCCGCATGCCAGCGCTAGACTGGTGCTTCCCATACGGGGCGGCTCAACCCAAGTTTCAGGTTTCGATGGACATCTTCTGGCGCATCTTTACGAACTGCAATTCTGACGCAGCAACCGTCAAGATCGTGACTGCTCACTTCGGATCGGCTGGAATTGAAACGCCAGATATCTCGGCCGCTCCGTATCGCAAGGGTGGATTCATGGCGACCGCTACCACCAGTCATTCTGTGGAGAGCTGGCCGTGCTTTGTCGTTGACGCCCTATCGCATGCTCAAAAGGCCGCGCCCGGCTGGATGCTCACCGGTGACATCGGCGAGGAATTGGACGCATGGTCGAACACCCCAAGGACGTCCGGCATAACCGCTATCCACATTCAGGCACGACGTGCGACCCGGGAATTTGCTCGGAGTGACCCCGCATCCTAGCGTCAGCCAAGTGCATGCACTACGCGAGCACGCGACTGCATGCTGGCGACTCGATTCAAGTGTTGGGCCTTGGAGGCAGTCATTTGAAGACCATGGAAATACAACTGCTCAACAACGTCCTGGATGCCCTGGACAGAATGTTCGATGGACATATGCATGCCATCGATCTTTGGGCGCTATTGCTCGCAACCCCAGAAGTATTGCGATGCACCGTTCACTACGATGCGCTATTCGAGCCGACGGCGGACTTGCTGACCGTTGTCCGCTCGAAGGCGACGGATGAAATCATGCAGGATCGTGCCTTGGCCGCGACGGGCGGATTGCGGCACTATCTCGCCGCTCTGCTGCCCGTGCGTCCCGTGCAATGAGCAGTTGGCACTGCGCTTCTATCTCCGCGACACGGCGGGCCGCCCAGGGTATCGCTATCGCAGATGCCTATTGGCGAACATACGAGTCAGCGGAAAGTGAGTAAGACAAAAGCGTTGACGCCGTATTGCTCACAGCTTTATTCGCTTTTGCCAAGATGCAACAGGGATATCGGCACTTCAAGAAAAACCCCGGAGATGCGGGGTTCGATGCGCATCCTGGGATGTTGCCGGAGGTCTATCTGGGCCCACCAGGACTCGAACCTGGAACCAAAGGATTATGAGTCCTCTGCTCTAACCATTGAGCTATAGGCCCGTGACCGGAATCTTAGCAAAGCGAGGCGAAGAACTGGGTCCCGGCTTGAGAAGACGTGCCTGGATGCATGTCGGCATTCGCACCCGAAGGCGTCCCTGCAACGTACGTACCCTGCAAAAGGAAAAACCCGCCATGCGGCGGGCTTTTCGTGACAGCGGACAGCGGGTGGCTTACTCGATATCGAGGAAACTGCGCAGCTGTTCCGAACGGCTGGGGTGACGCAGTTTGCGCAGGGCCTTGGCTTCGATCTGGCGGATGCGCTCGCGGGTGACGTCGAACTGCTTGCCGACTTCTTCCAGCGTGTGATCCGTGTTCATGTCGATGCCGAAGCGCATGCGCAGCACCTTGGCTTCCCGCGGGGTGAGGCCGGCCAGCACGTCGCGGACGGTTTCCTGCAGGTTGATGTTGACCGTATTCTCGATCGGGGACTCGACGTTGGTGTCCTCGATGAAGTCGCCGAGGTGGCTGTCTTCGTCGTCGCCGATCGGCGTTTCCATCGAGATCGGTTCCTTGGCGATCTTCAGGACTTTCCGGATCTTGTCTTCCGGCATGTCCATTTCTTTCGCCAGCTCTTCCGGCGTCGCTTCACGGCCGTACTGCTGCAGCATCTGCCGCGAGATGCGGTTGAGCTTGTTGATCGTTTCGATCATGTGCACCGGGATGCGGATGGTGCGGGCCTGATCGGCGATCGAGCGGGTGATGGCCTGGCGGATCCACCACGTCGCGTAGGTCGAGAACTTGTAGCCGCGGCGGTATTCGAACTTGTCCACAGCCTTCATCAGGCCGATGTTGCCTTCCTGGATGAGGTCGAGGAACTGCAGGCCGCGGTTGGTGTACTTCTTGGCGATGGAGATGACGAGGCGCAGGTTGGCTTCGACCATTTCCTTCTTGGCCTTGCGCGCCTTGGCTTCGCCATAGGCCATCGCGCGGCTGATCTCCTTGATGTCGGAGAGATTCAGGTACAGCGCCTGTTCGATGGCGATGGTCGCTTCCTGTTCGGCGATGACCTGTTCCTTCACGTCGCGCAGGCCCGAGGACCACTTCTGCTTGCGCTTCAGCATCTCGTCGACCCAGCCCACGTTGGTCTGGTTGCCTTCCCACGCGCGGATGAAATCCTTGCGCGGCATGCGCGCGATGCGGGTGGAGAGGTCGAGGATGCGGCGTTCGTGTTCCTTCACCTGGCCCAGCACTTCGCGCAGCTTGCGGACCAGGGTGTCGGTCAGCGGCAGCGGCAGCTTGAGGGTCACGAACAGTTCGGCCATTTCCTCGCGCATCTTGGCGACGGCCTTGTTGGCCGGGCCCTGCTTGGCGTAGGCCTTCTGGAACTTGAGGTAGCCCTCGGCCAGCGCTTCCATGCGGCGCGCGACTTCGGCCGGATCCGGACCGGTGGGGCCGGCTTCTTCGGCGGCGCCGTCGTCCTCGTCCTCTTCGGCTTCCGCTTCGAGCGCGTCTTCGGCGATCTCGGCGACCGGAATCTCTTCGACCGGCTCCTCGACATCGTTGAAGCCGACGACGATGTCGGCGAGGCGCTTCTTGCCGCCCTTGTGCAGTTCGTACTCTTCGAGCAGCAGCTGCACCGACCAGGGGAAGCTGGCCAGCGCCAGCATCATCTGGGTGAGGCCTTCCTCGATGCGCTTGGCGATGGCGATTTCGCCTTCGCGGGTCAGCAGCTCGACCGTGCCCATCTCGCGCATGTACATGCGCACGGGGTCGGTGGTGCGGCCGCCTTCGCCATCGAGCGCGGTCAGCGTGGCTGCGGCTTCTTCGGCGGCGGTATCGTCGACTTCGCGGCCGCCGGTGTTGCCGTCGGCGAGCAGGAGGGTATCGACATCGGGCGCGACTTCATGGACCTCGATGCCCATGCCGTTGATCATGCCGATGATGTCTTCGATCTGCTCGGGATCGACAAGATCGTCGGGCAGGTGATCGTTGACCTCGGCATAGGTCAGATAGCCCTGCTCCAGGCCCTTGCTGATCAGTTGCTTGATGTCGGACTGCGGAGCCTGACGTTCGTTGGCCATGGGCGCCACCGTGGGAAAGTGAACCCGTAATTATAACAGCCCCGGGGCGGGGACTGGGCGTCGGTGTGGGCGGGGCCGGCGCGCGGGGTGATTCGGAAGCATCGGTCGGAAGACGCACGACCGCGGTCAAGGAGGTTGGATGCGGGCGATGTGGTGCGTTCCGGGCGCCGATTCAAGGCGTCGACGAGGGCGGGACGAGGTGTATTCAGCCGTGGAACCCGTCAGGCGCGAAGCAGGAAGGTGACCGGGCCATCGTTGACCAGGCTGACGACCATATGGGCGCCGAAGCGGCCGGTTTCAACGCCATTCGCGTGCTGTTGTCGGCAATAGACCACCAGTTCGCCGAAAACCCGCTCGGCATCCGCGGGCGCGGCGGCGGTGCTGAAGCTGGGCCGCAGGCCGGAGCGGGTGTCCGCGGCGAGAGTGAACTGGCTGACCAGCAGCAGGCCGCCGCCGGTGTCGGCCAGGGAGAGATTCATCTTGCCGGCATCATCGGAGAACACCCGGTAACGGAGGAGGCGGTCGCCGAGTTTAGCGACCTGATCGCGGCCGTCCCCCGGCTCCACGCCGATCAGCGCCAGCAGTCCGGGGCCGATGGCGCCCACGATGTCGCCGTCGACTTCGACCCGGGCTTCGGTGACGCGCTGGATCAGGGCGAGCATGGCGGCAGCCGGAAGAAGGCGGGAACGCGAGCATCCGGGCATCGCGGACGCGGCGCAAGCCGCTTCGACGATGACCTTTTCCATGCGTTGCCGCAGGGTCACGCCGGTAGACTTCGAGCGATGATCGATATGTTCGCCCGCATTCTCTATTTCATCGCCAGTGCCATCGGGCGTCTGCCGTGGCCGTGGCTGCGCGCGCTGGGCGACGCCATGGCCCGGCTATGGCTGCGCCGCGGCGGCCGCGAGAGCCGGGTGGCGGGACGCAATCTCGAAATGGCCTATCCCGAGCTGCTGCCCGGGCAGCGCGAGGGGCTGCAGGGCGAGATCCTGCGCACCACGGCGCGGCAGGCGCTGGAAACCCTGCGCCTGTGGACCCGTCCGCACGCGGAGAATCTGCGGATGATCCGCGAAACCCAGGGCGAGGCGCTGTTCGATGCGGCCATCGCGTCGGGCAGGGGCGTGATCGTGGCCGCGCCGCACTACGGCAACTGGGAACTGTTGAATCAATGGCTGGCGTCGCGTACGCCGCTGGCGATCCTGTACCGGCCGCCGGACTCCGCACTGGGCGAGGCCTTCCTGCGCCGGGTCCGCGCCGATGCCGGCGACCGCGTGACCCAGGTCCGCGCCGAGGCCGCGGGGATCCGCCAGTTGTTCAAGCGCCTGCGCGACGGCGGCGTGGTCGGCATCCTGCCGGACCAGCAGCCGAAAAGCGGCGACGGCGAGTTCGCGCCGTTCTTCGGCGTGCCGGCGTACACCATGTCGCTGTTGCCGCGTCTGGCGGAACGCAGCGGCGCGATCGTCCTGTTCGCCTATTGCGAGCGGGTCGGCGACCTGACGTTCGCGCTGCGGATCGAGCCGGCGCCCGACGACATCGCCTCGGGCGATACGATGGTGGCGACCTCGGCCTTGAACGCGGCGGTGGAGCGCATCGCGCGGCGCGATCCGGCACAGTATCAATGGACGTACAAACGCTACACCCTGCGACCGTCGCTGAATCCGTATCACAATCCCTACCGCGATCTGGAGGGCCGCGATCCGGAAGATCGTAGCCCCTCAAGCCCCGGATGACGCCCGGACCGCAGCCCCTTCCCCCGACCGATACCGACATGACCGAACCGTTTCCCGAGGCGCTGGACCGCGCCGAGCCCGATCAGGCCAACGCCGCCCATGGCGCAGTACCCGGCGAAACGTCGGCGCCCGCGCCGGATTGGGTCGCCCCGAGCGGCTGGCAGGCGCTGCCGCCGCGGGCTTACCGGGTGTTCCTCTACGTCGCGCTGCTGGTCGCCGTGGTGCCGTGCGCCTTCGCCACGCTGATGCTGCGCAGGTCGCTGGCGGGGCAGGACTGGGGATGGATGGCGATCGCGGCGCTCTGGGTGGTGGGAATCGCGTTCGCGGTGTGGGTGGCGGGCAAACGCTACCGCTACACCTTCTGGATGCTGGACGAAGACGGCTTCGCGGTGCGCCGCGGCCGGCTGTGGCAGTGGGAAACCCGGGTGCCGACCTCGCGCGTGCAGCATCTGGATCTCAAGCGCGGTCCGCTGGAGCGCGGCCATCGGCTGGCGTCGCTGGTGCTGCACACCGCCGGCACCCGGCTCAGCGCGGTCAGCATTTCCGGCCTGGACGATGTCGACGCCGAGCGGCTGCGCGACCATTTCAGCCGCCAGATCGATCGCCAGGACGACGATGACCACGCCTGAGCTCGCCGCGGCGCCCGCGATCGATGAGCAGCCGGAACGCCGGCTGCATCCGATGTCGTGGCTGTTCGTGCTGATCCAGCAGCTCAAACAGTTCATCCTGCCGATCCTCGCGCTGTTCCTGTTCGGGCGCGGCGACCGCAACGACCTGTGGGGGCTGGTCGCGATCTGCATCCTCGGCGTGGTGTCGATCTGGCAGTACTACACCTACCGGTTCCGGATCGGCGTCGACAGCCTGGAGATCCGCAGCGGCCTGCTGGAACGCAGCCTGCGGCAGATCCCGTTCGCGCGCATCCACAACGTCGGCCTGCACCAGACCCTGCTGCACCGGATCTTCGGCGTGGCTGAGGTGCGGCTGGAATCGGCCGGCGGCGTCAAGCCGGAAGCGGAAATGCGCGTGCTGAAGCTCGAGGACGCCCTGGCGCTGGAAGCGCTGGTGCGCCGTCGCGGCCGCGTCGACGCGGCCGCCGCAACGGCGACGGCAACGGCCGCTCAGGCGACCCCCGAGTTCGAACTGCTGCACAGCCTGTCGACCGCCGAAGTGGTGCGCGTCGGGCTGATCTCCAACCGCGGACTGATCGTGGTCGGCGGTGCGTACCTGGCCATGAACCAGTTCGGCGCCGACATGACATCGGACCTGATCGAGTCGTGGGGACGGGCGCTGTTCGGCATGGTCGACAGCTATGGCCGCGGCCACGAACTGGTGGCGACACTGTTCCTGATCCTGCTGTTCCTGGCGCTGCTGCGCGCGTTCTCGGTGCTGATCGCGCTGCTCCAGTATTCCGGCTTCCGGCTGGAGGAGCACGGTCGCCGGTTGACCCTGGAACGCGGCCTGCTCACCCGCATCCGCACCAGCACGCCGCGTCGGCGCATCCAGTCGTGGACGCTGCGCGAAGGCATGCTCCATCGGCTGTTCCGGCGACGCACGCTGGAAGTGGGCACCGCGGTGCTGGACAACGGCTCGCACAGCCAGCCGCGTTCGCTGCGCGAGATCGCGCCGGTGGCCACGCCGCAGCGCTGCGACGAACTCATCCGCCACCTCGCGCCGCAGGTGCAGTGGCCGCCGCAGACCTGGCACCGCCTGCACCGCTGGACCTTCGCGCGGCTGTTCGTGCCGCAGATGGTGTGGGCGTCGCTGCTGGGCGCGATCGCGCTGCTCGGCTTCGGCCCGCTGGGTCTTGTCTTCGTCGCGCTGTGGGTGCCCTGGGTGGCCTACATCACCTGGCAGCACGCCACCCACGCCGGCTACGCGATCGACGAGCGCATGGTCGCCACCCGCCGCGGCTGGTGGACGCGCGAATGGCGGTTCGCCGAAATCGGCAAGCTGCAGGCGATCCGTTTCGGACAGTCGCCGCTGGAGCGCCAGCTCGGCATGGCCACGTTGCTGCTGGACACCGCCGGCGGCAACGCCCTGGCCGAACCGCTGCGCCTGAACTTCCTGCCGGAGGCCGAGGCGCGCGCGCTGCAGGCGCGGCTGGCGCGCGAGATCGCGCGCAGCACCCTCCGCTGGTGATCGCGTTTTCGTAGGAGGCCCGTAGGAGGGCCCGTAGGAGGGCCTTCAGGCCCGAGCTTTTCAGCGGCGATGTAGCGGCCGGAAGAGCTCGGGCCTGAAGGCCCTCCTACATAAGACCCTCCTACACGGGCTCAGCCCAGACCCCAATACCCCAGCTTCGAGCGGATCTGCAGCGCCCGGAAGCGGCCGGCCAGCGGTTTACCGCGCAGGGTTCCCAGCCTGCCGGCGATCAGGTCGTCGGTCGCGGCGATCACGCGCTCCGAGGCGCGACCGTCGCGATACGGGTGGATGGCGTCGGCGTAATCGGCCAGCGCCGCGCGCAGCGCATCGGTGGGGGCGAACGCCCGTTCCAGCATCGCCGGCAGCTGCGACGCATCGTCGAAATCGAGCATGTGCGGCTTCGGCGCGCGGTTGCGGAAGGTCACCACCGGTTTGTGCTGGACCACGAATTCGGACACCACCGATGTGGTGTCCGCCACCAGCACGTCGGCGGCGCGCTGCGCGGCCATCAGCTGTTCGGTTTCCACGAACGCGGCGTTTGGCCCGGCAAGGCTGCGGTAGCGCTCGAACACGTCGGGCGCGCACTTCGGGTGCAGGGTCAGCAGCCAGTAACGGTCGCCGTGCGCGACCTCGGCGGCGATCGTGTCGAACAGATGCGGCGCAGCGCTGAGGCGTTCGGTGAAGGTGGAGGCGAACAGCACCGTCGGCCGCCCGCCCGCAGGCGCGCGCAGCGCGGCGGACGCGCCGCCATCGTCGCGGAACAGCGGATCGAGCTTCGGCCAGCCGGTTTCGACCACCGCGAAATGCGGATGCTCCGCGGCCAGCGCGCGGAACGGCGCGGTCGTCGCCGGGCCTTGCGTGCAGTACAGATCGAACAGCCCGCGCACCCGGAAATGGCCGCGGGCGGCGTCGCGCTTTTCCACGTTGAAACCGTGGAACACCTGCACTTTCGGGCCGTTGAGGAAGGTCGGCACCCAGTTGGCGGCCGAAAAGACCGCACGCGGCCGCAGCGCCACCGCTTCGAGCAGGCCCACGCTGCGCACCGGCGCCGGCAGCCGCGCGCCCGCGGCACCGTCGACCAGCCAGGCGGACACCCCGTGTCCCGATGCTTGCAGCGCGTCCGCCAACGGTTGCAGGATGGGCAGCGCATAACGCTCGGTCGCGAACAACAGGTATTCCGCCATCAATACGTCTCCGCCCACGGCACCGCCGATCACAGGCTGCATTATCACGTTCAACGAGGCCGACCGCATCGGCGACTGCCTCGCCTCGCTGGCGTTCTGCGCGGAGATCGTGGTGGTGGACTCCGGTTCGACCGACGACACCCGCGCCATTGCCGAAGCGGCCGGCGCTCGCGTGCTGGTGCGGCCGTTCGACGGTTTCCGTAGCCAGAAACAGTTCGCGGTCGATCAGGCGAGCCACGACTGGGTGCTGTGCCTCGACGCCGACGAACGCGTGAGTCCCGAACTGAAGGCCTCGATCCTCGCCGCCCGCGACGCCGGTTTCTCCGATGCCGCCGGTTACCGGTTCGCACGATTGAGCGAGTATTTCGGCAAGTTCCTGCGCCGCGGCAATGCCTATCCCGATCGCGTGCTGCGATTGTTCGACCGCCGCCGCGGCGGCTGGCGCGGCGACCGCGAGATCCACGAGGCCGCCAGCGTCGACGGCGCGGCGCGCACGCTGTCGGGCGATCTCATCCATTACCCGTATCGTTCGCTGATGCAGCAGTTGCAGAAGACTGAACGCTACGCGCGGATGATGGCCGAATACGAATTCTCGTGCGGCAAGCGCGCCTCGCTGGGCAAGCTGATCCTCTCGCCGGCCTGGCGTTTCTGGCGCGGTTACGTGTTCCGGCTGGGGTTCCTCGACGGCTGGCACGGCCTGGTCTACGCCTACGTCCGCGCCAATTACGTGCGCCAGAAGACGATCATGCTGTGGCTGCTGCAGAACGGTCGGCGGGTCGACTGAAAGATCGGGCGCGTTGCCACGCCCGACCGATATGCGACGATCAGTCCCTTACAGTGCGAAGAACCATTTCAGGTAATTGCTGGAACCGCAAGATCCCTGACGCAGCCCGGTGTTGTCCGCGGGCGCTTCCAGACATTTGCTGCTGTAACGATTGACCACCGTTATATTGGGCTGCGCGGACGGTCCGATGCCGTTCGGCACGCTATAGATCACATAGGTCGTTGCGGACCACTGCTGGGTTGTCGAGGCACTGCAGGCGCGCTGCACGATCTTCACGCCGTTGACCGTGGATGCGGTTTCCAGATCGGCGCACAGGCCGGTGAGATTGTTGCGCAGGCGCATATAGGCCGCTCCGTTCGAGAGTCTGCCGACCACCTCGCCCGACCACATCTGCGACGCATCGGCGTTGCATGTCGTCGAATACACGTAGTCGTCGGAGACACTGCTGAGCGGATAGGCGCACAGGCCGGTCTGCTGGTTGGAGAGGATGCTGGACTCGGCGGCCGAGGCGGCCGGCGCCAGTGCGGCGAGACAAAGGGACAGTGCGAACGCTGCGCTGAGGCAATTGCGGGTCATGGTGGATTCCTTGTCATGAATTGATCTTGCAGCACGCCTTCATGGCGTGCCAAGACAGTCTAGCCGCGGCCATCTCACGGGCTGCGATAGCGCGATGGCGACCGGGTAGACTGCACCGACGCGCCTGTGCGCTCCGAGTGCCGCACGGATGACATACGAGTTCGACAGTCTGCATTTCGACAACACCTTCATCGGCGAACTGCCCGGCGACGCCGAAACCGGCGCGCGCCGCCGCGAAGTGCGCGGTGCGGTGTGGTCGCGCATGATGCCCACGCCTGTGGTCGCGCCGCGCACGCTGGCGGTCTCGCGCGAGATGGCCGAAACCCTTGGCCTGAGCGAGGCGGAGGTCGCATCGGAAACGTTCGCCCAAGTGTTCAGCGGGAATGCGCTGCTGCCGGGCATGGACCCGTTCGCGACCAACTACGGCGGCCACCAATTCGGCCACTGGGCCGGGCAGCTCGGCGACGGACGCGCGATCAGTCTCGGCGAAACCGTCAACGCGGCCGGCGAACGCTGGGAACTGCAGCTGAAGGGCGCCGGCCCGACGCCGTATTCGCGCACCGCCGACGGCCGCGCCGTGCTGCGTTCGTCGATCCGCGAATTCCTGTGCAGCGAAGCCATGCACCATCTCGGCGTGCCGACCACGCGCGCGCTGTCGCTGGTCGCGACCGGCGAAGATGTGGTCCGCGACATGTTCTACGACGGCCATCCGAAGCCCGAACCCGGCGCCGTGGTCTGCCGGGTCGCGCCGTCGTTCCTGCGCTTCGGCCATTTCGAACTGCCGTCGTCGCGCGGGGACGCCGACCTGCTGCGGCAACTGGCGGATTTCGCTATCCGTCGCGATTTTTCGCATCTCCGCGGCAGCGGCGAAGCGCTGTACGCCGACTGGTTCACCGAGGTCTGCACGCGCACCGCGCGGCTGATGGCGGAATGGATGCGGGTCGGTTTCGTCCACGGGGTGATGAACACCGACAACCTGTCGATCCTCGGGCTGACCATCGACTACGGCCCGTACGGCTGGATTGACGCCTACGACCCGGAGTGGACGCCGAACACCACCGACGCCGGCGGCCGTCGCTACCGCTTCGGCTGGCAGCCGGCGGTGGCGCGCTGGAACCTGGTGCGGCTCGCGCAGGCGATCTCGCCGCTGTTCGCGGGTGGCGAGGCGCTGCAGGCCGGCATCGACGCCTTCGGTGCCGCGTACACCATGGCCGACCGCGATAACACCGCGCGCAAACTCGGCCTGGCCGAATGCCGCGACGACGATGTGGTGCTGATCCGCGATCTGCATGCGCTGATGCAGGAAGCCGAGGTCGACATGACGCTCTGGTTCCGGCCGCTGAAGGACGTGGATGTCGACGCGCCGACGTTGCAGCCGCTGGAAGCGAGTTTCTACGACCCTGCCAAGCGCGAGGCCCACGGGGCACAGTTCGAGGACTGGCTGCAGCGTTATGCGGCCCGCCTGCGCGACGACTCGCTACCGGCGGCGGAACGTCGCGAGCGGATGCGGCTGGCGAACCCGAAATACGTGCTGCGCAACTATCTGGCGCAGGAGGTCATCGATCGCGCCGAGGCCGGGGACAGCGCCGGCATCGCCGAATTGCTGGACGTGATGCGCCGGCCGTACGACGACCAGCCCGGTCACGAACGCTATGCCGCGAAACGCCCCGACTGGGCGCGCGACCGCGCCGGCTGTTCGATGCTCTCCTGCAGCTCGTAAGCCACGCAACCCGAAATCAAAGCATGATCCCCGCCAAGGCGGGGATCATGGTCTGAAGCGGGGGTCGCGCGGGTGGTCGCTTACTTGCCCTTCTTTTCCTTCTTTTCCGCGCGCTTCTCTTTCAGCGTCTTCTCGGGTTTCTTCTTGTCCTGCTTCTTCTGGTCAAGGCCTTTGGACATGGTGCGCTCCGCGGTTTCGGGTGATCGGGCGCCAAGCGTACTGCGGGCGGGTGCGGCCGGTAAACCGGTCCGGCGCCGGCTTCGGACCTTTCCCGCGGCTGAATGCAGGCTTGCGCGTACGACGCCCATCCCACTTTGGCCACTGGCCAAACGCCTCCGCGCTGTTCTTGCCCGGGGGGATCGCCGAGAATAGCCGCCGGTTCCGCCGTCTTTCCCCCGTCATCCCGGCGCGCCCGTGCGGAGATCGTCCGCGGCCGCGTCCCATCGAAAGGCTTCCCCCCTGATGGCCCGTATTCTCGTGACCGGCGGCGCCGGTTTCCTGGGGTCGCACCTGTGCGACCGCCTGCTCGATGACGGGCACGACCTGCTGTGCGTCGACAACTACTTCACCGGCAGCAAACGCAATATCGCCCACCGACTGGGCCATCCGTATTTCGAGCTGATGCGCCACGACGTGACGTTCCCGCTGTACGTCGAGGTCGACCAGATCTACAACCTCGCCTGCCCGGCCTCGCCGGTGCATTACCAGCACGACCCGGTGCAGACCACCAAGACCAGTGTGCACGGCGCGATCAACATGCTCGGCCTGGCCAAACGGCTCAAGGCTCGCATCCTGCAGGCCTCCACCAGCGAGGTCTACGGCGACCCGGAAGTGCATCCGCAGCCGGAAGGCTACTGGGGCCGGGTCAATCCCATCGGCATCCGCAGCTGCTACGACGAGGGCAAACGCTGCGCCGAAACCCTGTTCTTCGACTATCACCGCCAGCACGACCTCGACATCAAGGTCGTCCGGATCTTCAACACCTACGGCCCGCGCATGCATCCGAACGACGGCCGGGTGGTCAGCAACTTCATCGTCCAGGCGCTACGCGGCGAGGACATCACCATCTACGGCGACGGCAGCCAGACCCGCAGTTTCTGCTACGTCGACGACCTGATCGAAGGCTTCGTGCGGATGATGGCCACCCCGCACGGCTTCACCGGCCCGATCAACATCGGCAACCCGGGCGAATTCAGCATGCTCGAACTGGCCGAGAAGGTCTTGGCGCTGGTCGGCGGGCCGTCGAAGCTGGTATTCCGGCCGCTGCCCTCCGACGACCCGCGCCAGCGCCAGCCCGACATCGCCCTGGCCCGGTCCGAACTGGGCTGGGAGCCGAAAGTCGCGCTGGAGGACGGCCTGAAGGAAACCATCGCCTACTTCCGCCGCACGCTGGAGGCGCCTGCGGCATGAGCACCACGTTCGCGGTCATCGTCACCAGCTACAACTACCGCGAATTCATCGCCGAAGCGGTCGACAGCGCGCTGGCGCAAACCCGTGTGCCGAAACAGATCGTCATCGTCGACGATGGCTCTACCGACGGCTCGCCCGAATTCCTGCGCGAGCGCTACGGCCATGATCCGCGCGTGACCCTGCTCTGCGGTGAAAACGGCGGCCAGCTGGTGGCGTTCCAGCGCGGCGTGGCGGCGGCCGACGCCGATGTGCTGTGCTTCCTCGATGCCGACGACCGCTGGGAGCCCGATTACCTCGCCAAGGTTGGCGAGGTCTACGACAGCCGCAAGGATGTCGGCTTCGTGTTTTCCGACATCGTGCTGTTCGGCGACGAACAGCGTCGGATCGGTTACGCCGACAAGGCGGTCGATCTGGGCTACACCGCGATCAGCACCTGGGCGCTGACGTACTGGTACGGCGCGCCCACCTCTGCGCTGTCGATGCGGAAAATCTACGCCCAGCGCTCGCTCGACCTGCCCGCGCATCTCTATATCACCTGGAAACTCTGCGCCGACAATTGCCTGGTCTACGGCGCCAGCGTGTTCGGCGCGCGCAAGTATTTCCTGCCCACCGCCAGCGTCGGTTACCGCATCCACGGCAACAACGGCTGGTGGTCGAACCGCGGCCCGACCTCGAATTTCCTCAACCGCCTGCATTCGCGTGGGCTGATCGGGCACTATGCGCGGGTCGCCGGCATCGACGATTCCTGCCTCGAGCTGGCCAAGCTCGAATACAAGACCAAGCCAACCCCCGACTGGGCAGAAACCAGACGCTATATGCGGTTGTGCATGCGCGGGCCGTCGCCGCTTTGGAAAAAGCTGGAACGGGCATTGAGCATCCTCGGCGGCCGCAAGCGTGAGTTGATCGTGAGGTCATGAAAATACTGCTCACCAATTTCCACGAAGGCGACGGCGGCGGGCACACCACCTATCTGCTGGCGCTGGCGCGTGGGCTTGCGGTCGCGCACGACGTGCATCTGGCGGTGCCGGCGACCAGTCGGCTGTTTCGCGAAGCCTCAGCGTTGGACGGCGTGCGTACCGTGGCGCAGCCGTTTCCGAACGCGATCGCCCAGCTCGCGGCGGCGGTGCGCGCGCGCCGGCAGCTGCGCGACTACCTGCGCACGCATGCATTCGACATCGTTCACGTCAACGGTTCCACGGATCACCGCATGGTGCTGTCCGCCTGCTCCGGACTGGCGCATAAACCCAGGGTCGTGCTGACCAAACACAATTCGAAACCGGCGCAGGGCGTGACCCATCGCTGGCGCGCGCGGCGCACCGATCTGGTGATCGCGGTCTGCGATGCCACCCGGCGCATGCTGGAAACCGGGCCGTATGCACGCTGCCAACTGCGCACGGTGCGCAACGGCATCGACATCGGCCACTACTTGCCCTGGTCCGACGAGGCCGTGCGCGCCATCCGCGAACGCTGGAGCGGCGAGGGCCGGCTGCTGCTGGGCAGCAATGCCGGCACCGCCGAGCACAAGGGCTGGATGGATCTGATCGAAGCGGTGGCCACCCTGCCCGCGGCGCAGCGCGCGCGCGTGGACATCCTGCTCTGCGGCCAACCGCCGCTGCCGGAACAGACGCAGCGCATCGAAGCGTTGGGGCTTGCGACGCAGGTGCATTTCGCCGGCCTGCTGTCGGACGTGCGCCCGGTGGTCGCCGCGATCGACGTCGGCTTCGTGCTGTCGTACGCGGTGGAAACCATCTCTTTCGCCTGCCGCGAGACGATGGCGATGGCCAAGCCGGTGCTGGTCAGCGACTACGCCGGCCTGCCCGAGAACATCGACGACGGCGTCGACGGCTGGCGGGTGCCGGTGCGCGACCGCGCGGCGATCGCGGTCGCGGTGGCCGACATGCTGGAACACCCCGACCGCCTGCGGACGATGGGCCACGCCGCGCGGCGCAAGGCCGAACGCGAATTCGGTCTGGACCGCTTCATCGCCGCCACCGAAGACGCCTACGCCGCATTGCTGCCTTCGGTCGCGACCGCGGCGGCATAGCCGCGGCTGCAAAACCGTTTATCCCGCGGGCCGATTTCTGCGGCCTGCTAAACTGCCGCCATGCCTATCCTTACTTTGAATGGCGTCGATTTCGGCGTCGGCGGTCCCCTGTTGCTCGACGGCGTCGATCTCGCGATCGAACCCGGCGAACGCATCGCCCTGATCGGTCGCAACGGCGCCGGCAAATCCACGCTCCTGCGGCTGCTCGCGGGCGAACACAAACCCGACGACGGCGAGATCCGCATCGAAGGCGGCGTCCGCATCGCGCGACTGGAGCAGGAAGTGCCCGCCGGTGCCGCCGGCAGCGTGTTCGACGTGGTCGCCGAAGGCTTGGGCGAGATGGGCAAGTTCCTCGCCGATTACCACCATCTGATCCATGCCGACGAGATCGACACCGACGCGCTGTCCGCGGTGCAGGCGAAGATCGAGGACGCCAACGGCTGGTCGCTGGACCAGCGCGTCACCGAGACGCTGACCAAGCTGGATCTGGACGGCGACGCCGATTTCACGCGGCTGTCCGGGGGCATGAAGCGCCGCGTGCTGCTGGCGCGCGCGCTGGTGTCGGCGCCGGATCTGCTGCTGCTGGACGAACCCACCAACCATCTCGACATCGCCGCGATCGACTGGCTCGAAGGCTTCCTGAAGGCGTGGCAGGGTGCGCTGATCTTCGTCACCCATGACCGCCGCTTCCTGCGTGCGCTGGCGACCCGGATCATCGAGATCGACCGTGGCCAGCTGACCAGTTGGCCCGGCGACTGGGGCAACTACCTGCGCCGCAAAGAAGAACGGCTCAATGCCGAAACGCAGGAAAATGCCCGTTTCGACAAGATGCTGGCGCAGGAGGAGATCTGGATCCGCCAGGGCATCAAGGCCCGCCGCACCCGCGACGAAGGCCGCGTGCGCCGGCTCAAGGCGATGCGCGACGAACGTGCGCAGCGCCGCGACCTGTCCGGCAACGTGCGCATGGAAACCGCGCAGGCCGGGGCATCGGGCAAGAAGGTCATCGAGGCGAAGGACGTGTCGTTCGCGTTCGGCGAGCGCGTGCTGCTGAAGAACGTGTCCACCACCATTCTGCGCGGCGACCGCATCGGGCTGATCGGCGCGAACGGCAGCGGCAAGACCACGCTGCTGAAGCTGCTGCTGGGCGATCTGCAGCCGCAGTCCGGCGAGATCAAGGTCGGCACCCAACTGCAGGTCGCGTATTTCGACCAGTACCGCGCGACGCTGCGCGAAGACTGGAGCGCGCTGGAGAACGTGTCCGAAGGCAAGGATTTCGTCGAGATCAACGGCAAGCAGAAGCACGCCATCGGCTACCTGCAGGACTTCCTGTTCACGCCCGAACGCGCGCGCGCGCCGATTACCCGCCTGTCCGGCGGCGAGCGCAACCGCCTGCTGCTGGCGAAGCTGTTCGCGCAGCCGTCCAACCTGCTGGTGATGGACGAACCGACCAATGACCTGGACGTGGAAACGCTGGAGCTGCTGGAAGAACTGCTGGGCGAATATCCCGGCACGCTGCTGCTGGTCAGCCACGATCGCGACTTCCTCGACAGCGTGGTGACCTCGACGCTGGTGATGGAAGGCGATGGTCGCGTCGGCGATTACGTCGGCGGCTACAGCGACTGGCTGCGCCAGCGCCCGACCCGTGGCGAATCGGCGCGCGCCACGGCCGCGGCGGCACCCAAGGCGGTCGCGGCGCCTGCCGTGGTCGCGGCCACGCCGGCTGCGCCGAAGCGCAAGCTCAGCTACAAGGACCAGCGCGAACTCGAACTGCTGCCGAAGACGATCGAGGATCTGGAAACGAAGATCGCGACCCTGACCGCGGCGATGCACGAGCCCGCGTTCTACCAGCGCGATCACGCCGCGGTGAACGCGCACAACGCCGAGATCGCGGCGGCGCATGCGGCGCTGGAGCAGGCCTTCGCGCGCTGGGAAGCGCTGGACGGATAACTGATCTCCCCCGTAGAGCGGCCTTCAGGCCGCTGCTTTCTCCATACCCAAGGACGTTTCGAACGGCCGATTCATTCCCATCAGCCGCAGGCGCGGCTTCCATGTCGTCGCATTTCTGGTTCGTGCTGGGCCGGCCTGAAGGCCGCTCTACGAACGGGTGGTTTATTCGTCCTGCCCGTCGGCCTCGTTCTGGGTCTCGATGCCCTGCGGCACGCAGGATGCATCGGCGGCGGCGGCCGGTACCAGCCACCAGCGGCGGCGATTCGACACCCCGGCGAACGTCGCCTTCGCCTTGTCCACGCACTGCGACAGCGCGGGCTCCTGCACCAGCAGGAAACGCCGCTGCGGCGCTTCCGCCTGCCAGCGCATGCCCTTCGACAGCTGGTCGGGCCACGTGGTCTTGAACCCGAAGGTCGCCGCGGGGCGGTCGGCCATCAGCAGGTTCTGCTCCTTCCATGCGACCAGTCCGAGTTCGGCGTCGGGGCCGATCCGCGCGCCTACCGCCTCCATCAGCCCACGCGCGGAGCTCGACGCATTCAGCAGCGGGTACGAGACCACGCCGTACAGCACCCAGATACCGCCCAGCGCCCACAGCAGGCCGACCACGCCGTTGCGCACGCGATGCCAGCTGATGCTCGCCAGCGCCCACGCGCCCATTGCCATCAGCAGCCCGAACAGCGCGTGGCCGCCGTCGGTGAAGCCGCGGTCGGCCATCAGCTTCGTTTCGAACTTCGGCTCGCCGAACCACATCGCCAAGCCCGCACCGAGCAACAGCGCGCCGAGCACAGCCGAGAATCCGAACGCGATCCGCTTCGCCCACAGCTTGCGAACGATGCCCGGCAGCAGCGGGCCCAGCGCCAGACACATCATCGGCAACGCGGGCATGATGTAGACATCGCGCTTGCCGCTTGGGATCGAGAAGAACACCACGATCAGCAGCCACCACGCCAGCGGCAGCAGATAGCGCGCGTCGCGGCGGCGCAGGCGGGTGCGCCATGCGGGGAACGCCCAGATCAGCGCGAACGCGGTCGGCAGCCAGGCCAGCGCCATGACCACCAGGTGGTACCACGGCGGCTGCGCGTGATCCCACGACTTCGCGTAGCGGCCGGCAGTCTGCCGGAACAGGATGTCGTTGAGATACGCCTTGTATTCCGGGTTGTCCTGGCTCAGCGCGGTAACCACCATCGGCACCAGCCACAGCGCGGCGGCGAATACGAACGCCAGTGGCCCCAACCAGAACATCCATGTATTTCGAGATGCCGTCTTATCGACGGCATCTCGATTGGGCCAGTCGCGCGCATGCACGCGCACCCGCGGCCACTGCATGAACGAGGCGATCACCGCGGGCAGGATCATCAGCAGCGCCAAACCGCCGACGCCCTTGGTGATGGTGCCCAGCCCGGCCGCGAACCAGCCCAGCGTCCACAGTTTCCAGTTCGGCCCCAGCAGCAGGTGCCGCAGCAGCCCGTAATTGGCCAGCGTGATGAAGAACGTCACCAGTGGGTCGATCTGCGCCTTCTTCGACTGGTAGGTGAACTGGACCGCGAACAGCAGCGCCCACGCCGCATACAGCCCGACCCGGCGCGTCCACAGCCGGCGGCCCAGGTCGTACACGCACCACAGCGTGCCCAGCGCGGCCAGCAGCGACGGCAGCAGGAACGCGATGCGCCAGTCGCGGAACACGGTGAAGAACGCCGCCTCCAGCCACATCAGCATCGGCGGCTTGTCGGAGTACAGCTCGGTGCCGCGATGCGGGAACAGCCAATCGCCGCTCTCGATCATCTGCTTGGCGACCAGCGTGAAACGCGGTTCGTCCGAGGGCCAAGGGTCGCGCAGGCCCAGTCCGGCACCCAGCACCAGCAGGGCGACGATGGCCAGCAGCCAGAATTCTCTCGATTCGCGGGTTTTCAGCATGGGGGAATGATAACGGCGAAAAGCAAATCCCCCCGTCGCCGCTGCGCGCCGCCGGCCCCCTTTTTCAAAGGGGGCATCCACGCAAGCTCGGGATATCTGGGCTGTAGAACCATTGGAAAGGGCGCACAGACGAATTGAGGCTGTGGCTTTCGAATTGAGGCTGTGGCTTTGCCCCCTTTGAAAAAGGGGGCCGGCGGCGCGCAGCGACGACGGGGGGATTCAAGCCGGTGCAACCTTCCGCAGCCGCGCATAGAAAAACCCATCCATGCCGTCCTCGCCCGGCAACCGCTGGCGGCCCGCGCCGGCAGCATGGCCGAAGGTCTCCGCCAGCGGCTCGACCGACGCATCCGGCGTGCGTGCCAGGAAAGCGTCGATCTGGTCGGCATTCTCGCGCCGCAGGATCGAGCAGGTCGCGTACACCAGCACGCCGCCCGGGGCGAGCGTGATCCACACCGCGTCCAGCAGCCGCGCCTGGGTGACGACCAGCGCATCGATGTCGCCGGGCCGGCGATGCAGCAGGATGTCCGGCTGGCGGCGGACGATGCCGGTGGCCGAGCAGGGCGCGTCGATCAGCGCCGCGTCGAACGGCACGCCGTCCCACCAGGCCGCGGGCTCGGCGGCGTCGGCCGCTTTCAGCTCGACCGCCGCGTCGACACCGACCCGCCGCAGCGTTTCGGCGGTGCGGCGCAGCCGGCGCGAATCGATGTCGAGCGCGAGCAGCCGCAGGCCCGGGTCGCGCTCCAGCAGATGCGCGGCCTTGCCGCCGGGGGCGACGCAGGCGTCCAGCACGCGTCCAGCCGCAACGGGCGCCAGCGCGTCGGCCACCGCCTGCGCGGAGCCGTCCTGCACCGAGGCCACGCCGTCCTCGAAGCCCGGCAGATCGGTCACCGCCAGCGAATCCTCGATCCGCAGCGCATCCGGTAGCGCGTCGTGGACGGTCGCGGCGATGCCGGCCGCCTGCAATCGCAGCAGATAGTCGTCGCGGGTGGTGTTGAGACGATTCACCCGCAGCCACAGCGGCGCGGGCGCGGCGCTGGCGGCGAGGATCGCGTCGGCGTGCTCCGGCCAGTCGCGGCGGACTTCCGCCAGCAGCCAGTCCGGCCAGACCTGTGCCGGATCGGCTGGCGGAAAGCCCTCGCGCTGCGCCCGGCGCAGCAGTGCATTGACCATACCGGCCTGATGCGCGCGACCCAGTGAGCGGACGGCTTCCACCGTCGCGTCCACCGCGGCGTGCGCCGGCAGCTTCAGCGCGTCGAGCTGGGCAAAGCCGACATACAGCAGCGCGCGCAGCGGTTCATCGCCGCGGCCCAGCGGTTTCGGCACCCAGGCGGTGAGCGCCGCGGCGTAGCGCGCGCGGTTGCGCAGCGCAGCGAAGCAGATCGCTTCCACCAGCGCGCGGTCGCGCGGGTCGGCGATCTGCGGCAGCTCGGTGCCGAATTCGCCCTTCAGCGAGCGGCCGCGATGCAACACCGCGTCGAGCACGCGCGCGGCGGCGAGGCGGGAGGCGGTGCCGTGGGTCGTCGCGTTCATGGCGTCGTCTCGAGGCGTTCGAGCGATTCGCGCGGGAAGATGGCTAGCCAGCGCGTGTAGCCGCCCGGCGCGACGCACTCCAGCAGATATCCGTCGGCGCCATTCGGTGCGGTCAACAGCATCACGACGGTGGCGGTATCACCGACCCGCGGCGCGCGTTCCAATATGTCTTCCGGATCGCACAGCATCCCCTCGAGCGACGCCACCCGCACCACGTCGTATTCGCTGATCGTGTTCATGCGGAGAATCCGCCCAGATCGCGCCGCGCATTCAGATAATCCGCGGCGGTGATCGTCTTGCCGCCCTCACGCTGCAGCGCGCGGATGCGCAGCGCGCCGTCGCCGCAGGCGATATCGATGCCCTCGCGGCCCGCGGCCAGCACGGTACCCGGGGATTTTCCGTGCGCGACCGCCAGCGCCACCGCGCCGTGGATGCGCACGCGCTCGCCGGCCAGTTCGGCTTCGGCCACCGGCCAAGGATTGAAGGCGCGGACCTTGTTTGCCAGCGTCGTCGCCGGCTGCGACCAGTCGAGCTTCGCCTCGTGCTTGTCGAGCTTGTGCGCGTAGGTCGCGCCGTCTTCCGGCTGCGGTCGCGGCACCGGCACGATGCCCGCGCGCAGCAGGCCCAGGCCGTCGCTCAGCACCTGCGCGCCCAGTTCTGACAACTTGTCGTGCAACTGGCCGCCGGTGTCGTGTTCGGCGATGGCGAGCGATTGCGATAAAAGCACCGGGCCGGTGTCGAGCCCTTTCTCCATCTGCATCAGGCACACGCCGGTCTCGGTGTCGCCGGCCTCGATCGCGCGCTGGATCGGCGCCGCGCCGCGCCAGCGCGGCAGCATCGACGCATGCACGTTCCAGCAGCCGTATTTCGGGATATCGAGAATGCGCTGCGGCAGGATCAAGCCGTACGCGACCACGATCATCAGGTCAGGTTCCAGCGCGCGCAGGGCATCGCGCGAGACCTGCTTCTTCAGCGTTTCGGGTTGCAGCACTTCGATGCCGCGCTGGAGGGCTTCCAGCTTCACTGGCGATGCCGTCAGCGCGCGCCCGCGGCCCGCGGGGCGGTCCGGCTGCGTGTAAACCGCCACGACTTCGTGATGCCGCGCGGCGGCGCGCAGGCAAGGGACGGCGAAGGCCGGGGTGCCGGCGAATACAATTCTGAGAGACATACAGGTATGTGTACCGATTTGAATCAGGAAGGCGCCAGCGTCAGTCGAGCGGCAATGTTCTGTCGTAGAGCTCGCCCTTCGACTTGAGCATGACCAGCACCGAATGGACGATCGCTGCGGAGATTTCGCTCACGACGATCATGTGCCGTTCCCCGAGGTGCAAACGTACCTTGGTCCCTTCCACGTAGTCGCCGACGGAAGAGAGCAGCGCCGGTGTCGCGAAGAACAGCCAGCGGTTTCCCTCGGGCAACGCGATCGTGACTTCGACCGAACAGGTCAGGGGATCATCGATCGAATCGTCGATCGTGTAGGGATACATCACTTCGTCGGCGTGGCCCACGCAATCACGCCGCGCTGCTGCGCCGCGCCTTCTCCAGCGTCTTGCGGACCCGGTCGCGCTTCAGCGGCGACAGGTAATCGACGAAGAGTTTGCCTTCGAGGTGATCCATCTCGTGCTGGATGCAGATCGCCAGCAGTCCGTCGGCCTGCAGCTCGAACGGCTGGCCGTCGCGGCCCCAGGCCTTTACGGTGATCTGGTTGGCGCGGGTGACGTCGGCGAAGATGTTGGGCACGGACAGGCAGCCTTCCTGATAGACCTGATGGCCGTCGGCCACCACGATCTCCGGGTTGATGAAGACCATCGGCTGGTGCTTCTCTTCGCTGATGTCGATGACCATGAACCGGCGGTGGTCGTCCACCTGGCTGGCGGCCAGGCCGATGCCCGGCGCCTCGTACATGGTGTGGAACATGTCGTCGAGCCGGGTCTGGAACGCGGGATCGGCGATCAGGGCGGGGTCGACCGGCTGCGCTTTGGTCCGCAGACGGGGGTCGGGGAATTCAAGAATTGAGAGGAGCGTCATGTTTGTGGATATGGGGGCGGACATTGGTCGCGGACAAGGCCATTGTAACGCCTCCAGACTTGCCAAGAGCCGGGTTTTGTGGGCTATAGTGCGGTCGTTGTGTTGGGGAAAATCCCAAGGGGAGCAAGTAGATGGCCAGCATCCTTAAGCGCGTTTCTCACCGAGCCATGGTGATCGGCGCAGCCGCCCTGTTGACTTTGGGCTCATACGCGGTCGCCCAGGAGTTCCGTGGCGACCACCCCGACACCTATACGGTCAAGCGGGGCGATACCCTCTGGGACATCTCCGCACGCTTCCTCAAGCGTCCGTGGCTGTGGCCCGAAATCTGGCAGGCAAACCCGCAGATCGCGAATCCGCATCTGATCTATCCGGGCGACGTGATCAGCCTCGCCTATCTCGACCGCGTCGGCGTCGGCGTACAGGCCGGTCCGCGCAACGAGGCACCGGTCAACGCGATCTCGCTGGCCGACATCGAGGCCTATCTTCGCGACCTGCGCGTGGTCGACAGCTTCAAGGAGCTGCCGTACATCGTCGGTCAGGAAGAAGACATCGCCCGCGCCGCCCGCGGTCATCTGGTCTATGCCCGCGGCCTCGAAGGCGCGCAGGTCGGCCAGCGTTACGCGGTGGTCCGCCCGACCACGCGCTTCGTGCGGATCGGCAAGCGCGAATGCTGCGACATGCTCAGCCGCAACCACTACGACTTCCGCGGCGGCCTGGTGCCGGGCTTCGGCACCGCGTGGAGCGACACCGCCGGCAACGAGCTGGACGGCGAGGAACTGGGTCACGAGCTGTACAAGGTCAACGCCGGCACCGTCACCAAGCTGATGGAAGGCGATGTCGAAGTCACCAGCCTGAAGCTGGACGACGAGAATGTGGAAACCCGCATCGGCGACCGCCTGATTCCGGTCGACGCCCAGCCCTACGACCTGCAGTTCTTCCCGCACGTGCCCAAGCAGGCCCTGGACGAGAACAAGGCGCGGGTGCTCGCGGTGGCCAACTCGCTGACCAGCGGCGGCCCGCGCGACGTGGTCGCGCTGTCGGTCGGCGCCCAGGACGGCATCGACAACGGCACCGTGCTGTCGATCTGGCGCCAGGGCAGCAACAACATGGATCGCGTCCAGGCCGATTACTGGCGCAGCGAGGAAACCGTGCCGAAGGGCTCGCGCGTGCAGCTGCCGGACGAATACGCCGGTCACGTGATGATCTTCCGCACCTTCGATAAGGTCAGCTACGGTCTGGTGATGAGCAGCGTGAAGCCCAGCCGCGTCGGCTATCGCCTGAAGCACCCCGACGCGAAGTAGGATTTTTCCCACAGTGGAATGCGACGGCGCCTGACGGCGCCGTCGTCGTTTGCGGGGCAGCATGTCGACATGGACATGCTCGATGCCGATACCGAAGCCCTGCTCGCACTGGTTCTTGCCGGAGGCGCCAGCGCGCCGCGCCGTGCGCTGCTCGACCGCCACGGTGGCCCGGCGGCGGTCCGCGCCCTGCCGCGCGGACGCTGGCGCGAGGCCGGCCTGGATACCGCCCAGATCCGCGCCCTCGACGGCAACCCCGCCGCGCTCGATCCCGACCTGATGCGGCGCTGCCGCGACTGGCTGGGGCAACCCGGGCATCAGCTCATCGGCTGGCACGATCCCGACTACCCGCCGCTGATGCGCAAGGCCGGCAGCCCGCCGTTGGCGCTGTTCGTGGCCGGCGATCCGACCCTGCTGTGGTATCCGGCGGTGGCAGTGGTCGGCAGCCGCGGCCCCACCGCCGGCGGCCGCGACAACGCCCGCGGCTTCTCCCGGGCGCTGGTCGCGGCCGGCTATGCGGTCACCAGCGGCCTCGCTGCGGGCGTCGACCGCGCCGCGCACGAGGCCGCGCTGGACGCCGGCGGGTTGACGGTGGCGGTGCTCGGCACCGGCCCGGACGTGCCGTACCCCCGGAATCACGCCGGGCTGATGGCGCGGATCGCCGCCCACGGCGCAGTGGTCAGCGAACACCCGCCCGGCACCGAGGCGCGACGCGAGCACTTTCCCAGCCGCAACCGGATCCTGGCGGGACTGACCCTCGGCACCCTGGTGATCGAAGCCGCCAGCCGCTCCGGCGCCCTGATCACCGCCCGGCAGGCCGCCGACGCCGGCCGCGAGGTGTTCGCGGTGCCGGGTTCGATCCACAACCCGATGGCGCGCGGTTGTCACCGGCTGATCCGCGACGGCGCCGCGCTGGTCGAAACCGCCGACGAGGTGACCGCCGCGCTCGGCGCCTGGGCGGGGGCGCTGCGCGGCGAGCTGCAGCGGCGTCTGGGCACGACCGGTGCGGCCGGCGGGCAGGCCGCGGGACCCGTGGATGTGGTTGCGACCGACGACCCCGCCCACCACCGGTTGTGGCGCGCGCTGGGTCACGACCCCAGCACTATGGATCAGCTCACCGAACGCACCGGATTGACGGCCGCAGCCCTGTCCTCCATGCTGCTGGTCATGGAGTTGCAGGGGCGGGTCGCGGTCGAGCACGGCCGCTACAGCCGCCGCTCCGCACCCATCCTTTCCGATGCGCCTCCCGGCGCAAGTCAGGGGACATGAAAGAAAGCATCCTCGATGTGCTGCTCTACCTCTTCGAGCACTACATCGCCAACGACGCGGACCTCGCCCGTGACCGCGACTCGCTGCAGAACAATCTGCTGCAGGCCGGCTTCAGTCCGGCCGAGATCCACAAGGCGTTCGACTGGCTGGACGGTCTGGCGGAACGCAGGCCCGGCCCGGCTGTGCCGCGCGCCGATGGCCCGGTCCGCGTGTTCTTCGGTCCCGAACTGGACAAGCTCGACGTGGAGTGCCGCGGCTTCCTGATGTTCCTCGAACAGCAGGGCATCCTCGACGCCAACCAGCGCGAGCTGGTGCTGGACCGCGCGATGGCGCTGGACCAGGACGAAATCGATCTCGACGACATCAAGTGGGTCGTGCTGATGGTGCTGTTCAACCAGCCCGGTTCCGAAGCCGCCTACGCGTGGATGGAAACGCAGATGTTCGACGACGACGGCGAACTGTTGCACTGACGGACGGACGCGTCGGGCCGTAAAAGATACTTGGACGGCGGCTCCGGGGGAGACGCCGTCTCCGACCGACCGGAAACGGGCGCCGGAACGCACACGATTGGGGAATGCATGACCGACTGGTATTACCACCAACCCGGCCAGGGCCGGGTCGGCCCGCTCGACGCGGACGCGATGCGCAAGGCGTATCGCGAGCGCCGCATCAGCCGCGAAACGCTGGCCTGGCATGAAGGACTGCGCGAGTGGCAACCGCTCGAAAGGCTGATCGAAGAGCTCGGCCTCACCGGCGTGCAGCCCGACACCTCGCTGCCGCCGCCGGTGCCGCCGCGCCCGGCTGCGGCCACCGCTTCGCACGCCGGCCCGATGCGCGGCACCGCGCCGCCGCCGTCCAACCGCACCGGCTGCATCATCGCGGTGGTCGTGATCGGCGTGGTAGGTCTGGTGCTGATGGCGATCCTGGCCGCCATCGCGCTGCCGGCCTATCAGGACTACGTCGAGCGCGCGAAAGCCGCGCAGGCCGGCCAGAAGGCGCAGCAACAGGTCCAGCCCTACGATGCGGAGCGCATGGCGCAGACCGATGCGCTGGCGCGCGAGCTGGTGACGGCGGCGATGCGCGAGTTCTATGTCGCCAACGGCAACACCTGCCCGGATACCTTCGAATTCGAAACCCTGCAGGTGCGCAACCCGCGCTACCAGGGCAGCGAGGACGACGGCTGGTTCCTCATCGATCCGGCGCGCGCGCAGAGCGGCTCATGCGCCTATGACATCGGCTTCCGCGGGCTCGGGTCCGAGGTGGAGGGCAAGCACGTGCAGTACGACGTGAACATGGCCGGCGAGGACGTCGTCATCTATTGCCGCAACCGCGATATCCCCGCCGGGTACGCGCCGCCGCGCTGCGGCGCCTGATCGTAATCTCCATGTCCATACCGCCCCCGCTTCCGCCCGGCCAGTCGCGCAGCGATCAGATGGCCGACGCCTTCGCCCGCGGCGCGCCGCCGTCCACGCCGCCGCCAAGACAGGGCATGTCCGGCTGCGCCATCGCCGTGATCGTCGGCGGGGTGGTGCTGGTGTTCGGCGTGTTCATCGCCGGGATTCTCGCCGCCATCGCGATCCCGGCCTACAACGACTACCTCCTGCGCTCGAAAGTCGCGGCGGCCGAACTCCACGTGAGCAACCTCCAGAGTCAGATCGAACTTCACCGCCTCGATGCGGACGAGTGCCCGGACAACGCCGCGCTCGGCCTCGACGATCCCGACGTGTTCGAGCTGGGCCAGAACGGCGCCGATCTGACCGGGCAGGGCGTCGTGCGGGTCGGCGGCAACGCCAACGGCCAATGCACGATCGAGCTGACCTTCGCCAACGTCGATCCGCAGATCGACGGCAAGACCGTGATCTTCGAATCCGGCGACAACGGATGGGATTGCAGCGGCGGCACGGTGCCGGCCAAGTACCGATCGCCGCGATGCCGCGCCGGCGACGCCTCCTACGACGCTTCAGACAACACAGTCTCTCCCTGACGGAATCGATCCCATGACCGAGTGGTACTACAGCGATGCCCAGCGCACACAGCACGGCCCGGTGGGCGCCGGCGACCTGGCCGCCATGCACACCAAAGGCCTGCTGCCGCCCGAAACGCTGGTCTGGCGCGAGGGCATGTCCGAATGGAAACCCTGGCGCGAGATGATCCGCGAAGTGATCGCTGGCGACGCGCCGGACGATCCGCGCGCCGAAGCGCTGGTCAAGGCAGCCGAAGCCGCGCCCGACGACGGCGCCTACCGCCCCTACGCCATCGCCGAACCCTCGCCGTACGCGCCGCCGCAGGCGCGGGTGGACGAAGGCAGCGCGGTCGTCGCTGGCGGCCGGGTGGTCTATGCCGGGCTGTGGAAGCGCTTCGCGGCGAGTTTCATCGACTCCTTCGTCACCACCGCCGCCTCGTACGCACTGCTGATTCCGTTCGGCCTGATCTTCGGGCTGGGCGCGTCCGGGATGATGAACAGTTCGTCCGACCCCTTCGCCGGCGGCGCCAGCATCGCGTTCATCGGACTGATGTACCTCATCATGCTCGTGCTGCCTGCGGTCTATTTCGGCTGGATGCACGCATCCTCGCACCAGGCCAGCCTCGGCAAGATGGCGGTCGGTATCAAGGTCGTACGCGGCGATGGCCAGGCGATCGGTTTCTGGCGCGGTTTCCTGCGCTACATCGCCTATTTCCTCTTCACCCTGCTGACCTGCGGTCTGGGCGTGATCATTTCCGGGCTGATGGCCGCGCTCACCGTGCGCAAGCAGGCGCTGCACGACATGATCTGCGACACGCTGGTGGTGGACAAATATGCGTTCACCGACCATCCCGAGTGGCAGCGCGAAGAGCTGGGGACGGTCACCATCGTCATTCTGGTGCTGGCCGGCCTCGCGATCCTGGGCATCGTCGCCCTCTACGCGGTGATGGGCGCGATGATCATGGGCGGCATGAACTGAGCCCTGCCGGGCGGACTGTGGCCAGGGGGGCCGTCGTCCGCCGTATGGCTGTCCGCAGGCCCGATGCGGCGGGGATCCGCCGGCCGCCGATCCCGGTCTACAGGTCGGCCGTAGGGCCACTCCTGTCGATTCCGCTTGACACGGGCGGTCCGGACATGACACCACTAATAAAGAGAACGCAGCGACGCCCGGGCCTCCCCCGGGCGTCGCCATCTGGCCGGGCGTCCCTGAAACGCCCTGTCGACGGCGCCGGCCCGACCGGCCCATCTCGGCATACCCCCTTCGGAACCCCCTCCCCGCAATGGCAAAGAACCTCCTCATCGTCGAATCGCCGGCCAAGGCCAAGACGATCAACAAATACCTCGGCAAGGACTTCCACGTCCTCGCCTCCTATGGCCACGTCCGTGACCTGGTGCCCAAAGAGGGCGCCGTGGATCCGACGCAGAACTTCGCCATGCGCTACGAGTTGATCGAGAAGAACGAGAAACACGTCGAGGCCATCGCCAAGGCCGCGAAAGCCGCCGACCACCTCTTCCTCGCGACCGACCCGGACCGCGAAGGCGAGGCGATCAGCTGGCACATCGCCGAGATCCTGAAGGAACGCGGCCTGCTCAAGGACCGCACCCTCGAACGCGTGGTCTTCACCGAAATCACCCCGCGGGCGATCAAGGAAGCGATGGCCAGGCCGCGCGCCATCGCCAGCGATCTGGTCGACGCACAGCAAGCTCGTAGAGCACTCGATTATCTGGTCGGCTTCAATCTGTCGCCGGTGCTGTGGCGCAAGGTGCAGCGCGGCCTGTCCGCCGGCCGCGTGCAGTCACCGGCGCTGCGCATGATCGTGGAGCGCGAGGAGGAGATCGAAGCCTTCATCGCCCGCGAGTACTGGAGCATCGAGGCCGAGTGCGCGCATCCGACGCAGTCGTTCACCGCCAAGCTCAACAAGCTCGACGGCAAGAAATTCGAGCAGTTCACGGTCACCGACGGCGACACCGCCGAAGCGGCGCGCAAGCGCATCGTGACTGCCGCGCAGGGCGTGCTGCAGGTGACCGACGTCGTCAGCAAGGAGCGCAAGCGCCGGCCATCGCCGCCGTTCACCACCTCCACGTTGCAGCAGGAAGCCTCGCGCAAGCTCGGCTTCACGACCAAGCGCACCATGCAGGTCGCACAGAAGTTGTATGAAGGCGTGGTGATCGGCGAAGAAGGCGCTGTCGGCCTGATCAGCTACATGCGTACCGACTCGGTGAGCCTGTCGGCCGAAGCGCTGAGCGAACTGCGCGATGTGATCGCGCGCGACTTCGGCACCAGGGCGCTGCCGGACAAGCCGAATCTCTACCAGACCAAATCCAAGAACGCGCAGGAAGCGCATGAAGCGGTGCGTCCCACCTCCGCGCTGCGCACGCCGGCCCAGGTCAGCCGCTTCCTCAGCGACGACGAGCGCCGCCTGTACGAACTGATCTGGAAGCGCGCGGTGGCCTCGCAGATGGTGCCGGCCACGCTGAACACCGTGTCGGTCGATCTGGCCGCCGGCAGCGAACACAGCTTCCGGGCGAGCGGTACCACGGTGGTCGATCCCGGCTTCCTTGCCGTCTACGAGGAAGGCAAGGACCAGAAGAACGAGGACGACGACGAAGGCCGCAAGCTGCCGGCGATGAAGACCGGCGACCGCATCCCGCTGGACCGCATCCACACCGACCAGCACTTCACCCAGCCGCCGCCGCGCTTCACCGAAGCGGCGCTGGTGAAGACGCTGGAGGAATACGGCATCGGCCGGCCGTCGACGTATTCGTCGATCATCCAGACCCTGCTGTTCCGCAAATACGTGGAAATGGAAGGCCGCAGCTTCCGCCCCAGCGACGTGGGCCGCGCGGTCAGCAATTTCCTCAGCGGGCACTTCACCCGCTACGTCGACTACGACTTCACCGCCAAGCTCGAGGATGAGCTGGACGAAGTGAGCCGCGGCGAAAAGGACTGGATCCCGCTGATGGAGCGGTTCTGGGGCCCGTTCAAGGAACTGGTTGACGCGAAGACCGAATCGGTCGATCGCAGCGAAGCCACCGGCGCGCGCGAACTCGGCGTCGATCCGAAATCCAGCAAGCCGGTCAGCGTGCGCCTGGGCCGTTATGGGCCGTACGCGCAGATCGGCACCGCCGACGACGAGGACAAGCCGACCTTCGCCAGCCTGCGCCCCGGCCAGAGCATGCACACGATCACGCTGGAGAATGCGCTGGAGCTGTTCCGCCTGCCGCGCAAACTCGGCGAGGACAAGGACGAGGAAGTCAGCGTCGGCATCGGCCGTTTCGGGCCGTTCGCCAAGCGCGGCAGCGTGTACGCATCGCTGAAGAAGGAAGACGACCCGTACACCATCGATCTGGCGCGCGCGGTCTTCCTGATCGAAGAGAAGGAAGAGATCGCCCGCAACCGGATCATCAAGGAATTCGCGGGCAGCGACATCCAGGTGCTCAACGGCCGCTTCGGCCCGTATCTCAGCGACGGCAAGCTCAACGGCAAGATTCCCAAGGACCGCGAGCCCGCGTCGCTGACGCTGGAGGAAGCGGTCGAACTGATGGAAACCACCGGCAAGCCGATGCGCAAGGGCTTCGGCAAGAAGACCGCCGCGAAGAAAGCGCCGGCCAAGAAAGCCGCCGCGCCCAAGGCCGAGAAGCCCGCCGCCGCCAAGAAAGCGCCGGCCAAGAAAGCCGCGAAGAAGACCACCAAAAAAGCCGCCAAGAAAACGACGGCGAAGAAGCCGGCCGCGAAGGATCCGACGAAGCGCGTCCCGCTGTACGACCATCCCGAACCCGCGAAATCGCTGCTCACCACGTCCAGCGCCAACGTCGGCGTGAAGCGGGTGGTCAAGAAGCAGAAGGACGACGCGCCGTTCTGACGGCTGCGCCGTACTGAAAGCATGGGCGCCGCCGACGCCCATCGCTCCCTGTCCTTATCCTGTCTCCTGCCCGATCCGGGCAGGGCGCGGCGCGCTGTCGCCCGTGGCGGCGCCTGTCTCTGCTGCACTGCCCTGCAGTGCACCGTCTGTCTGCGTATGTGGACCGTGCGACATCGTGGATACCCGCATCGCTGCCGCAGGACAGCGCGCGACACGCGCGGCAGCGGACAGAATCCAGTCGCGGAAAGACAATGCCGGCATCGGCATAAGTCATTGAAATAAATGACGATTTGCAATATTCAGAACGAGATGGCGATCACGTCGTCGCGCCGCGATCGCGCAACACACTGATCGCGTACACCACCGGCACCGCGCGTTCCCCCCGGATCCCGGGCCGCTGAAGGCGACCGTCAGGTCGCCACCGGCGCCCCGGTATCCGCGCTGCGTGTCGAAGGTGTACGTCCCCGGATCGATGCGATGCGCGGCGCGCAGCCCCCGCCCATCACGCCGCGCGCATGCGTCCATCCGGCCAAGGGAGACCGGGCACCCGCGTGCCGTTCCGCGATCGCGCTACGCGAATCGCGCGAACGCACAGCGGGTGTCGCGGTACGCGACCCACCATCGACAGGACGTTCACCCATGACCCCGCCCAGCATGACCCCGCCCAGATCCCCGCAATCCCCCGCACCGGCCCTGCTGGCCGCAGGCGCCGCCGCGCTCTGCGTCGCCGGCCTCTTCCCGGCCGCGCCGGCGCATGCGCACGGCACCATGACCACGCCGCACAGCCGCGTCTACGCCTGCGCCCAAGGCAACATCGAAAACCCCAGCGACCCCGCCTGCCGCGCCGCCTCGGCGGTCAGCGGCACCCAGACCTTCTACAACTGGATGGGCATCAACCAGGCCAACGCCAACGGCAACCATCAGGCCGTGGTGCCGGACGGCAAGCTCTGCAGCGGCAACAACCCGACGTTCAGCGGACTGGATCTGCCGCGAAGCGATTGGCAGGCCACCAGCATCGCCCCGGACGCCAGCGGCCGCTTCGAATTCCGCTTCCGCGGCACCGCGCCGCATGCGACCCGGGACTGGGTGTTCTACGCCACCCGCGACGGCTGGGATCCGACCAAGCCGCTGGCCTGGGGCGATCTGGAGGAATTCTGCCGGATCGGCAATACCCCGCTGTCCAGCGACGGCACCTATCGCCTCAGCTGCCCGCTGCCCAGCCGCAGCGGCCGCCACGTCATCTACAACACCTGGCAGCGTTCCGACTCCACCGAGGCGTTCTACACCTGCATCGACGTGAAGTTCGACGGCGGTCCGCCGCCGCCGCCGACCTGGCGGGATGTCGGCGCGCTCAGTGCGCAGAGCGACCAGCCGGCCGGCACCCTCGTCACCCTGTCGATCTTCAACAGCGACGGCAGTCAGGCCGAACGCATCGACACCACGCTCGCCGCAGGCGAGACCGGCGCCGCGGTCTGGCCGCAGCGCGTGGGTCAGAACGTCAACGGCCGCGCGCTGTACGGGCGCATCGGCGTGCTCAACAACGGCGCGGTCACGCCGATCGCCGCGGCGGTGGGCAACCGCGTCTACGTGACCGGCAACCGCAGCCACCGGATCGATATCCGCATCCCCGACCTGCCGCCGCCGACGTGGCGCGACAACGGCCCGCTGACCGCGCAGAACGCACTGCCGGTGGGCACCGTCGTCACCCTGCGCGTGTTCAACGCCAACGGCAGCGATGCCGAGCGCATCGAGACCACGCTGGCCGCCGGCCAGACCTCGATCACCGCCTGGCCTCTGCGCGTCGCCCAGAACGTCAACGCAACCTCCGCCCATGCCCGCATCGGCGTGCTTGCCAACGGCGCCATCGCGCCGGTGGCGTCGGCCACCGCCAATCGGGTGTATCTCAACAGCGCCGACCGCAGGCACCAGATCGATATCCGCGTGCCCGATGCGCCGGGGGACTACGACTACGTCTATCCGGCCGGGATCGGCAGCTACATCCCCGGGCAGACCGTGGTGAAAGCCAGCGACGGCAAACGGTACGCCTGCCGCCCGTTCCCGGAAGGGCAGTGGTGCAACATCGACCACGACGCTTATCGCCCGGGCACCGGCTGGGCCTGGCGGGACGCGTGGATTCCGTACTGAGGGACTGTCGACTGAGGGACTGTCGAAATCCGGGATCGAAAACATTTGTCGTCCCGAACGAGGGCGTAGCCCGAGGAGGGACCTGCTTGTCACCGAAGACACAGACAGCAGATCCTTCCGCCCGCCAGGCGGGCGTTCGGGATGACAGAGATTTTCGGTTTGCGATTGAGGGCTCATTCCACGCTTGACCCATCGCGGAGGGGCGAAAGTCCCTCCGCACTTCGGCAGTTCGCGCGTGCCCGGGTTTCGCGAAACTTCAGCTTCGCGGGCGCCGTGGTCTTCCCTGCACCGGTGGCTGCGCGCAAGATGCGCCCATGCGCCCGTTCCCCACATGCTTTCCGATCCTCCCGCTGACGCTGTCCGCGCTGGCCGCTGCCTTTGCGATGCCGGCGGCGCAGGCCGACGATGCGCTCACCATCTATCGCTGCACCGATGCCAAGGGCCGGCTGGCCCTGCGCGACTCGCCCTGCCTCAAGGGCGAACAGCAGGAAACCCGCAGCATGGTGCGGCCGAAGGACGCGCCGCCGCGGCCGCCGCAGCCGATCCCGGCGCCGCCACCGAGCGTCGCGGTCGCCCCGCCGCCGCAGGTCATCGTGATCAACGCGCCGCGCCCGCTGTACGAATGCGTCGCACCCGACAACACCCGCTATCTCAGCGATACGCCCGAAGGCCGCGCGCGCTGGGTACCGATCTGGCCGAACGGTTATCCGATTCCGCCCCCCTATCCCGGCCAAGAGCCGGGCAGGCTGAACATCCGCGTCGACAATGGCCGCGTCAGCGGCGGCTACGACAGCGGCGGCACCCGGGTGCTGGTGCCGACCTACACCGAGTTCGGCGGCGGCACCTGGGTACGCGACCCGTGCCATGCGCTGCCGCAGGTCGAGGTCTGCGCGCGTCTGCGCGACCAGCGCAGCGACCTGCGCCGCCGTTTCACCATCGCCCAGCCTTCCGAGCGCGCCCTGTTGGGCAGCGAGGAGCGCAGTATCAACGCCCGCCTGGACCAGGATTGCCGCTGAACATGTTTCCGATCGAATCCCGCGCGCTCGCCGTCGCGCTCTTCGCCGCGGCGCTGGGTCTGCCCGCGCACGCCCAGACCGACATGACCATCTATCGCTGCGTCGACCCCATCGGCGCGGTCACCCTGCAGAACGACGTGCCCTGTCCGAAAGGCAGCCAGCAGAGCGTGCGCAAGGTCGGCGTGCTGCCGACGATGCCGGCCCCGGTGGCCGCGCCTGCCGCACCGGCCGGCAGGCCCGCGCCTGCGGCCGTCACGCCGCCGCTGTCCACGCCGCCACCCGCGCCTGCCGTGCCCGTCGCACGCACCGCGCCGCCGCCGCTGTTCCAGTGCCGCAGCTGGGATGACCGCGACTACCTCGGCGACACCGCCGAGCCGCCCGCCACCTGCGTGCCGGTGCAGGCCATGGGCATCGACGGGACCAGCGCCAGCGCCGCCGGCGCGTCCTGCGAAATGCGTCGGGATGCCTGTACCGCGGTGCCGGCCGACAAGCTGTGTACGGTGTGGAAGAAGCGCGTGGACGAAGCCGAGTTCCGCTGGAAGGTCGGCGGGGGCCGCGACGACGACCGCAAGGCCGAGTTCGACCGGCTGTCGAAGACCTATCTCGACAGCACCTGCGTGCGCTGAGCCCCGCCGGAAAGACATCGGGACGCCGAAGCGCCCCGATGCGGGTCAAACCAGTGCTGTCGAACCCGTTACGGAATCGGACCGGTCGGGCAACTGAAGGTTCTGCTGCTCGACACCGAGCCATACGCGTTGGTGACCGTCACCGTGACCGTCGGCCGCGAGCCGGAACTGCAACGGCCCGTGTAGTAGAGATTGCCGGAGCCGTTCGGCCAGCGGACCGTCGCTGGCGTCGCCGAGCTGTAGGTCACTTCGCACCAGTACATGCCGCCGCCACTGTTCGCGTAATCGGGACACAGGAAGCTGGTGATGGTCGGCGGCGTGCCGCCGCCGCCACCGCCGCCCAGCGTGTACAGCAGGCGGTTCGGTGAGCCCGACCCCGGATTGGTCACGACGTTCGGGGTCGATGCATTGATCAATGCGGTCGTCACCTGTGCGGGCGTGTCGCTCGGGTAGCTCGCCAGATGCAGCGCAGCGGCGCCGGCCACATGCGGCGACGCCATCGACGTGCCGCTGATGGTGTTGGTCGCGGTGGTACCCGTGTGCCACGCCGAGGTGATCGACGAACCCGGTCCGAAGATGTCGAGGCAGGTGCCCCAGTTGGTGAACGAGGACGCCGCGTCGGTGCTGGTGGTGGAACCGACCGTGATCGCCGACGGTGCGCGTGCCGGCGAGAACCCGCAGGCATCGGACGCGTTGTTGCCTGCGGCCACGGCCACGGTGACACCGGCGTTGGTGAGGCCGGCGACGGCCGCGTCCACCGAAGAATTGGCGCCGCCGCCCAGGCTCATATTGGCCACGGCCGGCAGCACACGGTTGGTCGCGACCCAGTTGATGCCGTCGATGACGCCGGACCATGTGCCGGAGCCGCCGCAATCCAGCACCCGCACTGGATGCAGCGTCACGCCTTTGGCGACGCCGTAAGTGGTGCCGCCGACGGTGCCGGCGACGTGGGTGCCGTGGCCGTTGCAGTCGCTGGCGTTGCCGCCGGGCGTGACGGCGTCGTAGCCGTTGCCGACGCGTCCGGCGTACTCGCTGTGGGTCAGCAGCATGCCGGTATCGATGATGTAGGCATGCACGCCCGCGGCGGTGGTGTTGTAGATGTAGCTGCCGTTGAGCGGCAGATTGCGCTGATCGACGCGATCCAGCCCCCACGTCGCGCCGGTCTGGGTCGCGTTGATCGACACATGACCGTCTTCTTCGACGTAGGCGACGCGCGGGTCGGCGAGCAGGCGCGCCAGCGCGGCATCGTCGGCCTTGACCACGAAGCCGCGGAGCACGCGGTCGAAGCTGCGGATCAGGTTGGCGCGATGGGTCCTGGCGATCTGATCGGCGACTGCGGGAACGCGCGCAGCTCGGTTCGATTCTCCGGCAAGCGTCGCCGCGGACTCCTTGAGTACGACGATGTATTGACCATCGACCGGATGTTTCGCGGTGCGTAACTCGCCCGCCATGGCCGGGACGGCCATCGCGCACAGCAGCGACGCGCCGATCGCGGCGGACAGTAGGTTGATTCGCTTCATAATCGATTCCTTTTCGTTGTATGAATGAAAGAGATGGATGCGACGCACATGGCGAACCATGGCCCCTTTGCCGCAACGGCCGGGCGCAATACCAGGGAAAGATGTGTCGGGCCCGTCCCTGGCCATATCGATCATGTGCAACGATCGCGCTCGATCCGCGTGCAGAAGATAGTGGCTTGCCACAGACGCGACAAGGCGCATGAATGGGCTTTCATCACACTTGCGCAACGACGGATCGCAGTCCGGGCGACTGCGATCCGCGGCGGTTTATTCCCGCGCAAGCGCCTCGCGTAGTGCCGCCGACGCTTTTGCGCGAAGCGTGGCGCGCGGGTCGCTTGTGCCCGCACGTTTTGTGGCGCGCGCCGCTGTCTTCTTACCGCGCGGTGCGGGTTTCGCGCCCGCGCCGCCCGCAGCCAGAAACGCCTCGCGCACGCTTTCATCGGTGGCGACGTAGAACACGATTTCGTCGATCAGACTCGGCGGCGGTGGCGGCATCGCCGCCGCACGCACGCTCCGGCGGCGCGCGTCGGCGCCTGCGCCGTACATCGTCATCGCCGCTGTCGCCAATTGCTTCGGCGACAGTTCGGGCAGATACGGCTGCAGTCGCGTCCAGTCGGACGCTGCGGACGTGCGTGTCGGGGCGCGCAGTGCGCTGCGCACCGACGCCCCGCCGAATGCAGGCAATGACGCATCGAGCAGACGCACGGCATCGAGCAGACCCGGTCCGTAGCGTTGGGTATTCCAACCCGGCACCGTGCGGCAGTGCGCTTTGATCAGCTCTGCGAACACCGATGCCAGCCGTCCGCCGTAACGCGTGCGCAGCGCATCGGCGCCATGCCGCTGCAGCCACAGCGCGCAGACGCCCGCGGTGGTCGCGGTGGCGTACGAGGTACCCGAGCTGCGCTGCGTGTCGAAATGCACCGCGCCCTTTTTCTTGAAGGTAAACGCGCGCCACACCGATTCGCCCGGCGCGGTGATGTCCACCGCCGCGCCGGATGCCGAACCGCTCCACGGCCGGGTCTCGGCGTTGCTGGCGGCCACTGCGATGACGTTGTCGAGCAGCGCGGGGAAGATCACCATCTTCGTGTGATTGCCCGCGGCGGCGAACAGGATCAGGCCCTCCGCGACCAGCTGGTCGACCGCACGCGACAGCGAACGTCCTGCCCACGGGCCGCCCAGACTCATCGAGACCACGTGGCAGCCGCGGTCGCGGGCGCGATACAGCGCCTGGATCAGATTGCTGAAATTGAAATGGATCACCGAGCCCGACACCCGCATCGGCACCAGTTCGGCGCCGGGCGCGATGCCGTGCAACTCGGGCGCGGCGCCGCTGAAGATCACGCTGCCGGTGGCGGTGCCGTGGCCGGGAAACCTGCCGGTCAGCGGATCGCGCGGATCGGGATCGTCATCCACGAAATCGTAGCCGTCGGCGATCCGCAGTCGCGGTCCCGCGATCTGCGGATGCAGCGTGTAGCCGGTATCGGGATGCGCCACGCGCACGCCGGCGCCGGTCACGTGGAACTGCGTCCTCGCAAGGTCGGCGCGCACGGCCTGCGTCGACCATTCGCGGGGCTTGGAGCCGGGCAGATCTTCATCGCCGCCGCCTCCGGAATGCCTGGCCATCGCGGGCGGCGATGGCGGAACGTCGTAGCCCACCGCCGGTTCGCTGTCGGCCACCAGCGGATGCCGCAGCAGCGCGTGCACGGCGTTCCAGGTCTTCGCGATGCTGATGCGCGTGCCCGGAGCGAAGGCCACCAGCACATCGCTGGCGCCATCGCCCAGCGGATCCGCGGACGATTGCGCAGTGGTCAGCGCGGCGAACTCGGGGACTTCTTCGCGCAGACGCGCAATGATCTCCGCGCGTGCGGCGGCCGGCAGCGCTTCGCCCAGATCCAGGATGATCCCGCGCACGTCGTATTTCGGCGACGGCGGTTTCGGCAGCGATGTCGCGGCCGCCGCGCGTTTGGATGCCGGCGACTTCCGCGCGGTCTTTATCGCGTTCTTTTTCGCGGAGGCCGTCCGCTTCGAAACGCTCGTCTTGATCGTCGCCATTCGTCTGCTCCCTGCGTGTTCCCGGCGATGGGCCGGGGGATGCCACAGCATACCCCCGGCATTTCGATGACCGGTATCACATGCGGCGCTTTCGTGACGCGCGCGTCTTGCCGCCGGGGCTCACCGCGAACGCCGCAACCGCGCGGCTTCAGTGGTGTCCGTTGCCGACCGCGCCGCCCTGACCATCGGGCAACAGCACGCGCACGTTCTGCATCATGCCCTGGTCCTCGTGATCGAGGATGTGGCAGTGCAGGACGTACTCGCCGATGTAGCGCTGGTAGCGCGTACGCACATACAGCGTGTAGCCGCCTTTCACGAACAGCGTGTCCTTCCAGATGCCTTTCGTGCCGGCGTATTCGCTGTCGCCGCTGCCGGGCACGCTGACGTCCACGCCCTGCGGATCGAGGATCCGCGACACCTGGAACGGGTTGACGTGGATGTGGAACGGATGGCTGCCCGCCAGTGAAGTGAGCTTCCATTCCTCGACGTTGCCGAGGATCAGGTCGCGCGAATTCGCGGGGTTGTAGGCTTCGCCGTTGACCATGAACTTGCCGCCGGCGATATCGAAAACCACTTCCTGCCCGCACTTCGGCGCACACCGCGTTCTGCGTTCGGCTTCGGCCAGCTCCTCGTCGCTGATCGTGGCGTGCGGCAGGAACGCCTCCAGCCGCAGGTCGCGCGCCAGATCCTCCGTCACTTTCTGCTTCACGTCGGCGGGCATCCACTGCCGCGCGGCGATCGTCAGCACTTTCGTCAGATAGGCCGTGGGATCGCTGTCCACCGGCAGGCCGGGCGACACCGACACCGTGCCCAGCAGGCGCCGGCTCTCGGCGTCGCCGCTCACCGAATCGATCGCCGGCAGATTGCCGTCGATCACGCAGTATTCGCCCGCGTTCGGGAACACCATCAGCAGATCGCTGCGATAGCCGGGCTGCAGAATCGTCTGGTTCCTGCGGATCGCCTGCCCGTGGGTCAGGCCATCGCTGGCGATCTCGAACTGGGTCAGGGGCGCGCCCACGCAGTTCTGCGAAATCCACTCCGCATGCTGACTGAGGTTACGCAGCAGCTCGGGCTTCGCCGACTTGCGCATCGGAACGAACTGCAGATTGATCGAATCGCGGATGCCGGCATGGATGTTGCGCCAGCGCTCCACGCGGCCGGCGATGGCATCGGTGAAACGCGGCAGGATCTGGCCGTTGATGCTGGTGTAGCGGCCCGACGGTCCCCAGACCTTGTTGCCCAGCTGATCGTAATTGTCGATCGTGCCGATGTCGCCGGGACCGCAGAACCACGTGCCGTTGGCGTTGGTCTTGATCGGCGATTTCGGATCGTCCGGATTCTCGCGGCAGGCGTACGCCACCTGCTGGAACAGCACCACGCGTTCGCGGAACGCGGTGCCGGTCTCGTCGCGCAGCAGGGTGTCGATATCGCCGCTGCGGGTCGGCGTCGGCACGCGTTCGCCGTCGATGATCAGCGCGCCGGCCATGCCGCTGGACACCTGCAGCGCGGTGGAACCGTGCTGGTGCGGGTGATACCAGAACGTGCCCGCCGGATGCGTCGCGGGGATGTTGTACTCGTACTCGAACGACACTTTCGGACGGATGGTGATCAGTACGTTGTCGCTGTTGCCGCTGGGGCTGACCCACAGCCCGTGTGAATGCAGATTGGTCGAGTTGAAGCAGTGCGGCGTGTTGATGTTCGGCTGCTTGCAGTCCGGCTCCGGCGCCAATTGATTGTCCAGCGCGATGCGGATCGTTTCGCCCGGCCGCGTGCGCAGCGTCGGCGCGACGAACGGCGTGAACGGATTCGGCGCCGCACCTTCGGCAACATAGCTGCGCAGACGCACGAGATCGAAACGCTGACTCGCCGGGTTGTAGATCCAGCCGTCGGTGAGGCGGATATTGAGCAACGGATCCTTGTCGGTCGGCGGCGGCGGTGCGGCCGACAGGCCCGCGCTCTTCAGCATGCGCGTGCCTTCGGTGGGCGCCGCGCCGCGCAGCATCGGCGCAAGCACCGGATCGGCGACCACGCGGTCGGCGGGCGGTTGCAAAGGCGGAGTGCCGTCGGCGGCGAACGCGGGCGCCGCGATCAACAGCGCGAGCGCCAACGCGCCCAGCTTGCCCGGAACGGACGGTGCGGATTCGAAAGAACGATGCGACATGACGGATCTCCTTGTCTGAGCGTATGGAACGGCGCGGACGCGCGAATGGGCGCTTGTGGGGCCGTACTTCCCTTGAATCGTTGCGATGCCCCCTGTGACGCCGCGGATGACGGGGCTCCCCGCCCCGTGGCGACACGATACCCGGATTGTCGTCGCGTGGCGCAGGCGTACCGGCCGAGACGGCCGCACGCGCAGAGGGCTGCGACGTTGGCGGCGGGGATACGCTTAAGCAGTCCGCGTTTTGCGGGCCTGATACAAGCCGTACACGATGGAGACGGCGGCGGTCAGGCTCGCCGGAAACAACAGCGCGGAATAACCGAACGCACGGAAGGCGAACGCGCCGGCGATGCCGCCGCAGAGAAAACCGGAGATCACGATCAGGCAAAGCCGCAAGCGTCGGGAATCGACCGGCAGCCCCCGCAGGCTGTGGCCCAGGAAGATACCGAGATCCGTGAACATGCCGGACACGTGCGTGGTGCGCACGACCGCGCCGCTGTACGTACTGACCATCGCATTCTGCAGACCCATCGCACAGGCCGCCGCATACATGCCGTACGCGCTGTCGTGTCGGAGCAGCGGGACCGCGGCGAACAGCAGCAACGACACCACCAGCAGGGCCACCCCGTACCTCCGCCCGAGCTGCAGCGCGCTGTCCTGGACCAGGATGCCGCTGATCACGGCGCCTGCGACGAAAGCGCCGATCAGCGCCGCGAAGTGCAGCATCGCCGCGAGGTTTCTGGTGGCCAGGGCTTCGGCCAGCAAGGACGTGTTGCCGGTCAGGTGGGTGATGGCCTGATGCTCGAAGCCCATCAGCCCGACGATATTGACGATGCCCGCGATGAAGGCGAGCACCCACGTGCCGGTCCAGACCCAGGGTGGGAGTTTCGAGATCATCGGGATGACGCGATGGTCATGGCTGGCCAGGCCCGATGGCAAGCTGCAAGGCGAATCGTAAGGGATGCGGATTCGGCGACAGGCGTCGTATTGTCGTATTCGTGGTGCTGGTCGGACAGTATTCTCATCGACTCATCGTATACCGACTCGAGCCAGCAGCATTGTCACCAGTTCTTCCGGGGATGCCGATACATCGAAAAGTTCGCCCAGAGCGTCGCTTCCCGCGTTGAACAGGATGCCGCGCTCTTCCAGCGCAGTGCGTTTTTCGAACTCGCTTTCGTCGAGCGCGCGCGCACTCTGGCGACGCGAGATCCGCCGTAGATTCTCATCCAGCGGCAGAGCAAGAACGAAGCAGCGGATATCGATCCCGGGATCGACCTCAAGAAGCCGGCGGCGCAGATCCACGAGTTCCGCAGGCGTTCGCCAGAGATGATCGATGACGAAGTGACGATAGCCAAAGCGCCGGTGATGGGAAAAAAGCAGCGCAAGGGTGGCATGCAGATATTCGGCTGCGTCCGTAGGCGGCGGATTCGCGGCGACGACATGGTCGCCATCCAGCATCAGACAGCCGTCGATGCTTTCCATGAGCGCTTCAGCCAATGTCGATTTTCCTATGCCCAGTGGGCCATTGAGGATGATGGCCATGTCATCTTCGGTGCTTGCCGATACACATACGGACATGTCGGAGGCTTCTACAGGGAGTGATGTCGCCCGACAACTGGTCGTAGCGCGCCTTCATCTGGCCCCTGTCCAGTCAGCGTAGCGTTGGCACGAGGCGGATGCCACGATGCGGTGTCGGCTTGAA
>CALRWS020000004.1:0-148891 GCA_943371935.1 Chitinophaga pinensis | reverse complement strand
CACCGCGCGCGGACCGATCACGCCGGTTCGGTCTCCGCCGGAACCGGTGCGGCGGCCTGCGTTGCCGCCGCCGGTGCGGCGGGCGCCGATGCGCGGATCAGATGATCGAATGCGCCGAGCGCCGCCTTCGAGCCTTCGCTCATCGCGATCACGATCTGCTTGTACGGCACCGTGGTCGCATCGCCCGCGGCGAACACGCCGGGCAGCGAGGTCTGGCCGCGTTCGTCGATCACGATCTCGCCGCGCGGCGACAGCGCCACCGTGCCCTTCAGCCATTCGGTGTTGGGCAGCAGACCGATCTGTACGAACACGCCGTCGAGGGTCACGGTGTGGGTGGCCTGGGTGTTGCGGTCGACGTAGGTCAATCCGGTGACCTTCTGGCCGTCGCCCAGCACCGCGCTGGTCTGCGCGGAGACGACCACATCGACGTTCGCCAGGCTGCGCAGTTTGCGCTGCAGCACTTCATCGGCGCGCAGCTTCGCGTCGAACTCGATCAGGGTGACGTGGGCGACGATGCCGGCGAGGTCGATCGCCGCTTCCACGCCCGAGTTGCCGCCGCCGATCACCGCCACGCGCTTGCCCTTGAACAGCGGGCCGTCGCAGTGCGGGCAATAGGCCACGCCCTTGTTGCGGTAATCCTGTTCGCCGGGCACGTTCATCTGCCGCCAGCGCGCGCCGGTGGCGAGGATCACGGTCTTCGACTTCAGCGACGCGCCGCTGGCGAGTTTCACTTCGACCAGACCATCGGCGCCGGCCGGAATCAGCCGTTCCGCGCGCTGCAGCGGCATGATGTCGACGTCGTAGTCGCGCACGTGCCGCTCCATCGCCGCCGCCAGCTTCGGGCCGTCGGTTTCCGGCACCGATACGAAGTTCTCGATCGCCATCGTATCCATCACCTGGCCGCCGAAACGCTCGACGGCGATGCCGGTGCGGATGCCCTTGCGCGCGGCATAGATCGCCGCCGCCGCGCCGGCCGGGCCGCCGCCGACGATCAGCACGTCGAATGCGTCCTTGGCGGAGATCTTCGCGGCGTCGCGCGCGATCGCGCCGGTGTCGAGCTTCGCGAGGATTTCCTCGACGCTCATGCGCCCGGCGCCGAAGGTTTCGCCGTTGAGGAAGATCGTCGGTACCGACATCACCTGGCGGGTCTCGACTTCGTCCTGGAACAGCGCGCCGTCGATGGCGACGTGTTTGATCCGCGGATTGAGCACGGCCATGAGATTGAAAGCCTGCACCACGTCGGGGCAGTTCTGGCAGCTCAGCGAAAAGTAAGTCTCGAAGGAATAGTCGCCATCGAGCGTGCGGATCTGTTCGATCACGTCCTGCGCAAGCTTCGACGGATGGCCGCCGACCTGCAGCAGCGCCAGCACCAGCGACGTGAACTCGTGGCCCATCGGGATGCCGGCGAAACGCAGCGAAATGTCTTCGCCGGGCGTACCCAGCGCGAACGACGGCACGCGATCGCCGGGCTCGCGCGCTTCGCGCAGCGTGACCAGGGTCGACAACTGGGTCAATTCGATCAGCAGCGCGCGCAGTTCCTGCGACGTTTCGCCGTCGTCCAGCGCGGCGGTGATCACGACCGGGCGGGTCAGTTTCTGCAGATAGGCCTGCAGTTGGGTCTTGAGATCGGAATCGAGCACGACCGGCTCCTTGAAAAGTGGGGGAGAGAGAGAAGGGCTGCGTTTGCAGCAGCGGCCTGCGTCGGCGGACGTGGGCCGGGGGAGAGGGACCGGCACGGAGGCATGAACGATCCGGTGCGGTACAAGCCGCTGCTGCAAACGAAGCTCGGGCGCGGAGACGGTGGCCCGAAGCCCCCGGCGAAGCGGTTCGCTTCGCCGGGGATGGCACGGAGGTTGTCGCGGAGGTTGCTACGGAGGTATTTCGGAGGTGAAAGCCAGGGTCGAGCCGGGAGCGGTGCCACAACCGCGGGCGGACTGCACGGTCCGCTCGCGGCCTTGTCTTGCGGTGGGTCTTGTTGCGGGGAACTTCGGGTCAGATCTTGCCGACGAGATCCAGCGACGGCTTCAGGGTCTGCGCGCCTTCCTTCCACTTGGCCGGGCAGACCTGGCCCGGGTTGGCGGCGACGAACTGGGCGGCCTTGAGCTTGCGCAGCGTCTCGGAGACGTCGCGGGCGATCGCGTTGTCGTGGATTTCGAGGGTCTTGATCACGCCGTCCGGGTTGATGATGAAGGTGCCGCGCAGCGCCAGGCCTTCCTCTTCGATGTGCACGCCGAACGCACGGGTCAGCTGGTGGGTCGGATCGCCGACCAGCGGGAACGCGGCCTTGCCGACCGCCGGGGAGGTTTCGTGCCACACCTTGTGCGAGAAGTGCGTGTCGGTGGTGACGATGTAGACCTCGGCGCCGGCCTTCTGGAACTCGGCGTAATTGTCGGCGGCGTCTTCCACTTCGGTCGGGCAGTTGAAGGTGAACGCGGCCGGCATGAAGATCAGGACCGACCACTTGCCTTTCAGCGACTCGTCCGAGACCTGGACGAATTCGCCGGCGTGGAACGCGGTGGTCTTGAACGGTTTGACCTGGGTATTGATCAGCGACATCGGGGGTTCCTTGTGTGAGGGAAGATCAAAGATGGGGTGGGAAGCAGCGATCGAAAGGGGTGCTTCGAAAGAGGGAATTGATCGCAACGAGGCGTATGTTAGGCGCACGCTATCAATCAATCCAATGAATTGAATGAATTAGTTTGATAGTTATTGCCTATCATAAGTTCAATCCGATGCCGCACGAGTCCAGGGCTGCCCTGCAGGAGGGCCTTCAGGCCCGGTCAGGTCGCAGAAAATCCCTGACTCGTGATCGGGCCTGAAGGCCCTCCTACGGATGACGGCCGGCCCGCGGTCGGGCGGGATCAGCGGGCCGGAGCGGCCGCGGCAGCGCCGTTTTCCATGGATTCGCCGCCCACGAAGGCCCGGATCGCCTCCAGCAGCGCTGGATGCCGGCCGGGGCGGTACATCGCCGCCAGCGGGGCGATATGCCCGGCGTCCGGCAGCCACAGCAGCTCGGCGCGGCCGCCGACGCTGCGGAGTTTGTCGGCCAGTTCCTGGCTGTCCTTGGCTTCCACCACCCGGTCGCCGGTGCCGTGGACCAGCAGGAAGGGTGGCTCGTCGCCATCCACGAAACGGATCGGCTGCGCCTCCGGCCACTGGCTCTCGGGGCCGAACACGTCCTCGTAGCCGGCGATCTCGAAGTCGTAAGGCCCGGACAGCCCGATCACCCCGGCCAGGTCGCGCGGTTTCATCCCGTGCGGCGCCAGATAGCGGGCGTCCAGGCCGACCAGCGCGGCGATCTGCGCGCCCGCGGAATGCCCGGCGACGTACAGCCGCTGCGGGTCGCCGCCGTATTCGGCCGCGTGCGCCCGCGCCCAGGCCACCGCGGCGGCGGCGTCTTCCACGAATCCCGGGAACACCGCGCGCGGAAACGTCCGATAGTCGGCGACGATCGCCAGTACCCCGGATTCCGCCAGCCGCTCCCCCACGAACCGGTACTGCCCGCGCTCGCCGTTCCGCCAGCTGCCGCCGTAGAAGAACACCACCACCGGCGCGGATCCGTTCGCGGGCGCAGCCGGCCGATAGAGGTCGAGCGAGAGGTTCCGCTGCCGGTCGTAGACGACGCTGGCCGCAGGCGGGTCGACCCCGGCGTTGGCGATGCCGAAACCGACGCTCTGGCAGCCGGCTGCGAACAGCGCCAGCAGCACGGCGATCAGGGTACGGAGCGGAGACATTCGGGGCATGGGAACGGCCTGTCTAGGAGCGGTCGGGAACGGAGACGCAGCCGCGAACGGCTACGATAACGGGATGATGACGAGTCCACGCCCCTCTCTGGATGCAGCGCTGCGCCAGGCCTGCGAACGGATCGACGGCACCGACGCCCGCGCGCTGTTGGCGCATGCGCTGGACCGCCCGCCGGTCTGGCTGTTCGCCCACGGCGACGAACCCATCGACGCCGCCGCGCAATCGCGTTTCGAAGCGCTGCTCGCGCGCCGCATCGCGGGCGAGCCGGTGGCGTACCTGACCGGCCGCCGCGGGTTCTGGGCCTTCGATCTGATGGTTTCGCCGCACACCCTCATCCCGCGTCCGGAAACCGAATTGCTGGTCGAACGGGCCCTGGAGCGCGCGCCGCCCGACAGCGCGCTGCGGATGGCCGATCTGGGCACCGGCAGCGGCGCGATCGCGCTGGCACTGGCGCACGAGCGTCCGCAGGCGCAGGTGGTCGCGGTGGACCTGAGCGAAGGCGCGCTCGACATCGCCCGCGCCAACGCGCGGGCGCTGGGTCTGGCCAACGTCGAATTCCGACACGGCGACTGGCTGGCGCCGCTGGCCGGCGAGCACTTCGATCTGATCGCCAGCAACCCGCCCTACATCGGCGACGCCGACCCGCATCTGAGCGAGGGCGATCTGCGCTTCGAGCCGGCGCGGGCGCTGTCGTCGGGACCGGACGGGCTGGAAGCGATCGGCATCATCGTCCGCGACGCTCCGGCGCATCTGCATCCCGGCGGCTGGCTGTTGCTCGAACACGGCTGGGCGCAGGGCGAAGCGGTGCGCGGGCGGCTGAGCGTCGCCGGTTTCGACGCCGTGCAGACCCATCGCGATCTGGAACACCGCGACCGCGTGACTTCAGGCCGTTGGCCGCACGGAGCCCTGCGCTAGACTTGCCCGTTCGCGCGGCCACGCCGCAATCCCCCGAATTCCATCCGGCCTTTGTCGGATCCGAACCCATCAGGCCACGCCATGCGCACGCTCTATCCCGAGATCGAACCCTTCGACAGCGGCACGCTCAAGGTCGACGACCGCCATACGCTGCATTACGAACAGTGCGGCAACCCCGACGGCAAGCCGGTGGTGCTGCTGCACGGCGGCCCCGGCGCCGGCTGCAGCCCGAAGATGCGTCGTTTCCACGACCCGGCGAAGTACCGCATCGTCCTGTTCGACCAGCGCGGCAGCGGGCGCTCGACGCCGCACGCGGATCTGGTCGACAACACCACCTGGACGCTGGTCGCCGATATCGAAACCCTGCGCGAGACGCTGGGCATCGAGCGCTGGCAGGTCTTCGGCGGTTCGTGGGGATCCACGCTCGCGCTGGCCTACGCCGAAGCTCATCCGCAGCGCGTGACCGAGCTGGTGCTGCGCGGCATCTTCATGCTGCGCCGCTGGGAACTGGAGTGGTTCTATCAGGAAGGCGCCTCGCGGCTGTTCCCGGATGCGTGGGAGCATTACCTCGCCGCGATTCCGCCGGTCGAACGCCACGACCTGATCTCGGCCTTCCACCGCCGTCTCACCAGCGACGACGAAGCCACCCGCCTGTCCGCCGCGCGCGCGTGGAGCGTGTGGGAAGGCGCGACCAGCTTCCTGCACGTCGACGAGGACTTCGTCGCCGGCCACGAAGACGCCGCGTTCGCGTTGGCGTTCGCGCGCATCGAGAATCACTATTTCGTCAACGGCGGCTTCTTCGAAGTGGAAGACCAGTTGCTGCGCGATGCCCACAGGATCGCCGACATCCCCGGCGTGATCGTCCACGGCCGCTACGATGTGGTCTGCCCGATCCAGAACGCTTGGGACCTGCGCAAGGCCTGGCCGAAAGCCGACCTGCACATCACCCCGGCCTCCGGCCACTCCGCGTTCGAGCCCGAGAACGTCGATGCGCTCGTCCGCGCGACGGATAAATTCGCGCCGTAAAAGGTTCTGTAGGGTGGCGGTGAGCGCAGCGAACCCCACCTATCGGGTGTTGCAGCTCGCGAAAGATTCCGGCGTCGTCGTAGGCCTGTTCGGATGACTTGTTGCGCCTGAAGCGTCGGTGCTTCGTCGATGGTGGGGTTCGCTGCGCTCACCTCACCCTACGAATGAATCGCCAGCATCCCGCGCACCCATGCATGGCCTGCGTCGCTGGCGAGCAACATCAGCATCGCAACATTCACCACGACCGTGACCCGGAACGTGCGCTGGAATGCGAGCTTGCGCGACTTGTGGCGGAATATCCGCTGCGCAAGCAAGGCGCCCGGCCAGCCGCCGATCAGCCCGAGGAAATGCAGCGTCGTTTCCGGCGTGCGCTGCCGCCCGGCATTCGCTGCGGATTTGTCGAGACCGTAGGCGATGAACGCGACGCCGCTCACGACCGCGTAGGCCGCGAGCACGGTCGTCGCCAGATGCCCGAGCAGCGCCGCACCCGCGAGCGCCGTCACGAACAGCAGCGCGAACGCCGGCCCGAACCAGCCTGGCGTCGCGCGATCGTCCGCAGGTTTCTTTTCGCCGACGAAGCGGACCGCGTTCGCCTGAAGCCTTCCTTGCCTGTCGCGGGCGACGGTGTAGGTGATGGGGTCGCCGTCGACCGGGCGTCGCGACGCTCTCGCGAACGCCTTGATATGCACGAACGCCTTGTCGCCGCCGCCATTCGGCGTGACGAAGCCGAAGCCCTTGTCGTCGTTCCAGCTGTGGATTCGTCCTTGATGGCGCATGCGGTGTGATCGTGGGCGGTCGAAGCGATTCTAGCGTGCGCGCTCGCCCTCGTATCCCACCACATCCTCCTCCACCAGCAACGCGCGCAACTGCGCCGCCGACGCCCTACGCATCGGCTTCTCATCGATGTTCGACAGCGGTGCCTGGCGCAGCGCGTCGTGCGGCAGCACGGTGATGTCGAAGCTCAGGTCTTCTGCGGAAAACAGCCACACCGGGCAGTCGAGCGCGCGTTCGCGGTCCAGGCGCAGGCGGCGGCCGCTGCTTTCGGCGGGGATGCGGTGGTCGTCGAGGAAACGCGGCACGGCTTCGGCGTCGTCGGTGTACAGATGCAGGTGCACCGGCGCGTTGGCGTCGGCGGTGCCGTCCAGCACCGGGCCGACGAGGCGGGCGTCGAACGGCGCGAAGAATTCCAGCGCGCGCAGCGCGGCTTCACGGCGCTGGCGCAGGGCGTCGACCTGCGCGTCGCCCTGGAACAAACGCTGGTATTCACGCAACGCTGCTTCGATCTCGCTGTTGCGCGGCAGAGACGCGTCGTCGTGGATACCCAGGCGCTGCGCGGCCTTGCGCTTGGCCTGATGGAAATCGCGGATGCCGCTTTCGGCGATGAGCCGGGCGGCTTCGTGCGCGAGCCGATAGCGGCGCTCGCGGGTCATGGTCTCGGCGTGCTTGCGTGCGTTGTGCATGGGCAGCGTCCCGGCGGGGCCAGGGGATGACTGTAACGGAAGTGTTGCGGGATGTGGGTGCGGCCCTCATCCGCCCTTCGGGCACCTTTTCCCCGCTGGGCGGGGAGAAGGAAACGCGATCGGCTCCCCGCTGAGCGGGCAGAAAGGATCAGGTTCAGAAAATATCGAACGACTCTTCGCTCGGCAGCGCGTCGTCGCTGCCGTAGTCGACGTAGGTTTCCATCTTCTCGAGGTCTTCGACCTTCACGTATTCGGTGATGCCGCCGCTGCCGGTGGAGGGCAGCAGTTGGCCGCTGGCGGTGACCGCGACCTTGATCATGCCGTTGGGCGGCTCGTTGGCGGCGATCGGCACGTCGGTCAGCGCGACCTTCATGTACTCGATCCAGATCGGCAGTGCGGCCTTGCCGCCGTATTCGCGGTAGCCCAGCGAGGTGTTATCGCTCTTTCCGACCCAGACCGTGGTGATGAGGTTGCCGCCGGTGCCGGAGAACCAGGCGTCGCGGTGGTTGTTGGTGGAGCCGGTCTTGCCGCCGATGTCCTCGCGGCCGATGCGCTTGGCATCCGTGGCGGTGCCGCGCAGCACCACGTCGCGCATCATCGAGGTGATCTGGTAGGCGATGCGCTCGTCGATGGCGCGCGGCGCCAGCACGGCGTCGGCGGGCAGGGTCACGGGCGGCGCTGCGGGCTTGGCGGCGGTTTTCGGGTCCGGCTTGGCGGCGGCGGGTTTGGCGCCGTCGGCCGGGCCGAGGTCGAAGCCGTCGACCACGCTGCTGGCGGGCACGGCCGGCTGCCCGGCGATGCCCTGGCCGCAGCTGCGGCAGGCGATGCCGGGCTTTTCCTTGTAGACCAGCTTGCCGTCGCGATCCTTCACTTCATCGATGAACCACGGGGTGATGCGGAAGCCGCCGTTGGCGAAGGTGGCGTAGCCGCGGGCGACCGACAGCGGGGTCAGCGAGGGTGTGCCCAACGCGATGGAGAGGTTCGGCGGCAGTTCCTTTTCCTCGAAACCGAACTGCGAGATGTATTTGCGCGCGTAGTCCACGCCGATGGCGTCGAGCATGCGGACTGAGACCAGATTGCGCGACTGCACCAGCGCTTCGCGCACGCGGATCGGGCCGGCGAAGCCGCCGCCGTCGTTCTGCGGACGCCAGATCTTGCTGCCGCGCATGCGGAACACCACCGGCGCGTCCAGCACGATCGACGCCGGGTTGTAGCCGCGCTCGAACGCCGCGGCGTAGACGAAGGGTTTGAACGACGAACCCGGCTGGCGGCGGGCCTGGGTGGCGTTGTTGAACTTGTTGCCGGCGAAGCTGTAGCCGCCGACCAGGGCGCGCAGGGCGCCGGTGTCGGCGTCCAGCGAAACCAGCGCCGACTCGGCGCGCGGCAGCTGTTCGAGACGCCAGGTGACCGGGCCGGTCGGAACCGGCGGCGGCGCGGCGGCCGCTTCGCCGGGCTTGGCGGCCTTCGGATCGGGCTTGGCTTCCGGCACGATCTTGCGCACCCGGGCGATATCGCCGCGCTTGAGCAGGACGCCCGGGGTCTTGCCGGTCCAGCGCGAGGTGTCGGGGCCGAGATCAAGTTCGGTGCCGTCGGCCAGCACCACCTGGGCATTGCTGCCGCTGGTGCCTAGCACCAGCGCGGCCAGCAGCGGGCCGCGGGCCGGATAGCTGCGCAGGCGGGTCGCGGCGGTGGCCGCATCTTCGCCGGCCGGCAGTTCGATGTGCTGCATCGCCTTGGTATTCCAGCCGTGGCGGCGGTCGTAGTTGCCCAGACCGTCGCGCACGGACTTGTCGGCCGCGGCCTGCAGCACCGGGTCGATGGTGGTGGTGACGTGGTAACCCTTGGTCAGCGCTTCCTCGCCGTAGCGGGCGATCATTTCCTGGCGCACCATCTCGGCGATGTACGGCGCCGAGACTTCGATCGGGCGCTCGTGCGGGCTGGCGTGCATCGCCGCCGCCTGCGCGGCCTGCGCTTCGGCGGCCGTGATCATCTGCAGCTCCTGCATGCGGGTCAGCACGTAGTCGCGGCGGATCTTGGCGCGCGCGGGGTTGTTCAGCGGGTTGCCGCTGGAGGGGAATTTCGGGATCGCGGCCAGCGACGCCATCTCGTCCAGACTCAGCTGGTCCAGCGGCTTGCCGTAGTAGAACTCGGCTGCGGCGCCCACGCCGTAGGCGCGGTTGCCGAAGAAGCTCTTGTTGAGATACAGCTCGAAGATCTCGTCCTTGCCCAGTTCCGCCTCCATCTTGCGGGCCAGCAGCATTTCGGCGAATTTGCGCTTCAATTTGTATTCGGAGCTGAGGAAGTACTGGCGGGCGACCTGCTGGGTGATGGTCGAGCCGCCGGGCACACGCTTGCCGTCGGTGGTCGCCATCAGCCAGATCGCGCGGGCCACGCCCTTGTAGTCGACGCCGCCGTGCTCGTAGAACCGCGCGTCCTCGATCGCGATGAACGCGTCCTTCAAGCGCTTGGGCACCTTTTCGATCTCGACCGGGTAGCGTCGGGTCTCGCCGAACAGGCCGATCAGGCGGCCGTCGCGCGCATAGACGTACAGCGGTTCCTGCAGTTCGATGGTGCGCAGGGTCTGCACATCCGGCAGCTTGGACGAGACACTTATATAAAGGAGTCCGAAAGCGCCGCCGCCGATGACCAGGCCGACGAGGGAAAGCAGGAAGGCCCAGCGCAGCAGGCGGCGAATACGGGACATGGGTGGCGGAATCCTGACGTCGGAAGGTGTACTAGTGAGGAAGGGGATTATAGGCGGCCTGCCGGTCCGGCCGGCCTCCCGGCCGCAGGGTTCCGGTGGGCTTCAGGCCGGAAAGGCGTCCGGAACCGGCAGAAAGGGGATGGAAGTACGCGCGAAACGGGGTTGAGGGGCCGGCTGGAAGCGACGAACGGCCGCTCAAGGTCGTGACAGAGTTCACTCCCGGAGCGATCCACTGCAAGGGGGAGTTGCCTAAAAGTTGAAAGTCCGTTATTTAATGTATTGGGACACGTAACGCGCGTAAGCGCGCGTGGGAAGGGGAAAAAGTGGGACTGCTAGCAAAAAATCAGTCACCTTTGGTGGGCGTCGACATCAGCTCGACCGCCGTCAAGCTCCTGCAGCTGTCTCGGGCTGGCGACCGCTATCGGGTGGAACATTACGCGGTCGAGCCGTTGCCGCCGAATGCCGTCGCCGAGAAGAACATCGTCGAGGTCGAGGCTGTGGGCGAGGCCATCCGTCGGGCGCTGAACCGTTCAGGCAGCAAGGCCAAACAGGCCGCCGCGGCCGTGGCCGGCTCGGCGGTGATCACCAAGATCATCCCGATGCCTGCCGACCTCGACGAGGACGACATGGAGTCGCAGATCGAGCTGGAGGCGGTGAACTACATTCCGTATCCGATCGAGGAAGTGAATCTGGACTTCGAGGTGCTGGGCGCCATGCCCGGCAACCCGGAAATGGTCCAGGTGCTGCTGGCGGCCTCGCGTTCCGAGAACGTCGAGATGCGCGCATCCGCGCTGGAAGTCGGCGGCCTCACCGCGAAGATCATGGATGTCGAGGCCTTCGCGATCGAGAACGCCTACGCGCTGATCGCTGGCACCCTGAACATCCCGCACGACGGCATCGTCGCGCTGGTCGATGTCGGCGCCACCATGACCACGCTCAGCATCCTGCGCAACGGCCGCAACATCTACAGCCGCGAGCAGGTCTTCGGCGGCAAGCAGCTCACCGATGAGGTGATGCGCCGCTATGGTCTGAGCTACGAGGAGGCGGGTCTGGCCAAGCGCCAGGGCGGCCTGCCCGAAAGTTACGAAATCGAAGTGCTGGAGCCGTTCAAGGAAGCCATGGCCCAGCAGATCGGTCGCCTGCTGCAGTTCTTCTATGCCGGCAGCGAATACAACCGTGTCGACCAGATCGTGCTGGCCGGCGGCTGCGCTTCCATCGCCGGTATCTCCGCGATGGTGGAGGAACAGCTGGGCGTGCAGACCGTGGTCGCCAACCCGCTGGCCCAGATGACGCTCGGTCCACGCGTGCAGGCGCACGCGCTCGCGCAGGATGCGCCGGCGCTGATGATCGCCTGCGGCCTCGCCCTGAGGAGCTTCGACTGATGGCACGGATCAATCTCCTCCCGTGGCGCGCCGAACGGCAGAAAGAGCGCAAGAAGCAGTTCGTCCTGATGCTGGTGCTGTCCGCGGTGGCGGGTTTCGCCGCATGGTTCCTGGTCAACACCTACTACAGCATGCAGATTTCCGGCCAGCAGGAGCGCAACGCGTTCCTCGACCAGGAAATCGTGACGGTCAAGAGCAAGATCACCGAGATCGAGGCGCTGGAGCAGAAGAAGAACAACCTGCTCAACCGCAAGAAGGTGATCGAGGAACTGCAGGCCAATCGTTCGCAGATGGTGCATCTGTTCGATTCTCTGGTCCGCACCATTCCCGACGGCGTGATCCTGACCGGGATCAACCAGGAAGGCGACAAGCTGACCCTGGAAGGTCGCTCGCAGTCCTACACCCGGGTCAGTTCTTACATGGAAAACCTGTCGGCGTCGGGCTGGATGACCAAGCCCGAGCTCTCGGTGATCCAGGTCGAAGGCGATAACAGCGGCCTGCCGCACACCTTCACGGTGACGGTCACGCTGGCCAATCCCAACGCCAAGAAGGAAGGCGAAGAGGGTGTCGATCCTGTCGCCGCGGTGACCGTCGCCGAGCCGGCGACCCTGCAGCCGCTGATGCCTGCCCAGCCCGCCGCCGGTACCGCGCCCGCCACGGCTCCGGCCCCCGGCGCTGCGCCGGCGGCACCCGCGCCGGCATCCAGCGCACCGCAGCCGAAGGTCATGCCCGAAGGCAGCCCGAATCCCGAATCCGCACCGTCCGAGCAAACGGGAGGGCCCGCGTCGTGAAAAAGAAAATGTCGCTCAAGGAACTCGACTTCAACAATGCCGGTTCCTGGCCGCGGGAATGGCAACTGGGGTTCTGCTTCGCGCTGGGAATGCTGATCCTGTTCCTGATGTGGAACTTCCTGACCCGTCCGAAAAGCGCGGTGCTCGAAGGCCTGGAAGCGGACGAAACCACCAAGCGCCAGGAATTCGAGAAACTGCAGGGCCAGGCCGCGAATCTGGAGCCGCTCAAACAGCAGCTCGCGCAGATGGAGCAGCAGTTGCAGCAGATGTTGCGTCAGCTGCCGAGCAAGACCGAAATGCCGGAACTGATCGTCGACATTTCGCAGACCGCGCTCGCCACCGGCATCACCAACGAACTGTTCCAGCCGGGCGACGAAACCGCGCTCGAGTTCTACGTCGAGAAGCCGATCGAACTGAAGATGGTGGGCAGCTACCACCAGTTCGGCGCGTTCGTCAGCGGCGTAGCCTCGCTGCCGCGCGTCGTGATCATGACCATGCACGACATCTCGCTGAAACCGCGCGAAATGCCTGGCGCCCCCGCCGACAAGGGCAAGAAGCCGGTCGGTATCGGCCCCGGTGCGGTGCTCGAACTCAAGGGTACGGTCAAAACCTATCGTTACCGCGATGACGGCGATGAAGCCGCTCCGGCCGCTGCGGGGACTGCTGGAGCCGCTGCGCCCGGTACTCCGCCGGTTCCGGGTGCTGGTGCCGTGAGCGCGGCCACCAATAAATCCGCAGCCGCCGCCAACCAGGCCGCCGGAGGGAGCCGCTGATGCGCAGACTTCCCAACAATGTCATGCGTGCCGCACTCGCGGTCGCATTGATCGCCGGTTTGACAGGCTGCGGCCGTTCGATTACCAGCACGCCGGGCACAGCGCCCAATCTCGAAGAGTGGGTGGCGAACGTCAAAAAGAAACCGGCGCCGCCGCTCGATCCGTTGCCGGTCATGCAGCAGTTCGAGATCTTCGAATACTCCGCGCAGTCGCTGCGCGACCCGTTCAACGCGATGTTCGCGGCGGGCGAGGGCGCTTCCGGACCGCGTCCGGACTCGGATCGGCGCAAGCAGGCGTTGGAACAATTTCCGCTGGATTCTCTCGACATGGTCGGGACGATTGGCAAAGGCAGTGCCCAGGTCGCGCTGGTGATGGGACCCGACAAGGTCACGCACCGGATCGTTCCTGGAAATTACATGGGCCAGGCCGACGGGCGCGTGACCGGTGTGTTCGAGAATCGAATCGAACTCGTCGAACTGGTTTCCGATGGTGCAGGCGGTTGGCTGGAGCGGCCGGTGTCGGTTTCGCTCGATGACGAATAAGACGAGGGGATAGCGAAATGATCGTACTCAAGGCGCATAGCCAGCAGCAGGGCCGTCGCAAGATGCCAACGAAAGCCGCGTTCTACGGTTTGGCGGTCGGTCTGCTTTCGGCGCTCAGCGCCGTCGGCGCGACTCCGCCCGGACCCGCAGCGCCCGTACCCGCGACCGCACAGCAGACGCCGGCGGTCAGCGCGATCACCAGCATCGACTTCAAGCGCGGCGACGGCGGCTCCGGCAAGCTGATCCTGCACTTCGACAGCGACGGCGCGATGCCCGACATGCGTAGCAGCGATGCGGGCGTGGTCGTCGACATCGGCAACGTCACGATGCCCGCGCATCTGCAGCGGATGCTCAACGTCACCGACTTCGCCACGCCGGTGCAGCAGGTCCAGGCCAGCGCCAGCGGCAACAAGGCGCAGGTGCTGATCAGCACCCGCGGCGCGTTCGAATCGATGGCGTACCAGACCGGCCGCGACTACATCGTCGAACTGATGCCGCGCACCGCTGCGCCGTCGCGTGCGGTCGGCAGCGCCACCGCCGTCGCCGGCACCGCGCAGAAGGCCGCGACAGCGGCCCGGCCGTTCAACGGCCGCCCGGTGACCTTCAACTTCCAGGACGTGCCGGTGCGCACCGTGCTGCAGCTGATCGCCGAGGAATCCAATCTCAACATCGTCGCCAGCGATACCGTGCAGGGCAACGTGACCCTGCGCCTGATCAACGTGCCGTGGGACCAGGCGCTGGACATCGTCTTGCAGGCCAAGCAGCTCGACAAGCGACGCAGCGGCAACGTGGTGTGGGTCGCGCCGCAGGCCGAAATCGCGAAGTTCGAGCAGGATAAGGAAGATGCCCGCATCGCGATCGAAAACCGCGTCGAAACGGTGACCGAATACATCGTCGTGAGCTACGGCAACGCCGAGGACATCGCCAAGCTGCTGACCGACGAGAGCAAGGGCAATCAGTCCGGCGGCGCCCAGGGCGGCTCCAGCAGCGGCGGCGGCAGTCAGCAGAGCCGCGGCTTCCTGTCCCCGCGCGGCAGCATCAGCTTCGACCGCCGCACCAATACGCTGCTGGTGATCGATATCCCGGCGCGCGTCGGCGAGATCCGTCGCCTCGTGTCGCAGCTCGACAAGCCGGTTGACCAGGTGTTGATCGAAGCCAAGATCGTGATCGCCACCGAAGACTTCGCCCGCGAACTCGGCGCCAAGTTCGGCATCAACGGCTACAAGGACAACGTCACCTTCGGCAATTCGATCAACAACACCACCGCGACGCGCAATTCGATCACCAGCGTCGACAATGCCTTCAACAACGCACTCCGCTCATGGGATGAGGGCGGTCGCGTCGGCCCGATCCCGCAGCGCGGCGCCTACACGGTGAGTGGCGGCAACAATATCGATCTGGGCGTAATTGCCGGTGGTCTTACCAGCGCCAATCCGGCCACCCTCGCCTTCAGCATCCTCAATGCCGGCTACAAGCTCGATCTGGAACTCTCGGCGATGCAGGAAGAAGGCCGCGGCGAAGTGATTTCCAACCCGCGCGTCGTCACCAGCAACCAGCGCGAGGCGGTGATCAAGCAGGGCCGCGAGATCGGCTATGTCACCACGCAGCTTTCGGGCGGCACCGTGACCCAGACCGTGAACTTCAAGGAAATCGTGCTGGAGCTGAAGGTCACCCCGACCATCACCGACGACGGCCGCGTGTTCCTGAACCTGGCGGTAAAGAAGGACGAGCTGGAAGATTTCATCGATACCGCCAGCGGTTCGGTGCCGTTGATCTCCAAGCGCGAAGTGAACACCGCGGTGCTGGTGGACGACGGCAACACCGTCGTGATCGGCGGCGTGTACGAGTTCACCGATCGCAGTCAGGCGTCCAAGGTGCCGTTCCTGGCGGATCTGCCGATCCTCGGCAATCTGTTCAAGAAGAAGGGTCGCAGCAAGGGCAAGGCCGAACTGCTGATCTTCGTGACCCCGAAAGTCATGGGCGCGATGCCGCGGCTCTGAGCCCGCGCGTCGAGCCAGCAACGCAAACGGGAGCTTCGGCTCCCGTTTTCTTTTGGTGGCGGCCATCGCGTCCGCGTCGAATCGGCATCGGCCGGCCGCGCAGGGGCGTTGAACAATTCCGCCCCGGATCGGTCAAACTGCGGGTCGTTTAGCCTGAGCGATGGACGCATGACCGAGATCATGGATACCCCCGCCGCTGCATCGCGGTCGCATGCTGCCTTCGCGCAGTTGCGCGAGCAGTTGTCCGCCGAGATCGTCGGCCAGTCGGGCCTGATCGAACGCCTGCTCATCGCCCTGCTCGCCGACGGCCATCTGCTGGTCGAAGGTGCGCCCGGATTGGCCAAGACCACCGCGATCCGCGCACTGGCCGAACGTCTCGAAGCCGATTTCGCCCGCGTCCAGTTCACGCCCGACCTGCTGCCGGCGGATCTCACCGGCACCGAAGTGTGGCGCCCGCAGGACGGCCATTTCGAGTTCCAGCCCGGGCCGATCTTCCATTCCCTGTTGCTTGCGGACGAAATCAACCGCGCGCCGGCGAAGGTGCAGTCGGCGCTGCTCGAAGCGATGGGCGAACGCCAGGTCACGGTGGGCCGGCGCACGTATCCGCTGCCGCGGTTGTTCCTGGTGATGGCGACCCAGAATCCGATCGAACAGGAGGGCACGTTCCCGCTGCCCGAAGCGCAGCTTGACCGGTTCCTGATGTACGTGCGTATCGGTTATCCCGAAGCGAAGATGGAAGCCGAAATCCTGCGCCTGGCCCGCGACCGCGCGCGCGGCGAGCATGACGCGACCGGCGCGCAGGCCGCACCGCTGCTGAAACTGTCGCAGGCCGACGTGTTCGCGGCGCGCCGGGCGGTGCTGGACCTGCATGTGGCGCCGCCGATTGAACGCTATCTGATCGAACTGGTGCTGGCCTCGCGCGACGCCAAGCGCTACGACCCGGCGCTGGCGCGGCGCATCGGCTGGGGCGCCAGCCCGCGCGGCTCGATCGCGCTGGAACGCTGCGCCCGCGCCCGGGCCTGGCTGGCCGGCCGCGATTTCGTGACCCCGGATGACGTCCGCGCGGTGGCCTTGGACGTGCTGCGCCATCGCGTGCTGCCCAGCTACGAGGCGGTGGCCGAAGGCTGGGACGGCGAGAAGCTGGTGCAGGCGCTGCTCGACAAGGTGCCGCTGCCCTGAGCAAAGACAGGGACTACGGAACCGGAAACGACGGACGATGAGCGAAGGCATCACCCCCAGCCTGGACGAACTGGTCGCACTGCGTCGCGCGGTGCAGGGCCGGCGTCCGCCGCGGCGCGGGCATCACGGCCTCAGCGGACAGGCGCCGTCGCCGATGCGCGGCCGCGGCATGGAATACGCCGAATCGCGCGAATACACCCAGGGCGACGACGCGCGCCATATCGACTGGCGGCTGACCGCACGCACCGGAAAACCGCATACCAAACTCTTTCAGGCCGAACGCGAGCGCCTGACTCTGATCGTGGCCGATACCGCGCCGTCGCTGTATTTCGGCACCCGCGTGCGCTTCAAGTCGGTGCAGGCGGCGCGCGCCGGCGCGGTGGCGGCGTGGGCGGCGGTGCGCGACGGCGACCGCATCGGCGCGCTGCGCGGCACCGTGCGCGAAGCGCCGGTGGTGCCGGCGTCCGGCAGCCGCGGCGCGCTGCGCGTGCTGGACGCGATGGTGCGCTGGTACGCGCGTCCGCCGGAGCACGATGCCGGGCTGGCGGTGGCGCTGGATCACGCCGACCGGCTGATGCGCCCGGGCTCGCGGCTGGTGGTCCTGGCGGACCCGATGAGCGTGATCGCACTGCCGCCATTGCGTTGGACGACGCTGGTGCAGCATCGCGAAGTCGTGGTGCTGCTGCTCAGCGACCCGCTGGAGCGCGAGCCGCCGCGCGCGAAACTGCCGTTCTGGGCCGAGCGCGGAGCGGGCGTGCAGGGCGATGGCGTCGCGCATCGCGTCGAACTGGACCTCGCCAACAACGCCCAGCGCGAACGCTGGCAGGCGGCGTTCGCGACGCCGCTGGACGAAGCCATGGCGATCCTCGCGCGCAGCGGCATCCGCGCCCGAGGGCTGTCCACCGATGCGCCCAGCGAGGGCTGGCTGGATCTGTTCGCCGGGACGCGCGCGGCATGACGTTCCGGTCGGCGTCGCTCATGTCGGCGGTGATCCTGAGCCAGGCACCGGGCGCCCTGCCGGGCGCGGCGCCCGATCCGCTGCCGCTGCTCGATGTGCATCTGCCGCCGTCGCCGTCGTGGTGGCCGCCGCCCCCGGGCTGGTGGCTGGTGCTGCTGGCGATCGCGCTGGTGATCGCTGTCGTGTGGTACCGCCGCCGCCGCGCCCGCCGTCTGCGCGAAGAGATGGAGCGATTGTTCGATGCCGGCGTCGATGCGGCCGAGGGCTTCCCTGCGCGCATCGCCGCGATGTCGGAACTGCTGCGTCGCGCCGCGCGGCGCAGCGACCCGGACGCCGTCCGCCTGGCCGGCGATGCCTGGCTACGGTTTCTCGATCAGGGCCAGCCGGTGCCGGTGTTCTCCGCGGGCGCCGGGCGCACCTTGCTGGAAGGTGGATTCCGGCGCGATGTCGGCGAACAGGAATACGCGGCGCTGCGCGGCATCGTGCGCGCGCGCTTCGTCCAATTGATGCAGGGGAAAGGCGCTCGCTCGCGCTGGTCACGGCTCTGGCACGGGCGCGGCCCGCAGAAAGGCGGCCCCCGATGATCGACACCGCGCTCGACGCATTGCGTTCGCTGTTCGCCTGGCCGTGGCTGCTGCTGGCGCTGCCGCTGCCGTGGCTGATGCGCCGCCTGTGGCCGGCCGCGCCCAGCGCCGCACCGGCGCTGCGGGTGCCATACGGCGAACGCCTCGATGCGATCGGCGGCCGCAGCGCGCGCGCGCGGCCGCAGGGGCTGGGCCTGCTGCCATGGTTTGCATGGGCGCTGCTGTGCGTCGCCGCGGCCCGCCCGCAGCAGCTCGGCGACATCGTGCAGCCGCCGCAGGCCGGCCGCGATCTGATGCTGGCGGTGGATCTGTCCGGCAGCATGGACGAACGCGATATCGAACTCGAAGGCCGCGTCGTACCGCGATTGACCGCGGCCAAGGCGGTCATCGCCGACTTTCTGGAGCGCCGCAGCGGCGATCGTGTCGGCCTGGTGGTGTTCGGCGAACGCGCCTACGCGCTGACTCCGCTCACTCGCGATCTGCAGACCGTGCAGGAACAGCTCGACGGCACCGTCACCGGACTGGCTGGCCGCGCCACCGCGATCGGCGACGCCATCGGCCTGGCCACCAAACGCCTGCAGCAGCAGCCGGCCGAACAGCGGGTGCTGATCCTGTTGACCGACGGCGTGAACACCGCGGGCGCGCTGGCGCCGGACAAGGCCGCGCAGATCGCCCGCGACGCCGGCGTGCGCATCCATACCGTCGCCTTCGGCGGCTACGGCGCCGGGCTGTCGGTGTTCGGTATTCCGATCCGCAGGCCGAGCAGCAGCGATGTCACCGATGAGGCCGGGCTCAAGCGCATCGCCGAACTGACCGGCGGCCGCGCCTATGTCGCCCGCGATGTCGATCAACTGGTCGGCATCTATGCCGAGATCGACCGGCTCGAACCGGTCCAGCGACCTGGGCAGCGGCTACGGCCGCGGATCGAACGCTACGCCTGGCCGCTGTCGGCGTCGCTGCTGTTGGCCCTGCTGGTGCTGTGGCAGCGCCGGGATGCGACCCGATGACTCCGATCGTCCACGATGTCCAATTCCTGCGGCCGCTCTGGCTGCTCGGCCTGCTGGCGATTCCGCCGCTGCTGTGGTGGCTGCGCCGCAGCCGCCTGCGCCGCAACGTCTGGCGCGACACCGTCGACGCCCACCTGCTGCCGCACCTGCTGCAGGGCGGGGCGGGCGCGACCGGCGGATGGAGGGCGATGCTGCCGGCGGCGGCGCTGTCGACCGCTTTCGCGCTGTCGGTGCTGGCGCTGGCGGGCCCGAGCTGGCGTACCGTGCCGCAGCCGCTGTGGCAGGACCGCAACCCGCTGGTGATCGCGGTGGACATGTCGTTCGCCATGCAGACCGCCGATGTGCAGCCGTCGCGGCTGCTGCAGGCGCGCGCCAAGATCGCGCACATCCTGCGCACCCGCGGCGGCGGGCAGATCGCGCTGGTGGCGTATGCCGACGATGCCTACACGGTCTCGCCGCTGACCGGCGACGCCGACAATATCGCGCTGTTCCTGGACGCGCTGTCGCCCGACGTGATGCCGCGCGACGGCAGCCGCGCCGATCGCGCCATCGAGGAATCGGCGCGGCTGCTGGCGCGCGCGGGGTTCGGCCGCGGCGACATCCTGCTGATCACCGATCGCCCGGGCGGCGGCGCCAATTCGGCCGCGGTCGAGGCGCGCGACTCGGGGTACCGGGTCTCGGTGCTGGGGCTGGGCACCGCGGCCGGCGGCGCGTATCGCGCAGGCAACGGCGAGGTGCTGGCCGCGCGTCTGGACGGGCCCGCACTGCGAACGCTCGCGGCATCCGGCGGCGGCACCTATGCCGCATTCGCGCCGGACGACAGCGACCTGGTGGCGCTGGGCGTGCTGGAAGCCGACCGGATCGATGCCGCCGAAGCCCAGGGCAAGCGCGGCACGGCGCCGCTGGACGAAGGTTTCTGGCTGCTGCCGCCGTTGCTGCTGCTGGCGTTGTTCGCGTTCCGCCGCGGCGTGCTGGCGGTCGCGCTGCTGGCGCTGTGGCTGCCGTGGCAGCCGGTCGCCGCCGCCGACGGCGATACGCTGTGGCAGCGCGAGGATCAGCGCCGGCACGCGCAGCTGGCGAGCGGCGTCGAGGCCTACCGCAGCGGCGATTACGCCGCCGCCGAGGAAGCCTGGCGCGATCTGCCCGGCGCCGAAGCCGCCTACAACCGCGGCAACGCAATGGCGAAACAGGGCCGTCTGGACGAAGCGATGGCCGAATACGATCGCGCCCTGCAGCTGCAGCCGGGCATGCGCGACGCAGTCGAAAACCGCCAGCGCGTCGATCGCGCGCGCAAGCGCAAGCCGCCGCCGGACAACCCGCAGAACAAGCCGCCGCCGAAGGACAAGCCGCAAAGCGGGAAACAGCCGCCTCCGGACAAGCCGCAGAACGATCAGCAGAAGCCGGGTCAGGACCAGCCCCGCGATGCGAGCGACGGCCAGAAACAGCCGCCGAAGCCCGATGCGAAACCCGACGACAAGCCGGGCGCCGCGCCGCCGCCGGACAAGCCGCAGGGCGCGCCGCAGCCGTCGCCTGACCCCTCGAAGAAGCCGCCGACGCCGGCCGAGCCCACCCGCGACCGCCCGAAAGACGGCCAGCCCGACCCGCAGGCATCGCCGACGAAACCGCCGCCGAAGCCCGTGGAAGTGGATCCGGTCACCGGCAAACCCATCGCCCCCAAACCGGCCGAGCCCGATGCCAAGGCGCAGTTGCAGGCGCAGCGCGAGGCCGACGCGGCCCTGCGCGAACGCATGCGTCGCGCGCAGGGGAAGCCGCCGGAATCGAAGCCGCCGGGCGCGCAGACGGGCACGCAGACGGGACGCGATCCGGATCCGAAGGAAACCGCGGCCGAGCGCGAACGCAGGATCGCGAACGACGCCTGGCTGCGACGCGTGCCCGACGATCCGGGCGGGCTGCTGCGCGCGAAATTCAAGCTCGAAGAAAAACGCCGTCGGCGCGGAGGCGACCGCTGATGCCGTCGCGGTCGATGCGGCTGCGGTCGATGGTGCCGCGCCTGCGCGCGCTGTCCGCGTATGCGGGCGTGCTGCTCGCGGCGCTGCTGTGTCTGTGCGCGCCCACGGCCTGGGCGCAGAGCCGCGCTTGGGTGGATCGCGACCGCATCGCCTACGAGGAAACCACGGTCCTGCATCTGGAGATCAACGTCAACGCGACGCAGTCGATCCCCGATCTGGCCACCATCACCCGCGACTTCCGCGTCGTCGACCAGAACGTGCAGCACAAGGTGATGTTGCAGAACGGCAGCATGATGCTGCACATCAACATGCGGCTCACGCTGCAGCCGACGCGCGCCGGCGAACTCGAAATTCCCGCCATGCAGATCGGCAACGAACGGACCCGCCCGCTGCGCGTCTGGGTGGCGCCGCCGGTCGCGCCGCAGGCGCCGGTCGCGTCGCCGGCTGCGGCGCGGACCGATCCGATCTTCATCGAGACCCGGGTCGACAGCGTGACGCCGTACGTGCAGCAGACCGTGGGTTACACCGTACGACTGTTCTACGAATCCGGACTCCTGATCGACGGCCGCCTCGACCACGACCCGCCCGAAGGCGCCACGCTGCAGAAGATCGGCGACGATCAGCAACTGATGCAGACGGTCGGCGGTACCGCCTACAACGTGCTCGAACGGCGCTTTCTGCTGATCCCCGAGCGCAGCGGCACGGTGACGGTGCCGGCCCCGCGTTTCCTGGGGCGCGGGGTCGGCATGTTCGACAGCGTCTTCGGCGATGCGCGCAAGGAACTGCGCGTCCGCGGCGACCCGGTCGTGCTGCAGGTCAAACCCATCCCCGCCGCCGCGCCGCAGCCGTGGTTGCCGCTGCGCGGCCTGCGGCTGCGCTATCTCGAAGCCCCGAAGTCGCTGCGGGTGGGCGAGAGCGCGGCCGTCACCATCGAAGCCGTGGCCGACGGCACCATCGCCAGCCAACTGCCCGAGTTGACCCTGGGCATAGGCACCGGCGCGCAGTTGTTCCCCGAACCGGCGCAGCCGGACGACCGCTTCGTCGACGACCGGCCGCAGGCGACCGTCGTGCGCCGGGTGATGGTGGTGGCGGTGCGCGAGGGCGCGCTGCGCATCGCCGGCCCGCGCATCGCGTGGTGGGACACCGAAGCCGGCGTCGCCCGCATTGCGGCGCTGCCGGATATCGCCGTGCAGGTGTCGCCGGGGGCGGCCGCCGCCACCGCGGCGGACATCGCTGCGGCTGATGCCGCCGCCGCGGGCGAGGCGCCGCCGTGGCACGCGTGGCGGCCGCAGAACCGCTGGGCCTGGGCGCTGTTGGTGCTGCCGATCTTCTGGATCATCGTCATGGGCTTCGGCTGGCAACTCTGGACGACACGCCGTCGACAGCTGGCGGCCGCCAATGCCGCTACCGCCCGCAAGGCTTCGTCGAATCCGGCGCCGACACGTCAGGCGCCGACGACGTCGAGTTCGCCGTTGTCGGCCGCGCCACGCGCCGTGCCGCCCGCCGATGCGAAAGCCTGGGCGAACGCGTTGGCGCGCGGCAACGTCGCCGAGATCGCGCGCCTGCTGTGCGCGATGGGATCGCCCGCGGCGGCCGATCTCGATGCGGTCCATGCGCGTCTGGCCGATCCGGCGCAGCGCGCGGCGGTGGATGCGCTGCAGCGCGCGCGCTGGGGCGATGGCGATGCCGCAGCGGCAGTCGCAGCGATGCGCGCTGCCTTCGCCACCGGGCCGCGCTGGCGCACCGCGACCGCGCCGACCGCGCCGGTGCTGCTGCCGCCGCTCTATCCCGAAGCTTGAACAGGGGCTCCGGCTCTACGTCGGCGCCGCCGCTGCGACGCCTGATATCCTCCAGCGAACCTTTGCAGGAATCTTCATGAGCACCGAAACCGCCGCCGCGCCGCCGCGCCTGCCGATGCACTGGAAAATCGCCATCGGCTTCGCCGCGGGCATCCTGCTGGGGCTGATCGTCTATCGCTTCGTCGGCGGCGATGCGCCATGGGTGAAGGGCTTCATCGAATACGCCACGCAGCCGTTCGCGACCATCTTCCTCAACCTCATCCTGATGCTGGTCATTCCGCTGCTGTTCTCGGCGCTGGTGGTCGGCATCGGCGAGATGGGCGACGTGCGCGCGCTCGGTCGCATCGGCTGGCGCACTCTGGCCTACACCACCGTGCTGTCGGCGATCGCGGTCATCATCGGTCTGCTGCTGGTGAACTGGATCAAGCCCGGCGTCGGCGTGAACAGCGCCGACGCGCTGAACATGATGAGCCAGGGCGCCGAACGCGCGAAGAGCATCGTCAGCGACAGTGCCTCCCAGCCCACCGGCAAGGACATGCTGATCGGCATCGTGCCGAAGAACGTGATCGCGGCCGCCGCCGACAGCAACATCCTCGCGGTGATGTTCTTCGCGCTGCTGTTCGGCGTGGGCATGGTGCTGACCCGCACCGAAGCGGCGAACACGCTCAAGCGCGCCATCGAAGGCCTGTTCGATGTCTCGATGACGCTGATCGGGCTGGTCATCAGGCTGGCGCCGTATGCGGTGTTCTGCCTGATGTTCAACCTGGTCTCGCAGTTCGGCTGGGACCTGCTGGTGCGGCTGGGCGCGTTCGTGCTGGTGGTGGTGCTGGCGCTGGCGATCCACCAGTTCGTGATCTATTCGCTGGCGATCCGCTTCATCGCCAAGCGCTCGCCGCTGGGCTTTTTCCGCGATGTGCAGGAAGCGATGCTGATGGCGTTCTCCACCGCGTCCAGCAACGCCACGCTGCCCACCGCGCTGCGCGTGGCCGAGGAGAAGCTGCTTCTGCCCAAACGCGTGTCGCGCTTCGTGCTGACGGTCGGCGCTACCGCCAACCAGAACGGCACCGCGCTGTTCGAGGGCGTGACGGTGCTGTTCCTGGCGCAGTATTTCGGCATCGACCTGTCGCTGGGGCAGCAGGTCACGGTGATGCTGGTCTGCATCCTCGGCGGTATCGGCACTGCCGGCGTGCCGTCGGGCTCGCTGCCGGTGATCGCGCTGATCTGCGTCATGGTCGGCGTGCCGGCGGAAGGCATCGGCCTGGTGCTGGGCGTCAACCACTTCCTCGACATGTGCCGCACCACGGTCAACGTCACCGGCGACCTCGGCATCGCCGCCATGGTGTCGCGCGGCGAGTCCGACCCGCCGCGCGATGCGTGACGGTTGACGTGATGGCGGTCGCGGTCCTGCCGCGCCTTCGCTTGTGGGCACTCCGGCCCACTGGCAGAATCCCCGCGAGATTTACAAAATACCGGCGCCTACCCCCGGGCGCGCGTACCACCCAAGGAGAAACAACGATGCGGAAATTGTTTGCGATGACGGCGCTGCTGGCGCTGGCCGGCTCGGCGATGGCTGCGGATCCCGCCTGCAAGACCAACTTCAAGCAGGAAGGCAAATTCACCACCGGCCGCACTTTCACCACCTGGGACGTCGTGACCGGCGTGAATCTGTCCACCGCCTACAAGCGCATCTACGCCGAAGGCACCAAGTCCGGCCTGCGCGTGGCGTCCAGCGACGAAAAGGCCGGCGTGATCTCGTTCGAGCAGCCCAACGGCGGCGTGGACATCACCGGCGCCAAGGCGACTCTGCCGTGGAACGTGGTGATCGAGCCGCAGGGCAAGAACGTCAAGATCACGGTCACCAAGACCACCCCCGGCGGCTTCTCCACCAGCACCGATTTCCAGATCACCTCGATGTGCGCGGTGATCGACGCGGGTCGTTGATCGCACCGCCCCCGTCGTAGCGTGTGACCCCTCTTCGCCGGCCTTCGCGCCGGCGAAGTCGTTTCCGGGCTTGAAGCGGCCCGGCCGACGCGCCGGCCACGGCGCGTCCGGGGGGACATCAGCCCCTCCGGGATGGGACAATGAGCGGCCCGCAGCCCGCCGGGCGCCGCCGAAACGACTCCCGCCCCATGACGACGCCCAGCCGCCGCGATCTTGCCAACGCCATCCGTTTCCTCGCCATCGACGCGGTACAGGCCGCCAACTCCGGTCATCCGGGCATGCCCATGGGCATGGCCGACATCGCCGAAGTCCTGTGGAACGACTATCTGCAGCACAACCCGGGCAACCCGAACTGGGCCAACCGCGACCGTTTCGTGCTGTCCAACGGCCACGGCTCGATGCTGCACTACGCGCTGCTGCACCTCACCGGCTACGACCTGCCGCTGGACGAGCTGAAGAACTTCCGCCAGCTTGGCTCGAAAACCGCCGGTCACCCCGAAAATCACATGACCCCGGGCGTGGAAACCACCACCGGCCCGCTGGGTCAGGGCTTCGCCAATGCGGTGGGCTTCGCGCTCGCCGAGAAACTGCTGGCGCAGCGCTTCAACCGCCCCGAGCTGACCCTTGTCGACCATCGCACCTGGGTGTTCATGGGCGACGGCTGCCTGATGGAAGGCATCTCGCACGAAGCCGCGTCGCTGGCCGGCACCTGGGGCCTGAACAAACTCGTCGCGTTCTGGGACGACAACAACATCTCCATCGACGGCCAGGTGCAGGGCTGGTTCACCGACGACACGCCCGCGCGCTTCGAGGCCTACGGCTGGACCGTTGTGCGCAACGTCGACGGTCACGATCCGGTGGAGATCAAGACCGCCATCGACACCGCGCTGCGCTCGTCCGACAAGCCGGTGCTGCTGTGCTGCCGCACCACCATCGGTTTCGGCTCGCCCGCGAAGGCCGGCAAGGAGTCCTCGCACGGTGCGCCGCTGGGCAAGGACGAAGTCGCCGCCACCCGCGCCGCGCTGCACTGGGATCACCCGTCGTTCGAGATCCCGCAGGCCATCGCCGACGGCTGGCGCGCGAACAATGCCGGCGCCGCGCGCGAACTGAACTGGCGCGACCTGTTCGATCGCTACGCCGCGGAATATCCCGAGCAGGCCGATGAATTCTCACGACGCATGCGCGGCGAGCTGCCGGCCGATTTCGCCGGCGTCGCCGATGCCTACGTCGCGAAACTGCAGGCCGAAGGCCCGGTGGTCGCGTCGCGCAAAGCCTCGCAGATGGCGATCGAAGCCTTCGCGCCGCATCTGCCGGAACTGGTCGGCGGCTCCGCCGATCTGGCGCATTCCAACCTCACCCTGTGGACCGGCAGCAAGTCGGTCGCGACCCGCGACGCCGACGCCAATTACGTCTATTACGGCGTGCGCGAATTCGCGATGACCGCGATCAGCAACGGCCTGGCCCTGCACGGCGGCTTCCTGCCGTACGACGCCACCTTCCTGGTGTTCAGCGACTACGCCCGCAACGCGGTGCGCATGAGCGCGCTGATGGAAGCGCGCGCGATCCACGTCTACACCCACGATTCGATCGGTCTGGGCGAAGACGGTCCGACCCATCAGCCGATCGAACACCTCGCCTCGCTGCGTTACATCCCGCACAACGACGTGTGGCGTCCCTGCGATGCGGTCGAATCCGCGGTGTCCTGGCGCGCGGCGATCGAGCGCGCGGACGGGCCGTCGTGCCTGGTCTTCTCGCGTCAGAATCTGGCGCACCAGCCGCGTTCCGACGCGCAGGTCGCCGACATCCGTCGCGGCGGCTACGTGCTGAAGGACAGCGTCGGCGCGCCGGAATACATCCTGATCGCGACCGGTTCGGAAGTCGGCCTCGCGATGCAGGCCGCCGCCGAACTCGGCGACGGCGCGCGCGTGGTGTCGATGCCGTCGACCGATGTTTTCGATCGCCAGGACGCCGCATATCGCGAAGCGGTGCTGCCGAAGGCCTGCCGCAAGCGCATCGCCATCGAAGCGGGCGTGCGCGATTTCTGGGGCAAGTACGTGGGTCTCGACGGCGCGGTGATCGGCATGGACAGCTACGGCGCCTCCGCGCCGGCCGAAAAGCTGTATCCGCATTTCGGCATCACCGTCGACGCCGCGGTCGCTGCGGCGCGGGCGCTCTGATCCGGGCTCGCGGATCGATGCGCGTCGATCCGCGAAAAGACCGGCACATCGGGACGAGACGATGATCGAACCACCCAGTCTCATCACGCCTACCTGGCGCGCCGAGATAGACGGACGCAGCGTCGCGGTGTACGACGGGCTGATGCCCGAGCCCGAGCTGTTGAAACTGTGGGCGGTGTTGAACCGCGCCGGCTTCACCCGCACCGAGATCGCGCGTCCGGACACCGCCGAGCATCGGCACTGGGCGACCGAGATCGCGCTGGACGCGCTGCAGGGCATGCCGTTCTTCGCGCCCACGCTGGCTGCGGTGGCCGACTTCGCGCGCGGGCAGCGCTATTGCGTCTATCGCAGCTACGTGAATGTCGCGCACTACGGCGACATGCTGTTCACCCACACCGACGCGCATCCCGGCGCCGGTGAACTCACCGCGCTGTGGTACATCTGCGACCGCTGGGACATCGAATGGGGCGGCGAGACGGTGTTCTACGACCATACCGCGGACGTGCGCGCCGCGGTCATGCCGCGTCCTGGACGGCTCGCGATCTTCGACGGCGAGTTGCGCCACGCCGGCCGCCCGCCGAATCGCGTGTGCTACGTGCCGCGATTCACGCTGGCGTTGAAACTGGAGCGGATGCGTGACTGAGCCGCGGCGCATCAAGGTCCGGGTCAGCGGACAGCGCGTGTGAGCCGCCGCGCGCGTTCGGTTCCGTTCTCCGCGCGCGTCGCCGCATCGACGGCCCTGCTCCTGGTCTGCCTTTGCGCGCAGGCCGCATCGCCCGCGCCGTGTGCGCGGACCGACGGCGTGCGTCGCCCGCTACCGGATATCGTGGTGTGCCTGGCCCGCGCCGGAGTCGTCGCCTCGCCCGGTGCCGGCGACGATGAACGCATCCTCGAAACGCTGCTCGCGCACGAAAAAGAGCGGATGGCCGCCAGTCGTTTCGACGATGCCGAATCCACGCTCGACTGCGTCGAAGCCATGATCGCGGGCAGCGGCGACAACGGCGGCGGCCACCAGACCGTGCGATACGAACTGGTGCGCCGCCGCGGGATTCTCGATTATCGACGCGAGCGCATTCCCGAAGCCTTGAGTCGTTTCGAATGCGCCTTGTCGCTGTCGAAGGGGCGCGAGGATCGCGTCGCTATCGCCCGCGATCTGAAGAACGTCGGCACCGCACTGCGCCGGCTCGGCGATTTCCACGGCGCGCTGCGCGCATCGATCGAGAGTCTGGAGATCCAGCGCGCGAGCGGCGAAGTCGCCGGTGCGGTGCTGAGCAACATCGCCGATATCTATCGCGGACTGGACGAGCCGGACGAAGCGATGCGCTACTACAACGAAGCGTATGCGGTGCTTCAGCAGCGCGGCGATCGGGTCGAAGCGGCGCACGTGCTCGAAACGATGAGCGCGGTGGATCTCGATCGCGGCGTGTCGCAACAGGCGGCCTCGTGGCTGCAGCAGGCGTTGCGTACCTATCGCGAGAGCGGCAACCGCGCTTACGAAGTTCGCGTCTACGCGGGCCTGACGCGCGCCGCGCTGGCGTCGGGCGAGATCGCGCAGGCGCGCGATTTCAGCGCATCCGCGCTGGCGGTCGCGGCCGAGCACGATCTGCCGCTACCGGCGTCATTGCAACTGCAGACCGCGCGCGTCGAGCGGCTGTCCGGACATGCCGATGCGGCGGCGGCGCGTCTGCGCGACGCCCTGGGCGGACTCGCCGAGGACGATGCCGAGCGCGCGGCGTTGCTGGAAGAATTGGCCGCATCGCAGGAGGCGATGGGCGATCGGGGCGCAGCGATCGCCACGCTGCGGCGCGCGCATGCCGAACAGGTCGCGCTCGCGCGCGCGCAGCACGACCGTCAGCTCGGCTGGCTGCGCACGCGCTTCGAAACCGCCGAGCGCGATCGCACCATCGCCGCGCTGGAAACCGAGAACCACCTGCGTCGCGCCGAGCTGCGGCAGCGCACACTGCTGCTGTGGCTGACGATCGCGATCGCCTCCGCAGTGGGGCTGGGACTTTGGATGCTGCTTCAGCGCCGTCGCCAGCGCGAACGCCTGCAGGAAGAAGCGCGGCGCGTGCGCCAGGAAGAAGAACTCGCGCGCTACCGCCGCGAAGCCGATGCCCTGGCCGAAGATCGCAGCCTGCTGCAGGCCCTGCTCGACAGCCGCGACGATGCGGTCTGCATGCTCGACGCCGATGGCCAGGTGCTGGCCGCGAATCGCGCCGCATGCCGATCGCTCGGTGCCGGCGAACATGCGCCGGTAGGACATGCCGTCGCCGAATTCCTCGCCGTCGCCGATCAGGCCGCATTGACCTCGGCGCTTGAGCGGATGGAAGACACCGCCGCGCAGACCTTCGACTTCATCGCGCGCGACGGCGCGCCGCTGCTTGCGCATCTCACGCAGTGGGAACACGGCGACGGACTGATCGTGTTCGGCCTGCAGGCGCGTGTCGTTGAAGGCGCCGATGCGGCGTCGCCGACAACCGATGCCGACGACACCCGCGAAGCCGCCATGCCCGACGACATCCGCCGCAACGAATTCCGCCGCTCGCTGGTCGAACTGATGCTCGCGGTGATCGATACCTGGGAGCGTGCGACCGGCAGCAGCCGATTGGAACTCGCGGAAAAAAGCCGCATCTGGCGCGTCGCCATCTACGACGGCCGCCTGCGCGCGCGCGCGATGGAGCGCTACCTCACCGTCGCCAAACTCCCGCACAACCCGCGCTGGCGCGATGTCCTGCGTTCCGCCTATTTCGTGCTGGGGCAATGCGCGATGGAAGCGCAGACGCGCGAAGACCTGCAGCGCCGCGTCGACGCGGTGCTGGCGTATACGCGGCGCAGTGCGCTGGTGTGAGTGAGCAGAGGGGAAGACGGGGTGACGACGGGGTCAGGTTCACTTCGTGTGAAGTGAACCTGACCCCGTCGTCACCCCGTCTTCGCGTCCGTTCCTGGGGACATATTCAAAGACATCCACAATCCGTAAGCCGCCTCCTGTGCTGAGCGGGGTTGCATGCGCCTCAACAGGCCAGCGCACGCCGCTGCTGGATCAGCTCTGCGAGGACGCTGACGGCGATCTCGTGCGGCGTCTGCGCGTCGATGTCGATGCCGACCGGTGCACGCAGGCGGGCCAATGCGGCTGCGTGCTCGGGCAAGGCGGCACGCACTTCGTCGATCCGCTTCGCGCTGCCCATCATGCCGATGAAGCGCGGCGGCCGTTGGCACAGCGCGCGCAGCGCGGCGATGTCGCAATGGAAATCGCGATTCAGAAGCACGGCGAACAATTCGCGTTGCGTGTCCAGCGCGCTGGTCACTAAATCGATCGGGCCGCACAAGCGAGTTGCATGGTTGAATTTCGCAAGCTCTTCGCTGCGTTCGTCATAGGCCCACAGATCGAAATCAAGCAGATTGGCGAAGTCGTGCAGCGCAAGCCCGCAGTGACCAGCGCCGACGATCAGCAGGCGCGGGTCCGGCCGGATCGGTTGCGGTTCGCCGCCGCCGAGGTCGTCGCATCCCAAGGTCAGATCGCGCCCGGCAGCCAGGGTCTCGGCGATCGATGCCGCACGCAGGCCATCATCGCCGCCATACCAGCGGCGCAGGCCGATCCGCATCCGTCCGCCGCAGATGCCGGCGGCGCCCTGCCGGCCGCTCAGATCGATCTCGACTTCGATGCTGCGCCCCGCGTCGAGCAACAAGTTGTGCGCGGCCGCGATCACCTGGGCTTCGGCCATGCCGCCGCCGACGCTGCCGAAAGTGCCGCTGGCGCCGATCAGCATCCGGCTGCCGCCTTTGCGCGGCGTCGCCCCGCGGGTGTGCAGCACGCTGGCCAGCACCACCGGACCCGCCGCCAGCCAGGCGTGCAGACGCGCAAACAGGCGTTCGTTCAAAGGCCGACGCCTCCGCGCACGCGCTCGATGGCGGTGAGGATCGCTTCGGGCGTGGCCGGCGCGCCGAGGCCGACTTCGCGCGCGTCGCCAAACGCGGCGACCGCTTCGCGCAGCGCCTCGCGCACGCTCATCGCCAACATGAAGGGCGGTTCGCCGACCGCCTTGCTGCTGAAAATCACCTGCGTGGTTGGCGGTTCGCTGCTCCGGAACAGCGTCAAGCGGACGTCTTCCGGCACTTCGCCGACGGTCGGAATTTTGTAGGTGCTGGGCGCGTCGGTGAGCAGCTTACCGGCGTCGTTCCAGCGCAGCTCTTCGCAGGTCAGCCAGCCCAGCCCCTGGACGAAGCCGCCTTCGATCTGACCGCGATCGATCGCGACGGCCAGCGAATCGCCGACGTCGTGCAAAAGATCGACCCGGCGCAGTGTGTGGACGCCGGTGTATCCGCAGACTTCGACCTCGCTGACGGCCGCCCCGAACGAGAAGTAATAGAACGGATGGCCCTGGCCGGTCTGCGGATCCCAGCTGAGGCCGGGGGTGCGGTAGAAACCGGTCGAGGACAGGCTGATCCGCGCGCTGTAGGCGGCGCTGACCACGTCCTGGAAGCGCAGCCGGCGATCGCTGTCACTCTCGTCGAACACCGCATCGTCGGCGAAACGGACCTGTTCGGGTGTCACGCCGAGCAGCTCCGCAGCGACCGGACGCAGGCGTCCGAGCAGGGTGTCGCAGGCGGCCTTGACCGCCTGGCCATTCAGATCGGAGCCGCTGCTGGCCGCGGTCGCCGAGGTGTTCGGCACCTTGTCGGTGCTGGTCGGCATGATCCGGATGCGCGCCATGTCGACGCCCAGCACGCGGCTGGCCACCGCCAGCATCTTGGTGTGCAGGCCCTGGCCCATCTCGGTGCCGCCGTGGTTGAGCTGCACGCTGCCGTCGCTGTAGATGTGGACCAGCGCGCCGGCCTGGTTGTATTCGGTCTTGTTGAAGGAAATGCCGAACTTGACCGGCGTGATGGCGATTCCACGCTTGCGTTGGGCGCTGCCGGCGTTGAATGCGGCGACCGCATCGCGGCGAGCCAGGAACTCGCTATCGCGCAGCAACTGCTGCCACAGCGCCGGTAGGTGATTGTCGACCACCGGCTGCCCATAGTGGGTCTGGTTGCGATCGCCATTCCCGTCGGTGGCTGGACGGTAGAAATTGCGCTCGCGAACCTCGTGCGCAGGCAGTCCGAGATGGCGCGCGACCCGCTCCAGCACTTCTTCGCCGACCAGCATGCCCTGCGGACCGCCAAAGCCGCGAAAGGCTGTGTTGGAGGCCAAATGGGTGCGTGCGATCCGGCCGGTGACCTCAATGTCCGGCACGAAGTAGGCGTTGTCGACATGCACCATCGCGCGCATCAGCACCGGCGGCGACAGATCGCAGCTCCAGCCACCGTCGGCGATAAGTTCGACCTTCAGCGCCAGCAGCAGGCCTTGCTGATCGAAGCCGACCTCATAGCGCCCGAGGAATGGATGGCGTTTGCCAGTCATCTGCATGTCGAGGCCGCGGGTCAGCTTGATCCGCACCGGGCGGCCGGTCCTGTACGCCGCCAACGCCGCAATCGCGGCGTAGGGATTGGCCTGGGTCTCCTTGCCGCCGAAGCCGCCGCCCATGCGCAGGCTGCGGCAGACCACCCGATGCGCCGGCAGGCCAAGCACGCGGGCGACGATGATCTGGGTTTCGGTCGGGTGCTGCGTGGAGGCGGCGATCTGCACCGTGCCTTCGCTGTCGATCTCGACCCAACTGGCCTGGGTTTCCAGATAGAAATGATCCTGACCACCGATCTGCAGTTCCCCGGACAGCCGCAATGGCGCGCGTGCCATCGCCGCGCTCGCATCGCCGCGAGCCACTCTTGCAGGCGGCAGATGAAAGGCCTGTGCAGCCATCGCCTGCTCGATGCTGAGCAGTGCCGACAGCGCCTCGTAAGTCACCGAGACCTGTTTTGCTGCGGCTTGCGCCAAGGCTTCGTCATCGGCCACCACCCAGGCCACCGCCTGGCCGTAGAACAATACGGTGTCGGGTGGAATCAGCGGTTCGTCGTGGAAGATCGGGCCGGTGTCGTTCTCGCCGGGCACGTCGTTTGCGGTCAGCACCGCATGGACGCCGGGCAGGGCCAGCGCGGCAGCGGTATCGATGGCAAGAATCCGCGCGTGCGCGTGCGGCGCTTGCACGGGATACACGCTGAGCATGCCGTTGGGTGGGCGCTGCTCGTCGGTATAGATCGCCCGGCCGGTGACGTGGCCGACGGCGCTCTCGTGACGCAGCGATGCCGACGACGCGCTCATGGCCGAAGCTCCGCGACAAAGCGCAGGAACAGATTGGCGCTGAGCGTTCGTCGGTATTCGCTGCCGGCGCGATAATCGCTGAGCGGCTCGAACTCCGTGCGCAATTGCGCTGCAGCTGCCTTGAGCGTTTCCTGGTCAAGCAGTCGCCCGATCAGCAGCGCTTCGGTCTTCCGCGCACGCAAGGGAATGGCGGCAACACCGCCATAGGCCAAGCGCGCATGGCTGACCCGCTGTTGTTCGTCGAACCCAAGCGCGAACGCCGCCGCCACGATGCTGATGTCGTCGGTCTGCCGCTTGGCCACCTTGGCGCAGCCGGAACGCAGGTCGGCGCGACGCGGCAACGTGACCCCAACAATCAACTCGTCGGCGCGGCGCGCGGTCTTGCGATAGCCGAGAAAATACTCGGCCGCGTCGATCTCGCGCGTGCCGTCCAGGCTGCGCAAATGAATCACCGCATCCAGCGCGAGCAACACAGGCAACAGATCGCCGATCGGCGACGCGCTGCCGAGGTTGCCGCCAAGGGTTGCGCGATTGCGCACCTGGCGACCGGCAAACCACGGCAGCATCTCGTCGATGGCCGGGAAGAGTCCCTGCAGCTCCGACTCCAGGCGGCTCAACGGCACGCCGGCGCCGATCCACACCCGGCCGTCCTCGATGTGCAACCGCTGCAATTCGCCGATCCGGTCCAGCGCGATCAGCACCGGCGCGACCGGCCGGCCACGGCTCAGATCGACGCCCAGATCGGTGCCGCCGGCAAACCAGTCCGACTGCGGGTGTTCGACCTTCAGCGCCAGCGCATCGGCGATGGTCACGGGGCTGAAGCACGGCATGAGGTTCGCGGCCGGCAGTGGCGGTCTGGGTTGCGCGCGCAGCGCGGCGAAGCGCGCATCGCTCGGCGCGTCGGCCACCAGCCGCTGCGCCGCCCGGCGGATCGGCCCGTACCCGGTGCAGCGACAGAGATTGCCGGCGATCGCATGATCGTCCAGCGCACCTTCGTGCAGCCCGGCAAACAGACTCATGACGAATCCGGGGGTGCAGTAGCCGCACTGCGAACCGGCAGCGTCGACCAACGCCTGCTGGACCGGATGCAGTGTCTCGCCCTCGGCCAGCGCTTCCACGGTCAGCACCTCGCGGGCCGGCAACACGCCGACCGTCAGAAGACAGCTGTTGACCGCCACATAGCGCGACCCACCGTCGCCGTCGGCCTCGATCAACGCCACCGTACAAGCCCCGCAATCACCGTCCGCGCAGCCTTCCTTGGTGCCGGTGTGGCGATGTCGATTGAGCCAGCGCAGCAGGGATTCGCGGGGGTCGCTTTCGGCCAGCGATCGGGTTTCGCCATTCAGGCGAAAGGTGTTGGAGGTGATCATGACCGGATGGTACGTCTTGGGAAGCGTCAGTTCCATGGCGGGCCATGCATCGCCAATGAAGGCCGCGGGCAGGTCTGCACACACCCTGCGGCGTTGGAACTGATCCGAAACCCGATCGCGTTGATGGACTCCGGCAAGCCGCTGAAATACCTGCGGCAGCAGGTTTCCGGTGGGCCGTCAACACAGATCGTGAGCAGGCTCTGAGATCTCAAGTCTGAAAAACATCTGTCATCCCGAACGAGGGCAAAAGCCCGAGGAGGGGCCCGCTTTGGGCCGATGGTGTCGCAATGGCAGGTCGCTCCGCCCGCTATGCGGGCGTTCGGGATGACAGCGTGTGTTTCCACCTGCGCTTATGGGGGATCGTGAGCAGGCTCTGGGGATGGCTGCGCCGAAGGAGCAAGCCCGTAAGCGATTGAATTGTCCTGAGCAAGTCCGGACATGTATCGGACTTGCGATCTTGAAAACCTCCTGGAGTGATGTTTTTCGGCAACCTGCTAGGCGTCTGCCCCCGCTTCGGGCAGACTCCCGATACCAAAAGCGATACCAAAAGAAGAAACGCCACATGCCCGCATCCGCCGATCAACTACCCGATTTTCTGCGCGGCCTGCCGAAGGCGGAGTTGCATATCCACATCGAGGGTTCGTTGGAGCCGGAGTTGATCTTCGCGATGGCCGAACGCAACCACGTGGCCCTGGCCTATCCGGATGTGGCGTCGCTGCGTGCGGCATATGCGTTCAGCGATCTGCAGAGTTTTCTCGACATCTACTACGCCGGCGCCAGCGTGCTGCTGACCGAGGCGGATTTCTTCGACATGGCCTGGGCCTATTTCCTGCGCGCCAAGGACGACAACATCGTGCACAGCGAGCTGTTTTTCGATCCGCAGACGCACACCGCACGCGGGGTGTCGATGGACACGGTGATCAACGGGCTGCGCCGGGCCTGCGATCAGGCGCAGTCGCAGTTGGGCGTGCGTGCGGAACTGATCCTGTGCTTCCTGCGTCATTTGTCCGAAGACGAGGCCCTGGCGACCTTCGAGGAGGCGCGCCCGCATGTGGGCAAGTTCATCGGCGTCGGGCTGGATTCCAGCGAGCTGGGTCATCCGCCTGAGAAGTTCGCGCGGGTCTTCGCGCAGGCGCGCAAGCTGGGCCTGCGCACGGTCGCGCATGCCGGTGAGGAGGGGCCGCCGGCCTATATCTGGAGTGCGCTGGATGTGTTGAAGGCCGAGCGCATCGATCACGGGGTGCAGGCGTTGCAGGACCCCGCGCTGGTCAAGCGGCTGGTCGAACAGGGCGTGCCGCTGACGGTCTGTCCACTCTCCAACATCAAGCTGCGCGTATTCGACACGCTGGCCGAGCACAATCTTCGCCGACTGCTCGATGCGGGCCTGGTGGCGACGGTGAATTCCGACGATCCGGCTTACTTCGGCGGTTATCTGAACCAGAACTTCGTCGAGACCTTCGATGCGCTCGGGCTGGATGCCAGCCACGCGGCGACCCTGGCGCGCAACAGCTTCAACGCGAGCTTCGCCAGCGCCGCGGAGAAACGCAGCGATCTGGATCGACTGGACGCGTATCTCGACCATGCGGGCGTCCGCTGATCCCATGGGCAAGCTGATGACCCCTGTTCTGGATACCGCGCACGGCACACCGGGGGCCGGCATTGCTGTCTCCTTGTATCGTTGCGAAGCCGCTGGCCGGGCGTTGATCGCACGGACTACGACCAATGCGGACGGTCGCTGCGATGCGCCGCTGCTCGCCGACGCGGCCTGCCAGAAACCGGGGTCGGGTTGAATTTCCGATAGCCGATCAAACAAGAAGCCCGCGCAGTGCGCGGGCTTCTTGTTTATGCGTTTGTTGCTGAATCTTCTTCTGCGGATTTCCGTTTTATCGACTCATCTTTGGTGCCGTGCGTTGCGCGCGAACGGCACCTTATCGATCAAGCTCCCCAAGCTCGGCCGGCACCGGCGTGGCCGTCGACGGCCTGCACACCACGCACACGCCTTTCAGACCGGACTTGAACTTGTAGAGCTGGTGGTGATCCTTGATGCCGTCGTGGTTTTCGTCGCCGTTGTGGTTGAAGGAGGCGGGGTAGGACACGAAGGGCATCGCTGGAGTCGATTGCCCATTCTTCAGCTGATCGTTGGTGCAGGCTTCATGAGCGGCCTCGTTGGCCCAGAACCAGTCGTCGACGATGCCGCAGGTCTTGAGGTCGTTGCACTCGCTGCCCAGCACCTGGCCGTCGCTGAGGTGCTGCGCGCGGTAGTCGACCAGGGTGGAGGGCGTGAGGTCGAAAGTGCCGACCGTGACGACCGTCGTGCCGGTGGGACACCATTTGGCCGGCAGGGTGTCGTGGGCGATGGCCGACGACGACGCCAATAGACCGAGGCTGAGCGCAAGAGCGAAACCGTTCCGCATGGGTGTTGTCCGATGGCTGGATGTCCTCTGACAGTCTACGGCCGCGCGTGAGGCCGATGCCACGGGGATCGCGGGGAGAACCCGGGCTGATATTCGCGCAAGTCGTTGATTCTCCGATTCCGGATTGCGCGCGGCGCCACCGGTCGACGCTGCGCTGTGGCTCTGGCATCGCGAAAACGACCCGGGCGTTCCCGGATTCGCCCGGGTTCGTACTGGCTGGCAGGCCGGATGCTGCCTAGTGTGGATTCGCCCCGCCCGCAGCGGGCGGGGTGCCGCGAATCGTTCGCAGCGAGGGGTCGTTGGCGCGGACAGGACGCCCGCGACCGATCCATGCCGTTCAACACACGCCGTTCGACAGAATGTCGTTCAACCGAGGAATTCCATACATGAACAAATTACATGCCGCTGGTCTGGGCCTGGGCCTTGCGCTCGCTGCGATGGGCAGCGCCCATGCCGCGCCGGTGGTCGGCAGCGGCGGTGGTTACTTCGGTACCGCCGATTACGGAAATGGTTCCGGTTCGGTCGTCGGTCCGTATTCGACCTGGGCCGCATGTAACAGCGCCCTGCAGGCGGCGATCAACAATGCGGTGAACAATTTCGGCTACACGCTGGTCTCGATGAACCCGTGCTCCTACACGCCGCCGTTCTCCGGCGTGATGCACCAGCACTTCGAACTGGCGGTGCACAGCGAAATCGATGGCGATACCGCCGACATTGCCGGCGTGCTGCTGGATCAGGTCAAGCGCATCCGCGCGGCGCATCAGGCCGACGCCTATGACGCGGCCGTGGGGGAGCTGGTGCTGATCACCGATCCGCTGCGCAAGAAAGACACACCGAAGAAGTAAGCCCGCCATCCATCGCCGGGCGCCTGCGTCCGGCCGCGTTTCCACCGCCCCGTCGCGGGCGCAACGCAACCTCCGGAGTTCCGATGAAGTTCCTGCTTTCAACGATCGCCATGACCGTCCTCCTCGCCGCCGCGTCCGCGGCACCCGCTTCTGCCGCCAGGATCGGCGGGCTCGATCCGGTCGGCCCGACGCCCTACGTGCCGGGCGAGTGGCGCGCACGCGTGAGGTATGTCGATCCGCATCCGGGCCGGGATGGCCAGTACTACACCTATAGCTATCTCGACATCACCGCGCAGACCCAGCAAGGCTGCGAGAACCAGCTCGGTTCGCTGGGTTCGGTCACGGTGATCGATTACTGCCATTTCGTCCCGTACTGACACTTGTCCGGATGGGCAAGGGCCGCAGGGATGCGGCCACCCACCGAAACACGACCGGAGTGACTGATGGAAAGGATGTCGCGTTATCGATTCACTGTTCTTTTCTTCCTGGCCGCATGCGCCCCGCAGATGGCTGCGGCGGAAGATCGGCCGTGGACCGCGCTGCTGGGGTTGGACGAAGCGGATACGGTCTGGATCGTCGCCGGATCGGAAGCCGTGTGCGCGGCCGAAGTGGCGGCCGCAATGTCGGAATATCGCGAAGCACGGGTGATGGAACCCTGCCAACCATCCAGCGAACCTTCTGCGATCACCGACGATAACGATTACCCGCGCAGGACGCGACGGCCCAAGAGCCCGACGCCGTTGCCCTCGGGTGGTGGTGGGGGTGGTGGTGGCAGCAGTGGTGGTGGCGCCGGCGGTGGGGGCGGCGGCGGCTGGTAGAGCCACGGCAGGCGCAAGCAGGGTGCTAGCATCGGCCTTCACGAAAAAGCCAGCCGCCAGCAGGGAGGCGCAGCTTGAGGGGGCGATGCAGACTGGGATTTTCGGCCTTGCCGATGATGGCGATGCTGTGCGTCGTCGAGATGGCGCATGCCGCGCCAATCCCGCGCTGTGCCGCCATCGATCGCGGTACGTTGCCGGAACCAGCGAACTGTCAGCTGCGTTTCGGGGCGGTTGCAGCGACCGATCCCGATGCGCTGTATGCGCTGGCCGATGCGCAGATCAAGGTGGGTCATTACGATCAGGCCAACGCGGCCCTCGGCTGTGCCGCGACGCCGCTCGTCGACGGCGACGACACGGAGAAGCGATACGAATGGATCCGTCGCCGTGGCGTCCTGGCCTATCGTCAGGAGCGCATCGCCGATGCACTGGGCCACTTCGAATGCGCACTGGCGATGGCCGAAGCGCGCGGCGATCGCGCGGCGATCGCGAAGCAGCTCAAAAACGTGGGCAGCGCGCTGCGCCGGATCGGCGATTACCGCAATGCGCTGCTCATGCTCGAACGCGGTCTGCAGATGATGCGCGACGACGACGATCCGGCCGTTGGCGGCATGCTGGCCAATATCGCGGATGTATATCGCGAAATCAAAAAGCCTGCGCAGGCCGAACATTATTATCGTGAGGCGGAGAAAGCGTTCCGTCGCAATGGCGATGTCGTCGAAGCGGCGCACGTGCTCGACAGCCTGAGCGCGCTGGCGCTGGATCGAAAGGATCCTGCTGCAGCCACACGGATGCTCGAAGCTGCCCTACGGGACGTGCGCAGCGAGAACGACCGCCGCTATCAGCCGACGCTGTATGCCAGCCTGGCCCAGGCCGCGATCGCGGATGGCGACGTCGAGCTCGCGTCGCGGCATACCGCCAACGGTTTGGCGATCGCCGCCGAATACGATCTGCCGACGCCACCGTCGCTGCAGTTGCAGGCGGCGCAGGTCGATCGTCTGCAGGGGAAGGTCGAACAGGCGACGACCCGGCTGCATCGCGCGCTGAAGCAGAATATCGACAGCGAAACGGATCGTGCGGCGTTGATGGAAGAACTGGTGAAGACGCTGGAGCAGAGTGGGCGCGATGCCGAGGCGATCGAGGTCCTGCGCGACGCCCATGCTTCCGAGCGTCGCGACCTGGCCGCCAAGAGCGATCTCCAGTTCGCCTGGCTCCTCACGCGGTTCCAGGCCGCCGAGAGCGAGCGTACGATCGCGGCCCTGCAGCAGAGAACGCTCCAGCTGTGGCTGGCGATCGCTTCGACGCTGGTGCTGTTGCTCGCGATTTCGATGTTTTTCATCCGTCGGCAGCAGCGTGCGCGCGTCGACGATGCCGCGCGCAGCGCGCGCGACGCGGAAATGATCGCGCGCTATCAGCGCGAAGCGGATGCGCTCGGCGGCGACCGCGACCTTTTGCAGACCTTGTTCGACAGCCGCACCGATGCGCTGTGTCTGCTCGATGCCGATGGCGCGCTGCTGGCTGTGAATCGCGCAGCTTGCACGTTGCTGGGCGGGGAGCGCGAAGCGTTCGTCGGCAGCGCCTTGTCGGGCTGGCTGAATCCGGCCGATGCCGCGACGCTCGCGATCGCCCTTGAGCGTATGGAGGATGCTGCCTCGCAGAGCATGGACGTCGCTGTTCGCGGCGGTGGCGCCGCGCTGCGCATCGAATTGGCGCAGTGGGAGCATGGCGATGGTCTGATCGTGATGCATCTGCAGCGACAGAGCGACGCGGCGACTGCGGAATCGAGCGGATCCGCGCCCGCCTTCGCGGCATCGGTGGCATTGGCGAGCGATGAGGATGCGCGCACCGGGTTCCGTCGTGCGCTGGTCGAGCTGATGCTGGCGTCGATCGAAGCTTGGGAACGCAGCACCGGCCAGAACCGGATCGAACTGGCCGAGCGCAGCCGGATCTGGTGCATCAATATCGACGACGGCAGGCTGCGCACGCGCGCGATGGAGCGCTACATGAGTCTGTCGAAACTGCCGCGCAACCCACGCTGGCGCGATGTGCTCCGATCGGCCTACTACGTGCTGGGCCAGTGCCCACTCGACACGGCGGTGCGCGACCAACTGCAGCGCCGCATCGATGTCGTGCTGGCCTATGCGAGGCGCAGCGCCCTGGTCTGAAGCCGTGGGCGAGGTCGGTGGCGTTCCTTCGATGGAGCGTGCATGGCCACGTGCATGGCCACGTGCATGGTGGGCCGTACCGCCGGAAGCAGCGGCACGGCCTCGGGCAGCGCGGTCAGTCCTGTGGTTTCAGTACCGCAGGATGGGCCGGACCGATGTTGATCGGACGTTTGACAATGCAGATGTAACACGTGCCGATCAGGTCGCCGTCGCTGAAGCGGTAAGTCTTGTGGTGGGTCCTGGCGCTGTAGCTGGCAGGCCGCGCGACACGGAACGATGCCTGGCCGTTGCCGAGCTTCGGGTCGTTGCAATACTTGATGATGCTCATCATGCCGATGTGGTAATCGTCCACGACCCCGCATTTCCCCTCCGGGCCAGTGTCGGGGCCCCCACCGGGGGATATGCGGCTGTTCGAGGCCGCGGAACCTTCGAGCGGCGTGGCGACCTCGCGGTTCGGGCCGTTGCCCGCCAGCGGGCAGGTCCTTGGCGTGTGTTGTTCGCGCTCGCGTATCAGGGCTTTTTCCGTGAACCGGAAACTGCCGATGGTCACCTGCCTGGCGCCGATCGCGGTACATGTTCCGGGGGTGGGCGACTCGTGGGCGCCGACGGAAAAGACCGCCGCGAGCATGCATGTCGCGAGCATGCATCTGGGGAGCATGCTTGCGGAAAGTGCTGTCTGCCTTGTAGCCATGGTGGAATTCCTGATGGGATGGGCGGGTCCACTCTAGGCGGTGACCATGCGCCATGGCCACGCTTTTCGGTGGCACAAAACGGGAACGAAAAATTCCAATCGATTGATTCCAATCGATATTCAATCCGCACACGGCGTCGTTGCCGGGCGGACGATACCCGCACTCCGCGGATACCGTATGCATTGCCGGTCGCGTCGACGCCGCCGTGGCCCGATATCGCGACCGTCGCGCGGTTCCGCCGTGTCGCCCGCCGCGACGGCTGCATGGCTTTTACCCGCTTGTTCCCGGTCCATTCCCGGCTCGATCCTTCAGTTGCGATGTGCGTGCCGATACGGTGGTTTCGCCGGATCGGGTCGCTGCGAGCGCCCGGCCCGGCCGCCCATCCAACGCACACAATCGGGAGAAACCCAATGGAACGCACGCTTCAACATTCGATACCCGCCGCGGTAACGCAATCGCCCGGTCGCCTGGCCATCATGATGGCGGTCGGCCTGGCCGTCGGTCTGCCCATCGTCGCCGTGCATGCCCAGGTGCGGGAATTGCCCTCGCGCGGTTCGATCGTCGCCACCCCCATCCCCCCTCCGCACAGACTGCCGACGCTGGGCTGCTGCCGTTGTCTCGGGGAGCAGAACACGCTGGATCTGAGTACCGGTCCGGGCAATGCCTGGAAGGTCAATGGACAGCCCGCTGTCGTGGTCGCGCAGCCGAACGTGGCCTGGAGCAACACCACCAATGGCGCGAAATGGATATCGATCGATGCCGCGGGGAGCGGCGCGGCGAATGCCACCTATCGCTACACCCTGCAGTTCAAGGTGCAGAAATGCACGATTCCGCAGCAGATCGTATTCAAGGGGCTCTCGGTCGCCGCCGACAATGGTTACAAGGTGTATCTCACCGGTCCCGGCGGCAGCAGTCCGGTGGTGCCGTGTCCGGCCGCTGCGGCAGCGACAGGGCACTGCTTCACCGCCGGGAATCAGCTCAACAACTTCGCGACGTGGCCGGTGGCCATCGTTCCCGGCACCTACACCCTGAATGTCGATGTCACCAATATCAGCGGCCCCAGCGGCATGTTCCTGAGCGGAAAGCTCGAAGGCCAATGCGCGAAGGAGCCGGTCGAGCCGGTCAAGCCGGGAGACGGCAGGGGGTGACGGGTTCGTCCGCCGGCATCGATGGCCGCGTCCATGACGGCTTCGATCAAGCGGCGGTTTCCCGCAACGCCAGAGCGACCAGTTTCGCGTACAGCCTGTCGCTCAAACGCGATGGGCGCCGGTAGTCCATCCGTTCCAGGGCTTCGAGATCTTCCGCCGACGATGCGCGCGCGCCCGACAGCGCGCGCGCGATCGTCGCGAGCTTCGCGCCGCGGGTGGCGGTGTTCGCCTTCAGCCAGCCCAACGCCTTCACCAGCCGCTGTTCGACCGGGGTGAAATCGCTGCCTAACGGGTAGTCCGGGAGGATGCCTTCGCGCCGCAGCGGCGCCAGCGCCGCGCGCAGGCGTTCCGGGGTGTTGCGGCCGGATAGCCGGAATCGCGTCGGCGCTGCATGCAGCTTGCCGCTCAGATCGGCGGCGCTCAGCAGCGCGTGCTGGAAGCGGCTGTCGGCGATGCCGGCCATCGCCTGCACGCAATCCTCGTCGCAGGCGCCCAGCAGATCGGCGATGCCGTATTCGCTGACGTAGATGTCGCGCAGATGCCGGGGAATGGTGGTGTGCCCGTAATTCCACAGGATGCAGGAGGCCGCGGGAAGGCCCGGTTCCTCGCGCGTCGCGCGCAGCATCAGCACCGAACGCGCTTCGGGCAGCGCATGCGCCATCGCGACGAAGTTGTACTGGCCGCCCACGCCCGAGACCACGCGGCCGTCGGCCAGGCCATCGGACACCGCCGCGCCCAGCGCGGTCGCCATCATGCAGGTGTTGAAGAATCGCGCGTGGTGGCGCTGCACGCGTTCCAGCGATTCGCGGCCGCCGTAGAGTTCGTTGACTTCGCTGACCCGGCGCATGCCGATGCCGTGCCGTTCGGCGTCGTTCAACCCGCGCAGCCACTCGTAGAACTCGTGCGAGCCCAGATAGAACGCGCCGTGCAGGAATTCGCCCTCGCGTTCGAGACGTTCTCGATCCGCGTCCGACGCGCTGCCGTCGTTGATCCGCCGCATCAGCGGTTCGTCGTCGACGACCTTCCGCCGCAGCACGCCGGTCTGCACCAGTCGGCGGAAGCCTTCGTTGATCATTTCGCTGCAGCCGTACAGGCCGTGCTCGAACGGGTCCAGGCCGCCGCTGGCGAGCACCGCCGGATGGCGTTCGATCTCCGGATCCAGCGCCTGCAGCACGCGCCGGTAGGCGGCGTTGTCGGTGTGGCGCAGCACCAGCGCGTGGCACAGCGCGTCGGCCAGCGCGCCGATGCCGATCTGCAGCGTGCCGCCGTCGCGGACCAGCGCGCTGGCGTGGAAACCGATCGCGTATTCGGCGTCGGCCACCGGCTGCCTGGGCAGCGCGAACAGTTTCGGATACGGCCCTGGCGGGGTCAGCACGATGTCGAAGAAACCGGCATCCACCGCCGCGCCGTTCTCCAGCCACGGCAGTTGCGGATCGACTTCCGCCACCAGCAGCGGCCGCGGCAGCCCGCGCGCGAGGATGGCGTCGATCGCATCGAACGTCAGGTCGGTGTTCGACGACAGCGACAGCCGCGAGCCGTCTGCGTTGGTCGCGACTTTCTGGATCACGCAGTTGACGCCGCGCGCGGCGATGGCGCGCGCGACATGCGTGTAGTTGAGGCTGGCGTAGCGCGACTGCGCCTGCCGCGAACGCAGCAGCGCGCCGGACTGCACGTAGAACTCTTCGACCGAGATGTGCGCCGGCAGCGCGTCGCGTTTCTGCGCCTGCACGTAGGCGAGGCGCGGGAAATCGTCGCCGAAATGGCGGGTCACGAACGGCGCCAGGAAGCGGCGCTGCAGATCGCCCGCAGGTGAGGGCGGATCCAGCGACAGCGCGGTGTAGAGATGCAGTTCGCGCGACGGGTCTTTCTCGATGCGTGCGTACAGCGCATTGAGCAGCCGGTGCGGTTTGCCGATGCCCAGCGGCGCGGCGATGCGCAGCGGGCCGTCGATGCTGGCGAGGAGGGTTTCGACCGTATCGTCGAGATGGTCGAGGCGATGGGGCTGGGGCGTGGTGTGCATACCGACATCATCCTGCAGTTTTGCCGGTTGCGGTTCACGGTCGGCCGGAACGTTTGCGATTGACGCTTGACATCATTGATTACGGGTGTAATCTCAGATTCAATTACGCACGTAAACGTTGCCCGGAAACGATATGCAGATCAGCGAAGCCGAGTCGGTGGTGATGGAAGTCCTGTGGCAGCGCAGCCCGCAGACCTCGGAAGAGGTGGTGGCGGCGCTGGGCCAGCGCCAGGAGTGGCAGGAAGCCACCATCAAGACCTTGCTGAACCGCCTGCTCAACAAGGGTGCGATCGAGGCGCAGAAGGACGGTCGACGCTATTTATATAGCCCGACGCTGCGGCGCGAGGACTGGGTGATGGGCGAAAGCGAAAGCCTGCTGGCGCGCCTGTTCGACGGCCGCGTCGCGCCGCTGGTCGCGCATTTCAGCCAGCACCGCAAACTCAGCGCCGCCGATGTCGTCGAGCTGCGGCGTCTGGTCGACTCGCTGGACGATGCAGAAACCAAGGAGGCAGGCCATGGTCGCGACGAGTGAAGCGCTGCAGATGCTGTGGTCGGCGACGCTCGCGGTGGGTGTCGCTGCGCTGGCGCTGATGGTGCTGCCGCGGCTGCTGCGTCGGCATTTCGGCGCGGGCGTGGGCTATGCCGCGTGGTGGCTGCTGCCGGCGGCGTTCATCGCCAGCCTGTTGCCGGGGCGGGTGGTCGAAACCGCCGCAACACCGAGCGTATTGCAGGCCGTCGCCCGGCCGGTCGCGATGGCGCCGGTCGAGGCCATCGTGGATCGCACGCACTGGTGGCTCGCCGCGTGGCTGGTCGGCGCCATCGCGATGGCATTGCGATTCTGGTGGCAGCAGCGCCAGTTCGAGCGCGCGCTCGGCGAGTTGCGGCCCCTGCGCAACCGGCTGTGGCGTGCGCAGGCGAGTCTCGGGCTGCCAGCAGTGATCGGCGCGGTGCGCGCGAGGATCGTGCTGCCCGCCGATTTCGCCGAACGTTACGACAGCCAACAGCGCCGGCTGATGCTGGCGCACGAACGCCGCCATCTGCAGCGCGGCGATCCGCTCGCGAATCTGGCGATCGCTTTCGTGCGCTGCCTGTTCTGGTTCAACCCGCTGGTGCATCTGGCGGCGACCCGATTCCGCCACGACCAGGAACTCGCCTGCGACCAGGCGGTGGTCGCGGCCCATCCCCATTCGCGACGCGCGTACGGCGAAGCGATGCTCAAGACCCTCATGACCGACCGGCAGGCGCCGCTGGGCTGTCACTGGGGGTTCTCACATCCGATGAAGGAGAGAGTCATGCAATTGAAAACCCCTGCGCCGCGCGCCTCGGCGCGGCGTCTCGGCCTCGTCGCAGTGGCGACGTTGACGCTCGGCGCCGGTTTCGCGGTGTGGTCGGCACAGCCCGCACGGGCGGTGCCGCGCGCCGCTGCGCCCGCCGCTGCCCCTGCCGCGAAGGGCGACGACTACCACGTCGTCATCGACCTCAAGGATGAAGGTGAGCCGCCTGCTCGGTTCGAGGTCGGCGGCCGTTTCGGTTCGCGCTTCGATCTCAACCATCTTGACGCTCGCGGCAACGAGATCCGCGTCGACGGCAACGTGCGTCGCGCCGGCCCCGACCGCTTCGACGTCGCCCTCGTACTGCAGCGCAATGGAGTCACGGTAGGCAAGCCGCGGCTGATAGTGTCCAGCGACGAGCCCGGAGCGGTAAAGATCGGAGAACATGGTGCCGATGGCCGCTTCGAAGGCATCGAACTGGCGATGCGCGTCGATGATGCGCCGCCGCCGCCGCCGCCGCCGCCGTCCGCCCCACCCGCACCACCCGCACCGCCCGCACCGCCCGCACCGCCAACTGCGAAAAAAATACCCGTCCCACCAGCGCCGCCATCAGTGCCGCCTCTGGCTGGAACACCCGCCCCACCGGCGCTTCCCGTGCCTCCAAACCGTCCCGTACCTGAAGTGCTGCCTGTTGCCTACGGCCCACTGCCGTCTGGCACCGTGACCTCAACCCCGGGCTTTCCGTAAGCAGCCCTGGATCAGAAAATCGATGGGCACGTGATGCCGGAAGTGCTGCTCGGCAAAGATGGGTATGTCAAGGCGATGTGCCACTGAACACTGAACATTGATTCCGCAATCCTTTCGCGGGGAAATCCTGATGATCGTATCCAGAATGTTCTTCGTTGTTGTGATCTTGCTTTGTGGTCCTCGATCGTTCGCCGCAAACCACAGCGTCGAAGATGTTGAGTTCGTCAGCCGAGGAGTCAGGCTGGCGGGCTCCATGGTGACTCCGGTCGACAAGAAAATAGTGGCTGCGGTCGTATTCGTGCACGGCTCGGGAAAGCAATCCAGAAATATGGCTGTGGCGGAAAAGTTTGCCGAACATGGGATTGCCGCCTTGGTTTACGACAAGCGTGGCGCAGGGAAGTCGGGCGGCAGATACGAAGGCGAACAGAGCGTCAGTGAAGAGAACATCGCGATCCTGGCGGAAGATGCGGTTGCGGCTTTGGGCGCGCTCTCGAAGCATCCGGCGTTGAATGATGTGCCTTTGGGGTTGGCCGGTATCAGTCAGGCGGGATGGATCGTGCCTTTGGCTGCAGAAGGAAACACGCAGGCAGACTTCATGGTGTTGTGGAGCGGCCCGGTCTGCAGGGTGAGTGAAGAAGATATCTACAGCAAGCACACGAACGATCTGGATGCCAGGAATGTGCCGAGTTATGACGAGGCGTTGAGTTCGAGAAAGACCGCATATGTCTGGCCGGACTTTCTCGGAAAAGACACCGACCCGAGCGAGAGCCTGGCAACCGTCGATATTCCCGGGCTTTGGATTTATGGAGAGTTCGACGGCAGCATTCCTGTCGACCTGTCTGTTCAAAGGTTGGAGAGATTGATCGCTGAAGGCCGAAAATATGAGTACGTGCTCGTTCCGGGCCATGGCCACAACAACATGCCTGAAACTTTTTCCATCGCTATCGATTGGATCAAAGGACTGCCGAAGTAGTCGCTATGAGCCTGTCATTGAAAGGTGTATCTGCGCTTTGAGAAGGTGTGGCTGCGGCTGATGGCCGCACCTTCGCGACAGATGCGCGCAGCAGCCGGGCCAATGCGGTGGGGCGCATCTGTTCCGGCGCCAGGCCGATCAATGCCATCGCCGCCAGATAACCGCTGGCGCCGGCATGGCCGACCGAGGAGTACAGCGTGGCGACCAGCAGGAACAGCATCGCCAGCCACAGTACGTCGCCGCTCAAGGTCGGGTGGTGCCGGATTCCGCCCCGGATTTCAGCGCACCGTTGAGCAGCACTGCAAGCCGATGCCCGGCGATCCGCAGCTGCGCGTCGGCGGTGGGTCGCCACTGCGCGAAATACGCCGGCTCGATCTTCGCCCGCGGCGGATAGAAGCCGTCGCGCAGCACGATCCGGCACGAGGCCCGCGCCCAGGCGGCGGGATCGCCGATGCCGACCCGCGCTTCGCGCGGCACCGGCATCCGCTGCAGATGTTGCAGATAGCGGTCTTCACCGAGCTTCGCGGACGCCACGACCTCGCGGTCCCACAGCGTGTGCAGATTGCTGCCCTTGCCGTCGAACTGGACCTGGAACGTGTTGCCGCCCTTGTCGCGCGCATAGCCGGCGTGCAGTGGTTGATGCGCGTCGCCGACGAAATGCACCAGGAATTTCAGCGCCTGCGCGCGCGCCGCATCGGATTGCTTGCGGTCGGCGAGGATGCCGCGCTGGGTCTGGATCGCACCGATCACGCAGTTGCCGTCCGGGCAATGCTTGCGCGGCGTGTAGCCGCAGCGGTCTTCGGCCAGATTGACGTAGTGCCAGCGCGAGCTCGCGCGCCCCAGCTCCGGATGGTTGTCGCGCAGGTCGTCGGCCCAGTCGGCGATGTCGCCGAGCATGCGCCGGTCGCGTTTGCGGTCGTCGGCGGCACCCAACAGGCGCGCGACTTCCGCGCGGGCCTGCGGCGAGAGTTCGGATTCGGCCAGGCGTGCGATGAGGCGATGGCCATAGCCTCCCCAGGCATGCGCGGCGGTAGGCGACAGCGCCGCCAGCAACGCGCACACGGCGAAGCCCACCCGCAAACCGGTGCGGCGGGGCGGTGTCGGGCGGAATGGAGGCAGGGAAGAAAAAGCAGAACGGATCATGGCGAAGGAGAGAGTATCCGACATGATCCGTTCTTTGCAGTCATCGGGCGGAGTCATGGCATGCCACGACCCCGCCCGTCGCGCTGCGACGATCAGAACTCGACGATCAGAATTGCTGGATGGATCAGAACTGGAACACGTAAGCCGCGCCGTAGACCAGCGGATCGATGTTCACAGTGCCGATGTCGACGCCGTTGAGCTTGGCGTCGGTATCGATGTCGATCCAGCGGGCATCGATGCGGATCGCGCCTTTTTCGCCGACCTTGAAATCGACGCCGGCGTGCAGCGCCAGGCCGAAGGAATCGTCCAGCTCCAGATCGCTGCCGGCCAACGCGCCTTCGGTCTCTTCGCTCATGAACAGGGTGTAGTTGATGCCCGCGCCCACGAACGGCTTCACCTTGCCTTCGCCGAAGTGGTACTGCAGCGAGACGGTCGGCGGCAGATGCTTGGTCGAACCGACCTGGCCCACGCCGGCGATGCTGATGTCGTGCTCGAACGGCCACGAGGCCAGCACTTCGATGCCCAGGTTGTCGCGGACGAAATATTCGGCGGTGATGGTCGGACGGACGTTGCTGCCGACTTCCACGTCGAGGGTGCCGCCGACCACGCTGCCGTTGTCGGATTTCGGGTTGACCTGGTGAACGCCGACGCCGAAGGTCCAATCGCCGGCCTGTTGGGCGAAGGCGGGGGCGGCGAGGCCGCCGAGGACGAGGGCGGCGGCGAGCGGGGCGAAGCGACGGATGGAACGGGTGTTCATGTGGGTGAAACTCCTGTGCAGTGGATTGGTTGTGTCGGGTTGGTCGGCACAATCGCGCGCTTTCCCGAGCGCCGTATTGAGAATGATCAAATTCTTAACATTTGGCCACCGTCAGATCTGTCAGGTTGGTTGGCCGATGTCGGACCTTGATCCCGCCGGCCGGTCGGCCGCCCGGGGCCGCGTGGTCCCACGATCCGCTAAAATGCCGGGCTTCCCCGTCCTCACCCCTGCTCAGGAGCGACCCGCCCATGGCGATCAAGGTTGGTATCAACGGTTTCGGCCGCATCGGCCGCAATGTCCTGCGTTCCGCCGTCCAGAACTTCGGCGACGAGATCGAGATCGTCGGCATCAACGACCTGCTCGAACCCGACTATCTGGCCTACATGCTCCAGTACGACTCGGTCCACGGCCGCTTCAAGGGCGAGGTGTCGGTCGACGGCAACACCCTGATCGTCAACGGCAAGCGCATCCGCCTCACCCAGGAACGCGACCCGGCCAACCTGAAGTGGGATGAAGTCGGCGCCGAAGTCGTCATCGAATCCACCGGTCTGTTCCTCGACAAGGACACCGCGGGCAAGCACCTCACGGCAGGCGCGAAGAAGGTGATCCTGTCGGCGCCGTCGAAGGACGACACCCCGATGTTCGTGCGCGGCGTGAACTGCGCCAGCTACGCCGGCCAGGCCATCGTCTCCAACGCCTCCTGCACCACCAACTGCCTTGCGCCGATCGCCAAGGTGCTGCACGACAAGTGGGGCATCAAGCGCGGCCTGATGACCACCGTGCACGCCGCCACCGCGACGCAGAAGACCGTCGACGGCCCGAGCAACAAGGACTGGCGCGGCGGCCGCGGCATCCTCGAGAACATCATTCCCTCGTCCACCGGCGCGGCCAAGGCCGTGGGCGTGGTGCTGCCGGACTTGAAGGGCAAGCTCACCGGCATGTCGTTCCGGGTCCCGACGTCCGACGTTTCGGTGGTCGACCTGGTGGCCGAACTCGAAACGCCGGCCAGCTACGCCGAGATCTGCGCCGAGATGAAGGCCCAGAGCGAAGGCGCGATGAAGGGCATCCTCGGCTATACCGAAGACAAGGTGGTCGCCACCGATTTCCGCGGCGACACCCGCACCTCGATCTTCGACGCCGACGCCGGCATCGCGCTGGACAGCACCTTCGTCAAGATCGTCTCGTGGTACGACAACGAATGGGGCTATTCGACCAAGTGCCTGGAGCTGGTGAAGGTGGTCGCCGGGAAGTAAGGATCACCGCGCCATCGCAACATGGAGTGACGGAAGCGCCTGCGGGCGCTTTCGTGTTTCCGGCTTCCCGATCCGCACGAAAAACCAAGGAAACCTCTGATTGATTCAGAGGTTTCGCGCGCCGTGGAAGGCGCGCTCGCGAATCAATCGCGTAAGTGCTTGATTCGGCGGGGGCGAACACAGGCTTGCCCTGAGTTCGCGATGTCTGAATCACGCCAGGATGGCGTTATTCAGACCTTCCCAAGTCGTTACGCAAGCGATCCGGCGCCCCGTCGCTTCCGCTCGCTTTCCATCGCCATGAACAACGCACCGAGGATGCCGCTGCGATCGTCGAGGCCGGGTGGGACGATGTAGTCGTCGATGCCGGCTTCGACCTGATGGCGTGCGATGTAACCGCCTAGCCAGTGCTGCGTGCGCGCGCGGATCGCGGGGAACAGGCGTGCGTGCTGCATGACGCCGCCACCGAGGATGATCCGCTGCGGCGAGATCGCCAGCGTGATCTGCGCGCAGAGTTGGCCGATGTAATCGGCTTCGATCTCCCAGATCGGATGTTCCGGCGATGCCTCGCCCAGTTCGTGGCCGAGCCGCGCGACGATGGCGGGGCCGTTCGCCAGACCTTCGAGGCAGTCGCGATGATGCGGACATACGCCTGCGAAGCCGAGGTCGTCCGGATGCCGGCGCGGAAACAGGTGACCGAGTTCCGGATGCATCAGACCGCGCAGCGTGCGGCCATGCACCAGCACGCCGCCGCCGATGCCGGTACCGATGGTGACGTAGACCAGGGTGTCGAGCGGCGCGCCGTTCGCGCGTCGGCCCGCACCCCATACCGACTCGGCCAGCGCAGCGGCATTGACGTCGGTGTCCAGCGCGACCGGAATGCCGAGGTGCGCGAAGGGAGCGATGAGATCGGCGTCGTGCCAGCCCGCCTTGGGCGTGCGCAGCAGGCGGCCATAGAGCGGTGCGGTCTCGTCGAGTTCGAGCGGGCCGAAGCTGGCGATGCCGAGCGCGCGCGGTGCGCCGTGGCGCTGCGCGGCGCCTTCGAAGAACGCGCGCGCTTCGGCGAGCGTGCTGTCGGGGTCGCGCGTGGCGAAGCGCACGCGTTCGCGCAGGGTGCCGTCGGCAGTGCCGATGGCGCAAACGAATTTGGTGCCGCCCGCTTCGATCGCGGCATAGACGGGTTCGCTCATCGATCGGGTCCTGTTGGTTTACTCACGGCGCAGCCAGCGTATTGCATACGGCGCCAGGGCGACGGGCAATTCGACCGTCGTTTCGTCCATGTCGAGCAGGTCGCGCCACTGCGCTCCGGCCAGCGCTGCCGGCGGCGTCGCCACCACCGGGTGCGCGCTGAGATTGAACAGCGCGACCATCTCGTCGCCGCGCGCGATGCCCAGCACTGCGGAGTCGGCGAAATCGAGCGCGTGCATCGGCGCGTCGGCGCGCAGCGCGGGCGTGGCGCGACGCACCGCGATCATCCGCCGTAGCGCGCGACTGATCCTGCCAGCGGTGGTGTCGGCACCGCGGCCTGCCGCGACGCCATCGGCGGTGGCCCAGTCCATCGTCGGGCGATGCAGCCAGCGGCCTTCCGCCGCGCGCAGCGGATCGTCGAGATACGCCTCGTCGTTGCCTAGTGCGATCTCGTCGCCCATGTACAGCGCGGGCAATCCCGAGGTGGCGAACACGATGCCGTACAGCAGTTGCAGCCGGCGTTCGGCCAGGATCAGCGCGTCGGCATCGCCGCGTTCCTGCGCATCGGCGATGCCGGCGAGTGCGCTGGCCATGCCGTTGGTGCCGTGGACGTGGTCGCCGCCTGCGCTCTGGAAGCTGCGGCCGCGCGCGAACGAGCCGGGCGCATCGCCCGCGTAGAAGCGTGCGGTACGCGCAAGGTCGAACGGCGCATGGTGCTCGCCGCCTGCGGCTTCGCCGCGCAGTACGTTCCAGCCGATGTCGTCGTGGCAGCGCAGATAGGTCAGCCAGCCGCAGGCGGCAGGCAGTGCCGGCGTCCCTGCGATCACGTCGGCGAGCAGGTCGCCGCGCTGCTCCGCCAGCGCGACCCACAGCGCCGCCATCAGCGTGCTGTGGTAGGCCAGATGGCATTCGCGGCCGGCATGCCCGTCGCCGGCATGCCCGTCACTGCTGGCGCGCAGGCCGAAATAGGGTGGCAGCTCGCGCGCCGGCACGATCGCTTCGGCCTTCAGCAGCACGCCAGGGGCGACGATATCGGTCACCGCGCGCAGCGTTTGCAGGATCGCGTGCGCCTCGGCCTGGTTCATGCAGTCGGTGCCGAGGCGTTTCCACAGGTAGGCCGTGGAATCCAGCCGGAAGACTTCGATGCCGCGGTTCGCCATGCGCAGCATCGTCAGCGCCATGTCGACGAAGACATCGGGATTGGACCAGTTCAGGTCCCACTGGTAGCCGTAGAACGTGGTCCATACCCAGCCCAGCCCCGGCACGTGCGTGAAATTGCCGGGTGCGGTCTGCGGGAAGACCTGATGCAGATCGCGCTCGTAACGGTCGGGCAGGGTGAGGTCGGGGAAGACGTGGTAGTAGGCCCGATGCTGCGCGTCGCCGTCGCGTGCGGCCTGCGCCCAGCGGTGATCGTCGGCGGTGTGATTCAGCACGAGGTCGGCGCACAGGCTGATGCCGGCGTCGCGCAGCGCTGCGGTCAGCGCTTCGAGGTCCGCGGCGTCGCCCAGCGCCGGTTCGATGGCGTCGTAGTCGCGCACCGCGAAGCCGCCGTCGTTGTCGCCTGCGCGGGCCTGCAGGAACGGCAGCAGGTGCAGGTAGCGGATCCCCAGCGACTGCAGATACGGCACGCGCTCGGCGACGCCGCGCAGGGTGCCGGCGAATCGGTCGACATAGGTGGTGTAGCCCAGCATGTCCTGGGCGAGGAACCAGCCGGGATCGCGCTCGCGCCGGTCGTCCAGCGCGCGCAGCGCGTCCGGCCGCGCGTTGGCGCCCGCGGCCATGCCGGCGAGCAGCCGCTGCAGCGCGGCGTCGGCGTGCGGTGCATCGGCGTACAGCGAGACGAAGCCGGCGACGAGCCTGTCGCCGTGCGCGTCCCAGCGCGCGCAGGCTTGCGCACGATGGGACGGCAGCGTCGATTGTGCGAAGCGACGACGATGACCGTCGTCGTTCACGGGAAAGGCCGAGACATTCATGGCGATACGATCATGTGGATCCGACAATTCCGTGTTCGGTGAATGCGATTCATGGCGTGCAATTCCGGAACCGACCGGCAGCGCGCACCGGAGCGGGAGGGGCCGCCCCGGTACGCGCCGCCGGCAGGATCAGAACTCGTAGCGCACGCTGAGCGACGCCGTGCGGCCGGGGATCGAGCGCGCGCGGATCACGTTTTCGGCGCCAGCGACGATGCTGCCTTCTTCCGCCTCGGTGATGCCGAAGGTATCGAACAGGTTGTTGACGTTCAGGCCGACCACCCAGTGATCGGCGAAGCGGTAATCCGCGAACAGATTCACCTGGGTGTAGCCCGGCATCACCAGTTGGTTGTTGTCCTGCGCGTAGGCATCGCCGGTGCCGATGATGTTCGCGCCCAGCGTCCAGTTGGCTGCTGCATAGCCGCCGGTCAGCTGATACACCACGTCGGCCTGGCGGCGCGGGGTGTTGCCTTCGTTCGCGGGCGAGATGTCGTCCTTGCTGATCTCCGCATCGGTCCAGGTCAGGCCGCCGTTGATGAAGAACTCGTTGAAGCGCAGCGAGGCTTCCAGTTCGATGCCGCGCGCTTCGTACACGCGGTCGAAGAAGCGCTGACTGGTGACTTCGAAATTCTGCTCTTCAGTCTCGGCGAGGAATGCGGTCGCGAACAGGCTGAAACCGTCGCGACGCCATTTCAGGCCGGCTTCGTATTGATCGACCAGATCCACGGCGTCCTGCGCGCGCACCGAGCCGTCGGGCTGGACTACGCCGAACAGCAGGCGGTCGGCGTTCGCGCGGCCGCCGCGGCTGATCCGGGCGAAGCCGCCGAGATCCTTGGTGAACAGGTAGTTCGCGCCAACCGAATACGAGGTGTAGCCCCAGTCGTAATCCACTGGTGATGCGCCCGCGTTATTGATCTGCGACACGTTCAGTTCCGGGCCGGAGATCGTGCCGTCGCCGTCCACATCGACGTTCGCCACCTGCACCGCGCCGGCGTAGTTGCCGCTCGCATCGCCACTGTCGCGACGCACGCTGGCGTCGATATCGAGTTTGCCCAGCGAGAACGCCATCGACAGATACGGTGCGCCGATCTCGTACTTAGCGTTGTAGCTGCGCGTGCAGCAATTGCCCCAGAACGGCACGCCGTATGCGTACAGGCCGTTGTCCGAAAGATTGACGTTGGCGGCGCTGTAGACGTCGATCAACGCCGAGCGGCCGTCGCCGCGCAGTGCCTGCAGATACGAATTCCACACCCAGTCCATGTCGATGTTCTGGCGCGAGGCGTAGTAGCCGGCGCTGAGATCCAGATTGCCGCCGTCGCCGACGCCGAAACTGCGGGTGAGTTTGAGATCGTTCGCGTAGTTGCCCAGATCGTTGAGCGTGGTGTTGAACAGATGCGTGCGCACGACCGTGCCGGTGTAGGCCTGGCCGGCGTTCGGGCCGTTGCTGTAGCGCAGCGTGGCGCCAGCGCCGCCGATGGTGGGTGCGATCGCCGCCGCGCTACCGACTTCGGCCGGAAACTGGCCGACGAAGCGGCCGCTGCTGTCGGCATAGCGGAATTTCTCGTTGATCTTCCAGCCGTCGCCGAAGCGGTATTCGACCTCTGCGCCGACCACGGTGCTGTCGGGATGCATGCCGTCGGCGATATCGGTACGGCGGCGGTTGTTGTTGCCGTCCAAGCCTATATCGGTCAGGAAATAGCGGCTCTGCAGCGTGTCGCGCGCGGGGTCGAAGCCTTCGATCGCGCCGAGGTTCGGGCTGCCGTTGCTGCCGGTGGCGCGGGTCGGCACTGGCAGATAGCCGATGGCGCGGTCGTCGAGACGCTTGAAGTAGAAGCGCGCGTAGCCGTTCTCGAACTCCTTGGTGAGGTTGGCCTTGAGCTGTCCGCCCTTTTCGGCGGTGTAGCCCGCATCGCGGACGCCATCGCCCTGGCGATAGAAGCCGGCGACGTGGAAACGCCAGCCGTCGCCGAACGGCATGCCGTAGCGGAAATCGACGCGGTTGCTGCCGTAGTCCAGACCGGTGGTGAGGCCGACCGCGCCGCCCTGGACTTCCCCCGTGTTGCTGATGAAGTTGATCACGCCGCCGGGCGAGTTGCTGGCGAAGGTGGACGCCGAACCGCCGCGCACCGCTTCGATGCGGTTGATCGACCAGTCGCTGCGCAGGAAGATGTCGGCGTTGCCGAAGGCGATGTCGCCGAATTCCAGCGCCGGCAGGCCGTCTTCCTGCAACTGCAGGAATTTCGCGCCGCCGGAGGCGACCGGCAGGCCGCGCACCGCAATGTTCGCGTTGCCTTCGCCACCGGTCGATTCGGAACGGATGCCCGGGATGTTGCGGAAGATTTCCGCAGTGGAGCGCGGCGCCGAGCGTTCGATGGCCTCGGGGTTGAGGGTGCTGGTCGAGACGCTGGTGCGCAGTTTGGATTTGCCGCCCGCGGTTGCGGTGATGACGATGGTGTCGAGATCGCCGGCTGCGCTGTCGTCCGCGGCCGGCGCGTCGGCCGACTGCGCCGAGGCGAAGGCGGGCGCCAGCAGCAGGCAGATGGACCATGACAGGATGTGGGGGCGCAGGGCGGCGGAGCGGCGAAGGCACGGCGGGTTCGGCTGGCGGCGCATGACGGTGTTCCCTCGGTCTGGCTGGATGGGCGACTGCCCGGTGGCGCATTTGATATGACATCGTGCAATCGATTGCAAGTTGCGGTGCAGCGTTTCTGTCGCCGTTCGTCGGAACGGCAGATGCGATCGATGGTTTTGCGCATATCGTAAAAATCATCAAAAACAGCAAGATAAGCGCCATTCTCGGGTATTCATGCACGCGCCGTGGCTTGCATCTGGAGCCGATGCGTCCGCCCGAACGTGCTGCGATGCAGCATGTACAATCGATTGCATTGATGCACTATCGCCGCGCCGGCGGGGCATCGAGCCGGCGTCCGAACCCAGACGGAGCCGCGCCATGGCCGACCTCAATGTGCATCTCGCAGGCCTCGATCTGGCCGTGATCGCGCTGTACGCGCTCGGCATCATCGCCCTGGGCCTGTACGTCTCGAAGCGCCGCGCATCGGCCGAGGACTATTTCCTCGCCTCGCGCTCGATGACGTGGCCGGTGATCGGCCTCGCGCTGCTGGCGTCGAACATCTCTTCGACCACGCTGATCGGCCTGGCCGGCGCGGCCTATGGCAACGGCATCTCGGTCTACAACTACGAGTGGATGGCGACGGTGGTGCTCGCCTTCTTCTGCGTGTTCTTCCTGCCGTTCCTGCTGCGTTCGCAGGTGTACACGCTGCCGGAATATCTCGAACGCCGCTACGATCGTCGTTCCCGCGTGTATTTTTCCGCGCTGACGATCTTCCTCAACATCGTGGTCGATACCGCCGGCACGCTGTACGGCGGCGCGATCATGCTCAAACTCATCCTGCCGCAGTGGCCGCTGTGGCAGATTGTCGCGGTGCTGGCGCTGTCCGCAGGCATCTACACCGTCGCTGGCGGCCTGCGCGCGGTGATCTACACCGAAACCGTGCAGGCGCTGATCCTGTTGACCGCGTCGGTGTTCATAGCGTTCTTCGCGTTCGACAAGGCCGGCGGCTGGGACGCGGTGATGACAGCGGTGGATCCGGCGAAGCTGTCGCTGATCCGCCCCATCGACGATCCCGGCGTGCCGTGGCTTGGGCTGGTGCTGGGCGTGCCGCTGTTGGGCTTCTATTTCTGGTGCACCAACCAGTTCATGGTCCAGCGCGTGCTGTCGGCGAAAGACGAGAACCACGGCCGCTGGGGCGCGCTGTTCGCGGGCCTGCTGAAGCTGCCGGTGCTGTACGTGATGGTGCTGCCGGGCACCGCGGCCATCCTGCTGTATCCGCAACTGGACAAGCCCGATCTGGTGTATCCGACACTGATCTTCGACCTGCTGCCGGTGGGGCTGGTCGGCATCGTGATCGCCGGATTCTTCGCCGCGATCATGTCGTCGATCGCCAGCACCTTCAATTCCGCGGCGACGCTGGTGACCATGGACTTCGTGCGTCCACGATTGCCCGATGCCAGCAACGCCACGCTGGTCCGCGCGGGGCGCATCACCACCATCGTGTTCATGGTGCTGGCGGTGGCATGGGCACCGCAGATCGAACGCTTCGAGTCGCTGTGGCAGTACCTGCAGGCGGTGCTGGCGTACGCAGTGCCGCCGGTCTGCGCGCTGTTCCTGATCGGCCTGTTCTGGCGCGGCGCGAATGCGAAAGGCGCGTTCGCGTCGATCGTCACCGGCCTGCTCGGCGGCGCCGCGCTGTTCTACGCGAACGTAATGGCGCCAGAACCGCTGGGCCTGCATTTCTTGTATGTCGCCCCGATTCTGTTCGTGCTGAGTGCGGCCGTATTGATCGCGGTCAGCGCCGCCACTGCGCCACCGTCGATGCAGCAGATCGGTGCGCTGCTGTGGACGCCAGCGTTCTATCGCGACGAAACCCGCCAGCTGGCCGGCCTGCCGTGGTGGCAGAACTACCGGGTGCTGTCGGTGCTGTTGTTGATCGCTACGGCGGTCATCGTATGGACGTTCCGATGACCACAGTATTGGTCGACGACCTTCAGTTTTCGTCGGAACCAGATCTGGACAGGCCGCCCCCCCTTGTTGGCCTTGCCTGAACACTGCGCATGAATGCGCAGAACCGCGTCGAACAATGATGGCGCCATGCCTGCTCGCAAGATGAATCATGGAGACCTCAGCGTTCACGTAATCCCACGGATGAGACAGATGTGCAAAATGAAGGAGAGTTGTCATGGAGACGAAGTATCGTGCTGGCGGTTTGGCTAAGAAGCGATTGACCGTTGCGATCTGCAGCGTTTTGGCATTCGGCGCGCCTTGCCTGCTCTATGCACAAGAGGCCGCAACAGACGTAGATAAGGTGCTAGCCGAAACCGAGTCAACAAAACGCGGCCAGCCAACGCAGCAGGATTCGGCCGAAGGCGATCTCGACACCGTCGTGGTCACCGGCACCACCAGCAGCAATCGCACCGTGCTCGAATCATCGGTGGCATTGACCGTCGCCAATCGCGAATCGCTCGACCGCAAGGCGCCGCGCAGTACCGCGCAGGCGCTGGAGCTGATTCCGGGCATCTTCGTCGAAGCCTCAGGCGGCGAAGTGTCGAACAACTTCTCGGTACGCGGCCTCGCCGGCGGCGGCCAGCAGTTCATCCAGTTGTCCGAAGACGGACTGCCGGTGTTCTATACCAATGCATTGTCGGACACGATCCTCAAGCAGGAACTGTCGATCGACCGGCTCGAAGCGGTGCGCGGCGGCACGTCCGGCATCCTAACCGTCAACGGCGCAGGCGCCACCATCAATTTCCTCACCCGCAAACCGGGCGCTGAAGCGGAAGGTACGGTACGTCTGACCCTGTCCGATTTCAATACCAAACGTGCGGACGTGTGGTACGGCGGTCCCATCAACAGCGATTGGGGTTATAGCGTCAGCGGTTTTTTCCGCGAATCCGACGGCGTCCGGGACCCAGGTTTCACTGCGGATTCCGGCGGCATTTTCCGCGCCGGCCTGTTCCGCTATTTCGAACGCGGCGAACTGGGCTTCAGCCTGAAACTGGTCGACGACCACAATACTTTCCTGCTGCCGATTCCGCTCCAGGACCCCGACAATCCGCGCGGCATTCCGGGCTTCGATCCCAACTACGGCACCATGCTCAGTCGCGACAATGCCACGCTGAACGTGCGCATCTCGCCTGCCAATGGTTCCAGTTGGCAGCGCAACGATGCGCGCGACCAAGGCGTGCATACGGTGTCGACGTCGCTCGGCTACAGCTTCGACTACGACCTGACGGACAGCCTGCGTCTGCGCTCGAAAGGTCGCTACACCGACTTCGAGAACGATTTCAACTCGGTCTTCAGCTTCGACAACGATTCGCTGGTACCGGCCGTCAACCGGCTGGATCCGGCCCGCGAGAGCGATATCCAGCTGTTGCTTGCCCGGTTCGCGCCGCAGGGCGCGGTGCGCGCCGGTTTGCGCCGGGTGTCCGATGGCGAGGTGATCGCCGGCGCCACGGCGCTGAACGCGTTGAACGGCAATGGCCTGGTCGCGGAAAGCATTACCGCCAACAATCGCCGCGATGTCGAGGAGTTCGCCAACGATACCAGTCTGACCTATCAGACCGATCGCAATTCATTGACCGTCGGACTGATGGCCTACCGTACCCGCGTCGCCGGTTCCAATGTCGGTGCGTCGACCTTCGTCAGTGAAGTCGCGGACAACCCCGGCCGACTGGATTTCGTGGCGTTGGACGCAAGCGACAACGTCGTGGGCTATCTGACCGAGAACGGTTTGTTGAACTACGGCTCTTGGGGCGAATTCGTCGGCCGCAGCGAATCGGAATCGCTGTCACTGTACGTCAACGACGAGTTCCAGATGACCGACCGGCTGCGCATAGACGGCGGCATCCGGGTCGAGCGTCACGAGCAGACCGACTACGAAGGTATTTCCACCGGTCAGGTCGCCGTTGTGGGTGCGTTCGACGCCAACGGCAACGATGTCGACAACATCATCGCCAACAACTATATCGGCCAGTTCGGCGGCGGCGCGTTCACCGGCGCCTTCAACAAGTTCGAAGGCAACTTCACCGAAACCGCAGCGACCGTCGGCGGCAACTACAAGTTCTCCGACAACATTGCGATGTATGCGCGTTACGCCCGCGGCTTCCAGGCGAATGGCCGTTTCGACCCCACCATCATCAACTTCGCGGAGCTCGGCGCCCGCTACCAGAATGACACCCTGTCAGCCTCGCTCACCGCGTTCCGCACCAATTTCGTCGATTTCAGATTTTCGCGCCAGCCTGCCGGCGCGATCCGTCCGGTCGAGTTCAATTCCGATATCAATGTGATCGGTCTGGAGTTCGATCTGCTGTGGAAGCCCGTCGACTGGTTCCAGCTGCAGGCTGTCGGCGTGATCCAGGACTCGGAGCTGGCGATCAACGACGATCAAGGCACCGGTTTCGCCGCCAGCTTCGACGGCAACAAGCCGGAACGCACGCCGCCTTTGAACGTCACCCTCACCCCCAGCTACCTGCTGCCGAACAAGCGCGGCGAGGTGTACATGTCGTATCGCCGGCTCGGGAAAATGTATTCTGATCTGTCGAATTCGCTGGAACTGCCTGCCTACGGAGTGTTGAGCGCTGGCGTGAGCTACCGCATCAACGATCAGTTGCAGGCGCAATTGAGTATGGACAACATCACCAACGAGATCGGACTGACCGAAGGCAATCCGCGCGCCGGTTTCTTCGAAAACCCTGGGGTTTCCAGCTTCTTCTATGCCAGGCCCATTCTCGGCCGCAATACGATATTTAGTTTGACCTACCGTTTCTGAGGAGTACGACGACGATGAGCGCAATCAAGGAAGCGCGCGGTTCAGTGGCTCCCGCGGCCAGCTGCACAAAGCGACGCCCGCTGCAAACGATCGCTCTGGCGACGTCGATGCTGCTGTCGGCGGCCTGCAGCGGGGGTATCGATACCGATGCCCCGGTCGCAGCGAAAGTCCCCGCGCCTTCAGCCGTCAACCCGGCGGATACGACCAAGCCGCTGCGCTTCGATATCGTCGAAGGCAAGGTGCTGAACGCGTTCTATCGCCACGAGCGTATCGCCGCTCACGTGCTGCTGTCCTCGGGCGAGATGCCGCGGCTGTTGTTCGCGTTTCCGGCGGGCAACAGCGGCATCGGCATGTGGTTCGAGACGGTGAAGTCGCCGGTGCGATGGACGCTGGGCGATTTGAGTGGAATCGAAGAAGCCGATACCGGTGGCCGGACCTTGTATGGCGTGGAAGCGGATGCCACGGTTGATGCCGCACAGCTGGGCATCCGCGAGGTGGTGCTCGGCAATGTTCGCGTCCTGCGCGACTATCAGGCTTTGGGCAAGTATCCGCAGGCGTTGGCGGTACAGCCGGTTCGCGACGGCAAACGCGTGGTGTGGGCCCGACCGAGGCTGGATGGCGCTGCGGGCTATGCATTGTCGGTCGAGGTTGTGGATGGCGACATTACCGGCGAGGGCAAGGCACTGCGTTTTGTCGCCAACGCCGGCAAACCTTTGCGCCTGCGCGTCCGTGCCCTCAGCGGCGACACGCCGCTGACGCCGCTCATGGCGGCCCGGCTGTTCAACGAACATGCCGGCGACGATGCGCGCAGCCGGCAGGCGTTGGAGTTCTTGAGCTACGACGAGAAGTTCCTGGCCGGATCCTGGCGGTTCAACACGTATTTCGGGCGCGATACACTGATGTCGGTGCGGCTTTTGCTGCCGGCTATCACGCCTGAAGCGACCGAGGCGGGCTTGGGTTCCGTGCTGTCGCGGCTCGATCCGGCAGGTGAAGTCGCGCATGAGGAGGACCTGTCCGAATTCGCGCTGCTGCGGCGACAGCAGGCAGGCGAGGCAGCGAGCGCCGAGCCGATCTACGACTACGCGATGATCGACGACGATTACATGCTCGCGCCGGTCATCGCGGCCTATCTGCTCGATACCGATGCCGGCAAGGCGCGCGCGGCGGCGTTCCTGCAGCGCAAGACGCCTTCCGGCGAAGCGTACGGCAGCGCGCTCGCGCGTAATTTCGCCTGGGTGCTCGCCACCGCGCAGCCGTTCGCGCAGAAGCAGGACTTCAGCCGATTGATCGCATTGAAGACTGGCCGCGCCGCAGGGCAGTGGCGCGACAGCAACGACGGGCTCGGCGACGGCCGCTATCCGTACGACGTCAACGCAGTCTTCGTGCCCGATGCGCTCGAGTCGATCAAACGCTTCGTCGCATCGGGTCTGCTCAAATCGTATCTGACAGGCGATCAGGTCGGCGCATTGGCGCAGGCGGATGCGATGGCGACGACCTGGCGCACCGCAGCCCCTCCGCTGTTCGCTGTCGATCTTGACGCGGCCCGTGCCGAGCGTGAGCTGATCGCTTATGCCAGTGCCGAAAGCGTCGACCCGGCGCCGGCGCTTGCGGCGCTTGCGGGCGCGAAGCTGCGGATGAACGCGATCGCGCTCGACGCAAACGGGGCTCCCATTCCCGTGCTGCATTCGGACGATGGTTTCGCGCTGCTGTTCGGCGATCCTCCGGCAGCGGACGTCGAGCGCTCGGTGACCGCGATGATGCGGCCATTTCCGGCGGGCTTGATGACGGATGTCGGTTTGCTGGTCGCCAATCCGGCCTTTGCCAACGCCAGCCTGCGCGCGCGGCTGGGCCGCAACGCCTATCACGGCACCGTGATCTGGGCCTGGCAGCAAGCGGTGCTGGCGGCCGGTCTCGATCGGCAGATCGCGCGCAAGGATCTGCCTGCGCCGCTGCGCACGCAGTTGATCGCGGCGCGCGTGCAGCTGTGGCGTGCGATCGATGCGGCCCACGACCTGCGCACGTCCGAGCTGTGGTCGTGGTCGCAGCAGAACGGACGATATGCGGTCGAGCCGTTCGGTCAGCGCGGTGGCGACGCCGACGAATCCAACGCCGCACAGCTGTGGAGCACGGTGTTTCTGGCATTGCGGCCGCCAGAGGACGTGAAGATCGGCAACTAGTCCTGTAGGCCGCCGATCGGTGGGTCGGCGGTTGCGACGCCGATATCCGGCTGTCGGCGCACCGCATGTCTGGCGCTATGCCGACGCCCGCACGATGAGACTCGGCGCCAGTGTCGTCGATTGCGGATTCTCGCCGCGTATCGCGGCGATCACGGTGTCGACCAGCTTGATCGCGCCCTGCGCCAGCTCCTGGCGCACCGTCGTCAGCGCCGGATGGGTGTGTTCGGCCAGCAGGATGTCGTCGAAGCCGACCACCGAGACGTCCTGCGGCACGCGCCGGCCGGATTCGGACAGCGCGCGCATCGCGCTGATCGCGATCACGTCGGACGCCGCCATCACGCCATCGAATTCGGCGCCGCTGTCGATCAGCGCGCGTACGCTGGCGTAGGCGTCCTCGCTGCCGAAATGGCTGCGCACGTGCAGGTCGGCGTGCGCCTTCAGGCCGGCGGCGCGCAGCGCCTGCCGGTAGCCTTCATGGCGATGGCCGACTTCCGGCAGGCGCTCGTCGCCGAGGAAGGCGATGCGACGGCGGCCGTGACGGATCAGGTGGTCGGTGCCGAGCTGCCCGCCCAACCGGTTGTCGGTGCCCACCACCGGATATTTCTGCGCCGGCAGCCGTGTGCCCCAGGCGGTCAGCGGGATGCCGGCGCGCGCGGCTTCGTTGATCGAGCCGTGCTCGAAGCTCTGGCCGATCAGGATGACGCCATCGCTGCGCCCGGGCTGCTGCAGCCGTCGCACCCAGCCGTCCTGGTGCGCGGCGACCTTCGACAGCAGCATGTTGTAACCGCGATCACTCAGCGCGTCGGCGAGGTGCGCGAGCATCGTCATCATGAAGGGGTCGAACAGATGCGGTTCGCGCTCGTGGACCAGCGGGACCGCCACCGTGATCACTCCGGTTTGGCGCGAGCGCAGGCTGCTGGCGACCGGGTTCACCGCATAACCGGCCTGCTCGGCGAGGCGCTGGATGCGTTCGCGGGTGCCCGCCGCGATCAGCGGGCTGTCCTTCAGCGCGCGCGAGACGGTGGATTCGGACACGCCGGCAAGCTTGGCGATATCCGCCATCTGCAGATTGTTCGGTGGCTGCGAGGTCCGGCGGCGGGGTCGGGTCATGACAACTAGAGTCGGACGATCCGCGCGCCGGATCAAGCGCGGCCGTCATCGGCCGGGTATCGACAGACGATACCCGGGGCGCGCTTGCGCACTACGCGGGGTCGGGGCGGTTGCATTTCATAGCGGCATGGGGAAGGCTGCGGCGGTGTTCGCCCGGTTGCAGACGGTCAGTGGCGGACGAGGGGTGCGCCGCGCCGAGGGCGGCTGAAGATGGATGATTTCGCTGGAATCCTGGTCCTGCTGGCCCTGGCGATGCTGGCGGTGCCGGTGCTGCTGGTCGTGGCGCTGGTCAAGATCGGCAATGCCAAGGCGCGCATTGATGCGCTGGAACGCGATGTCGAACAGCTGCACGGGCGACTGCGCCAGGTGGAGTCCGTGCGCGCCGCGCCGCCCGTATCGAGTCCGGACACCGTCGTGCGCGCGCAGCCTTCGATGGCCGCTGCGCCCCCGGCGCGCGCCGCGGAGACCTGGCGCGACGGCGCTGCGCCTGCCGACAGCGCACCCGACGCCATCAGGCGCGACCCGATCGCACGCGATGGCGGCGACGCGGGCACCGTCTCCGCTGGCTTGAACGCATCCGATCCCGCGTATCCCGGCGCGTCCGCGTCGCGTCGCGCGCGCTTCGATCTTCCGGACGACCCCGCACCTCCAGCGGAAACGACGGGTGCGATGCCGCCGCCGCTGCCGCCGCGCGGGAAACCGGCCGATCCGGTCGCCAGCGCCGCCGCCCGGCAGGCGCGGCGCCCGCAAAGTCCGCCGCCGCCGGATGTCGTCGCAAAAGCCTTCGACTGGATCCGTGGCTGGTTCACCGAGGGCAATGTGCCGGTGAAGATCGGCATGCTGGTGCTGTTCTTCGGCGTGGCCTCGCTGCTGAAATACGCCAGCGACCAGGGCTGGGTGCGGGTGCCGATCGAACTGCGCCTCGCTGCGATCGCCGCAGCCGCCATCGCCGGACTGGTGTTCGCGTGGCGACAGCGCGAGACGCGGCGGTCGTTCTCGCTGTCGGTACAGGGCGGCGCCATCGGTGTATTGATGCTGGTGACCTTCGCGGCCTACAAGCTCTACGACGTGATTCCGGCGGGCGCCGCATTCGCCATCACCATCGCGCTGGTCGCGGGCATCGGCGTGCTGGCGGTGCTGCAGAACGCGCTGGCGCTTGCGGTATTCGGCATCCTCGCCGGGTTCCTCGCGCCGATCTGGCTGTCCACCGGCAGCGGCAATCACGTCGCGCTGTTCGGCTATTACGCGGTGCTGAATCTCGGCATCTTCGGCATCGCCTGGAATCGTCCGTGGCGTTTGCTCAATCTGCTCGGCTTCGTCTTCACCTTCGGCATCGGTACGGTCTGGGGCGTGCTCGATTATCAGCCGGCGAAATTCGCCAGCACCGAGCCCTTCCTGCTGCTGTTCTTCGCGCTGTACCTGCTGATCCCGATCTTCTACGCGCATCGCCGCAGCGAGGGCGATCGCGACGGGCATGGGCATGAAGGCAACGCGCATGCGCTGGTCGACGGCACCCTGGTGTTCGGCACGCCGCTGGTGGTGTTCGCGCTGCAGGCGGGCCTGCTGCAAGGCGAGCGCATGCCGTTGGCGCTCTCGGCGCTGGGCGCGGCCGCGATCTATGCGCTGCTCGCCGGTGTGCTGCGTCATCGCGATCGGTTCGCGTCGCTGGTCGATACCTATGCGGTGCTCGCGGTCGGTTTCTCGACGCTGTCGGTGCCGCTGGCGCTGTCGGCGCGCGCCACCGCCAGCGTGTTCGCGCTGGAAGGCGCGGCGCTGGTGTGGCTGGGCGTGCGTCAGGATCGACGCCTGCCGCAGATCTCGGGCCTGCTGCTGCAGCTCGCGGCCGCGGCTGCGTATGTGGCCGGTATCGGCGGCATCGGCAGCGGTTTCTCGCAGAGCGTCTTCCTCGATACGGTCGCCAACACGCCCATCGCCAATCCCGCGTTCATGGGCGCGCTGCTGATCGCGCTCGCCGGTTTCGCGACCGCCTGGACCTATCGCAACGAACACGACGGCGGTCTGGTCGGCCTGCTCACGCTCTGGGCCTTCGGCTGGTGGAGCTTCGCCGGCGCGCAGGAGATCGTCGATCACATCGCGTATCCCGACCGGGTCGACGCGCTGTTCGCCTTCGTCGCATTCACCGGCTGGATGGCGGCGGAACTGCGCCGCCGGGAGAGCGGAATGACGGTGCTCGGCGGAATCGCCGCCGCAGCGTTGGCGCTGGGCATTCCGGCCGCGCTGATGCTGACGGTCGCGCACGATCATCCGTTCGGCGGCTTCGGCGCTGCGGCATGGCTGGCGTATGCGGCACTGGGCTGGCGCAGCCTGATCTGTCTGCGCGACAGCGGCACCGGCGTGCGTTTCGTGGCACATGCCGGATGGCTGTGGTCATGGGTGGTGGCGATCGCCGTTACCGCGCTGCATTTCGCCGACGAAGCGGACATGGGCGATGGCTGGCAATGGATCGGCGTGGGTCTGCCGGTGCTGGTGCTCGCTGCATTGCTGCAACTGCGGCCCGCGCTGCTGGCGCCGCCGTTCGCGTACGCCGGACAGGTTGCAGGCGACCAGGGTGGCTTCAACGATTACCGCCGCGCACTGCTCGCATCCGCATGGCTGGTGCTGGGCATGAGCTGGGGCATGTCGCTGTTCTTCCCCGGCGAGAGCGCGCCGCTGCCGTGGATCGCGCTGTTCAATCCGCTGGAACTGCTGCAGGTCGCGACTCTCGCGCTGCTCGCCCAGCGCGCTTGGGCAGGCCGCGGCACGATGGGGTCGCAGACCGGTGTGGCGGTGTTCGCGCTGGCCGCGTTCGCGTGGGTCACCTTCGCCACCCTGCGCGCGACCCACCACTGGGGCGGCACCGACTGGTCGCCGTCGATGCTGGGCGACTCCGTCGTGCAGACCGCGCTGACCGTGGTCTGGAGCGTGCTGGGCGTGCTCGGCTGGATCTTCGGCTCGAAGCGCGGCGATCGCCTGCTGTGGGGCGCGGGCGCGGTGCTGATGGGCGTGGTGCTGCTCAAGCTGCTGTTGATCGATCGCGGCCACCTCGGCAATCTGTTCGGCATCGTCTCGTTCATCGCGTATGGTCTGCTGTGTACGGCGGTGGGCTATTTCGCGCCGGCCCCGCCGCGGCGCGCGGCATCCACGGAGGAAATTCCCGCATGAAACGGACAGCGGTCGCGCTCAGCGCAGCCATCTTGAGCGCAGCCTTGGCGGCCACCGCCGCGCAGCCGGAGGCATCGAAAGCGGCCGGCGATTACGCCTATCGCTGGCCGCTGAAGGCCGAGGGCCAGAACGCGGCCTGGCAGTTCGAGCTGACGCCGGAGGTCTATGCCGCGCTGATCGATCCGCAGCTCGGCGATTTCGTGGTACTGAATGCCGACGGTCAGGCGGTGCCGGTGGCGCGGTTGACCGTCGACCCGGCTACGCGGCCGGGCGTTGCGCAGGCGCCGCTGCCGGTGTTCGCGCTGCCGCGTCGCGCGAGCGGTGCAAGCGCAGACGATCTGTCGCTGCGCCTGGAGCGCGACGGCAACGGCCGTCTGCGGCTGCTGCAGGTGGACATGGGCGCGCCGGCGGCATCTACGACGATGGCAAGCCCTGTATCCGCACCCGCGATGCCCGCGCCGATCGATTACGTGATGGACGCCGACCTCGGCCGCGATCCGAAGCGGCCGGCCACGGTCGATCGTCTCGACCTGCGCTGGCCAGAAACCGGCGACATCCACGCGCGCTTCGCGGTGGAGGGCAGTGACGATCTGGAACACTGGCAGATGCTGGTCGATGGCGCGGCGGTGGTGTCGCTGCGCCGCGGCGGTTCTGTGCTGCAGCGGCGCGACATCGCGCTGCCGCCCACATCGTTGCGCTATCTGCGCCTGCGCCAGCTCGACGGCGATCCCGTCCCGGGTTTGCAGGTCACCGCACGACGCACCCGCGGCGGGGCGCAACCGCCGCAGTGGCGGCGCGTGCGCGCGGAATTCGTCGATACCGCTCCCGATGCCTTCGGCAAGGGCCATCTCTATCGTTATCGGCTGCCGGCGAAGCTGCCGGTCGGTCGCGTGGGCGTGATCCTCGGCGCCGACAACGCCACCGCCGAAGTGATCCTGGACGCGCAGAACGGCAGCGCGGGCGGCGAGGACGCGTGGACGCCGATCGGCCGCACGCTGCTGTTCCGGCTGCAGCAGAACGGTCTGCGCATCGACAACGAGGACTATGCGTTGACCGCCCCGATCGCCGCACGCGAATGGCGCCTGCGCAGCCCGATCGCGCTGACCCCCGTGCCGACGATGGACGTCGCGTATCTGCCGGATCGTTTCGTGTTCCTCGCGCAGGGCAGCGGCCCGTACACGCTGGCCGCCGGCAGTCGCGATGCCCGCCGCGATCCGCTGCCGGTGGAGCAGGCGCTGGCGCCGCTGCGTTCGCGGCTCGGCGCCGAATGGTCGCCGCCGGTCGCCACGCTCGGCGCGCGCAGCGAGGCCGCGGGTACGCAGGCCTATGCCGAAAAAGCGACGCCGCCGGATTGGCGGCGCTGGCTGCTGTGGGGATTCCTGGTCCTGGGTGCGGCGATCGTCGGCGGTTTCGCGCTGAGCCTGCTGCGGGCTAGGAACGCGGAAGGCTGATCGCGTTCCTGTCATCCCGAATCCCGGCTTCACCAAATCCTGTCATCCCGAACCCGGCTTTATCGGGTGAGGGATCGGCTTTTCTTCTAAAGTCGAACGAAGCATAAGCAGATCCCTCCGCCCGCTGCGCGAGCGTTCGGGATGACAGTGATTGATCGATCATTGCGCCCCGCCATTGCCCGCCGGGAAGCCAGCAAGGACAATGCGGGTCCGTTTCGCAGCGTTCCCAGGAGTCGCACATGGCCATCCTCCGCATGACCGATCTCGACCTCGCCGGCAAGCGGGTGTTGATCCGTCAGGACCTCAACGTGCCGGTTTCGCACGCGCCCGGCGCAGACGCCGAAGTCACCTCCGACCAGCGCATCGTCGCCTCGCTGCCCACGCTGAAGGCCGCGCTGGCGCAGGGCGCCGCGGTGATGGTGATGTCGCATCTCGGTCGTCCCAAGGAAGGCGTGTGGAGCGAGGCCGATTCGCTGGCGCCGGTCGCCAGGCGCCTGGGCGAACTGCTCGGTCGCGACGTGCCGCTGGTGAAGGACTGGGTGGACGGCGTCGAGATCGCACCGGGCCAATTGGTGCTGCTCGAAAACTGCCGCATGAACGTCGGCGAGGGCAAGGACGACGAGGCGCTGTCGCGTCAATACGCCGATCTGTGCGATGTGTTCGTGATGGACGCCTTCGGCACCGCGCATCGCGCGCAGGCGTCGACCCACGGCGTCATCCGCTTCGCGAAGCAGGCCGCGGGCGGCCCGCTGCTGATGGCCGAACTCGACGCGCTGGCGAAAGCGCTGGAACATCCCGCGCGCCCGCTGCTGGCCATCGTCGCCGGCAGCAAGGTCAGCACCAAGCTGGAACTGCTGTCGTCGCTGGTGTCCAAGGTCGACCAACTGATCGTCGGCGGCGGCATCGCCAACACTTTCATCGCCGCAATGGGTTACGGCGTGGGCAAATCGCTGGTGGAAATGGATCTGCTCGACACCGCACGGCAGATCATCGCCGATGCCAAGGCGCGCGGCGCCGACATTCCGATCCCCAGCGACGTGGTGGTGGCGGCTGCTTTCGCGGCCGACGCGCCGGCGACGGTCAAGGCCGTCGATGCGGTGACCGCCGACGACATGATCCTGGATATCGGCCCGGACACCGCCGCGCGTTATGCCGCACTGATCAAGAGCGCCGGCACCGTGGTCTGGAACGGCCCGGTCGGCGTGTTCGAGTTCGACGCCTTCGGCAAGGGCACCGAAACGCTGGCGCGCGCGATCGCCGACAGCAGCGCGTTTTCGATCGCCGGCGGCGGCGATACGCTGGCAGCGGTGGACAAGTACGGCATCGAAAATGAAGTGTCGTACATCTCCACCGGCGGCGGCGCGTTCCTTGAATTCCTCGAAGGCAAGACCTTGCCGGCAGTGGCGGCGCTGCAGGCACGTTCCGTTTGAACCCGCTCCGGTTGAAACAGACGCTGTTCTTCGACCTCGACGGCACCCTGATCGATTCCGCCATCGGGATCACCCGCTGCGTGGCGTATTCGCTGGAACGCATGGGCCATCCGGGCCTGCCGGGCGCCGAACTGCGGCGCTGGATCGGCCCCGCGCTGCGGGTGAGTTTCGGCCAGTTGTTCGCCGATCCGGTCGACATCGAGCGTGCGGTCGAACTGTACCGCGAGCGTTTCGAGATCGAAGGCTGGCGCGAACACGAGATCTATGCGGGTATCGGCGAGGTGGTCGAAGCCGCGCACGCCGCAGGCCATCGACTTGCCGTGGTCACCGCCAAGAACGAACCGCACGCGCGCAAGATCGTCACCACGCTGCCGTTCGGCCATCGCTTCGAGGACATCATCGGCGCCACCGCCGATGGCAGCCTCAGCCACAAGCCGGAGCTGATCGCCGAAGCGCTGGCCCGGCTGGACCTGCGCGCCGAACACTGCACGATGATCGGCGACCGGCACATGGATATCGAGGGTGCGCGTCATCACCGCATGCGCGGCATCGGCGTGCTCTGGGGCTTCGGCGATGAGCACGAACTGCGTACGGCCGGCGCCGAACACCTGGCGCGGACGCCGGCCGAGCTGTCGGCGCTGCTCGCGAACGGCTGAGTCGCGAGCAGACCCCGATCAGGCGGTCGGCGCGCTGCTGCTGCGGTCATGGAGCCTCCGCCGCACGACGCCCGGGGCTCAGTTTCCGCGCCCGCGGCCGGCATCGGCGACGGCATGGGCGATGTAGTAGCCTTTCCCTGAACAGGGGAACGAGTATCCGACGATGAACTACATCCGATTGGCGGCGCTGCTGTTCGTGGCGTCTGTATCCGATGCGATGGCGGTCGAGCACGTCCGCGGCGATCTGCGCTTCGAGACCGGCCCCGAGCCGGCATTCGTGGTCCGGCGCGAGTTGCCGGCCAAGTGGGACCCGGCCGCTCCCGGCGCCGACGACCGCCGCTGGCGCTACTGGCTTTACGACATGCAGTCGGACCGTCGTGCCGGGCGCGATCTGCTGTACCTCGAACACGTGTTCGAGCCGAAGTCGCCATCGCTGATCGGCGAAGCTGGACGTTTCCAGATCAATTTCAATCCCGAATTCCAGACGATGTCGATCCATCGCGTCGAACTGCTGCGCGACGGCGCGTGGCAGAGCCGGCTGTCGCCCGAGCGCATCTCGCTGGCGCGTCGCGAAAGCGAATTCGAGCAGGACCTGACCGACGGCAGCGTCACCGCGCTGATCGTGCTGGACGATGTGCGCGTCGACGACATCGTGCGCGTGAGTTACAGCATCGCCGGCAGCAATCCGATCCTGGCCGGCCAGACCGCCGACTGGATCACCCTGAGCTGGCGCAATCCGACGCTGCGCAGCGGTCTGCGCGTGCTGTACGACCCCGGCACGAAGTTCCGCGTGCATCGCGAAAACACGGCGGTCGAACCGCAGGTACGGCAGGGCGCCGACGCCACCGAAGTGCAGATGCTGGGACGCGCGCTGCCGGCGACCGTGTACGAGGACAGCTACCCCGCCTGGTTCCAGCCGTATCCCAGCGTACAGATCGCGCCGGAACGCAGTTGGGCCGATGTCGTCGCCTGGGCATTGCCGCTGTACCCGGCGCACACCGCGGCGTTCGATGCCGACCTGGAACGCAAGTTGGCGGAGTGGAAACGACTGCCCGACGCCAACGCGCGCCTGACCGCGGCATTGCGCGCGGTGCAGAACGAGGTCCGCTATTTCGGCATCGAGATCGGCGACAACAGCCATCGCCCGAACCCGCCCGATCTGGTCTGGCGCCGGCGTTACGGCGACTGCAAGGACAAGGTGTATCTGCTGACCACGCTGCTGCATCGCCTGGACATCGATGCTGTGCCGGCGCTGGTCACCACCGAACGCGGCCGCTCGGTCGGCGAATTCGTGCCCAACGCGTCGGCGTTCAATCACGTGATCGTGCGCGCGCGCATCGGCCAGCAGACGGTCTGGATCGACCCGACCATCAGTCAGCAGGGCGGCGACCCGCGCAGTTTCGATCTCGGCGATTACGGCATGGCGCTGCCGGTGGCGGCGGGCGTCGCCGCGCTGCAGCCGATCGAGCGTCCGCGCGAAGGCAACGCGGGGGTCGAGGTGATCGAACGCTTCGCGCCCAGCGCCGACGGCGCCGAGGTCGCGTTCGAGGTCGAAACGTCCTACACCGGCGCCTCCGCCGACTACCAGCGCCGCAACACCCTGAGCGAACGCGGCGCCGAACTCGCGCGTCGCTATTCCGAGTATTACCGCAAGCGCTACGGCGAGGTGGAGGCGCTGGGCGAGCCGGTGATCGAAGACGACACCGCGCGCAACCGGCTTCGCATCCGCGAGCGCTACCGCCTGAAGTCGCCCTTCGACAGCGAAAGCGCTGGCGTCCGTGCGCTGGAGGTCTATGCCGAAGCGCTGCAGGGCGCGAGCACGCTGCCGACATCGCTGGATCGCATCGGGCCGCTCGGCTACGCCGCGCGTGGGCGCTACCGCCATGAGGTCACGGTGCAGTTGCCGGAGCGCTGGAAGGCGAATTTCGTCGCAGAGAAGATTGATCGCACGTCGCACGCCTTCGGTTTCCAGCGCAAGGTCGAAGTCGACGAAAAATCGGTCAAGGTCGTGTACGAAATGAATGTCGAACGCGATGAGCTGGCGGCGGACAAGGTCGCCGCGCATCTGGCCGAGTTGCGCAAGGTGCGTGACGAACTGTCGGCGAATCTGCGCTTCACCATTCCTGCCGCGCTCGATGCACAGCAGCGCGACGAACGTCTGCGCAAACTGCTGCGCAACGTCATGGACGAGGAGTCCCGATGATGCGCGACTTCGCCTGCCGTGGTCTGCTCGCCATCGCATCCGCGCTGTGTTTCGCTGCAGTCGATGCAGCCAATGCCGCCGAGCCCGCAACCTCGAAAGAGAAAACCGCGACAGGCGCGGCATCGCCAGAAGAGGTGGCTGCCGATCCCGGGCGCGTGTGGACGCGTTTCCTCGCCGTTGCCGAATTGAACGCCACATACGCACGCTTCGACGCGCTCGACAAGATCGGTTACGACCATGCCGCAGTCGATGCCGATGCCTGTCGCGAGCATGCCGTCGAATTGCGCGACGCCGCGATCGCCGTTCCGGTCAGCGTCGCGCTGCATCGGGCCGCGATGCTGTGCGCGGATGCCCTCGGCGATGCGGCCATGGCCGAACGCGAAGCCGCGGCGCTGGCGTCGCTGGCGAAGCATGCTTTGACCGGGAATGGCGACAGCGCGTGGCGCAGGCCGATTCCGGCGCTGTCGCCGCGCGATGTGTACGCGCTGATCGCGCTGCTGGGATACGAGTATCGATACGATTATTATCGGGGCGTCGATCCGAAGCGTTATCTACCGCTGGTGGTCGCGGTATGGGATGCGGAAAAGCAGGCCGAACGTCACCTCGCCTTCGACTTCATCGACGTCGCCAACGCCATCGATCGCAAGGGCGACTACATCGGCTATCCGTACAACCGCCACCTGCTCGCGGAGGCGTTCATCGCGTCGCAGAGCCGCGGCGGCGAAACCATCGGTGTCGACATGCAGGCGGTGAAGGCGGGCGCTGAAGCCGACGATTTCGCCGGAACTGTCGCGAAGCTGCGCGAAGGCGCGGCGCGCGGCGGCATGGGGTCGCTGTCCAACTGGATCATGGCCTGCGTCGCGGAGAAGATTGAAGGCTGCGCCGACGGCTTGATCGATGCATTGTTGCCTTTGGCCGAACAGAAGCAGGCGTTGCCGATGGTTCTGCTGGCGATGGCGTACGCCGAAGGTGTCGGCGTGAAGAAGGACATCGAGGCCGCGGATGCATTGCTCGACGCGGCCGACAGGCGCTGGTACGGGCACGGCGCCAGCGCGATGTATGCGGCGCTCGAAAGCACGAAACGCGGCGGCAGGATCGGCGACTTCGCCATGCGCCGGCTGCGGGGATCGATCGCGGCCGGCGACAGCGATGCCGAAATGCTGTTGGTAGCGCAGGAGATCATGATCGGCGAACGCGCGCTGACCGCGCAGGAAATCGCGGTGCTGGAGCGCCCTTCCAGCAATGGCGTGGGACTGGGTTACGGCATCCTCGCCGAATACTACGCAAACAAGGGAATGACGTCCGCGGCTGAAACCGCGTACGGGAACGCTGCCCGGAACGGGCATGCCGTGTCGCAGCGTCAGCACGCACTGAATGCCATCCGCGCCGGTGGCAACCGCGCGCCGCGCGAATCCTGGTGGCCGTCGATGACCGCCGCCGCGCAGGGCGGCGACGTCTACGCGATGCGCTTCCTCGCCAACGAAGCCGTCAACGCAGGGGAATTCAAACGCGCTGCGAACTGGCTGATGGCCGCAGTGGATGCCGGCGATATCGATGCGATCTACGCCATCGGCCGCCTGTACGAGAGCGAACACCCCGATGTACCCGGCGGCCTCGATGTCGCGATCGAAAGCTACGAAGCGCTGGCTGCGTTGGAAGGCGGAACCGGCGCCGAAGCGCGTCGTCGTCTCGCGCAGCTGGCGATCCAGGGACGCGGCATGAAGCGCAACCCGAAGCGCGCGCTGTCTTGGCTGCAGGCCGATGCCGAGGGCGGCGATGCGCGATCGCAGGGGCTGCTGGGCATGCTGCTGGTCAACGGCGCCGACGGCGCATCGGGCGTCGCCGCTGGCGAGCGCTGGCTGGGCAAAGCCGTGGCCGCCGGTTCCACCGACATCCGCAACGACTACGCCCTGTGGCTGCACAATCGTGCCGACAGCACGCCGGACAGCCGCCGACGCGCGATCGCCCTGCTGCGCGAAGCCCGCCCGGAGCCCGACGATGTCCTGTCGATCCAGAACAATCTCGCATGGCTGCTCTGCGTGAGCGCGCACGACGATACCCGCGACCCCGCCGCAGGTCTCCTGGTCGCGCAGCAGATGCAGCGCGATGGTTCGGGTTCTGTCGAGCGCGCATCGGCCGAGCTGGACCCCGCCGAGCTCGACACCGTCGCCGCCTGTTATGCCGCCACCGGCGATCACGCGCATGCGGCGCGCCTGCAACAGCGCGTCATCGACGGGCTGCCGCGCGATGCCGCGGGCAAGCCGCAGGGCGGCCACGGGATCTTCGACCGGCTCGAACTGTATCGGGCCAGCAAGGCCTATATCGAGACCGTGGTGGAATAGGCGCGGGCGCCGCGCCCCGGCTGTGATCGTTTGCAGGACCGCCGTGCGGCGATTGACGCGTCGGCGTGATAGCGTTGCCGGAGCCCTGCTTCGACGACAAGAGACATGACCGAACAACGCCGCCGCACCAAGATCCTCGCCACACTCGGCCCTGCCACCGACGCCCCCGGCGTGCTCGACGCGCTGCTGCGCGCTGGCGTGGACGTGGTCCGCCTCAACTTTTCCCACGGCGATCCGTCCGCGCAGATCGCGCGCGCCGAGGCCGTGCGCGCGGCCGCGGCCCGGGTCGGCACAGAGGTCGGCATCCTCGCCGATCTGCCCGGTCCGAAGATCCGCATCGAAAAATTCGCGAACGACAAGGTGCAACTGCGCGCCGGCGATCGCTTCGATCTTCTCGCCAGCGAAGACGCGCCGCCCGGCGACGAACACCAGGTCGGTGTGAGCTATCTCGGCCTGCCCGGCGATGTCGTGCCCGGCGATGTGCTGTTGCTCGACGATGGCGTGGTGCAACTGCAGGTCACCGCGGTCGAGGGCCAGCGCATCGTCACCACCGTGCTCAACGACAGCGAGCTGTCCAATCGCAAGGGCCTGAACAAACTAGGCGGCGGGCTGTCGCTGGGCGCGCTGACCGAGCGCGACTGCGAACTGATCCAGGTCGCCGCGCAGCTCAACGCGGATTTCATCGCGGTGAGTTTCTGCCGCAACGCCGCCGACATGAACGAAGCCCGCCGCGTCGCCCGCGCCGCCGGCAGTGACGCCGCGCTGGTCGCCAAGGTCGAGCGCGCCGAAGCCATCGAGAATCTGGTCGAGATCGTCGACGCCAGCGACGTGGTGATGGTCGCGCGCGGCGATCTGGGCGTGGAGATCGGCGACGCCGAGCTGCCGGGCCTGCAGAAGAAGATCATCCGCGTGGCGCTGGAACGCGACAAGGTGGTGATCACCGCCACTCAGATGCTGCAGTCGATGGTCAGCAGCCCGATCCCCACCCGCGCCGAAGTGCTGGACGTCGCCAACGCGGTCATCGACGGCACCGACGCGGTGATGCTGTCGCAGGAAAGCGCCGCCGGCATGTACCCGGTCAAGGCGGTCGAAGCGCTGGTGCGCATCTGCCTGGGCGCCGAGCGCCAGTTCGAGCACGACACCGATTTCGAAGCGGCGCCGCGCAACCTGCAGCGTGCCGACCAAGCCATCGCGATGACCGCGATGTTCCTCACCGAACACATCGGCGTCGGCGCGATCGTGGCGATGACCGAATCCGGCGGCACCGCGCGCTTCCTGTCGCGCTTCCGCGGCAAGGCGCCGATCTTCGCGTTCGCCCGCGACGGTGGCGCCCGCCGGCGCATGGCGATGATGCGCGATGTCTTCCCGATGGACTACGACAGCCGCGGCCAGACCCCGCGCCAGGCCGCCCGCGGCAGCATCCGCAAACTTGTCGACGCCGGCCTGCTCATGCCCGGCGACCGCGTGGTCTTCACCAGCGGCGAACACATGGAAACCCACGGCGCCACGAATACGCTGCGATTGCTGCAGGTGGGTGATGACGGGACTGCGGAGGGGTTGGGGGAGTTGTGATCGGCTGAAATTTCCGGCTGTTTGAAACGCAGCAAGGTAGGATGGGTTGAGCGCAGCGATACCCATCGGCATCCCAAGCGATGGGTATCGCTGCGCTCAACCCATCCTACGAGATTGCGCTTCGTACGAAATGACGCGGTGAATTGGTGCGTATAGAAAACGGGTGTCTGGGCAACAGGTTTGCATATCGGATCATGCAGAAAGGAGTGGTGGTGTCATTCTTCGGGATTTCGTTCATGTCGCTGGGCTTCAATGCCGCAGGCTTCGATAACGGCTTTTATTCATCTCGCCAGGATCTCTCGCACCCGCGGTCTGCGGGCTCCTGCGATCCTGGCTGCATCCGGCTCTCGCCGATCCGGCAAGGCTGACCCCATCGCATGCGAATCTTCGCGCTCTCCGATATCCACGTCGATTACGACGCCAATGCCAAATGGGTCGAAGACCTTTCGGTTTTCGATTACCAGGACGACGTGCTGATCCTCGCCGGCGATCTGACCGACAAGCCGCCGCTGTTCGAGTGGTGTCTGCGCGCGTTCGCGAAACGTTTCCGCAAAGTGGTGTTCGTGCCCGGCAATCACGATCTGTGGGTGGCGCGCGAAGGCCGCGAAAAGAATTCGCTGCAGAAATTCGCCGAGGTCTGCGCGGTGGCCGAAGCGAGCGGGGTCACGATGCAGACGTATCGCGAGCGCGGCGTGGCGATCCATCCGCTGCTGGGCTGGTACGATTATTCCTTCGGCGAGCCGACCGAGGAGCTGCAGGCGATGTGGATGGATTTCCGCGCCTGCCGTTGGCCCGATGGCTACGGTGCGAATGAGATTTCGCTGCATTTCGATGCGCTCAATGCGACGACGTCCGATGCGCGCGACGAAATGGTGATCACCTGTTCGCACTTCCTGCCGCGTATCGATGTGATGCCGTGGTACGTCTCGGGCTGGAACCGGTTGCTGTATCCCATCCTCGGCTCCGAACGGCTGGAAGCGCAGCTGCGCAGCATCAATCCCAGCATCCACGTGTACGGGCACAGTCATCTCAACCGGAACGTGAAGATCGACGGCGTGACCTATATCAACAATGCGTTCGGTTATCCGTCCGAGACCATGATCGCATCGAAAGCCCTGCTCGCCATCCATGAGTGCTGATGCGATGGCGGGATCGACACTGTGCGCGGTGACGCCATGAGCGGACCCATCGCGCTCGATCCATCCGAGATCCATCTGTGGCTAGTGGATTACGAAGCGATCTCCGACGAGGTCCTGCATCTCGCGTATCGGGAACTGCTGAGCGCTGAGGAGCGCGCGCAGGAGCCCAAATACTATTTCGCCAAGGATCGCCGCCGCTACCTGGTGACGCGCGTTCTGGTGAGAACGGTATTGTCGCGCTACGTGCCGATCGATCCACGGGACTGGGTGTTCGGCACCAACGCCTACGGCCGCCCGCATGCGCTGAACCCGCAGGCCGAGGACATGCGCCTGACGTTCAATCTCTCGCATACCCACAGCATGATCGTGCTCGGTGTGACCGCGGGCCGGGCGCTGGGCGTGGACGTCGAGAACGTCCGTTCGCGCAGCGTATCGATGGGTGTGGCGGATCACTTCTTCTCGCCTCTGGAAGCCGGCGAACTCGCGAATACGCCGTCGCATCTGCAGCAGCATCGCTTCTTCGAATACTGGACGTTCAAGGAAGCCTATATCAAGGCGCGCGGCATGGGCCTGCAACTGCCGCTCGACAAATTCAGCTTCGATTATCCGGGCGACAGCCGTGTGCGGATCGCCATCGATCATGAGCTGGGCGACGATCCCGCGCGCTGGCGATTCTGGCAGCTGCAGCCGGAAGCCGATTATCTTCTGGCGGTCTGCGCGGAGCGTCTGGATGCGCACGTGCCGGAACTGATCGTGCGTCGGGCGGTGCCGCTCGCGGGCGAGGAAAGGCTTGCCCTCGAGTTCCTGCGGACTTCAGAATAGAAGGCCGAAGCGATGCCCGGTCATCGCAGATGCGAGGTTTAAATGATTGCTTTCGTTTTTCCCGGCCAGGGTTCGCAGAAGCGCGGCATGGGTCAGGGATTGTTCGATGAAGTGGGCGAATACGCGGCGGTCGAGAAGGACGTGGACGCGATCCTCGGCTACTCGATGCGCGAACTCTGTCTGGAAGACGCCGACAATCGACTGAAGGAAACGCAGTTCACCCAGCCGAGTCTGTATGTGGTCAATGCCCTGCATTACTACAAGGCCGTCGCCGAGGGCGCGCGTGCGGATTATCTCGCCGGCCACAGTCTGGGCGAATACAACGCATTGCTGGCCGCGGGTGTCTACGATTTCCTGACCGGGTTGCGTCTGGTGAAGAAGCGCGGCGAACTGATGTCGCAGGCCACGAACGGCGGTATGGGCGCGGTGATCGGTCTGGGCGCGGACGCGATCGCACGGGCGATCGAGGAGGGCGGATTGTCCGGCATCGATATCGCCAACTTCAATTCGCCGGCGCAGACGGTGGTGTCGGGTCCGGTCGACGAGATCAAACGGGCGGGGCCGCTGTTCGAAGCGGCCGGCGCGCGGATGTTCATGCCGCTGCCGGTCAGCGCCGCGTTCCATTCGCGCTACATGGCCGATGCCGCGAAGGAGTTCGCGGAGTTCCTGGCGCCGATGACGTTCTCGGCGCCGAACACGCCGGTCGTCGCCAATGTCACTGCACAGCCTTATCCGGTCGACGATGCGTCGGCGTCGGTGAAGTCGCTGCTGGTGCGGCAGATCTCCCACTCCGTGCAATGGACGCAGAGCGTCCGTTACCTGATCGCAAACGGCGTCACCGGATTCAGCGAAATGGGTCCGGGCAATGTGCTGACCCGACTGGTGCAGCAGATCCAGAAGGACGCAGGCAACTGAGGCATTCGATGTGGAGCGCCGCGCCGTTGCCACGGTCGGCGCGCATTCATGCGTCGGCGGGATGCTGTGAATTCGTATGCAGCGGGCCGTGCCCGGATGCCCATTGGCGGCGTATGTGATTGATTCGTAATGCTCTTTTTGCAGTGGGCGTGCGCGTATAATGGCCGACTTTCCCAGCCGCCCCCAGGATCCTGCCATGAGCATCGAACAGCTTGCCGACATCGCCCGCGCCATGGTGGCGCCGGGCAAGGGCATCATCGCCATCGACGAATCCAACGCCACCATCGCCAAGCGTTTCGAAGGCGTGGGCATCCCCAACAGTGAAGAGAACCGTCGCGCCTATCGTGAAATGCTGCTGACCACGCCGAATCTGAATCAGCACATTTCCGGCGCGATCCTGTTCGACGAAACCATCCGCCAGTCCACCAAGGACGGCGTGCCGTTCACCAAGATCATGATGGACAACGGCATCATCCCCGGCATCAAGGTCGACAAGGGCACGCATGCGCTGGCCGGCTGCCCGGGCGAACTGGTGACCGAAGGCCTCGACGGCCTGCGCGAGCGCCTGAAGGAATACGCCGCGCTGGGCGCGCGTTTCGCCAAGTGGCGCGCGGTGATCAACATCGGCGAAGACATCCCGTCCGGCACCTGCATCGAGGCCAACGCGCATGCCCTGGCGCGCTACGCGGCGCTGTGCCAGGAATGCGGCATCGTGCCGATGGTGGAACCCGAAGTGCTGATGGACGGCGACCACGACATCGAAACCTGTTACGAAGTCACCGAAGTGACGCTGCGTTCGCTGTTCGACGCGCTGTACCAGTTCAACGTCGACCTGCAGGGCACGATCCTCAAGGCCTCGATGGTGATCTCGGGCAAGGGCTGCGACGAGCAGGCGTCGGTGGATGAAGTCGCCGATTACACGCTGATGTGCCTGAAGACGAACGTGCCGGCGATCCTGCCGGGCATCGTCTTCCTCTCGGGCGGCCAGAGCGACGAGGACGCCACCGCGCACCTCAACGCCATGAACGAGATCGGCGAGAATCCGTGGCCGCTGTCGTTCTCTTATGGCCGCGCGATGCAGTCGGCCGCGCTGAAGATCTGGTCGCAGGACCTGGTTGGCAACGTCGGCAAGGCGCAGGAAACCGTATTCGCCCGCGCCCGCGACAACGGCCTGGCCGCGCTGGGTCAGTTGAACGATTGATCCGTTGGATGGCGCCCGGCGGCGATCCGCCGCAGCCATCGGGAAGTTTCGCGGAACGCCGGCCTTGTGCCGGCGTTCTGCGTTCATGAAGGCGCTCGGCGTCTATTCGAATCGGCCGATCACATCTGTAGAGCGGCCTTTAGGCCGCTACTCCGAGAGTTGCATCACGTCCCAGCGGCCTGAAGGCCGCTCTACGGGGTGACAATGCTTTTCGCGGTGTACGTCGCAAGCGCGGGAATGTCGAACGGCGTTCACGCGTTTCCGCCGCGCGATGCGGTTTTCTCCGCATCCTTGCGGTCGAAGGCATCCAGCGCGATGTCCGCGAGTGTTTTCAGCGCAGTGAACAACACCAGACTGAAGACACCGCCGCCCAGCCCGCTGCCGAAGATGATGCCGAGGTGCATCGGCAGGATGCGCACATACGGCATGAACATCAGTTTGCCGAGATTGGGTCTGCCGCGCAGGTCCGCCGTGTGCTGCATGGCATAGGTGTTCCGCTGCGAGAGTACGAACGACACGCCGCATGCGAACAGGATCGACATGTTCCACAGGCCGGAGACGCGATGCTCGGCCAGCAGGAACACCAGATAGCCGAGATGAAAACCGCCGTAGTGCAGGACGAAGAAATTCGCGGTCGAACGCTTGCCCTGTTCGTTCTCGGGCACCGGCCTGTTGCCGGAGGTGAACCCTTCGGTGCTGAACTGCGCAAGGTTGAGCATGCGTTTGCGCGCGTAGGCGCCGATGATCACGCTCTGGATCCAGTACGGCCAGAACAGCCACGCCACCTCCCACCGGAACAGCAGCGCCGCGACCAGCGTGACAACGTTGACGAGGATCAGAGTGCGGGCGGATGAGCGGACCGGCGGGGTCATGGGCGATGGCATGAACGATGGCGTGGGTGAAGGCATGGACGGGGTCATGCCGCGACGAAACGCTGTGTTGCCGAATGGTCTCATCGCATAGGCCAAAGGTCACGATTCCATGCGATCTGCAAGAGAATTCGAGGCATTCCGCGTGAAATGAAGTGCACCCGCACATGCCGCACATGCGGCCATCGCAAAGCTGCCGCTACAATCGCCCGGACCGTTCTGCCGGCCCCCACGATGCCTCGCTTCGCTTCGCATGTTTCCCCTACGGATGCTTTCGGCTCGGACGCCCTGATCCTTTCCGCCACGACCATCGGCGCGCGGCGATGGTGGCGCGGCATGGCGCTGTCGTGCCTGGCGCTGATGCTCGCGGCCTGCGGCGGCGACGACAAGGCGCCCGCCGGTGCCACTGGCGGACAGGGCGGCGGCGACCGGCCGATCCCGGTCACCACCGTTCGCCTGCAGCCGGAAACCTTCGCCGAACGCATCTCCGCCATCGGCACCGTGAAGGCGCGCGAATCGGTCACCGTGACCGCAAAGGTCAGCGAGCTGGTGCAGCAGGTGCATTTCGACAGCGGCGATGAAGTGCGCGCCGGTGCGCCGCTGATCACGCTGTCCGATCAGCAACAGCGCGCCGCATTGAACGAGGCGCAGGCCACCGCCGACGAAGCCGACCGCCTCTTCCGTCGCCAGAGCGAACTCGCGCAGCAGCAGTTGATCGCGCGCTCGCAGCTGGATACGCAGCGCGCCACCCGCGACTCCGCCAACGCGCGCGTCGCCCAGATCCGCGCGCAGTTGGCCGACCGCGTAATCCGCGCGCCGTTCTCCGGCGTGCTGGGCCTGCGTCAGGTCAGCCCGGGCGCGCTGGTCACGCCCGGCACGCCGATCGCGACGCTGGACGAACTCGCCCGCGTGTATGTGGATTTCCCGCTGCCCGAATCGCAGCTGTCGCTGGCGACCCGGGGTCGCGCGATCACCGGCACCGCGGCGGCGTATCCCGGTCGGACATTCGATGGCGTGGTAGCGATCGTCGATGCGCGCGTGGATCCGGCCACACGCGCGGTGACCGTGCGCGCCGATCTGCCCAATCCCGAACGCCTGCTGCGTCCCGGCATGCTGGTCAACGTCACCCTGCCCAGCGCCGAGCGTCAGGCGCTGATGGTGCCGGAGATCGCGGTGGTGCAGGTGGGGCGCGACAGCTTCGTGTATCGCGCCAAGGACGACGGCAGCGTCGAACAGGTGCGGCTGACGCTGGGCGCGCGCGGCGACGGCAAGGTCGAGATCGTCGAAGGCGCCAAGGCCGGCGACCGCGTCGTGGTGGACGGCACCGGCAAGCTGCGTCCCGGCGCGAAGATCAGCGAGGGCGCCGCGACGCCGAAGCCTGCGGCACAGCCTCCGGGAACGCCCTCTTCTGCATCGCCCACCGCTGCCGAGCCGCAACCGGCCGAACCTGCGCCCGCCAAGGAATCGCCCGCCGCCGCCCCCGCCCGGAGCTGATCGCCATGCGCCTGTCCGATATCTCGATCGAACGTCCGGTCTTCGCGACGGTCCTCAGCCTGCTGCTGATCGTGCTCGGCGTGATGTCGTACACGCGCCTCACGCTGCGCGAACTGCCGGCGATCGATCCGCCGGTGGTCTCGGTGGACGTGGCCTATCCCGGCGCGTCCGCGGGCGTGGTCGAAACCCGCATCACCCAGGTGCTGGAGGATGCGCTGGCCGGTATCGAGGGCATCGAAAGCCTGCAGTCGCGCAGCGTCAACGGCCGGTCGTCGGTGACCATCGAATTCACGCTCGACCGCGATATCGAAGCCGCCGCCAACGACGTGCGCGATGCGGTCAGCCGGGTCGCCGATCGCATGCCCGAAGAGGCGGATCCGGCCGAAGTCGAGAAAGCCGATAGCGATTCCGAAGTGATCATGTGGTTGAACATGAGTTCGACCCGGATGGACACGCTGCAGCTCACCGACTACGCCGACCGTTACGTCGTGGATCGTCTGTCCGCGCTGAACGGCGTGTCGCAGGTGCGCGTCGGCGGCCAGCAGCGCTACGCCATGCGCATCTGGCTGGACCGCGACGCGCTGGCCGCACGCGGCCTCACCGCGAGCGACGTGGAAACCGCGCTGCGCGCCGAGAACGTCGAATTGCCGGCGGGCCGCATCGAATCGGAAAACCGCGATTTCACCCTGCGCGTCGAGCGCACCTATCTCAAAGCCGAGGACTTCGCGCAGATTCCGCTGGGCAAGGGCGCCGACGGCTACGTCGTGCGCCTCGGCGACGTGGCCCGCGCCGAGCTTGAATCCGCCGAGCGCCGCGCGTATTTCCGCAGCAACGGCACGCCCAACGTGGGCCTGGGCATCGTCAAGACATCCACTGCGAACAGTCTCGATGTCGCCCTCGCGGCGCGCGCCGAGGCTGAGCAGATCCAGAAGAATCTTCCCGAAGGCACGGCGATCTTCGTCGCCTTCGACAGCACCATCTTCATCGAAGCGGCGGTGGAGCGGGTGTGGGCGACGCTGTTCGAAGCGATCGCGCTGGTGCTGCTGGTGATCTGGCTGTTCCTCGGCAGCGTGCGCGCCGCGATCATCCCCGCGGTCACCGTGCCGGTGTGTCTCATCGCCGCGTTCATCGCGCTGTACGCCTTCGATTTCTCGATCAATCTGCTCACGCTGTTGGCGCTGGTGCTGTGCATCGGCCTGGTGGTGGACGACGCCATCGTGGTGCTGGAGAACATCCAGCGTCGCGCGGATCTGGGCGAGCCGGCGCTGGTCGCGGCCAAGCGTGGTACCAAGCAGGTGGCGTTCGCGGTGATCTCCACCACCGCGGTGCTGGTCGCGGTGTTCCTGCCGATCGGTTTCCTCGAAGGCAACACCGGACGGCTGTTCCGCGAGCTGTCGGTGGCCCTGGCCGCCGCGGTGGCCATTTCCGCACTGGTCGCGCTGACGCTCACGCCGATGATGTCGTCCAAGCTGGTGCGTCCGCATGCCAGCAACAAGCCGAACCGCCTGCACGGTTGGGTTTCGAAACAGCTCGACAGCGTATCGCGCGGTTATCGCAATCTGCTGGAGCGCACCATCCGGCGCGTGTGGATGTTCGGCGCGCTGATGGTCGTGGCACTGGTAGCCAGCGTGCTGCTGTTCAAGTTCGTGCCGAGCGAACTGGCGCCGCCGGAGGATCGCGGCGTGTTCTTCGCGTCGGTGGTGGGGCCGGAAGGCGCGGGTTTCGACTACACGGTCGGTCAGATCCAGCAGGTGGAGGAGGTGCTGCTCAAGCAGGTGGGCGAAGGCAAGCCGATGCAGCGCGTGAACACCCGCGTGCCCGGCGGTTTCGGCGCCAGCGAGGAAATGCACACCGCCCAGGCGATCGTGTTCCTGCAGGACTGGGACAAGCGCGACATCACCACCGATGAGGTCGTACAGCAGGTGCGCAAGGATCTTGGCGGTCTGACCGGCGTGCGCGTGAACCCGCAGGTGCGCACCGGCCTGACCCGCGGCGGCGGCCAGCCGTTCCAGATCGTGCTGGGCGGCCCCGAATACGGCGATCTCGCGCAGTGGCGCGACCGGGTGCTCGCGCGCATGGAGAAGAATCCGAATTTCTTCGCCGCCGATTCCGACTACAAGGAAACCCGGCCGCAGATGCGGGTGATGATCGATCGCGCGCGCGCCGCGGATCTGGGCGTGTCGGTGTCCGAAGTCGGCCGCACCCTGGAAACGATGATGGGCAGCCGTCGCGTCACCAGCTTCGTCGACAACGGCGAGGAGTACGACGTGATCCTGCAGGCCGAACGCGCCGCCCGCGCTACGCCGTCGGATCTGTCGGCGATCCAGGTGCGCGGCAACAACGGCGAGCTGGTCGCGCTGTCCAACCTCGTCACCATCACCGAGCTGGCCGAAGCCGGCAGCCTCAACCGTTTCAATCGTCTGCGCGCGATCACCATTTCCGCGGGCCTGTCGCCCGGCTACCGCCTCGGCGACGCCATCGAGTGGGCGAACCAGGTGGTGCGCGAAGAACTGCCCGATACCGCGCAGATCGACTGGAAGGGCGAATCGCGCGAATTCCAGAAGGCCGGCGGCGCGGTCCTGCTGACCTTCGCGCTGGCGCTGCTGGTGGTGTATCTGGTGTTGGCCGCGCAATTCGAGAGCTTCATCCATCCGCTGGTGATCATGCTCACCGTGCCGCTGGGCGTGCTGGGCGCGCTGCTGGGTCTTTGGGTCGCGGGCAGTACGCTCAACCTGTTCAGTCAGATCGGCATCGTGATGCTGGTGGGGCTGGCGGCGAAGAACGGCATCCTGATCGTCGAATTCGCCAATCAGCTGCGCGACGAGGGCAGGGAGATCGGCGAGGCCATCATCGAATCCTGCGTGGTGCGTCTGCGCCCGATCCTGATGACCTCGATCGCCACGATCATGGGCGCGGTGCCGCTGGTCGTGGCAGGTGGTCCGGGCTCCGCCAGCCGCGCCACCATCGGCATCGTGGTCATCTTCGGCGTGGCGTTCTCCACGCTGCTGTCGCTGTTCGTGGTGCCGGCGTTCTACCGTCTGCTCGCACCCTTCACGCATTCGCCCGAAGCGGTGAAGCATGCGCTGGAGAAGCTGGAAAGCGAGACGCCGCAGGTCGGCGGGCACGCCTGATCGCGCGATAGCGATCGGGTGCGCCAGAAGCGCAGGTCATGTGCTGCGGTTTCATCGGACATCGGTGCGCTCAAGCGCACCCTATGACAGCAACGCTTTTCGATACAGATCGGCCATCGCGGCATCGAAGGCGCAGAAGATCAGACGTGCGGGCGGATGCGCACTCTCGCGCACGCTGCGCACCGCAATCGCCACGGCCTTGTCGAGCGGATAGCCGAACACCCCGCAGCTGATCGCCGGAAACGCGATCGAAGCGATGCCGTGCTCCGCCGCCAGCCGTAGCGATTCGCGGTAGCAGCTTGCCAACTGTTCCGGCTCGCCCGCGCGACCGCCCTGCCAGACAGGGCCGGCGGTGTGGATGATCCAGCGCGCGGGCAGGCGAAAGCCGGGCGTGATGCGGGCTTCGCCGGTGGGGCAGCGGACATAGGGGCGCACCATGGGAATGGCGCTGCAGGCGATCGGCAGCTCCGGACCCGCGGCGCGATGGATGGCGCCGTCCACGCCGCCACCGCCGGACATCGCCTGATTGGCGGCATTGACGACGGCATCGACCGCGAGCGTGGTGATGTCGCCGCAGAGGACTTCGATCTGCATACGCTTCACTCCGTGATGGCCCCAGGGCTGGCAGCCGCCGCGGGCCGCGCCGGCGCGCTATGCTGCGCGGGTCGCTTCCGGAGAGCCGCCCATGACCAGCCAGCAAGTGCCGCCGTCCGTGATCGACGCCTTGCGCCGCGGCGACAAGATGGGCGCGATCAAGCTGTTGCGCGAGGCCAGCGGCGGCGACCTGAAGTCGGCGATGGCGATGATACAGAACCTCGCCGGGCGGATCGCCGAGCAGCAGAACGGCGGCAATGGCGACCAGTCCGGCGATCACAGCGGTCCTCACCATCTGGGGGCGACCGCGGCGCAGATCGCTTCACGTGCCGAAACCATCTCGGTCATGTCGAAGTCGCATCCGCCGACGGTGATGCCCGGCGACGGCGCTACCCACCAGTGGGTATGGCTGTTGATCGGCGTGGTGGCGCTGGCGGCCTGGCTGTTCTTCGGCTGATCCGCAGGCCGCGGCGTTCGCCCGCAGCCGCTGCGAACACTCGGTACAATCCGCCATGCCCTGGAAACAATCCCCGTATTCGTCCCCGGCGCCTGCCGCCGAGCCTCCGCGCCAACAGCGCCGCGATGTCGAACTGCGCCTCTACGGCCTGAACGCGGTGCGCGCGGTGTTCGCGCGGCGGCCGCAGGCCATCCGCAAACTCTATCTGGCCGAGGCGCGGATTCCGCAGCTGCAGCCGCTGCTGAAATGGTGCGTCGCCAACCGCGTCGGTTATCGCGTGGTCGAGCAGGACGATCTGCAGAAACTCGCCGCCAGCGCGCACCACGAGGGCGTGATCGCGGACGTGCTGCGCGAGGAGCCGCTGTCGATGGCGCCGTGGCTGCGCGAGCTGCCGCCCGGGCCGTGCTGCGCGCTGTGGCTGGACGGCGTGGGCAATCCGCACAATCTCGGCGCGATCCTGCGCTCCGCCGCGCACTTCGGTGCGGTCGCGGCGTTGTTGCCGAAACAATCGACCCTGGCGCTGTCCGGCGCCGCTGCGCGCGTCGCCGAGGGCGGCGCGGAAATGGTGCCGTTCGTGCGCTTGGGCCGCGAAGACAACGCCATCGCACAGCTGCGCGGCGCGGGGTTCTCGATCGTCGCCACGGTCGTGCGCGGCGGCGGCGATCTGTTCGCCACGAAGCTGCCCGAGAGAACGATCTTCGTGCTGGGCGCGGAAGGCGAGGGCATGGATACGGAACTCGCCAAGGCCTGCGACCTGCGGCTGTCGATCCCGGGCAGCGGCGCGGTGGAAAGCCTCAACGTGGCTGCCGCCACGTCGGTGCTGCTGGCCGAGTGGTTCAGAGCCCGCGCACGCTGATCCGTCCTGTGGGAGCGACGGAAGTCGCGATACCGCCGGTTCGTAGCCTTTTGTGGGAGCGACGCGAGTCGCGACAGGCTGCTGGAAAACCTGCCGCAGGCCGTCGCGACTTGCGTCGCTCCCACAAAAAAAGGTGCTCACTCAAGCCAGGCTGCCTGTCCCTGCCCCTCACGCCATCCGCTTGATCGCCTGCAGCACCGCTTCGTACTCCGCGGCCTTGTGCGGTTCGCGGATCATCGCCGCCAGCGTGGTCGAGAGCGCGGCTTCCTGCAGCATCTGCACCAGGTTGTCGTGGGTGACGCGGTTCATCGCGTCGAGCGCATGCGCCATCGCGTCGACCGTGCCGCGCAGACCGGACACGAAGACGTCCACGTTGCCCAGCACGGCGTCGTTGGAGAATCTCACCGCCGCTTCGATCTGGTTCGCGACGTTCCGCACGGGCGGTGCGGTGGCACCGTCTTCCGCGGCGGATGGCGCCTCGGCGACGGCGCTCGCCTTGGGGCTGGCGGAATCGAAGGCATTCAGCACGGTCAACAGGCTGGTCAGATTGTCGGCGACGCCGGCCTGTTCGATGTTGTCGATCGCGCCCGCGGACGCAGTGGTGTCGATCGAATAGATCTGCATCACGCCCTGGTTCGCCGCTGCCTGCGCCAGCGCGTTCTGCTGTTGCTGCGCCGCGACCGAGTTCTGGAACAGGATGCCTGTCGAATGGGCGAGGCTCTGGTAGATCGCGCCCATCGCGAAGGCGGGGGCTTCGCCGATCACCTTGATGTTGGACTGGGTGATGGCATCGGTGATCTGGTCGTTGACTGCGGTGGGGAAAGCCATGCGCTGACTCCTGTGCGGTGGTGGGTGAATTCCTTGTCGGCATCGTCCGCGCGTCGTCGCGCGGACGATGCGTTTTCAGGGTGTGGCGGGCGCCTTGGGCGCGCTGCCGAAGCCGCCGTCGGCCGACGCCGCGAGATACGCGAACACCGCGTACGCCGCTGCATTCTGCGCCAGCGCCGCGGGATCGATCTTGTCCAAAGTGTCGTCGGGCGTGTGGTGCAGGTCGAAATAATCGGTGCCGTCCTGGCCCAGCCACGCCCAGGCCGCGCCTTCGGCGGCGATGGGGCCGACGTCCGGCCCCGGCCCGCCCTTGGCCAGCGCTTCGATGCCGAGCGGCTTCAGCGCTTCGGCGATCTGCGCGGCTGCCGCTTTCGCATGCGGCACGGCGCTGGTGTTGAACCCATAGATGCGGCCTGCGCCGAAGTCGCTCTCGGCGACCAGTTGATGCTGCGCCACCGCCGGTTTGTACTGCGCGGCGTAGGCCTTGCCGCCGTACAGACCCTGTTCCTCGTTGGCGAACGCGATCACGCGGAGGGTGCGCGCGGGCCGCTGCGCTTTGGCCAGGCGGCCGATCAGATGCCCGGCCGCCATGGTGATCGCGACCCCGGCGCCGTCGTCGACCGCACCGGTGCCGAGATCCCACGAATCCAGATGCCCGCCGATCACCACGACCTCGTCGCGCAGGGCGCGATGGCTGCCCGTAATTTCACCGATGACGTTGAACGATTCGGCGGTGCCGTCCCAGCCGCAGTCCAGCGCGAGGCGGATGCGCAGCGGCTTGCCGCGCGTCAGCAGCCGGGTGATCTGTTCGGCGTCCGGCAGCGCCAGCGCGGCGGAAGGAATCGGCGTCAGCCCGTCGTCGAAGCGGGTAACACCAGTGTGTGGATAGCGGTGCTGTTCGGTACCGGCGGAGCGCATGACGTAACCGACTGCGCCGGCGCGGATCGCCGCGCTCGGCCCGCGGCTGCGGATCCGGCTGGCGGGCCCGTAGCCGTTGCCGTCGCGCGCGCGCTGCATGGTGTAGTCGACGAACGCGATCTTCCCGGTGAGCGATCCGGCCGGTGCTGCTTCCAGCGCGGCGAGGTCGGGAAAGCGCACCACCTCGCCTTCGACCGTACCGCCCGGGCTGCCGCCCAGCGCGGTCAGATGCAGGGGCTGCGCGAATTCGCCCAGCACCGCGCCGCTTTCTCCGCGCCGTACCCATTTCGGGAAACTCACCGGCTCCAGCCGGACCTTGTCGTAGCCCAGCGCCTTGAACTTCGCCTCGGCCCAGCGCACCGCCCGCATGTCGGCTTCGCTGCCGGCGAGGCGCGGGCCGATTTCCGTGGTCAGCGATTCCACCACCTGCCACGCGGTGTTGTCCTGCAGCGCCTGTTCGCGCAGCTGTGCGGCGTTCGCGAGCGCGGCTTCGGGGATGCGGGTTTCGCGCGGCGCCTCGGGCGATGCGGCGCCTGCGGAGGCGGTAACGATCGCCGTGAACAGGGCAACGATGGACCACGATTTCGAACGCATTGCGAACGCTCCGACCCGGAAAAACGAAGCCGCGAGCGTACCAGCCCGCGGCCCCGGATACAGATGCCGTCGGTCACGTGTCGCGACCGCGGCCCGTGCCTGTCGCGCGACGATTATTTCCTGATGCCGTCGCGGATCTCGCGCAGCAGCAGCACCTCTTCGGGCGTCTCGGCCGGGGCGGGCGGCGCGGCGGCTTCGGCCTTCTTCAGCCGGTTCATGACCTTGATCACCACGAACAGCACGAACGCGATGATCGCGAAATCGATGACTGTTTGCAGGAAGGCGCCGTACTGGATCGCGACCGCGGCGGCGACTTCCTTGCCGTCCGGGCCGATCACCGCGTCCTGCAGCACGTAGGCGAGATCGCGGAAATTCACCCCGCCGACGACATTGCCGACCACCGGCATGATCACGCCGTCGACCAGCGAACTGACGATCTTGCCGAACGCGGCGCCGATGATCACGCCGACCGCGAGGTCGACGACATTACCCTTCATTGCGAATTCTTTGAACTCGGAAATCATGCCCATGAAATGCCCCCCGGAATTGGATGTGGAAAACGAGTCTAGACCGCCGAAGTGCGTTTGTGCGGCCGCGCGGCGCTGTTTTTCACAGCGGCGGCGCGATCTGGCAGTCGAGGCGGATCAGATCGTCCAGGCGGCCTTCGCAGACATCGCCCGGCTGCAACGCGGCCACACCCGCGGGCGTGCCCATGAACACCAGGTCGCCAGCGCGCAGCGCGTAGAGTTTCGACAGTTCGTGGAGGATGTCCGGCACGTCCCAGATCAGCTGATCGAGGCGCGACTCCTGGCGCAGCGCGCCGTTGACCCGCAGCGACAGCGTGCGTTCGGCCAGCGCGCCGACCTCGGCCGCCGGCAGCAGGTGACTGATCGGTGCCGACTGATCGAAGGCCTTGCCGGTATCCCACGGCAGCCCCTTGGCTTTGGCCGCGGCCTGCAGATCGCGGCGGGTGAGGTCCAGACCGATGCCGTAGCCGAAGATCAGCGCCTCGGCCTGCGCGGGATCGAGCACCCCGGCGGGCGCATCCTGGCCCAGCGCGACGACCAGTTCGATCTCGTGGTGCAGATCCTGTGTCCCGGGCGGGTAGGCGGCGACGCCATCGACGACAAGCGCGTCCGCGGGTTTCAGGAAGAATACCGGCGTGCCGCGTTCGGCTTTCGATGCCGGCGCGGCGGCGCCCATCTCGCGGGCGTGGTCGGCGAAATTGCGGCCGACGCAGTAGACGCGACGGACCGGGAAGAAACCGCTCAGCGACTCGCCGCGCACGGAAACGCGCGCCGTGGCGGGCGGTGGAATCAGATCGGGAAGGGATGCGTTCATGGCGCCATGATCGCGCGCCGGGCGGCGGTGCGTCGAGCCCGACGCCCGGATCGGCGCGCCGCTGGAATCGAAAGCGACTGAACTTGAGCGGCGGAACTTAAAGCGGCTGAACTCAGCGCGCGTTCGACAGCATCGGCTTGCGAACGACCCGGTACTCGCCTTCCAGGGTCCGTGCGGGCGCAGCCGCGATCGGCTTACCACGGCGGCGCCAGAGCCGTGCCAGAAGACCCACGCCCAGCATCGCCGCGCCCACCACCACGCCCACCACCAGCAGACCCGCCAGCACGGCGACGCCGATCAGCGCCAGCAGCACGCGCAGTGCGCGGTGACGCGGCTTGCGCGGCGTGAAGAACTCGCCTGCGCGGTGACGGTAACTCTGGAAGCGGAAGACGGATGAGGCGAACATAGCGGGGTGTCGTGACACACTGAAGGCCAGCGGCCGGTCGCCGCAGTATCGGACGCACGATGACGGAAGGTGTGAGAACTTCGTTAAATCAGGATGCCGTCACCCCGGACAGCGCCGCCAAGCCGCTGGCGACGTTCGCCGACCTGCTCGACGGCGGGCTGCTGGAGGTGGAAGCCGAGGTCGACGGCAGCGCCGAATCGCTGATCCTGCATCGCGACGGCGACCGCGTTCGCGCCTGGTTGAACATCTGTCCGCACGCCGGCCGCCGCCTGGACTGGGCGCCCGGCAAGTTTCTGCAATCGAAGGATGGCCTGCTGGTCTGCGCCGCGCACGGCGCCAGCTTCGAGCTGCGCGAAGGCGCCTGCGTTGCTGGTCCATGCCGCGGGGATGCGTTGCGCAAAGTAGCGGTAACCGTTCTGGATGGAAGCGTCTCCATCGCCCCCGTTTGAACGAAAGCGACCGTGCGACATCGGTCACGCGAATATCGTGTCGAAGGGGCATAATTGCGACTGGCCTTGCCTTTCGGGACGGCGTTAGTCGCTCTCGTCATCGCGACGGGAGTTCGATCAGGTTATCGTCGGGCGAGGGCGCAGGTGCTCCCCCGATGCCAAGGGGAACATCAATGCAGGAAAGTGTTGAGGCGCAGGAAATCTCTGTGACGTCCAGGCTTGCGGCGGCTTTATTGGTCATCGTCGTCGCGATCCTGTTGCTTCCGGTCGGAATCGTTATCCGGACTGGTTTGGCTTCGTCTACAGGCGAGCCTCTGAGCAGTGTGATCGCACCGGACCTGCTGTCCGACAGCGTCGCGGCGATTGCGGCCGAATTCCGCGTCGGAGAATCCGGCGCATCGACCTACTCGATTCCGCTGTTGACGGCGGCAGGTACGGCTGGCGTCGCGCCCAAACTGTCACTGCAGTACTCCAGCCAAGGCGGTGAAGGCCCCATCGGTCGTGGTTGGACGATCGGGGGCCTGTCTGCGATTTCGCGCTGCCGCGCCACGCGCGAGGCCGGCGATTTCATCGTTGGTGGCGTGGTCATGGACGGCGATCCTGCGCCGATCAACTATACGCAGAGTGATCGTTACTGCCTGGACGGACAGCGACTGCTCGTGTCTGCCAATGCGGCATGCCCAGCGGTTTCAGGTATGAGCGTGCAGGGCTTCTTCACCGAGATCCAGTCTTATCAACGCGTCTGTGCCTATTCGCCGGCTGGAGGTATCGCCGGCGTTGCTTTCTTCACGGTCGAGCGCAAGGACGGTTCGACCAGTTGGTATGGCGACCGCGACAACAGCGTTACGGCGAACCGCGCCGACGGCTACGTCAACAGTACGGCGCCCGGCAAGGAGGGGTTCGCACTGAGTTGGGCGCAGACCCGCTTTCAGGACTCGACCGGCAATTACATCGATTTCATCTATACCGAAGGTCTTGCGCCGGAAAGCCAGGGCGAACACCTGATCAGCAAGGTTCGCTACACGGGCAAGGTCGTATTGCCCGGCCAGACGGGCGCCGCGAGCACGCCCTATGCGGAAGTCGTCTTCAACTAAACCAGCAATTTCTTCGACAACCGTGCCTATGTGGCTGGTGGATTGATTCGCAGCCGTAGCCGCCTGGAAAGCATCGGGTCTTCCGCGGACCACACTTACAGCGGCAACTTCGTTGCCCTGCGTCATTACGCCATGAGCTACCAGCGTGGCCGGATCGGACAAGTGCTGACCAGCGTGCAGGAATGTCGCGATTCGAGTCTTACGGTGTGTGTCGCCCCGACGACGTTCGAATGGAGTGCGTCGCGAGCCAATGACGCCGATACCAATCTGTTCCAGACCTGGGAGCAAACGGCCTCGATCCCCAACGGCAGCCTGACCAAATTCGAGGGAATGAAGTTCGGCGATATCGACGGCGATGGCCGCCAGGACATGGTCTGGCTGAAGGACGGCTCATCGGGCGACGCCTGTGTGTCCAAGACGGTCAACCTGCTGTATTCGCGGCTGGACGCCAATGGCAGTCCGACATTGGCCAATGCCGGAACAGTCTTCTGCGCGCCCAACGGCTTGTATTGGAGTCCGCAGGATTACAGCTGGTTCCTGTTCGATTACGACGGCGATGGCAAGGACGATTATTTCCAGCGCACCGATACGGCGTGGATCGGATACCGTGCCACAGGTAATGCCGCGCAGCCGTTCGACACAACCCTCAATCTTCTGGCCGAACTGAGTCAGCCGATTCCCTCTGGCGGCGATAAGTATTCCGAACCGCAGCAGGCCGATCTTAATGGCGACGGATTGATCGATCTTGTCTATCCGTCCGGCGGGGCGCTCGTTGCGCGGATCATGGAGCGCGGCGGCAGTTACGGGTTCCGCTGGGGTGCGCCGCGCACGGTTTCCTTGCTGGGAGATGGCTGTACCAGCGGACCCTGCTACAACGTCCTGGGGCTGTATCGCAAGAACAACTATCAGCAATTGAACGATTTCAATGCCGACGCACGTTCCGATCTGATCGTGAACGTGCAGACGACCTGCGGCACGAGCGGCGGCGGTTCTCCTCCGGGAGGAAGCGGTCCTCCCGGCACCGTCATCCCGGCCCCACGCGAGATCGCGCCGCCCAGCGGCGAGCTGCAGGGTACGGGCGGACAGGAAGGCACCACAATCTGTTCCATCGGAAAAATGTTCGCGGTCGATTCGCTGTCCCCGACAGCCGTCGCGCTCAAGCGTTATGCAGACGGTGTCGTCCATCCCGAATGGCCCTACAGCTTCACGGATATCAACGGCGATGGCTTGACCGATGTCGTGTTCATGGGGAATACCGAATGGCCCAACGTGATGGCCTCCCTGAACACGGGCACGGGCTTCGTTGCGAATGGCGATGGCGCGATGGGCGTGACCGCCTACGCGCATGCCCAGATCCTCGACGTCAATGGCGATGGGCGTGCCGACCTGGTCCATCCTGATGGCGTCGGCCATCACTTCAAAGCCCGTTATGGCTTGACGTCCGGATTGTTCGGCCAGGAAATCGATCTTGGAAATACGTTGATCGGCTGCCCCGATCAGGCCTGCATCGGTTCGCGCAGTCATCAGTTCATCGATATCGATGGCGACGGCAATGCCGAGTACATGCGGATCAAGTGGGACAACGATTCGAGCTCGCCGGTCGCATTTTCGCGCGCCAATGCCGAGCATCGTTTCATCCCGCGCGATGTGCTGACCCGGGTGACCAACGGCTATGGCGCACAGACCGATATCGCCTATGCGCCGCTGACCCTGAAAGACCTCTACCGTCCAGACAATGGCACGCGTAACGCCACGAATTGGGGGCGCGGCGCGCCGGTCCAGGATGTGTTCGGGCCGATGTATGTGACCCATCGCGTTTCCAGCAGCTCTCCGCAGAACGGCGATCCGGCGACTCGGTCAACGCTGCATTACCGTTACAACGGCGCCAAGATGCAGGCGGGTGGCCGGGGATTCCTTGGTTTTCGTGAAGTCCTGACCATCGACCCCAACCAGACCGGTGGCTATGTCACCACCCGTTCCAGATATGCGCAGAATTTCCCTTACACCGGGCTTCCGCTCGAGACTTCGAAGTGGGCGGCGATCAACCTGCTGTATGTGGCGCCGGGATGCCTCGGCGGAGCGCCGCTGGAACCATGTTTCGCGCCGCGCGTACAAGCGGGTGCTGCGCCCGTGGGGACCGGTTTTTCGCAGAGCCAGCAGGTCTGGGAAGCGATCGTCGACACCGGTACCGGCTTCCAGCCGGGGATCCAGACGCCGGTTCTGCCGTTCACCATGGGCACGCTTGAGGCTGTTGCCGATCCTTACACCGCAACACAGACCAGCTATGTCACGACGGCATTCACGCATGCCGGTTTCGGAAATGTCGGCCAGACCTCGGTCGATACTTTCACCGGAACCGCAACGACGCCGACCTCGACGGTCATCACCAACAACACTTACAGCGACGATCCTACCCATTGGCGCCTCGGCCGTCTGACCGCAAGCACGGTTACCCATCGGCGTCCGGGAAAAGCCGATGTGGTCCGCACGACATCGTTCGCTTACGCAATGGCCGGGCCCGTGACCGGGCTTTTGAACGAGGAACGCATCCAACCCGGCGGCAGCGCGCTGCAGGACTTGCGCAAAGCCTACACGCTGGACGATTACGGCAACCGCGTCGCCAGCTACCTGTGCAACAACGCGGTGGCCACCTGCCGATCCGCGGTGTCCTACTACAACATGTGGGATTACACGCATCTGCACCGATACAGTCGACAGGAATACGATGTGCGTGGCCGTTATCCGATCCGCAGCATCGAGTTGTTGCGTCCATCGAATGCTCCGGACGTGGTCACGACGCTGCCGGTAGAGAAGATCACCGCCCAGGTACTGGACCGCGACGCGTTCGGCAACGTCATCGAGGCGACGGACATCAACGGCGTGCGTAGTGCCGCCAAGTTCGGCACGCTGGGGCGGCCGTACTACGCATGGAAACAGAGCGACTCCGCAGGCACTGCGCCCAATGCCGCCAATACCGTCGGCGTCGTCGGCATCACCACGTATCGCTGGTGCAACAGCGGTGCCGGTGCGGTCACGTGTCCGGCGCGCGCACGGTTCCGGTCGAAGACCGTCGCCACCGCCGCGCCCACGTTGTGGACCTACCACGACGTGCTTGGTCGCGAAGTGCTGAAAGTGACGCAGACCTTCAACGTCGGCGTGGCGGGCAAGGACGCGGCCGGTGTGTGCACCGAGTACGACGCTGTCGGCCGCGCACACCGCGTGTCCACGCCGTTCTTCCTCTCCGGGACCGCCGGCGGCGAGCCGGACGGCGTGGCGAGCGTCTGCGGCACGACCGGGCACAGTTGGTCGAAGACCGAGTTCGACGTGCTGGGCCGCCCGGTAAAGGCGACTGCCCCGGACCTCAGTTTCAGCACGATGGCCTACAGCGGCAGCACCACGACGGCTACCGATGCGCGCGGCCACACCAAGGTGGAAACCAAGAACGGTCTTGGGGAACTTCTGCAGGTGAACGACAACGCTGGTCTGGTGACGTCGTATGCGTACAACGCTGCCGGCAATCTGACCAGCGTCAGTCGCGATGCCGGCCGCGGGGCCATCGTCACATCGATGACTTACGACGCGCTGGGTCGCAAGATCTCGATGAACGATCCGGACGCCGGTTTCCGGGATTACACCTACAACGCTGCGGGCGAACTGCTGAGCGAGACCGACGGCGCGGGCAGTTCGAATGAGTCGCGCTACGACTACCGTGGGCGCGTCACGTGGCGTGGCAGTTATGCGCACGCGGTCGGCGGCCCGATCTTGGAACACTCATCGGTCACCGACTACGACACCGCGCCCAACGGAGCCGGGCAGGAACGGTGTACGTCTTCCGGCGGATTCAGCTACGCGTCCTGGCAGGGCCAGAGCGGGATGCAACAGGACTGGGCGCGCTGCAACGCCTACGACACGATGGGTCGCGCCATCGCCGGTTCGACCAGCATCGATGGCGTGACCTACACCTCTGCGGCCGTGCTCGACGGACTGGGCCGTGCCCGACTCGCGCAGGACCCCAGCGGCAAGTGGCTCAAGACCGATTTCGGATCGCGCGGCCATGCGCTGCGCATCTGCGAGGGTACATCGGGCAGCGACACCGCCGCCTGCGCACCCGGCGCCGCTTCTACTTATTACGAAGCGCATGCGGCGGACGCTTTTGGCAACATCATTCACGACACCCGCGGCGGCAGCGCGGCGATGCAGTCGTTCCGACAGTACGACCCGCTGACCGGGCGCCTGGCCGAGACCTGCGCCGGCGCCGATGCCGTCAACTGCCAGATCATGCGCGACCGCTATGTCTGGGACGCGGTGGGCAATCTCTCCTGGCGCGATCGCCAGGACTACGCCGAGCAGTTCGCTTACGACAGCGTCGACCGGCTGACGTACGGTCAGACCACGCGTATCGGAACCACCGACTATCCAGGCACCACCGGGCCGTTCACCGACTGGTTCCACTACGACAAGCTCGGCAATGTCTGCGGCAAGGCATTGCCGGGGTCCGCATCGGTCGGCCTGTTCTACGCGGGCCGCGCCGGGTGCGGACTGACATCGGGCGAGCAGGGCGGCATCGACAACGCCAGCGCCACCCAAAGCCCGCATCAGGTGCTGCTGGCCGGCAACAATCGCTACACCTACGACGCGCATGGCAATCAAACATTCGCCGACAGCGCCCTGGGGGACAGCCACGACCGCACGATCCGCTACACCGCCGCGGACCAGGCTCACGAAATCTTCAAGGGCCCGGCCGCTGCGCCGCTGCAGCGCGCGCGGTTCTGGTACGACCCGGCGGGCGCACGCTACAAGCGCGAGGACACCGGCAACGGCGTCATCGGTACGCGTCGCACGTTGTACGTGGGTAATCTGGAGATCGTCAGCGAGAACGGCACCACCACCTATAAGCGTTACATCGGTGGGGTGCTGGTGCAGAACGTGGTGAACGGCATCGCCGCGAACCGCTACCTGTTCCAGGACCACCAGGGCAGCGTGGTGAAGGCCACCAACGAGGCCGGCACGGTACTGGAAGGCGGCGGCTTCAACGCCTTCGGCGAGCGTCGCGTCAATGGCAGCGCAACCGCGCTGACCACCACTGGTCTGTCCAGCACCAATCGCGGGTACACCGGCCACGAGATGCTGGATGGCCTGGACGTGATCCACATGAACGGGCGGATCTACGACCCGACCTTGGGTCGATTCCTGCAACCGGATCCAGTGATCCAGGCGCCGGACAATCCGCAGAACTGGAACGCGTATACCTACGTGTTCAATAACCCGTACCGGTATACCGACCCGAGCGGGATGATCGGGTTGGAGGAGCGGCAGTGGGCGGCTACGGCTGTTGCGATTGCGGTGAGTTGGTTTGCGCCTCAAATCAGCGCTGCCCTGTACGCAGGTACATCGGCTCTGGTTGTCAACGCGGTCACGCTTTCGGTAGTCGTTGCAGGCGGAGCGATCAGCGGCGGAATTTCTGGTGGATCGAGTGGCGCACTATCAGGAGCTTTTTCAGCCGCGCTCTTCTTTGGAATAGGCGAGACATTCCAGGGTATGCAAGGTGCGTCAGGAACAGGATTTCTGGGGAGTGGATTCACGAGTGGACAGTTTGCGCAAAAGGCTCTCGCTCATGGAATCGCGGGCGGCGTGATGGCCAAATTGCAGGGCGGCAACTTTGGAAATGGGTTCCTGAGCGCAGGTCTTGGGCAGGTCTCTGGTGCGGTTGCGGGCGTAGCTGGCGGCGGCATTGTCACGCAGACAATCGTTGCTGCCATTGGTGGAGGCGCTGTCTCGGCGCTGACCGGCGGGAAATTCGCAAACGGGGCATTGACCGCCGCATTCAGTTATGCGTTCAACGAGCTTGTACACAGTTCCGAAGGTGGACAGGCAGTCAAAGCCAAGTTCACGGCCGAAAATGCGCAGGAGCGTTACGACGCGGCGGTTGCGGAAGTAGGGAAACTTAGCCGCCATTTTTACAGGCGCGTCGCAAAGACCGAAGACGGAGCTGCTGCCTATCTTCAGGTTCTCGTTCAGCCGATTTCGACAAAGTATGGCGTTGAGATCGGTGCCGTTATCGAGCCCATGCCTAGAGGGGGATTCGGTGCCGTCAACGTGGTGGTTGGTAATCGATTCAATCCGAAAAATGGCATTGGATATACGGTCACGCAGTACAATCCCGACAGGCTCACGGACTTCCACACTCATCCGGACAACGGCTGGGGCAAGGAGTGGCATTCCCCGTTCAGTACCAACGATATCGATTTTCTGACGAAATCGCGGCATGGGGGGTACGTCTCGCTACCGAACGGAACCCTTTACCATTACAACTCGCGTGATGCAGTGAGGCAGGTGAAATGATCAGGTCAAGCCTATGGTTGATCTATGTGCTCTTTTTCCTGCAAGCGCTTTCTTTTGTGCTGCTGGCGGCGGTGTACTTTCGCGATCCACAGTTAGTTGTCTCTGCGGACTCCCGCGGAGCGCCCGTTTCACAGCCGAGCGTGCGAGTCTCGTGTGGGAAAACGGTATGTGAGGTCGGTTTTCACGAACTCCAGCACGACAGTGGCTTCTACAATGGACGCCGCATCAGGATAGTTGGATACGTCGCGGTCCTGAACGGCACAATCCTGCTCTTCCCGAGCGAGCACGACTATCGTTTTGGCAATACCAGACTCGCTTTGCAGTTGAGATCGAAATTGACCAGGCAGAAGGAAGTTTTCGACCGGTTTTCTTATTCATACGTGGAGCTGACTGCCACGTATGAAGCGGGCAATGTCGATGCCGAGCGAGCTAATTACCTCGGCATCCTCGCAGGTCCATGGGAAGCGTTGCCCGTGCGTTCGATGGAAAGCAGAGAAGGCTGGAGTGATGTCAGGATCCACGTGGACGATCTCTAATGGCTCTTCAAGACCTTAACCCGCACAAGGCGGCGTGCTGGAAGGCCTGTAACTCGTACATGCGGCGTGCTGGAGCACGCCCTAAGCTACCGGATGTTTTCTAGGGTGCGCCCTGGCGCACCTTCCGGGAGTGAGGCATGTGCGGGGATGTCGACACGGAAGGCCACGTGGCCGCATTCGTCGGGCGGCAACCCGCGAAGCGGATTCCGCCGCATGTCCAAACAGGAGATGTGTCGTGTTAGCGGAGTCGCCTGCGGCAGCTCCGCACTGCTTCAATCCCGCATCAGCGTCGATTTGCCGAACAGGCTTTCCACTAGGTCCACCGCGAGTTCGGCGGTGGCGTTGTGGTTGTCCAGCGCCGGGTTGAGTTCGACGATGTCCAGCGAACCCATGCGGCCGGTGTCGGCGATCATTTCCATCACCAACTGCGCTTCGCGATAGTTCGGGCCGCCGGGCACGGTGGTGCCGACGCCGGGGGCGATGCTGGGATCGAGGAAATCCACGTCGAAACTCACGTGCAGATGAGTGTTGTCGTCGAGATCTTCCAGCGCTTCTTCCATCGCGCGCTTCATGCCGACTTCGTCGATGTAGCGCATATCGTAGATGTCGAGGCCGTGCTCTTTCACCAGCCGTTTTTCGCCGGCGTCGACCGAGCGGATGCCGATCTGGCGGATTTCGTCGGGGCGCATCGCCGGGGCGCTGCCGCCCAGGTTGACCAGCGGCTCCGGGCCGATGCCGCAGAGGCAGGCCACCGGCATGCCGTGGATGTTGCCCGAGGGCGTGACGCTGCTGGTGTTGAAGTCGGCGTGGGCGTCGAGCCAGATCACCCTGAGTTTCTTGCCGGTGTCGCGGCAGTAGCGGGCGACCGCGGTGATCGAGCCGACGCCCAGACAGTGATCGCCGCCAAGCACGATCGGCATGCGGTTCGCGCGCAGTTCGGCGCCGACCGCGTCCATCAGCAGGCGGTTCCAGGCGACCACTTCGTCCAGATGGCGGTAGCCGTCGGTGGGCGGCAGCCACGGATTGGAGGGGCCAGCGAGGTTGCCGCGATCGGCCACGTCCACGCCGCGCGCGGCCAGCGCCTCGCCGATGCCGGCGATGCGCAGGGCATCGGGCCCCATTCGCGCGCCGCGGTGGCCGGCGCCGATGTCGGTAGGGACGCCGATCAGGGACACGGGCGGGAAGCTGCGCTGCATGGGGGATTCCCGGAAAGAAGGGGGTTTGGTGCCGACAGTCCGATTTGAACGGACGACCTACCGCTTACAAGGCGGTTGCTCTACCAACTGAGCTATGCCGGCGAGATCTGCTGTGCGGGCCGCGAGGCAGTCCCGGCACGAGGGGAGGATTCTAACAGGGTGCTCCGGCTGGGCAGAGACCGCGATTCAGCGCACCCCGGCGCAATCGACCGTCCGCGACTGCGCTGCCCCGCTGGTGCGACGCGCGGCGGCGGCATCGAAGCCCTCGCCAGCGGCGAGATCGATCCAGCGCGCCGTGCGCACCTCGCCCAGCGGCTCGGCCCTGGCGGCGAAGCCGGCCGCGCGCAGCGCCTGAGCGTGCTGCTGGGCCCGGGGCTCGCTGCTGAAGCGGCCCAGCGCGACGCTGTTGGCCTCGGCGCCGTCGCCGACCACCAGCAGATCGGTGAAACCTGCGGCCTTGAGTTTGTCGGCGCTGGCGTTCGCGGTAGCGCGGTCGGCGGCGGCGGGCAGATAGACCCGCCACCCGCGGCCGCCGCCCTCGCGCGTCTCGCGGGTGCGCAGACGCAGCGCGCCGGGGCGCAGGGCAGTCTGGGCGGTCGCAAGCGCGGCGGCATCGGCGAAAGGCCCGAAGCTGTAGCAGCGTGCGACGGCGGCTGATGCAGCGGGCGCGGCCGCTGTGGGCGGTGCCGGCGCTTCGATTGCGTCGGGCCGGGGATCGGCTGCCGCTTCTTTGATTGCGGGCGTCGGCGCGGGCCCTATACGTTCGCTGAGCAGTTGCAGGCGGGCGATGCCCGAAGGCGCCTCGACGATCGGCAGCGGCACTGCGTCCGGCCGCAGCAGCCACCACGCGGCCACGCCGAGATTGAGTACCGCCAGCAGGACGATCGATGCGCGCAGGGTCATGCCGGGATTGTCGCCCAAGCCGCCAGGCCTTCCAACACGAGTGCCGGCGCGCGCGTCGCGTCGCCGCTCAGGCCGGATAGGGCATCGACGCCGCCGCCGTGCAGGATCAGGGCAGGCGCTGCGCCCAGCCATGATTCGGCATCGCGCAGTGCGCGGTCGATCAGCGCCAGCGCTGCGCCGTCGCAGCCGGAGCGCAGCGCGTCCGGGGTGTTGTCGGCGAACGCGACGCACTCGCCGCCGTGTTCGGGGAGCTGCGCTGCGCGCGCATGCAGGGATTCGCGCATCAGCGCCGGCGATGGCGCGATCCGGCCGCCGCGATGCAGGCCGTCGGCGTCGATCAGGTCGAGCGTGATCGCGGTGCCGATGCCGACCACCAGCCACGGCCGCATGTCGTTTGCGCGCCTGTTGCGCGCGCGCGCGCCCAGCATCGCCAGGAATCTGTCCGCACCCAGGGTGTCGGGCTGCGGATAAGCGATGCGCAGGCCGCCGAAGGTCGCCACGGTCCGCGCGATCGAGATCCGCCCGCAGCGCGCGGTCAGCGCATCCAGCAGCCGCGTCCGCAGCGCGGTCGCGCCGACCATGGTCAGCGCCGCCGCCTCGAAGCGCGCCGGCAGTGCCGCATCCCAGTCCGCGGGCAGCGCGTCGCCGTCGTGCGCGACGGCCACGACATCGCCCAGGCTGCCGTCGTCGCGCAGCTCGGCGTATTTCAGCCGGGTATTGCCGAGGTCGAAGAGAAAGGTCGTCATCGTCGGCATCATGCCCGCGTCGGCGGGCCCCGTCGCACGCTGACTTCGCCCGCGCGCAGCCGCTGTTCGCCGTCGTCGGTGCGCAGGCGCAGCGCGCCGTCGTCGGCGATTCCGGCGGCGACGCCCGCAAGCGTGCGGTCGCCGAGGGTCGCGGTCACTGCGGCGCCATGCAGCGCGTCCAGCGCGCCGAAGCGCGGCAGGAACGGCGCCAGACCCTCGGCGTCGAAGCGATCCAGATGCTCGGCCAATGTCGTGAGTACAGTGGCCGCGACGCGATTGCGCGACGGCAACGCATCGCCCAGCAGCGCGCGCAGATCAGTCCAGGGTTGGTCGATGTCCGCTGCGGCCGTCGTGGGCATGCGCAGATTCACGCCCAGGCCGACTACCGCGCGCGGCCGCCCGTCCTGCAGGCCGGCTTCGACCAGCACGCCGCCGAGCTTGTGCAGATGGTCGCTGTCGATCACGACCAGATCGTTCGGCCATTTCACCCGCACCGTGTCCGCGCCCAACGCATGCAAGGCTTCGGTGGCCGCGATCCCGGCGACCAGACTCAGGCCGCCGAGGCGGGCGAGCGTGCCGTCGAAACAGCGTGCGACCGACAGATACAGATTGCTGCCGGGCGGCGACGCCCAGACGCGACCCTGACGGCCGCGTCCGCCGCTCTGATGCTCCGCGAACAGCGCAGCGATGCCCTGCGCGGGCGTTTCCCGGCGCAGCAGTTCGCTGTTGGTCGAATCGATGCTGTCGACGATGTCGAGGCTTGCGATGCGGGCTTGTGCGGCGGCCGGTATCGATGCGCGCAACGACGCGGCATCCAGTGGTTCGTTCGAGACCTCGGCAATCACGCGCGACGCGTCCAGCGATGCAGCAGCCGCGCTTTCTCGAAGCGCGATTCGGTGCCCGCGCGCAGCCGCGCGATGTTCGCGCGATGGGTGAACAGCAGCAGCAGCGCGGAGGCGATTGCGAAGATGCGAAGCGTCCCGTCGACATCCATCGCCACTGCGAGCGTCGCGAATGACAAGCCGGTGAGCATGGTGCCCAGGCCAACATATCCGGTGAGGATCAACACGCACACCCACACCGCGAACAGCACCGGCACCGCCGCCGGCCACAGCACGGCGATGCCGCCGATCACCGTGGCCGCGCCCTTGCCGCCGCGGAAGCCGTGCCACACGGGCCACACGTGGCCGATGGCTGCGGCGAACGCGGTGGCGCAGGGCAGCCACGCAACGCTGCCAGCATCCGCGAAGCGCAGGCCCAACCACGCCGCCAGCGAGCCCTTGCCGATATCGATCGCCACCGCGCCCAGCGCGAACATCGCGCCTTGGGTCCGGAACGCATTGGTGCCGCCGGCATTGCCGCTGCCCTGGGTGCGGATGTCCACGCCGCGCAACTTGCCCAGCAGCAGGCTGCCGGAGAGCGAGCCGAGAAGGTAGGCCACAAGGATGACCATGGCGGCGACAGCGGTGGCGGGCATCACGCTTCCACCTTCACGCAGCGACCGAAAATGGCATCCGCCCGGATCCAGCCGTTGATGTAGCCGCGATTGTTGCCGATCTGGGACCGTTCGCCCTGGATCGCTTTGATCAGATGCAGATATTCGGCGCCCTTGACCTTGCACAGCACGATGTCGTCGATACGCAGCGACGCGGCATCGTCCACCGGTTCGACGGTGCAGAGTTGCCTGGATTCGATGCGGCCGGTCATGGATCCGCCGGTCGGGCGAAAGCTCACGGTTTCGCCGCGATTGAGTGCTTCGATGTGTCGTGTCGCCCAGCCCATCCGTTCCTGCTCTTCGCTCCGGTACCGACCCGCTCGCCTGTCGGCGTCGCCGCTTTGGGCATCATGTTTGCCGACCGCATGTCGTGGGCGACATGTTAGCCCGGCGCCGGCTGCAACGACGCCACCAATGTCCTGCGTCCCGCATGCGCGCCGATGGCGGGACCGGTTTCGACCAGATGCGCGTCGACCAGATCCAAACGCCCGCGCAGCGCTGCCAGCAGCCGCTCGCCGTCTTCACGGGCGTCGCAGTGACCGATGATCGCGCGCAGCCGGGTGTGTTTGCCCAGTGCTTTACCAGCGCGCTTCGCGACATATGCGGCGAACGCCTCCGGCGCTTTCGCTTTCGCGAACAGGCCGCCGGCGATGCCGAGTTTGCCGTCCGCGTTCACCCGGGCAATCGGCGTGAGCCCGGTGAAGCGCACCGCGGGCTCGGCCCATGGGGGAATGCGGCCGCCGCGCACGGCGTGGGTGATGTCGCGGGCCATTGCCCAGGTGAGGGTGAGCGGGCGCAGGCCTTCGAGTTCGCGCAGGATCGCGTCCGCATCGGCGCCGGCATCGGCCAGCTCGGCCGCGCGCCAGGTCAGCAATCCCTGGCCGCCCGCGACGTTGATCGTGTCGAACACCCTGACCCTGCCGGCATCGCCGCGCGCCGCGGCGTGTTCCGCCGATTGCAGGGTGCCGGAGATCGCACGCGACAGACCGACGTACACCACCAGCGGATGATGCGCGCACAGGAATTCGAACTGGCGCCGGAAATCGCCCGGCGGTGGCTGACTGGTGCGCGGCATTTGCTGCGAGGCCGCCATGCGCCGGTAGAACTCGCCGGTGGTGAGGCCGATCTTGTCCAGATAATCGCGGCCGTCCAGATTCACCCGCACCGGCACCACGTGGATGCCGTGGCGTTCGATGACGTCCTCGGGCAGATCGGCGGCGCTGTCGGTGATCACCGCGATGCGGTCGGCGCGCGCGGGGCTTTGCGACTGCAGCAGCATGTCGTCGGCCTTCATGCCCTCGACCGTCGCAAAGGCGGCGCAGGCGTCGAACAACTGCTGCGGCGCGCCGACGTGCGCATGCACGCGCATCCGCGTGCCGCCGCCGGCCAGCACCATCGAGTCCGCGCCGATCGCTTCCAGCGCCGCGCGCAGCGGTTCGCGCTGGATCGGCGTGCCGCGCTCGCCGTCCACGATCAGCAGGCATTCGGTGCACCAGCGGCGCTCGGGATCGACCTCGCCGTGCGCCGCGTGGCCGTCGTCGTGGGTGTCGTCGTGGTCGTGGATGCCCTCGCTTTCGTTCGCGGCGCGCAGGTGCGCGCGCAGGCGCATCGCGCGCGGGCCGCCATCCACGAATTCGCCAATACCTTCAAGCAGGTCGACGAAACCCTGCGCGCCGGCATCGACCACGCCGGCCTTCTGCAGCAGGGCCATCTGCTGCGGCGTGCGCGCCAACGCGCTGCGCGCCTGCACCAGCGCGCTGGAGAATCCGCCGCGCGGATCGTCGCGCAGCCGGGTCGCGGATTCCTCCATCGCATCGGCGAAGCTGTCGATCACGCTCAGGATGGTGCCTTCGACCGGATGGGCGAGGGCGCTGCGGGCGCTGTCGGCGCCGTGACGCACCGCCGCGGCCAGGGTCTGCGCGTCCAGGACCGGCTGCGCGCGGGCGTGTTCGGCCACGCCGTGCAGGAATTGCGCGAGGATCGCCCCGGAATTGCCGCGCGCACCGTCGATGGCGTCGTCGCCGATCCGTTTCAGGAGCTCGCCGATGTGGCGGCTGCGCCGGCTCAGCGCGCCGTTCAGCACGCTGCCCAGGGTGAAGGCGAGATTGTTGCCGGTATCGCCGTCGGCCACCGGAAAGACATTGATTTTATTGAGCCCGTCGCGGGCGGCGATGACCCGGCGCGCGCCGGCGATCAGCGCCCGGCGCAGGGCCGGCGCGGTCAGGGTGTCCGGGCGGCTGGGCGCACTCGCGGGCGTCTGGCCGGGAGGGGCGGGCGTATCGGATTGCGGGTCGGGGGCGATGTCGTTCACGTGGCGAGTCTGCCGCAACTCCGGCGAGCTGGATGCTGCGGCGCAGCAGGATGCCGTTCGCCGGATGGCCGCTCCAACCCGGTCACATCCGCGCTATAGTCCGGGTCTTGTCTGGGCCCTCCCCATTCGATGGAAGTCGTCATGCGCCGCTCACGCCTCGTTCTGTTCACGACTCTCGCGCTCGCCTTGGCCAGCCTGCCCGTGGCTGCGCGCACATCGCCCCTGTCGAGCGCCAATGGCGATTCCGCCGAATGCCCGGATATCTTGGCCGCAACCGACGATGCCGAAACGGCTCCGGCGATCAAACCTGCAGCAGCGAAGCGCAGCGCCGTGCCCGCCACCAACAAGACGCCTCCGGCCGCCCGCAGCAACGGTACGCCGCCGGTCCGCGCGCCGCGCTGGCACCGCTTCCTGCCGGGCATGTTCCGCTGATCCGTCCAGCCGGCAAGTCCGGCTGATCTGCCCGACGACCGCATTCGCACAGGTCCCTGTCTCGCTTGCGCTGGTTCCGCGGGCTCTTCGCCCGAACCAATCCTGCCATCGATCCCGCGCAGTGGCGCCGCGTCCGCGCGGCCGTACCATGGGCTGCGGCGCTCGACCCCATGCGCGACGCCCGCCTGGCCGCGCTGAGCGCGCAGTTCCTGCATCGCAAGACCATCACGCCGGTCGACGGTCTGACGCTCGATCCCGATCAGCGCTGTACGCTGGCCGCGCTGTGCTGCCTGCCGCTGCTCGAGTTCGGCGCGGAGGGCATGCACGGCTGGTCGCAGTTGATCGTCTATCCGGATGCGTTCCGGGTGCAGCGCGATCACGTCGACGCTGCCGGTGTGCTGCACATCGAGGATCAGGACCTCATCGGCGAGTCCTGGGACGCCGGGCCGCTGATCCTGTCCTGGGCCGACGTGCAGGCCGATATCGACGACCCCGAGGCCGGCTGCTGCGTCGCCGTGCACGAGATGGCGCACAAGCTCGATGTGCTCGACGGCGTGATGGACGGCACTCCGCCGCTGCCGCGCGACTGGCAGCGCGCGTGGGCGCAGGATTTCCAGCATGCCTACGACGCTTTCGTGGCCGAAGTGGATGCCGGCCACGAGACCGCGATTGACCCGTATGCCGCCGAAGCCACCGACGAGTTCTTCGCGGTCTGCAGCGAATACCATTTCAGCGCGCCGCAACTGCTGCGCGAGGAGATGCCGGCGATCGCCGCGCATCTGCAACGTTTCTACGGGCCGTCGCCATTCGAGTGAACGGGGATGAGCGGTGAGCGTAAACACCTTGTCATCCCGAACGCCGGCGCAGCCGACGGAGGGATCTGCTGATGCTTTGTTCTCGGGTGGCCAAAAGCAGATTCCTCAGCCGATAAAGCCGGGTTTGGAATGACAGGAGCTGATGTTTTCGGAAATCGAACCCTTTTCAGAAGCCGACGTCGGCGTTGCGAGTTGCGAATCACAGCCCCGGCGGCAGCGTCACTTCGAAACGTGCGCCGCCGAGCTCCTGCGAACTTCCGACTTCCAGTTCGCCGCGATAGCTGCGCACGATGTCCTGGACGATCGCCAGGCCGATGCCGTGGCCCTGCACGCGTTCGTCGCCGCGCACACCGCGCTGCAGCACCAGCGCGATCTTTTCCTCGGGGATGCCGGGGCCGTCGTCCTCCACCTGCAGCAGCAGTCCGGGGCGGCGGTTGGGCGCACTTTCGCCGGCTTTCACGGTGAGCAGGACCCGCGAACGCGCCCACTTGAACGCGTTCTCCAGCAGATTGCCCAGCAGTTCCTGCAGGTCGCCCTTCTCACCATAGAAACGCGCCTCCGGATCGATCTCGAATTCGCAGAGCACGCCTTTCCGGGAATAGACCTTTTCCAGCCCGCTGACGATGTCCTCGGCGCTGGCCTCCAGCGCAAGCGGTGCCGCAAAAAGCTTGTGTCCGCCGGACGCCGCGCGACTGAGCTGGTAACCGACCAGATCGTTCATGCGCTTGAGTTGTTCGTCGAGTTCCGCGCGCAGTTCGGGGCCGTCGGTGCCGCTGTCCATCCGGCTGCGCAGCACCGCCAGCGGGGTCTTCAGGCTGTGCGCGAGGTCGGCGAGGATATTGCGTTGACGTTCGAGATTCTCGCGTTCGCTTTCGATGAAAGCGTTGATGCTTTCGGTCAGCGGTTCCAGCTCGCGCGGGTGGCGCTCGCTCATCCGGTACGCGATGCCGCGCTGCACGCGCTTGAGTTCGTCGATCACCCGGCGCAGCGGGTGCAGGCTCCAGCGCAACACCGCCACCTGCAGCATCAACAGCAGCACGCCCACGCCGCCGAGGTAGCCCCAGAGTGCGCGCCGGAACACCGTCAGCTGGTTCTGCAGCCGCGAGGTGTCTTCCAGGATATAGATGGTGTGCGGCACTTCGTCGGACAGATCGTCGCCCGGCCACACCAGCCCGTAACCGTAGCGGTAGGCCTGGCTGATCTCGCCGTTGGATTTCACGTATTCCAGCGGCCCTTCGAAGCGTTCCTCGCCCGCCGTGAGCATGCGGACCTGCGGAAGTTGCGGACCGCGCGCGGAATCGGAATCCCACAGCACGAACGGCAGCACGATCTGGGCGTACAGCCCGCTGCCCGGACGCTTGAGCCGCGGGTCGGGGAGCTTGTCGTCGTAGGGAGGAACGAGGTCGCCGCCGCGGCTGAACTCGGTCTCGCGGGCGAAATCCAGCGCGTAATCGCGGAGCCGGCCGCGCAGGATGTTTTCGGAGGTGCTGAGGAAGGCGCGGTCCAGCGCATAACCGGCCAGCGCCAGGAATGCGATCAGGCCCAGGCTGGCCGCCAGCAGTTGTCGCGTCTGCAACGAACGCGGCCGCCAGTGATACAGGCGCTCACGCTTGGACATGACAGGGGCTCGATTGTCCGTGCGTGATGCCGCGATGCATCGGTCTGCGGCCTCGTGGACGGCGTGGTGGAACCTGGTTCAAACGATGGACTTCGGACGTTTGATTCGGATGCCTGGGTTCAGGACATCATCGGGCTTCAGATGTCGCCGGTGCGCGCGATCGCGAAACGGTAACCACGGCCGCGGACGGTTTCGATCGGCTTCAGCGCGCCATCGGGATCGAGCTTCTTGCGCAGCCGGCCGATGAACACTTCGAGCACGTTGGAGTCGCGGTCGAAATCCTGCTGATAGATGTGCTCGGTCAGGTCGGCCTTCGATACCAGCTCGCCCGCGTGCATCATCAGATATTCCAGCACCTTGTATTCGTAGCTGGTCAGGTCGACGTTGGTGCCGTTGACGCTGACCGTCTGCGCGGCCAGATCCAGCGTGACCGGCCCGCATTCCAGCGCCGGTTTGCTCCAGCCGGCGGCGCGACGCACCAGGGCGTTGATCCGCGCCAGCAGTTCTTCGACGTGGAAGGGCTTGACCAGATAATCGTCGGCGCCCTGTTTCAGGCCTTCGACCTTGTCCTGCCAGCTGGAACGTGCGGTCAGGATCAGCACCGGGAACTGCTTGCCTTCGCCGCGCAGGGCCTGGATCAGCTCCATGCCCGACATCTTCGGCAGACCCAGATCGATGATCGCCAGATCGAACGGTACTTCGCGGCCCATGTACAGGCCTTCCTCGCCGTCCTGGGCGGTGTCCACCGCGAAACCTTCGCGCTTGAGCCGGGCGGCCAGGGTTTCGCGGAGAGGGGCTTCGTCTTCGACCAGAAGAATGCGCATCGATTGCTCCAGGGTCGGCGGAGTGCCGACGCTTTGTTCAGGTACGGAGCATAGCCGCGCATGGAGGCTGTCCGGGCGCGAACGGGTCGGCCTGTTCAGATTGCGCTTATGAGGGAAATGCCGATCGGTGTGCCGGCGCTGCGGAAGCAGGACGGCGGCATCGCGACCCGAAGCGTCGTGATCGCCCTGCTGTTGCAGTGCCTGCTGTTTCAGTCGTCGTCGCGACGACGCGGCGGATTGTCGTCGCGCGACGACGGACGGCGCGGCTCGCTGGCCGGTTGTGGATCGTCCATGTAGATGCGGACGCGACCTTCGTCGTCGACCACCTTGATCCGGGTCACGTCGCGGCCGTCGTATTGCATGCGTTCCGCGCTGAGCACCTGGCCGCGATTGGCGCGTTCGATCCGGCGAACCGCGTCGGACACCGAGTCGTCCCGCTGCGGACGCGCTGGCTCGGCGTCCTGCGGTGGCCGCTCGCCGCGCGCCCCACGTCCCTGCTGGGCGGCAGCCGGCAAGGCGACGCCAGCGATGGCGACGGCCAGGACGGTCAGCGTCAGAGTGCGGGAAAAAAGAGACATGGGCGGGACTCGGAGAGGACGGGCGACAACGGCGGAACACATCATCGCGCTCAGGACGGGCATTCTCGAAAGGACGCGGTGAATCCGTCCTTAACTTTTTCTTACGGGAACCTGACAGGGTGGTCCCGATTCAGTCGCGTGGCAGCGATGCGCGGTGTTTTGCGGCAACCGGTCGATCGGAAATGCGCCTGCGGAAGCGCTCCAGCGACGCTCGCCGGGACGAAGATGATGCTCAAGCGATTGATTCGTTTGAGGAAGGTCCGGGGATGCGCCGGAGTCGGCTTCGGCAAACGTACACCGAAGACGTTGTCCTGGCCGTGACTAGAAAACCTCGCCGACGCAACAGCGCAATGAGCCGCCGGCGGCCTCGATGGCGTCCAGTTCGACCTCGCGGACCCCGAATCCCGCAGCCGCGAGCGACGCGCGGCTGGCATCGGAGAGCCCGCGCGCGGCGGTCGCGCTCATCCAGACGCTGTCGGGCGCCAGCGAAATGGCGTTGCCTGCGAAGGCGGCGCGTTCGGCCGGCGACAGCCGGATCGCATGCGGCGCGTAGCAGGCGGCGATGGTGTCGACTGCCGCACGGTCGGCGAAACCGTCGGCGCAGATCAGCGCTGCTCGCCCCGCCAGCACCGCGAGCACGACATTGGTGTGGTACTCGCCCGGCGCGAGGTCGAACATGAGCGTCGCGCGCAGGCCGAAGGCGTCGTGCATGAGGCGCGCGCCGGCTTCGTCGCAGCGCTCCGACAGACCGCAGAAGCCCAGCCCGCGGGCGCGGTCGATCGCCAGTGCGCCGGTGAGCTCGCAGACGTGCGGCTGCGCGGACAGGTCGATCTCGGCGCGGCCCAGAGATTCGATGAAGAACCGGCGGATGTCGGCGCGGGCGGCCTCACGCTGGCGCACCGGATGACGCATGCGGCCGATGATCGAACGGCCCGGCGCGGTCGCGAAGACGTTGTTGGGGAAGACCGCGTCCGGCGTCGCCGGGTCGCCGGCGAAGCAGATCACCGGCAGTTCGGTCGATAGCGCGCGCTGCAGCTCGCGGTGCTGGGCCGAGGCGCGGGCGGCGTCGAACGCGGCGGCCTCGGCCATGTAGCGGTTGTCGCTGGCCGATTCCGCGGCCAGCCCGAAGCCGTCGGGCGCGACCAGAAACGCAGCTTTCGCAGTGGCTGGGCCGAAGTCGGGCGCGCAGGTGCGGGCGGCGGCGAGGAAGGCATCGGTGTCGCGGGTCAGCATCGGGGCGTTTCCGGAGAATGGTCGTGCGGTGCCACGGTCATGCGGCACGCTCATGCGACGCTTCGGTGATCGCGATGGCCTGTTCGATCAGCGCCCAATCCGCGCCCGGGCGGTGCGCGCCTTCGCTGAGGATCTGGCGGAACGCGCGGCCGCCGCGTTCGCCATGGAACAGGCCGAGGATGTGGCGGGTCATGTGCTTGAGGAACGTGCCGCGTTCGAGCTGCGTTTCGACGTACGGCCGCCAGGCGCGCAGCAGCTCGCCGCGGCTGCGCAACACATTATCGAACGGCCGGCTGTCGAACGGCTCTCCGGCGAACCATGCGGCATCGAGCCGATGCAGCAGATAGGGATCGTGATACGCCGCCCGGCCGAGCATCGCGCCGTCGGCGTGGTCAAGATGCGCGCCGGCTTCGGCGAAATCCGCGATGCCGCCGTTGACGATCACCTGCAGCCCGGGGCGTTCGCGTTTCACCCGGTACGCCCAGTCGTAGCGCAGCGGCGGCACTTCGCGGTTCTCTTTCGGCGACAACCCTTTGAGCCAGGCGTTGCGGGCGTGGATCACGAACATCCGGCAGCCGGCGGCGGCGATGGTGTCGACGAAGCCGAGGAAACGTTCCCACTCGTGATCGTCGTCCACGCCCAGGCGGCATTTCACGGTGATGGGCGTGGAGGGCGCCGCTTCGATCATGGCCGCCACGCAGTCGGCGACCAGCGAAGGCTCGCGCATCAGGCATGCGCCGAAACGTCCGGCCTGCACGCGGTCGGACGGACAGCCGCAGTTGAGGTTGATCTCGTCGAAGCCATGCGCCGCACCGATCGCCGCCGCCTGCGCCAACAGCACCGGCTCGCTGCCGCCGAGCTGCAGCGCGACCGGATGCTGCGTGTCGTCCTTCGCCAGCAACCGCGTACGGTCGCCGTGGATCACCGCGTTCGCATGCACCATCTCGGTGTACAGCCGTGCATGCGGCGCCAGCAGACGATGGAAATTCCGGCAGTGGGTGTCGGTCCAGTCCATCATCGGGGCGACCGACAGGCGGAGCCGATCTGGGGCGATGGGGGCGGAGTGCGCAGGCATCCGCGCAGTTTAGTTATCCTCTTCGCAGATTCACACCAGAACATCACAGCGGAACAGCCCAAGAGCGCACATGGCGAACGCCGACTATCGAAACATCACCCAATGGCTGGCGCAGCAGTTGCGCGCCGGCCAGCCCACGCACGCGTTGCTGCAGGCGATGTGCGACCGCGGCTGGAAGCGCGACCTCGCCATGGGCCTGATTGCGGAAGCGATGGGCGAGCGTTCGGTCGTGACGGAGACGTCGCCAGCGCCGGTCGTCTTGTCCGGGCAGACCCCGGAGCAACCCGTCGTGGAGCGGCCTGTACTCGTGCGGCATGATCCGGGGCAGCCCGCCATTGCCGGCGCACGCAGGATGCCGGCACCCGCGCTGGATGACGGCGCGATGTCGATCGATGCCGGCGACCGCAAGGTGTCGGTGCTGGTGAGCATGCCCGATCCGCAGATCGTGATGTTCGCGGATTTCCTCAGCAAGAACGAATGCGACCGGCTGGTGGAAACGGCGCGGCCGCGCATGCAGCGGTCGCTCACCACAGACATGAAGACCGGCCACAACAAGCTGGATGCCGTGCGCACCAGTCGCGGCATGTTCTTCCGGCGCGACGAGAATCCGCTGGTGCGCTCGATCGAAACGCGGATCGCGCAGTTGCTGTCGTGGCCGGTCGAGAACGGCGAGCATCTGCAGGTGCTGCATTACCGTCCCGGCGATCGTTACGAACCGCACTACGATTACTTCGACCCGGCGGCCGAGGGTTCGGCCGCGGTCCTCGCCCGCGGTGGGCAGCGCATCGCCACGCTGCTGATCTATCTGCGCGAACCCGAGCGGGGCGGCGAAACCACGTTCCCGGATCTGGGCCTGCGCTTCGCGGCCAAGCGCGGCTGCGCACTGTTCTTCAGCTACGACCGCCCGCATCCGTCGACGAAAACCCTGCACGGCGGCGCGCCGGTGATCGCGGGCGAGAAGTGGGTCGCGACCAAGTGGCTGCGCGAGGGCGCGTTCGAGTAACTGCCGATGCTGCCGGGATTCCGCCCGGCAGCGTTGTCGACGATCAGCGCTTCAACGCCCGCAGCGCATCGGCCATCGCGGTGTTCGCGGGCGGCGCTGCGTTGCCGGGACGGGGTTTCGAGGCAGCATGGTTCGCGCCCTGGCCGCGCGCATCGCGATTGCCATTGCGGTTGCCGCCGACGTTGTCGCGCTCTTCGCGCTTGCCGCCGCGGGTTTCGCCGGGAACGTCGTCGAGACGACAGGTCAGTCCGATGCGCTTGCGCGGCGCATCCACTTCCATGACCTTCACTTTGACCACATCGCCGACCTTCACCACGCTGCGCGGGTCCTTGACGAATTTGTCGGCCAGCGCCGAGATGTGGACCAGACCGTCCTGATGCACGCCGATGTCGACGAAGGCGCCGAACGCAGCGACGTTGGTCACCACGCCTTCCAGCACCATGCCGGGCACGAGGTCGCTGATTTTTTCGACGCCATCGGCGAAGCGCGCAGCCTTGAACTCGGGACGCGGGTCGCGGCCGGGTTTTTCGAGTTCCCTGACGATGTCGCGCACGGTCGGCAGACCGAAGCGTTCGTCGGTGAACTGTTCGAGTTTCAGATTGCGCAGGGTGGCGGTATCGCCGATCAGCTGCGCGACCGGGCGGCCGCAGGCCTTGACGATGCGCTCGACCACCGGATACGCCTCGGGGTGCACGGATGAGGCATCCAGCGGCTGGTCGCCGTCGGCGACGCGCAGGAAGCCGGCGCACTGCTCGAAGGTCTTCTCGCCGAGGCGCGGCACTTTCAACAACTCGCGACGGGTCCTGAACGCGCCGTGCGTATCGCGATACGAAATGATGTTTTCGGCCACCGAACTCGACAGTCCGGCGACGCGCGCCAGCAGCGCCGCCGAGGCGGTGTTCACGTGCACGCCGACCGCGTTCACGCAGTCTTCGACCTTCGCGTCGAGCGAGCGCGCCAGCGCGTACGGATTCACGTCGTGCTGGTACTGGCCGACGCCGATCGCCTTGGGTTCGATCTTCACCAGTTCCGCCAGCGGATCCTGCAGGCGCCGCGCGATGGACACCGCGCCGCGCAGGCTGACATCGAGATTCGGGAATTCGCGCGCGGCCAGTTCGGACGCCGAATACACCGACGCGCCGGCCTCGCTGACCATGATCTTGGTGAGCTTGAGTTCCGGATGTTTCGCGATGAGTTCGCCGGCGAGCTTGTCGGTCTCGCGGCTGGCGGTGCCGTTGCCGATCGCGATCAGTTCGACCTTGTGTTCGGCGCACAACTGCTTCAGTCGCGCGAGCGAGCCATCCCATTGCCGCTTCGGCTCGTGCGGATAGATCGTGTCGGTGGCGACCACTTTGCCGGTGGCGTCGACGATGGCGACCTTCACGCCGGTGCGCAGGCCGGGATCGAGCCCCAGCACGCTGCGCGGTCCGGCCGGCGCGGCCAGCAGCAGATCCTTGAGATTGTCGCCGAACACCGAAATCGCCTCGTTTTCGGCCTTTTCGCGCGCGGCGGTGATGAGTTCGAGCGAGAGATTCATCATCAGCCGCGCGCGCCATGCCAGGCGACAGGTGTCGCCCAGCCACTTGTCGGCGGGGCGGCTCTGCATGGCGATGCCGGCCGCCAGCGCGACGCGGCCTTCGGCGTAAGCATTGCCCTGTTCGATGTCGGTCGTGGGTTCGAGATCCACCGACAGCATGTCCTCGCGCCGGCCGCGCAGCAGCGCGAGCATGCGGTGCGAGGGGATGTTGGCGAGTGACTCGGAGTGATCGAAATAGTCGCGGAACTTCGCGCCTTCGTTTTCCTTGCCTGCGACGACCTTGGCGCGCAGCACGCCCTTGGCCTGCAGCCATTCGCGCAGCTCGCCGACCAGCGCCGCGTTCTCGCCGAAGCGTTCGATCAGGATCGCGCGCGCGCCGTCCAGCGCAGCGGCGGCATCGGCCACGCCCTTGTCGGCATCGATGAAGGTCTTCGCGCGTTCGTCGGGCGCGACCGAGGGATCGGCGAGGATCGCATCGGCCAGCGGTTCCAGCCCGGCTTCCCGCGCGATCTGTGCCTTGGTGCGGCGCTTCGGTTTGTACGGCAGATACAGATCTTCGAGCCGCGACTTGCTGTCGGCGGCGAGAAGATCGTTGACCAGCGCTTGCGTCAGTTTTCCCTGCTCGGCGATCGACGCCAGGATCGCATCGCGGCGATCCTCCATCTCGCGCAGATAGATCAGCCGGGTTTCGAGATTGCGCAACTGCGTGTCGTCCAGACCGCCGGTGACTTCCTTGCGGTAGCGGGCGATGAACGGCACCGTCGCGCCTTCGTCGAGCAGCCCCACCGCCGCACGCACCTGCGCCGGCTGCGCGACGATCTCATCGGCGATGGTCTGGGCGATGACGGTCGCGATGGATGCGGCTGAACGCACGGGCGCGGCGATGCCGGCGGGGGATTCGGAAGACATTACGACTGTGTTGGACATCGGGACTTCATGCGGCGGACAGCGGAACCCGATTGTCACCGGCTGCGCCGTGTGCGTACAGGCTGGCGTTGAGGCGGGGGATGTGTAAGGCAACCCGTATTCGCTTCGTCATCCCGCGATGAGGTGACGTGCTTCGATTCGTGCGTATCGTCGTCGCACAGTCTGCGCATCGCGCCCGCGCCGCGATGGCGCGGCAGGAGCCATGGCGGCGGTGTCGCTGCGCTTGTGCGCATCGCTTGACAGTGTTAATCCCGTATGGGAGACATGGCGGCGCCGCGTCGCGGCCTGCCAAGTAGGCATCTTTGAAGGATTTAAGGAGACGGACATGGATTTTTCCGATCGCCCCGGGTGGTTCGCGCGCTCAGGCGGATTCGCTGTACACGGCGTTATGTTGCGTTGGCTGTTGGTCGCGCTGGTGTTGCTGGCCGCGGCGCTGCCGGCGCGCACCGCGCATGCCCAGCCCTGGCTGTTGACCCAGGCCGAACGCAAGGCCTATCTGCAGCATTACGCGCCGGTGATCATGCAGCGCGCCGAGGAGAGCAGCAGCAAAAAAGGCCGCGACTGGATTTCGAACTACGATTTCGATCGCGACGGTAACTTCGCCAACAATCGTTACAGTTGGCCGAACCTGCTCTCGCAGTATGTGGCGGGATCGTCTTCCGGATCGACCGCCTATCAGCACTGGCGGATCCGTCCCACCCTGTATTCCTCGGTGATCGAACACATGGAAGGCGGCAGCAAGACGCTGGTCCTGCTCTATCACGTCTATCACCCGGTGGATAAGAAAGCGACTGAAATCCACGATTGGGAGCGCATCGAGATCGCGGTGCGGTCGGTGGCCGGCATTCCCGGCGCTGCGGGCGAGTACGTTGCATACGCCACGATTACCAGTCACAAGGACCACGTGATGCGTCGGCACGGCAGCCCCGATTTGAACTTCATGCAGGTCGCCAGCGGCAAACACTTGATGGTCTGGCAGGCTGACGAGGATGGGACGGAGCTGGGCACACATGGGCATGAGCTGCACTTCGTGCAGGATTCCTACGTCACGATCAGCGCCCGCGTCGCGGCCGGCGCTTCGGCGGAAGTCGAGATCACCAACGACGACGACAAAGCGGTGCACTACTTATGGGTGCCGGAAACATCAGCAAGCGCCGTTTCCGCATGGGGCGCGCAAGCGATCACCTACAGCAATGCGGCGAGCCTGGCGGCAGGTCGCGACAGCACGGTGAGATGGCCGCTGGTCAAGCGCATCACTTACGAGCTGCAAGATTTCGCCGACGTGTTTCAGAGCCACTGGTCCGGGGCGAACTGGTGGGTCAATTGGACCAGCGACAACATCGTCGACATCCAGCTTGACAGCGCCATCCTCGATGAGGTCGGCACGGTCCAGGTGCCTGCGGGTCAGCAACGCTTCTATATGGGGTCGCGGGATACTTCCAGTTCGAGCCTCACCGACGGCCGCGAGGGCCTGCTGGCCAAGCGGTGGTTCTGGGGCGGGTACTCGGCGGAGACCGATGCCGATACCATTTCCGGCTCCGATGATTTCGGCGGATATGAAGGGCTCGGCCGCGGCACCGACTATTACAGCCGGGCCGACGCCAGCGGCGACTATGCGTCTCTCAATGCCTACTGGCGGCAACACGACTATTTCGCCCACTCGGGGCTGATCGATACGCGCGAGCGCTACGAATCCGGGGTTTGGCTGCGCGCCGGCTGGCACTTGTGGCAGAACGGCGGGTATGACGGTCGCTGGGCGCAACTTTACGATGACCGTATCGCTTATGAGCCGGTCGCGCCGTTGTGGTTATCCATGCCTTCTTACGCGCAAGGCTGTGGAGAAAGCACATACGTGACGGCGATGGTGGGCGGAGGGCTGGCCCCATACGTTTTCCAGTGGAGCAACGTATTGTGGCAATCGGCGGACGGACGTTGGGCGCAAGTCGATGTCGGCGCATCGGCGAGTTTGGTCGTCACCAGTGCCGATGGGCAAAGCGCGGCGGGTTATTTCACCAATCTGCCGGATTGCCCAGGCGATGGCGGCGGAGGAATCGAATATCCGATTCCGTGATCGCAGAAATTCGAAGCCCCGGCTCGCCCGGGGCTTTTTCGATCGTCCGCTGCGCGCGCAATCAATCCCCTAACGTCAACAACGAAGCGTTTCCCCCGGCCGCGGTGGTGTTCACGGTGACCGTCTTCTCCGTCGTGAACCGCGGCAGATAGTGCGGCCCGCCGGCTTTAGGGCCGGTGCCGGAAAGATTCTGGCCGCCGAACGGCTGCACGCCGACCACCGCGCCGATCTGGTTGCGGTTGACGTAGATGTTGCCGACTTTCGCGCGCGAGGCGATGCGGTCGATGGTTTCGTCGATGCGCGAGTGGATGCCGAGGGTCAGGCCGAAGCCGGTGGCGTTGATGGTGTCGATCACCTGGTCCAGCTGATCGGCTTTCCAGCGGATCACGTGCAGCGCGGGACCGAAGTTCTCGCGGGTGAGCTGCGACAGAGACTGCAGTTCCCATGCGCGCGGTGCGAAATAGGTGCCGTGGGCAACGCTGTCGTCGGCGGCGGCGGTGGCGATGAGTCTGGCTTCGTTCGCCATCTTCGCGGCGTGGGCGTCCAGCAGCGCCAGCGCATCAGCGTCGATCACCGGGCCGATGTCGGTCGACAGCAGACCGGGGTCGCCGACCTTCAGTTCGGCCATCGCGCCGGCCAGCATGTGCATCACTTTGTCGGCGATGTCGTCCTGTACGAACAGAACGCGCGCGGCCGAGCAGCGCTGGCCGGCGGAGGTGAACGCGGACGAGATCGCGTCCTTCACCAACTGTTCCGGCAGCGATGAGGAATCGCCGATCAGCGCGTTCTGGCCCCCGGTTTCAGCGATCAGCACGCCGATGGCGGCTTCGCGCGCGGCCATGGCGCGGTTGATCGCGCGGGCGGTGTCGTTGGAACCGGTAAAGGCGACGCCGGCCACGCGCGGATCGCGGGTCAGCGCGGCACCGACGGTGGCGCCGTCGCCGGGCAGGAACTGCAGTACGGCCTCGGGCACGCCGGCTTCGTGCATCAGTTTCACTGCGGCGTAACCGATGAGATTGGTCTGCTCGGCCGGCTTGGCGATGACGCTGTTGCCCGCGGCCAGCGCGGCCGCGACCTGGCCCATGAAGATCGCCAGCGGAAAATTCCACGGCGAAATGCACACGAACACGCCGCGACCGGCGAGCTGCAGGGTGTTGGATTCGCCGGTCGGGCCGGGCAGGGGCTCCGGCGCGAAGATCTTCCGCGCCTGGCCGGCGTAATAGCGCAGGAAATCCACAGCTTCGCGGACTTCGGCGATGCCGTCGGGAATGGTTTTGCCGGCTTCCTTCGTGCACAGCGCGATGTACTGCGGCATGCGGTCTTCGAGCAGCTTCGCGGCGTGTTCGAGGACGGTCGCGCGGCTTGCGGCCGGCATCGCGTCCCACGCGGGCTGCGCGGCGACTGCGTTGTGCAGGGCTTTCTCGACGGTGGCGCTGTCGGCCGGTTGCCAGTGGCCGACGGTCTGACGGCGGTCGGCGGGATTGGTGACCGGCAGCGATGCGCCCGCGGCGGTCGCGCCAGGCACCAGCGGCGCGGCGCGCCAGTCGCCGGTCGCTGCGGCGTTGATCTGTTCGGCGAGCGTGCGCAGTTGCGCATCGTTGGCGAGATTGAGGCCCATGGAATTGTCTCTGTCGTTGCTGCTGTCGAGCGCCAGGAAGCTGCGGTACACATCGACCGGCAGCGGAATGCGCGGATGGGGAATGGTGTCGAAGGCCGACACGGTTTCGATCGGATCGCGGATCAGGTCGTCGATGGCGACGTTCTCGTCGGTGATCCGGTTGACGAAACTGGAGTTGGCGCCGTTTTCCAGCAGGCGGCGCACCAGGTACGGCAACAGATCTTCGTGCGAACCCACCGGCGCGTAGACGCGGCAGGCCACGCTCAGGCGGTCGGCCGGGATCACTTCGGCGTAGAGATCGTCGCCCATGCCGTGGAGTTTCTGGAATTCGTATCCCTGCGCGCCCTCATCCGCCCTGCGGGCACCTTCTCCCGCAGGCGGGAGAAGGGTCAAAGCCATGCGGTGGATCGCGGCGATGGTCTGTGCGTTATGGGTCGCGAACATTGGGTAGATCGCGTCGGTCGCGTCCAGCAGCCGGCGCGCGCAGGCCTGATACGACACGTCGGTGTTCGGCTTGCGGGTGAAGACCGGATAGCCGGACTGGCCGTCGACCTGGGCGCGTTTGACTTCGCTGTCCCAGTAGGCGCCCTTGACCAGACGCACCGGGATCTTGCGGTCGAGGCGGCGGGCCATGTCGGCGATGTAGTCGATCACGAACGGCGCGCGCTTCTGGTACGCCTGCACCACGATGCCGAAACCGTTCCAACCGCGCAGCGAGGCGTCGGCCAGCACCTGGAAAATGAGGTCGAGCGACAGTTCGAGGCGGTCGGTTTCCTCGGCGTCGATGGTCAGACCGATGCCGTACTGTTTCGCCAGCTGCGACAGCTCCAGCAGCCGCGGGCCGAGTTCGGCGAAGACGCGAGCCCTTTTTGCATGCTCGTAGCGCGGATGCAGCGCGGACAGCTTGACCGAGATGCTGGGGACGGCGAAGACATCGGCGTTCCGGAAGTCTCCGCTCTTGCCGATGGCGTGGATCGCCTGCCGGTAGGCTTCGAGATAACGCAGGCCGTCGGCGGTGGTCAGCGCGCCTTCGCCCAGCATGTCGAAGGAATAGCGATAGTTGGCGTTGTCGCCCTTGCGGCTGCGCGACAGGGCTTCGTCGATGGTGCGGCCCATCACGAACTGGTGGCCCATGATCCGCATCGCCTGGCGCACCGCGAGCCGGATCACCGGCTCGCCGACGCGGCCGATCAGGCGTTTGAAGGCATTGTGGACATCGCGTTTGGTGTCGTCGGCCAAATCGACCAGCTTGCCGGTCAGCATCAGGCCCCAGGTCGAGGCATTGACCAGCACCGAGTCGGACTGGCCCATGTGCCGCTTCCAGTCGGCATCGCCCAGCTTGTCGCGGATCAGTTTGTCGGCGGTGTCCTGATCGGGAATGCGCAGCAGGGCTTCGGCCACGCACATCAGCAGCACGCCTTCCTCGCTGCCGAGGTCGTACTGGCGCATGAAGGCTTCGATCGCGCCCTGGTCCTGTGCGCGGGCGCGGACCCGGCGGACCAGGTCGGCGGCGGTAGCCTGGATGGCGGCGCGGTCGGCGTCCGGCTGGCGGGCGGCGGCCAGCAGTTCGCGGACGTGTTCGGCCTCGTCGCGCACCCAAGCCACGGTGATCGCTGCGCGCAGCGGGTCGGGCGCGGTCGGCAGCTCGGGAGATAGGATCCGGCTTGGGGGCGGGTTGACAGACAAGTTGACGATCTCGTTCACGGCAGTCCGGCAAGCGGAGAAACGGCGGATTCTACCAGTGCCCGCCAACCCGGCCGGCCGAGGGCGTATGGTGGGGCCTCTTCGCTGCCGTGAGCGGGCCTTGCTTGCCCGTGGATGCCGCGAACGGCTACCATTCTCCGGTTTTCCGGGACCCGATTTGCGGCAGCATGGCTTCCAGGCCTGCCTCCGCCGCCGAGTCGTCCCCGTACCTATTTTCTGAGCTAGTCACGACTTCGGGGTTCTGGGCCATGGTGCAAATGCGTGCGAGTTGGACAAACTGGGGCCGGACGCTGGCGGCGCTGCCGCTGGTCGCGTTGCTGCCGATGGCGGCGATGGCCCAATCGGCCGACCCGGTGCCGTGGCAGCTCAACATGGGCAAGGGCGTCACCGCCTCATCGCAGAACGCCTACGAGGCGCACATGCTGGCGCTGTGGATCTGCGTGGCGATCGGCCTGATCGTCTTCGGCGCCATGGCCTACGCCATGTTCAAGTTCCGCAAGTCCAAAGGCGCCAAGCCGGACGTGGACTTCACCCACAGCACCAAACTCGAGATCATCTGGACCGTGGTCCCGGTGGCGCTGCTGGTGCTGATGGCCTTCCCGGCCACCAGCAAGCTGATCAAGATGTACGACACCCGCGACTCGGCGATGACCGTCAAGATCACCGGCTACCAGTGGCTCTGGAAGTACGAGTACATGGCCGAGAAGCCCGGCGAGGCCGTCAGCTTCACCAGCCGCCTCGACCGCAAAAGCGACGAGATCCGCCAGAGCGGCGTCGACGCCCGCACCGCGAACCACCCGCATTACCTCTTGGACGTGGACAACGTGCTGGTCCTGCCGACCAACACCAAGATCCGCTTCCTGATCACCGCCGATGACGTGATCCACGCCTGGTGGGTGCCCGCGCTGGGCTGGAAGCAGGACGCCATCCCGGGCCTGATCAATGAGGCGTGGACCGAAATCAAGACGCCGGGCATCTACCGTGGGCAGTGCGCCGAGCTGTGCGGCAAAGACCATGGCTTCATGCCGATCGTGGTGAAAGCGGTGCCCAAGGCCGAGTACGACCAGTGGTTGGCCGCCGAGCGCGCCAAGAATGCGCCGCCAGCCCCGGCCCCGGTCGCAGCCCCCGTAGAGGCCGCGCCGGCCGACGCACCTCCAGCCGACGCCGCACCCGCGGCTGACGCTCCGGTAGCCGCCGCCGTCGATCAGAACGCCCCCGCAGCCGCCGCCAACCCGGCCGGCTGATCGCACTACTTTTGTTGAGGTAAGTCATGGCCACCACGCACGCCGATCACGACGCAGCTTCCGACCAGCACGGTCACGACGCGCACGACCACAAGCAGAGCTTCGTCGAACGCTGGCTCTATTCGACCAATCACAAGGACATCGGCACGCTATATCTGGTCTTCAGCTTCGTGATGTTCATCATCGGCGCGGCGATGTCGGTGGTGATCCGCGCCGAACTGATGACGCCAGGCCTGCAGTTCGTGAAGCCCGAGTTCTTCAACCAGATGACCACCATCCACGCGCTGGTGATGATCTTCGGCGGTGTGATGCCGGCCTTCGTCGGCCTGGCCAACTGGATGATCCCGCTGCAGATCGGCGCGCCGGACATGGCGCTGCCGCGCATGAACAACTGGTCCTTCTGGATCATGCCGTTCGCGTTCGCGCTGCTGCTGGTGACATTGGTCCTCCCGGGCGGCGGGCCTGCCGGTGGCTGGACGCTGTATCCGCCGCTGTCGCTGCAGGGCGGCTTCAACCTGTCGTTCGTGATCTTCGCCATCCACATGATGGGCATCAGCTCGATCATGGGCGCGATCAACATCATCGCCACAATCCTGAACATGCGCGCCCCCGGCGTCGACCTGTTGAAGATGCCGATCTTCTGCTGGACCTGGTTGATCACCGCCTTTCTGCTGATCGCGGTAATGCCGGTGCTCGCCGGCGCGGTGACGATGCTGCTCACCGACAAGTTCTTCCTGACCAGCTTCTTCAGCGCGAAGGGCGGCGGCGACCCGGTGATGTTCCAGCACATCTTCTGGTTCTTCGGTCATCCCGAGGTCTACATCATGATCCTGCCGGCGTTCGGCATCGTGTCGGAAATCATCCCGACCTTCAGCCGCAAGCCGCTGTTCGGTTACCAGGCGATGGTCTACGCGACCGCGTCGATCGCGTTCCTGTCGTTCATCGTGTGGGCGCACCACATGTTCACCGTCGGCATGCCGATGGGCGGCGAGATCTACTTCATGTTCGCGACGATGCTGATCGCGATCCCGACCGGCGTGAAGGTGTTCAACTGGGTCACCACGATGTGGCGTGGCTCGATCTCGTTCGAATCGCCGATGCTGTGGGCGATCGCGTTCGTGATCTTGTTCACCATCGGCGGCTTCTCGGGCCTGATGCTCGCGATCGTTCCGGCAGACTTCCAGTATCACGACACCTATTTCGTGGTCGCCCACTTCCATTACGTACTGGTGACCGGCGCGCTGTTCGGCATCATCGCCGGCGTCTACTACTGGTGGCCGAAGTGGAGCGGCCGCATGTACAACGAAACCCTGGCCAAGTTCCACTTCTGGTGGTCGGTGGTATTCGTGAACCTGCTGTTCTTTCCGCAGCACTTCCTGGGTCTGGCCGGCATGCCGCGCCGCATCCCGGACTACAACGTCGTGTTCGCCGACTGGAACCTGATCAGCTCGATCGGCGCGTTCGGCATGTTCGCCACGCCGTTCATCATGTTCTACGTGCTGTGGCACTCGCTCAAGCACGGCGCCAAGGCCGAAGCGCGCGCCTGGGAAGGCGCCAAGGGTCTGGAATGGACGGTGCCGTCGCCGGCCCCGCACCACACCTTCAGCACGCCGCCGGTGATCCGCGACGGCGATCTGGCCCACGGCGACATCACCCACTGATCGCCTGCACGATCCGGCCGCTACGATGACTTCGCAACCGCCCACCGGCAATACATCTGTCGTTGACCCCGCGATGGCTGCGCGTCGCGCTTCTGCGCGGCGCACGGCCTTGGTCGTGGCCGGTCTTTCGCTGGCGGTGTACGTGACCTTCATCGTGCTCAACGCGGTGGGGCAATGAACGCCGAAACCGCCAGCAAGCGCAGTCTGGGCATCGGCGGCATGGTCGCCGTGTCGCTGCTCGCGTTCGGTTTCAGTTTCGCGCTGGTGCCGCTGTACCGCATCGCCTGCGAGAAGGTGTTCGGCATCCGTCTCGAACGTGGCGCTTCCGATCCCGGCGACGCGATGGCGTCGGCCCGCAGCGAGCGCATGGTGACGGTGACCTTCGACGGCGGCGTGAATTCGAAACTGCCCTGGGAATTCGGCCCGCGGCAGTTGAGCATGCAGGTGCGCCCTGGCGAGCTGTACGAAACCACTTATTACGCCCGCAACACCAGCGATCGCGACATCGTCGGCAGCGCCACGCCTTCGGTGGCGCCGGCGCGCGCGTCGCAGTACTTCAATAAGACCGAATGCTTCTGCTTCACCGCGCAGACCCTCGTTGCCGGCGAGACCCGCGAGATGCCGGTGCGCTTCATCGTCGACCCGGATCTTCCGGAAGACGTGCGCACGCTGACGCTGTCCTATACCTTCTTCAAGAACGATACGCTGACCGCACGGTTGGCCGCACAGGCGAAGACCGTCAAGTCTGCCGGTGCGTCTGCCGACGCCTCGCGTACCGCTCCCTGATCTTCAACTCATCCGACACATTCGCGAGACGACTGCCATGGCTCAAGCGCACGCCGCTCACCACGATCCCGATGTCTACTTCGTGCCGCATGGCAGCAGGTGGCCGGTGTTCGCTTCGGTGTTCCTGTTCATCACCATGGTCGGATTCGCCAGCTGGCTGAACCACGTCTCATGGGGACAATCCGCGTTCTTCGTCGGCCTCGCCGGGCTGTGCGCGATCCTGTTCAAGTGGTTCGCCGACGTGATCCTCGAATCGCTGGCCGGGCACTACAACAAACAGGTCGACACCTCGTTCCGCATGGGCATGGTGTGGTTCATCTTCTCGGAAGTGATGTTCTTCGCCGCGTTCTTCGGCGCCCTGTTCTATGCCCGCCAGTTCGCGCTGCCGTGGCTGGGCGGCGAGGGCGACGGCGCGATGACCAACGCCACCCTGTGGCCGTCGTTCAGCGCGGCATGGCCGAGCAGCGGTCCGGCCGATGTCGGCGGTGGCTTCCAGACCATCCCGGCCTGGGGCCTGCCGCTGATCAATACCCTGATCCTGCTGACCTCGGGCGTGACGGTGACCTTCGCGCATCACGCGCTGAGAGCCGGGCACCGCAAGGCGCTGCTGGTGTGGCTGGGCGCGACGGTGCTGCTGGGCTGCCTCTTCCTGTTCTATCAGGCCGAGGAATACATCCACGCCTATCGAGATTTGAACCTCACGATGGGTTCGGGCATCTACGGGTCCACCTTCTTCATGCTCACCGGCTTCCACGGTGCGCACGTGACCCTCGGCACGCTGATGCTGGCGATCATGTGGCTGCGCTGCGCAAGGGGTCATTTCACCAAGGACCAGCACTTCGCGTTCGAAGCGGTGGCCTGGTACTGGCACTTCGTGGACGTGGTCTGGCTGGGCCTGTTCCTGTTCGTCTACGTTCTGTAACCACGGGCGTCGTCCCGGCATCGATGCCGGAACGTACACGACGGAACGCACAAGGCCGGCATTTCGCCGGCCTTCGTGTCTGAAAAGACTCTACAAGATTCCATGTAGAGCGGCCTGACCAGCCATTCGGCTGTTGAACACCAGGCCGCTGGGGTCGTCGCGATAGTCCAGCGGCCTGAAGGCCGCTCTACAAGGGTCTTCTCAACCTGCAGGGTTGCGCCCTACGCCATGGGGCTCGATCCAGCCCATGTAGATAGACAGGATCAGCACCAGGATCAGCGCCACGGACAGCGCGATGCGTTTGGTCAGTGCGTTCACTGCGCGGTTCGTCTTGCCCTTGTCGGCCAGCATGTAATACAGGCCGGCACCCAGATTCCACACTATCAGGATCAACACCCCGACGATGAGCAGGGTCTTCAACGAATCGCTCATGGCAAGCTCCGGTTCCGCGCGGCAGCACGGTCTGCGGCCGGCATTATCGCAGGCGATGGGGTGATCGGGTGAGCGTGCGTCGGCATCCCGCGTTCCTCTGGGCGATCGCGCTGCTGGCGACGGCGCTGTTCGCGTGGCTCGGGTTCTGGCAACTCGAACGCGCCGACGAGAAACGCGACATGCTGGCGAAGGCATCCAGCGCACTGACCTCGCGCACGCCGAAGCCGCTATCGGTGATCGCCGACGAAGCGCGGGCCACGGATTACGACTGGATCGCGATCGAAGGCCGCTTCGCCGAGGCGCCAGCGGTGCTGCTCGACAACCAGCAGCAGGGCGGCAAGGTCGGCGTTCGCGCTTATCGCGTCTTCGTGCTGAAGGACGGGCTGCCGGTGCTGGTGGATCTGGGCTGGAGCGCATTGCCGCCGGATCGCAGGCTTCCGCGCGTCGTGCGCGATGTCGAACGCAATCGTCTCGAGGGGCTGTTGATGCCGCCGCCGGGCCAGGGTCTGGACATGGGCGCACCGGTGCAGCAATCCGACGACACGCTGCTGGCGACGGCCATCGACCTGCCGACGCTGCGCGTCGCGCTGGACCTGCCGGCACTCGCGCCGCGCGTATTGCGCCCGGACAATGACCCCGGTCTCGGCTATGCCCGCGATTTCGACATTCTTCCCAATACCCTGCCGCCGGAACGCCATATCGGCTATGCGGTGCAGTGGTTCGGATTGGCGATCACCGCATTGATCACCGCACTCCTGCTGAGCTGGCGCAGACGACGCGCCGCGCAACGCGACCATAGGCCTCCGCAATGAACAGAACCGCTTCGCCGAACCGTAACCGACTCATGCTGGTCGCGATCTTCGCGATCTTCTTCGGCGCTTTCGCGCTGGCCGGCGTTCTGCGCTTTTCGGGGTGGCGCCCCGCGGGCATGAAGAACCACGGCGAACTGCTGCAGCCGCCCGGCGATTTGCGCACGCTGCCGGTAATGCTCGCCGATGGCCGTGCCTACCCGTGGAATCCGGTGCAGCGTACCTGGCGGATCGTCGTCGCGCCGCCCGCCGCCTGCGGCGATCCCTGCGTGACCCTGTCCCAACAGATCGACACAGTGTGGCAACTGTTCGGCCGCAACGCCGATCATGTCGAAGTGCTGTGGCTGGGCGAACCGCCCGCTGCAGCGAAACGCGGCCCCGAGCTACGCGTGCTGAAGGACGACGCGGCGCTGCGCGCGGCACTGCCGCGGCTGAACGACCCTGCAGGCGTCCCGGTCTATGTCGTGGATCCGAACGGCTTCGTCGTTCTGCGCTACGCTCCCGGTTTCGATCCGTCCCATCTGCGCCAGGACATGTCCCGGCTGCTCAAGCTGAAGTAAACAGAAGTCTTCCATGTCGCACGTTTCCGTATCGCAGGATTCCCCCGAGAGCCGACCGGCCAGCCACAGGCCGCCGATCTATCGCCATTTCCATCGTATCGCATGGCTCGCGGTCGCACTCGCGCTGTGCGTGATCGTGTTCGGCGCATTCGTGCGTCTGTCGAACGCCGGACTCAGCTGCCCCGATTGGCCGACCTGCTACGGCCGCGCCACGTGGCCATCGGTGACTGCCGACGTCAACCATCCGACCGCGCTCGATGTGCGTCCGCTCGAAGTCCACAAGGCCTGGCGCGAACAGGTCCACCGTCACGCCGCGGCCATTCTCGGCACGCTGGTGCTGGCGCTCGCATTGCTGGCGGCGCGGCGCCGGCGCCTGGGCATCGCGCAGATCCTGCTGGCTGCAGGATTCATCGTAGTCGGCATCCCGTTGTACATGCGCGGCATGCACGAGGCCGCGGTCGCATGCGCCGTGATCGGAGAGCTCATCCTGCTCATCGCGGCGCTGCGCTGGAGCAACGACGATCTGTCGCGCGCCGCTACCTTCACGCTGATGCTGATCGTGTTCCAGGCATTGCTGGGGATGTGGACCGTCACCATGCTGTTGAAACCGATCATCGTGATGGCGCATCTGCTCGGCGGGATGGCCACCTTCTCGATGCTGACCTGGATGGCATGGCGCGCCACCGGCAGCCCGGTGCGCATCGCCGGCGCGAATGCGATGCGCTGGTGGCTGATCGGCGCGGTCGCGGTGGTCGGCATCCAGATCGCGCTCGGCGGCTGGGTCAGCGCCAACTACGCGGCGCTCGCCTGCGCCAACGATTTCCCGACCTGCGTCGGCAAGTGGATGCCGCCGCACGATTTCCGCGAAGGCTTCGTGCTCTGGCGCGGGATCGGCGTGGACTACGAGGGCGGCGTGCTCGACGGCGCGTCGCGCATCGCGATACAGCTCGCGCATCGCGCGATGGCGGTGGTGGTGTTCTTCTATCTGCTGTGGATGGCGTTGAAACTCATCCGCACGCCGGGGCTGTGGCTGACCGGCGTGGTGCTGGCGCTGTTGATGCTGACGCAGGTGGGCCTGGGCATCGCCAACGTCGTGCTGGGCCTGCCGCTGTGGACCGCGGTGCTGCACAACGCCGGCGCTGCGCTGCTGCTGTTCCTGCTGGTCAGCCTGCTGGCGCGTCTGTGCCGGCCGACGGTATGAGCCCGTTCTGATGGCGATCCCGATGCGCGAATACTGGGCATTGACCAAGCCGCGGGTGGTGGCGTTGATCGTCTTCACCGCGTTCGTCGGCATGTTCCTGGCCGTGCCGGGATTGCCGCCGCTGCGCGAGAGCGTGTTCGGCTTCATCGGCATCTGGCTCGCCGCCGCCAGCGCGGCCGCGATCAATCATCTGATCGACCAGCGCATCGACCGGGTGATGGCGCGCACCGCGCACCGTCCGCTCGCCACCGGCGCGCTGAAGCCGGCGCAGGTGCTGGCGTTCGCGGTGTTCCTCGGCGCGCTGTCGATGACGCTGTTGATCTCGATGGTCAATCCGATCACCGCCGCGCTGACCTTCGCATCGCTGATCGGTTACGCCGTCGTCTACACCGCTTGGCTCAAGCGCGCGACGCCGCAGAACATCGTCATCGGCGGCATCGCTGGCGCCGCGCCGCCGCTGCTGGGCTGGGCCGCGGTCACCGGCATGAACAATCCGTGGGACTGGGCGCACGCCCTGCTGCTGGTGCTGATCATCTTCGTGTGGACGCCGCCGCATTTCTGGGCCCTGGCGATTTTCCGCCGCGAAGACTACGCCCGTGCGCTGGTGCCGATGCTGCCGGTGACCCACGGCGTGGAATACACGCGCTGGCAGATTCTGCTTTATACGGTGCTGTTGCTCGCGGTCACGGTCTTGCCGTGGGCGGTGGGCATGAGCGGGCTGTTCTATCTCGGCGGCGCGCTGGTGCTGGGCGTGGTCTTCCTCTGGTATGCGTGGAAGCTGCTGGATCCGCCGGACGAGTTCTTCGCGATGCGTACCTTCAATTACTCGATCGTCTATCTGATGGCGTTGTTCGCCTTCCTGCTGGTGGATCATTGGCTATTGCCGTGGGTGGGGCCGACCGCCGCGATGCAGTTCCAGCCGGTCGATTGACCACAAGTCATTCCAGTGGGAGCGGCGGGAGCCGCGATCGACTGCGGATACACTTTCCTTGGCCTATCGCGGCTTGACCAGCCATTCGGCTGTTAAAAACCACCGCTCCCACAGAGGGCTTGATCATGCGCCGTCCGCGTCTCCTGCCGCTGCTCTGCAGCCTCGTTCTGACCACCGCAACCTTCGCGGCGCATGCCGACGAAACCCCTGAATCGCTGAGCGATATCCGGGTCGTCACCGCCGCGCGCATGCTCGACGTACGCAGCGGAAAAGTCATCGACAACCCGCAGATCGTCGTCCGCGAAGGCCGCATCGTCTCGGTGGGACGTGCGGGCGATGCCGTGCCTGCGGGCGCCGAGCGCATCGATCTCAAGGACATGACCCTGCTGCCGGGCCTGATCGACATGCACGTGCACATCGACAGCGACCCGACCTACAGCGGCTACACGTATCTGCAGTTCAGCGACCGCTTCTGGTCCGCGGTGTCGGTGACGCATGCGCACGACACGCTGATGGCCGGCTTCACCACCATCCGCAATCTCGGTTCCGACGACTGGAACGATGTCGGCCTGCAGCAGGCGATCGACGCCGGCAAGGTCGTCGGTCCGCGCATCGTCCCGGCCGGTTATGCCTTCGGCGCGACCGGCGGCCATTGCGATTCCACGTACTTTCCGCCGTCGATGAACGACCGCAACGCCTACAACGCCGACAACGCCGAAGAAGCGCGCAAGTCGGTGCGCGAAGTGCGCAAATACGGCGCGCAGGTCATCAAGATCTGCGCCACCGGCGGCGTGTTCTCGCGCAACACAGAGCCCGGCCAACAGCAGATGACCTACGACGAGATGAAAGCCACCGTCGACGAAGCGAAGATGTGGGGCATCAAGGTCGCCGCGCACGCGCATGGCGCCGCAGGCATCCGCGAAGCAATCCGCGCCGGCGTGAACACCATCGAACACGCCAGCCTCATCGACGACGAAGGCATCCGTCTCGCGAAGCAATACGGCGCGTGGCTGTCGATGGACATCTACAACACCGATTACACGCAGTCGGAGGGCCGCAAAAACGGCGTGCTCGAAGACAACCTGCGCAAGGACCGCGAGATCGGCGACCTGCAGCGCGAGAACTTCCGCCGCGCGCATCAGGCCGGCGTGAAGATGGTCTACGGCACCGATGCCGGCATCTTTCCGCACGGCCAGAACGCACGGCAGTTCGCGGTGATGGTGCGCTACGGGATGACCCCGACGCAGGCGATCCAGTCGGCGACGATCAATGCTGCAGAAGCGCTGGGGCGTAGCGATATCGGCGCGATTGAAATCGGTCGTTATGCGGATATCGTGGCGGTCTCGGGTGATCCTTCGCGGAATGTGGCCGTGCTGGAAGATGTCGTATTTGTGATGAAAGATGGAGTCGTAATGAAAGATGGATTGTAGAGTCGGAAGCACTGTGGCGCGGGCTGGTAGAGTCAAAGAGAAAAGCATGCCGAGCAGACCTTTCGCGTTTACTGCGGTATCGTCCGCGATGCCATGAAGGTAGTGCAGGAATCTTGAAGGAGCGAAGTTCATGAACTACCAGCGCATGTGTATATTTCTGTTGTCGTTGATCTGTGGTTTTGCACCGCTGAGTGCCGAAGCGCAAGTCAGTGATAACAACTATTGCCACAATCTCACTACGACGGCCAACAAGTGCTTCGGCAGCCAAGAGGCTGCCGAAGCTGCGATGAAAGCGCTGCTGCCAGCATCCTATCGGGATGTGATTCAGCCCAAGACCCCTGTTCCCGCGGGTCAACAGCCTAACGCACAGGGGCTTGAGCTGTGGAAGATTGACTACTTCGTCCCAGATCAACCTCCTCCAACCACGTATCCGCCTACGTATAGCGTGTCAGGCTGGAATGCCACCAGTAATGGTATTTGCAGCCCATCGAACGATCCACTCGAACCCAATGGATGCCTGGATGGCGAAGCGGCTGCAGTGGCACGGTATGAATACATTCGTTCCACATATCCGCAATGCACTCTCAATAGGCTCGCGTTTCAGGGCGCGTATGCCGTGCCATTCAGAAATGTCCAAGCAGATTCCTATCAGAGCCGATATGGAACAATTAATTACACGCCGAAAGACTACTACGGCACGCTCCAATTGCCCTACACCATGCAATGCCCGGGATGGCAGGCGCCTACTACAAGCTATAACTACATCGCTAAACGTCAGACAATCCACTGCGCTGATAGATTTTCTCCGAGAGAGGGGTACAGCTCGCTGGAACAAACTCCCAATGGCGCCGGTACCGTGGTCAGGGAAGCGCTGTGTCGCCCTATCGATACGATGCCGACAATTACCTTTTATCAGCGCAGTACAGCAACATGTCCTGCAGGTAAGAAACCGGCACCATGCCATCCTGCAACCGGCGACAAATCCCGAGACGAAGTGGACTTCCAGTTCGCGGGTGAATCCTTCACGCGCTACTACCACTCGCTGCGGCAGACCGGCACGTTGCCATCATTCGCGCCTGGTTGGACGCATACGTTCAGCGACCGCATTCTGGACGGCGGTACCTACAACATGAAGACCGTCCGCAGTGACGGCAACGCAGAGTATTTCATTTCGATCGGAAGCAATCAGTTCAAATCGAGTCAGACATCGCGCAAGAAGCTCGTCAAGATCGTTGGCGGTACCTACAAGATCTATGACGAGTCCGGGAAGGTTCTGACCTTCAATTCGACCGGGCGTCTGGTTCGGCAGGAGCAGTCGACCAGCGGCCTGTATGCCATCGACTTCACGTACGATGGTGAAAAACTGATCCGCGCCCAGGACCAGACGGGCAGGGCCCTGATATTCAATTACGTCAACAACCGTCTAGATAATATCCAGTTGCCTGACGGCAGTGTCGTCCAGTACGCATTTGATACGCTCGGGAACTTCACCAGCGCCACTTATGAGGACGGCACCAGCAAGCAATATCATTACAATGAAGCGGGTTTGTCGTTGGCGAATAATGCGCACGCATTGACTGGCATCACTACCGAAAATAGCCTGCGCTACTCGTCTTATGGCTATGCCGCTAATGGCCGCGTGAACCTCAGCCAGCGCCACAAGGGCGATGGTACCTTTGTCGAAAAAACCACGATCGACTACAGCAACATCGACCAGCCGGTGGTGACATTGCCCCATGGGGAAGTGGTCACCTATGGCATCGCGAACGAAGGCCCTTATCGCCGCATCACCAGCATGGCCGGCGGATCGGGTTCGTCCAATTACATTTACACCGGCGGTGCTTTAAGCCAGGCGACCTACTATTCCACGGTGATGAAATATTCGTATACGGGCGATTACCTGAGCACCCGATACGAAGCATTCGGCACGCCGCAGGAGCGGAAGTTCGTCACCGTGCGCGATAGCGAGTATCGAACGACCTCCTACGAAGTGCAGGCGAAGGTCGGCGCCAATTATGTTGCCAAGCATAGGCAGACCTTCACCTACAACAGTCGCGGCCAAGTACTCACGGCGAACACCATCGATCCGGCTACATCCGCCGTCAGAACGGTGACCTTGGCGTACTGCGAACAGGCTGATGTCGATGCGAGCATCTGTCCGCTGGTCGGTTTGTTGAGGACAGTGGACGGCGCGCGGACCGATGTCGCCGACATCACGGCCTACACGTATTACCCCTCCGATGCATCCGGCTGCGTGCCGGGCCTCAGTCCTTGCAGCCACCGCAAAGGCGACCTCTGGAAGATCACCAATGCCTTGAGCCAAGTCACCGAGATCCTGGGCTATGACGATGCCGGTCGTCCCAAGGCGGTCACGGATGCGAACGGCGTCGACATCGATCTCGAATACGACACCCGTGGCAGGCTGACCGCACGGAAACTGCGGGGTACGAATGCCGGAACCGAAGCCGACGACCAGATCACCGGTATCGAGTACTGGCCGACCGGCCTGATCAAGAAGATGAACGTGCCGGGCGGTTCGTCGCTGTCCTTCACCTACGACGACGCGGATCGTTTGACGGGGATTGCCGACAATGCCGGCAACAGCATCACCTACACCCTCAACGCCGCCAGCAAGCGCATCAAGGAAGACACAAAGGACGATACGGGCGCACTGCAGCGGACGCTGTCGCGCACCTACAACACCCTGGACCAGTTGGATTCCATAACGGATGCGTACCAGCGCACCAGCAGCTTCACGTATGTCGATGAGAATCTCGATCAGGCGACCGATGCGAAGCTTCGTGTCGAAGACAACAACTACGATCCGTTGAACCGTCTCACCCGCACGCTGCGGGATATGAACGGCATCGCGGCCGAAACCAAGTTCGATTACGACGCTTTGGATAACCTGAAGCAGGTCAACGATCCCAAGGGATTGAATACGAACTACGATTACAACGGTTTCAGCGACCTCACGCAGCTGTCCAGCCCGGATACCGGCACCACCGGCTACACCTACGACAGCGCGGGCAATCGTGCCAGCCAGACCGATGCCCGCAACGTGACCACCAGCTATACCTACGATGCGTTGAATCGGCCGACGTCGATCACGTACCCGACTTCTTCGCTCAACATCAGTTACACCTACGACACGGCCCAGGCCGCCTGCACAGCCGGCGAAACATTCACCGTTGGTCGCCTGACCAGGATCGTCGACGGTAGCGGCAACACCGTGTACTGCTACGACCGCTTCGGCAATCTGGTGCGCAAGGTCCAGACCACCAACGGCAAGGTGTTCACGCTGCGCTACGTCTTCAACGTCGCCGGGCAGTTGACCAGCATGGTGTACCCGGATGGCGGGGTCGTCGACTATGTTCACGACGCACAGGGTCGCGTGACGCAAGTCGGGGCGCAGCCCGCTGGCGGTACGCGTCAGGTTGTGCTGAGCAACGCGACGTATTACCCCTTCGGCCCGGTGGCCGAGTGGACCTACGGCAACGGCCGGGTGATGAAGCGGTCGTTGAACCAGAACTATGAGCCCGGCTTCGTGGAGGTGATCGGTGCCGGTGGTTTGAATATCGGCTATGAGTTCGATGAAGTCGGTAATCTCAAGAAACTGCGTACCGCCAATCAGGTGGACCCGCCGCTGCGGGCGTTCGGTTACGACGGGCTCGACCGGTTGACCGAAAACAAGGATGGCGCGACCAATGCGGTGCTGGAAGGCTATGGCTACGACAAGACCGGTAACCGTATCAGCGCCACTGTCGGGGGCACAACGTCGGCTTACGCATATCTGACGGGGACGCATCGCCTCGACACCGTTGCGGCAACGGCACGCGGCTACGACGCGATCGGCAATACGACCAGCATTGGCGGCACGGCCAGACAGTTCGCCTATAGCGATGCCCGCCGTCTCTCGCAGTATCTGGAGAATGGCGTCGCGAAAGCGAATTACACGTACAACGGCCGTGGTGAACAGGTGCGGCAGTCGGGCGTTGGCGCTTCGGCTTATTTCGTTTATGACGAAACGGGCCATTGGATGGGGCAGTACGACGACAATAACGATTCTGTGCAGCAGATGGTCTGGCTGGACGATCTGCCGGTCGGCGTCCTGGTCGGCAGTGGCGGTGCGCAGAAACTGTATTACGTTGAAGCCGATGCATTGGGCTCGCCGCGCGTCGTGGTTGATCCCACCCGTGGTGCCAGCGGTACGGCGGTGTGGACGTGGGAGATCGCGAGCGAGGCGTTCGGTACTGCTCTGCCGAATCAAGATCCGGATGGGGACGCGACGCCGTTCGTGTTCGACATGCGTTTCCCGGGGCAGCGCTATGACAGCGTTTCAGGGCTGCATTACAACTATTACCGCGACTACGATCCTGCGTCGGGTCGGTATATGGAGAGCGATCCGATCGGGCTGGCCGGTGGTGTGAGTACGTATGGATATGTGGGTGGAAATGCGCTGAGAAATATCGATCCACTCGGGTTGGCATCTCCGGGCGCCGGTATAGCATTCCCTCATCCGATCGCGTGGCCGTTACCTAATATTCCGGCATTTGAAATTCCGGCATGGGTGCGCGGATTAGTTCGAGTAGGAAGTGGTCCTGTTGGCGCAGTGCTCGGTTCATTGTGGCCTACGCCGATGGGTTTTTCGGAATGCGAAGCACCTGGTGTTGATTTCAGCGCATGTATGCAGCGCGTTTACAATCAAGCGCCTGATCCCATACCTCCATTGCCTGATGATCCGGCTCACTGTCCTGGCGATGGATGGGAATGGAGAGGTAATGGCCCCCCTGGCAGTGGAAAGGGTAATTGGGTAAATCCCGAAACTGGTGGGAAACTCCACCCCGATTTCGGTCATCCACCTCCGAAAGGGCCTCACTGGGGGTATACGGATCTCGATGGAAATAAATGGGATTTTTTCCCTGATGGTCGTGGTTGGCAGCCTGGAGACAAGAAATGGAAGTGATTTTAATTAAAGAGGTTTCTGATGCCTTCTGATCGCGTTAACGAAATGACGCGAAGAGAATGGCTTGATCTTGGCTTTTATTATGATCGCGATGATTGCGAGAAAATATGGAAAGTGTCAGGAGCGAAATCAGGACTTCTCAAGCTGTCGAAGTTGATTGAAGACTATGCTAATAATTCAGAAAATGACGTATTTTCTCATCACGAGAATTTCGGGCCATATAGTTATTTTGAGATCGGAACATGGAGCGAGCCTGAGATCACAGATCATTGGATTGCGGCCCCCCTGGATCGTTTGGCTGCCTTGGCTTTAGATATCTCTTTTATTGTTCAAAATGGTGTTGTTGGTCAAAAGATTTTTCTGAGAGATATGTTTTCGCCAAGTTCACCCTATGAATTGATGTTGGAGATTAAGGATGATAAATTTTTGCCTTATACCGATGACCCTGAATTGCAAGGATGAACTGTAAAAACGCGTAAGGCGCAATCGTCATGTGTCGTAGGGTAAGGCCGTAAGGCGTAATCATCGTGTCGTAGGGTGGAACCCGCGCAGCGGATTCCACCGTCTTTGTGATGTCCGCTGCGACTGATATGCGAAACAACTGGTGTGTCGTGATGGCGGAATCGCCTTCGGCGGTTCCGCCCTACGCCCGGTTTCGTGTTTTCGGGGTTTTCTGATGGGCGGTTGGGTTGTTTCCTGATGCCGTGTTTGTCGTGATGTGGGCATGCTTTGGTGTATGCCGAATTATCGACGCGATTGGACGCCTGGCGGGACGTGGTTTTTCACGGTGAATTTGCTGGAACGTCGCCGCAACGATTTGCTGATCGCGGAATTCGATCGTTTGCGGGCTTGTATCGCGCTTGAGCGGTCACGCCGTCCATTCTCTGTCGTCGCGTGGGTGGTGTTGCCGGATCATATGCATTGGATCTGGCGGTTGCCGGATGGCGATGCCGATTTCGCGACTCGCTGGCGTCGTATCAAAACGGATTTCAGCTTGAGTTTGCCAAAAACCGAACGACGTTCGATGGTTCGGGTTGCGCGAGGCGAACGCGGCATCTGGCAACGCCGTTACTGGGAACACATGATCAAAGACGATGACGATCTGAGGCACCATATCGAATACATCCACTACAACCCGGTGAAACACGGGTATGTGACGAAAGCGGTGGATTGGCCGTATTCGTCGTTTCATCGGTATGTGCGGTCCGGCGTATATGCGTCGGATTGGGGTGCTGTCGATTGAACTATTACGACTGCCGCAGACGCAATGTTTGAAACGCATGGCGTCAGGTTGCACATGCATTATTGGTTTCGATCATCGTGCGTAACGGCGGATGTTTCGCGATGGCTGGCTTAAAGCACAACCTACGAAAGTGTCGCGAGCCTGCGATAACGCGTGTCCAACGTAGCGACATGTTCTTGTAAATCGCCGAGAGTGCCGTTGTTCACAATGATGTCGTCTGCTACGGCGAGCCGATGCTCGCGCGTCGCCTGCGAGGCGATCATTTTGTCGGCCAATGCGTTGTCGATGCCGTCGCGCTGGACCAATCGCGCATGCTGCACTTCGACTGGCACGTCAACGACCAGTATGCGCTGCAGCCATGGATAAGCGTTGCGTGCGCCGACTTCGGCGAGCAGTGGAATCGCGGCGATCACGTACGGGCTCGCTGCTTGCGCACACTGGCGCGCGAGCGATTCGCGCACGCGCGGATGGATGATGGCCTCGAGGCGTTTGCGCGCGGCATCGTCGCCGAACACGCGTTTGCGCATCGCGGCGCGGTCAAGGGCGCCGGTGTCGTCGAGAATGTCGCGACCGAATTCGGCAACCACTTCCGCCAAGCCATCGCTACCGGCGGCGACCGCTTCGCGAGCGGCGATATCGGCGTCGGCGACGACGATGCCCAGGGCCTCGAAGGCATGCGCGACTGCGGACTTGCCCGAGGCAATGCCACCGGTCAGGCCGACGCAGTACATGTTTTACGGAAGCCGAGCCATGGGGTCACTCGAGGCCCGACATGTGCATGTAGGTGCCGATGATCACATCGCCCCACATGAAGACGATCCAGCCGGCGATGGCGAGGTACGGGCCGAACGGAATCTGGGTGTTGCGGTCGCGGCCCTGCATCGCCAGGAAGATGGAGCCGATGATGGCGCCGACCAGCGACGACATCAGCGCGATCGGCAGCAAGGCCTTGTAGCCGGCCCAGGCGCCGAGCGCGGCGAGCAGTTTGAAGTCGCCGTGTCCCATGCCGACCTTGCCGGTCAGCTGTTTGAATACCCAGTACACCGTCCACAGCGAAACGTAACCGAGCACTGCGCCGGCGATGGCTTCTTTTGCCGGTACGAACAGGTTGTCCACGCTGGCGATAAGACCGAGCCACAGCAACGACAGCGTGATCTGATCGGGCAACAGTTTGGTGCGCAGGTCCATGCCCGCGCCTGCGATCAGGAAACAGCTCAGCAGCGAAGCGCCGAAGCCCTGCCAGCCGAAGCCGAAACGCCAGACGCTGGCGACGACCAGCAGCATCGTCAGCAGTTCGACGGCGGGATACTGGATCGAGATCGGCGTTTTGCAATTGCGGCAGCGGCCGCGCAGAGCGAGCCAGCTGAAGACCGGGATGTTTTCGTACCACGACAGCTTGTGCTGGCAGTGCGGGCAGTGCGATGGCTCGACCACGATGCCGGGCGGCGGCGGATCGTAGAGATCGCCTTGTCCCAGTTCATCGAGGGCGTCGCGTTTCCACTCCCACTCCAGCCGTTTCGGCAGGCGCAGGATCACCACGTTGAGGAAGCTGCCGACGAGCAGCCCGAGGCCGGCGGCGATCGGAAAACCGATCGCCGGGTTCTGGTCGAGAAACGCCATCGATGCGCGGACCCGGACTCAGCCGCCGACCGCAGCGGCCAGCTTGAAGATCGGCAGATACATGCCGACGACCATGCTGCCCACCATCACGCCGATGATGACCATGATCATCGGTTCCAGCAGGCTGGCCAGCGCGTCCACGGCATTGTTCACTTCCTGCTCGTAGAACTCGGCGACCTTGAACAGCATGGTGTCGAGTGCGCCTGCTTCTTCGCCGATCGCCGCCATCTGCACGACCATGTGCGGGAACAGATTGACCTGTTTCATCGCCATGTTGACCGGGTAGCCGACGGACACGTCCTCGCGGATGCGCCACACCGCTTTTTCGTAGACCGAGTTGCCGGTGGCACCGGCGACGCTTTCCAGCGCTTCGACCAGCGGCACGCCGGCTTTGAAGGTGGTGGCGAGGGTGCGCGCGAAGCGGGCGATCGCGGAGTTGTGCATGATCGCGCCGATCACCGGCACCTTGAGAATGACCTTGTCGAGGAAATGCTGGAACGCCGGCGAACGCTTGTACGCGAAGATGAAGGTCGCGATGGCGCCGATGGCGATGCCCAGCATCAGCCACCACCAGGACACCATGAAGCGCGAGAATTTCACGATCAGCTGGGTGAACGCTGGAAGTTCGGCGCCGAAATTCTTGAACACGTCCTCGAACTGCGGGACCACGAACACCAGCATGACCGAGCTGACCAGGATCGCGACCACGATCACCATCGCCGGGTAGAACAGCGCTTTCTTGATCTTGCCCTTCAGCGCTTCGGTGTTTTCCTTGTAGGTCGCGATGGTGTCGAGCACGGTTTCAAGCACACCCGCCGATTCGCCGGCGCGTACCAGGTTGCGGTACAACTCGTCGAAATACACCGGGTGCTTGCTCATCGCCTCGTAGATCGACGAGCCGCCCTCGATATCGACGCGTACGGCGTCGACCAGATTCTTCATCCGCAGATTCTTCTGGCCGTTGCCGATGATCTCCAGCGACTGCACCAGCGGCACGCCGGATTTCATCATCGTGGCGATCTGGCGGCTGAAGATCGCGATGTCCTTGGCGCTGACCTTGCTGCCGGCGGCGCCGAACAGCGGCTTGGGCTTGGGCTTGACGACGGTGGGCGTGATGCCCAGACGGCGCAGCTCGGCGCGCAGCAGATTGCCGTTCTTGGCCTGCTGCTCGCCCTTCATCTTGATGCCGCGTTTGTCGGTGCCCTCCCAGACGAAGGTCGGCATCTGATTGCCGGCGCGTTCGGAGGCGGGGGCGGTTTTCGCGGCGGTGCGGGATGCGGCCATGGCTTAGTCCTTGGTGACGCGGTTGATTTCGGCGAGGCTGGTGAGGCCGTTACGGGCTTTCAGCAGCGCAGATTGACGCAGGTTCTTCACGCCGGAGGCCTGCGCGGCCTCGGCGATCTGCATGGCGTTGCCGCCCTGCAGGATGATGGCCTGGATCTTGTCGGTCATCGGCATGACTTCGTAGATGCCGGTGCGGCCCTTGTAGCCGCCGGTGCATTCGGCGCAGCCCACGGCTTCGTACAGTTTGATGCCGGCATGCACATCGTCGGCCGTGTAGCCTTCGGCCAGCAGTGCGTGTTCGGGCAGTATCGCTTCGCGTTTGCAACTGTTGCAAAGCCTGCGCGCCAGCCGCTGGGCGATGACCAGGCTCACCGACGAGGTGATGTTGAACGGTGCGATGCCCATGTTCATCAAGCGCGAGATGGTCTGCGGCGCGTCGTTGGTATGCAGGGTGGACAGCACCATGTGACCGGTCTGCGCCGCCTTGATGGCGATTTCGGCGGTTTCCAGGTCGCGGATTTCGCCGACCATGATCACATCGGGATCCTGACGCAGGAAGCTGCGGAGCGCGGCGGCGAAGGTCATGCCGCGCTTCTGGTTCTGCTGGACCTGGTTGATGCCGGGGAGGCGGATTTCGACCGGGTCTTCGACCGTGGAGATATTGCGCTCTTCCTCGTTGAGGATGCCCAGCGCGGTGTACAGCGATACGGTCTTGCCGGAGCCGGTCGGGCCGGTCACCAGCACCATGCCGTAGGGTTTCTTGATCGCGTCGAGAAATAGTGTTTGCTGGTCGGGCTCGTAGCCTAGTTTCTCGATGCCGAGTTTGGCGGCGCTGCCGTCGAGGATACGCAGCACGACTTTCTCGCCGAACAGGGTCGGCAGGGTGCTCACGCGGAAGTCGATCTGCCGGGTCTTCGACAGGTTGAGTTTGATGCGGCCGTCCTGCGGCACGCGCTTTTCGGCGATGTCCAACTGCGACATCACCTTCAGGCGGGCGGCGATGCGCTGGCTCAGTTTGACCGGTGCCTTCGCGACCTGTTTGAGGATGCCGTCGATGCGCAGGCGCACCCGGTAATCAGTTTCGTAGGGCTCGAAGTGGATGTCGGAAGCGCCGCGGCGGATCGCATCCACCAGCACCTTGTTGACGAACTTCACCACGGGCGTGTCGTCGTTCTTGCTGTCGATGCCGCCGTCGCTGCCGCCTTCGTCTTCGCCGCCCGAGACGTCGAGATTGTCCAGACCCTCGGCATCGTCCAGATTGCCCAGTGCGTCGCTGGACTCCATCCACAGCTGCATGGTGCGCTTGATGGTGTCCTCGTCGATCAGGATCGGTTCCACCAGCAGATTGGTGTGGAACTTCACCTCGTCGAGCGCAGCGGTGTTGGTCGGATCGGAAACGCCGACGAACAGCCGCCCACCGCGTTTGAACAGCGGGAGTACGAGATGTTTCTGGAGCAGTTCTTCCTTGACCAGGCGGATCGCGCTCTGGCTGGGATCCATGACCGTGGGATCGAACAGCGGCATGCCGAATTCGATCGAGTTGGCGGCGGCCAACTGCGGCGGCGTCACCAGTTTGTGTTCGCGCAGATAATTGGCGATCGGCTTGCGTTCGCGCGTGGCGGCATCCAGCGCCTCGCGGGCGACGGTCTCCTCCAAAGCGCCATCCAGCACCAGACGCCGGGCGATCCCGGTGATGCCGATCAGATTGGATGTGTGAGCAACGTTCACAAATGCAGCCCCTCGCCCCGCAGACCCCAAGTGGATCATGCACTCCCGACAATAACATCGAAACGGCATGAAGTTTGGGGAAATAGTACCGCTTCTGCTCCAGCGTCGGGAGCACGTCACGGATCGGAGCGCTTGCGGTCGCAGGCGGCATATTCGCGGTGCGATCCGAAGCGGGACGGGGTCGAGCCTGGAAGCGAGGCCGGCCGGCGATTGATATTGAAAGCTGCCCTGTGGCGCAATCAATCGGGTCCGGCGAGGAGAGTGAAACAGCCGGGCGTCAGCGAAGACTGTCCGGTGTCAGCGGCGTCCTTGGAGTCAGGAGCAACCGTTCGGGCGGTAAAGCGCCGTGACGGTAGTGCTGCAGCTCCAGAGCCCTTCGGCGTCCCGGGTCAGGGTCAGCGTTTTACCCGCCACGTTGGGATTGCCGGCGAGGGTGCAAGCGATGGTCTGGCCGCTGGTGGCCGCCCAAGTGCCGGCGGGAGTAATGGCGCTGCAGCGCACGGTATTCAGCGGCAGGCCGATGTCGTTGGCATTGGCGGGGCTGCCCGCGCTGTCGCCGTTCTGGATGCGTTCTTCGAACGTCACCACGCCGCCGCGCATGTCCGCCAGGCCGGCGGTGACCTGCGAACGGCCTACATAGATCTGGTATGCCGGCAGCGCGATCGCGGCCAGGATGGCGATGATCGCAACGACGATCATCAACTCGATCAGGGTGAATCCTTGAGTGCTTGCGCGTTCGGTATGCATGGCATTGATCCCCCCTGAGAGTATCTGTGGCGTTGCTGTCGAATCGGTCGATCTTTAGCGAGCTCGTCGAGTCTGGTTCTCGGACAAAGAAAGGGGTGCCGAAGCACCCCTTTCCGGAACGAAACGTTCCCGGCGGGGATTAGCAGCCGTTCGGTTCGTAGTTGGTGTTGCCGATGTTGTTGGTGCAGACCCACTGGCCGGTGGCGTTGCGGGTCAGGGTCACGGTCTTCGTGGCAACGTTCGGGTTGCCCTTCAGGGTGCAGGTGATGGTTTGGCCAGCAGCGGCGTCCCAGTTGCCGGCGACGGTGATGGCGCAACGCGGGGTGGCGGCGGACAGGCCGATGTCGGTGGTCGGGCCGATGGCGCCAGCGCGCTCGCCGCTCTGGATGCCTTCTTCATAAGCGGTCACGCCGCCACGGATGTCGGCGAGGCCAGCGGTGGACTGCGACTTGGCGACGTAGTTCTGGTAAGCCGGCAGAGCGATGGCGGCCAGGATGGCGATGATCGCGACGACGATCATCAGTTCGATCAGGGTGAAACCTTGCTGCTTCTTCATGGGAGAACCCTCGGGAGTGGTGTGGCGTGGTGGTGTGGCTGAAATTTTCACGTGCCCCGTGGCCGGTGACCCGGTCAGTGAGCGCCCGTGCTACCGAGCACGTGCATGGAAGTTGTACGCATAAGCCGTGCCAACATTCCTGAACGGAACCTGGTCGCGAACGGGCGGCCCGGGATGTGGTTCATGTCACGGTTTGGGAAGGGGCGAAAAGTGACGCGGAACGTCAGATTGGTAGGCGACTGACATCGTCAGTCAGGTCATGCCCCAGATCCGGATGGTTGTGCCGCCCGATTCATCGCCGTCAGCGGCCGACCGATTGCGGATGATCGCATTCGCCATACAACTGGGCGAGGAGAAGTCCGTCATTCAATCCGACGTGAGACAGCAGGTTGGTCTGCGCAGGATGCGGACTGGCGTGGTTGTGGAGGCTGCGGGCATTCAGGCTATGCTTTCCGTTGATCCGGGAAGGGGTGTGTTTCGATGCAGATGCCTGTGGCCCGCCTTGAGCGGGCGTTGCTGTTGCTGTTCGTCGCTTCCGGCTTTGCCGGCCTCGTCTATCAGGCGATCTGGTCGCACTACCTCGGGCTGATCCTCGGTCACGCGGCTTATGCGCAGACGCTGGTACTGGCGATCTTCATGGGCGGCATGGCGGCGGGTTCATGGCTGGTCAGCGCCCGCGGCGGGCGCTGGTCGGGACTGATCCGTTCCTACGCGATCGTCGAGCTGATCGTCGGCGCGACGGCGCTGGTGTTTCATCCGATGTTCGTCGGTTACATGGAGTTCTCCCAGAACACGGTGCTGCCGGCATTGCAGAACGAGTCGGCGATCCGCTTCTGGCAATGGGGGTCTGCCGCACTGTTGATTGCGCCGCAGAGCGTGCTGCTGGGCATGACCTTTCCGCTGATGAGCGGTGGCTATCTGCGGATATCGCCGCAGCAGGATGGCGAAATCCTCGGCGGCCTCTATTTCACGAACAGTATCGGTGCGGCCGCCGGCGCGCTGGCGGCGACCTTCCTGTTGCTGCCCTGGATCGGGATGCCGGGCGCCGTCATGGTCGCAGGCGTGATCAATCTGCTGGTCGGCGTGGTGGCCTGGAAGGTTGCGGCATCCGTTCCGGATACGGTCGCTGCGATCGCGACGCCGCCCTCCAGCAGTGTTCCGGCCAGCAGTGTTCCGGAGCATGCGACACAGACGCAGGCCGACGATCGTCGTTTGAGCCGATTCCAGACCCTGATGCTGGCGGGCGCGGCGATCACCGGTGCCAGTTCCTTCGTGTACGAGGTGGGCTGGATCCGGCTGTTGAACCAGGCGCTCGGTACCACCGTGCACTCGTTCGAACTGATGCTGACCGCGTTCATCCTCGGCCTCGCGTTCGGCGGGTTGTGGGTGCGCAAGCGCAGCCGCAACATCCAGGACCCGGTCGCGGTGGCGGGCGTCGCCCAGGTGCTGATGGGCCTGGCGGCATTGGCTTCGCTGCCGGTGTTCGCCCAGAGTTTCCAGTGGGTGGGCTGGTTCATGGGGATCTTCCCTCGGAACGAGAGCGGCTACTACCTCTTCAGTCTGGGCAGCGCGACCGTTGCGCTGCTGGTGATGTTTCCCGCGGCATTCTTCGCCGGCATGACCCTGCCGCTGTTCACGATGGCCCTGCTGCGGCGCGGTTACGGCGAAAAGAGCATCGGCCGCATCTATGCCGCGAACACGCTCGGCGCGATCGTCGGCGTGGTGCTGGCGATGCATGTGCTGATCCCGCTGCTCGGCCTGCGCCTGGCGGTAACTCTGGCGGCGCTGGCTGATGTGCTGCTGGGTCTGGTGCTGCTGCGCGCTTTCAGCACGGTCTTCAAGCCGAAGCTCTACTTCGGTGCGTTGGCCAGCGTGCTGGTGGTGGCGTCGCTGAGCCTGTTGTTCGGCGCCGCGGATCCGCGTTCGCTGGCGTCGGGCGTCTTCCGGCATGGTGTTTTCGAACTGGCCGAAGGGACCGATGTGCAATTCCTGCGCGACGGCAAGACCGCGACCGTCGCGTTCTATCGTCAGGGCAGCGTCGGCACCATCGCGACCAACGGCAAGCCGGACGCTTCCATCGAACTGTCTGCGGACGGCGTTCCCACCGACGACGAGTACACGATGGTGATGGCCGCGAGCCTGCCGCTGGCGCTGCATCCCGCGCCGGAACGCGTTGCGGTGATCGGCTGGGGTTCCGGCCTGAGCACGCATACGCTGCTGGGCAGCAAGGTGCCCAAGGTCGTCGATACGATCGAGATCGAAGCATCGATGCACGCGGGCGCCGAGGGCTATGGCAACCGCGTGATCCGTGCGTACATCGACCCGCGCAGCCAGTTGCATATCGACGATGCGCGCACGTTCTTCTCCACGGGCAAGAAGAAATACGATGTGATCGTTTCCGAACCGTCGAATCCCTGGGTCAGCGGCGTCTCCAGTCTGTTCACGCGCCAGTTCTACCAGTTCCTGACCAAGCATCTGGAAAAGGACGGGCTGTTGATCCAGTGGATGCAGACCTACGAATTGAACGATCCGCTGTTTTACACGATGGTGGCGGCGCTGATCGAGGAATACCCGTATGTCGAAGCCTATCTGACCAATACATCGGACGTGATTTTCGTGGCCTCGCATGCGCCGATCCGGGATTTCGATGCGTCGAAGCTGCGGGATCCCGGCTTGCTGGCGGATCTCACGCGCCTGGGCCTGGAATCCGCGCCGGATCACGAAGTCCGCCGTTTCGCCGATCGCAACGTGCTGGCCGGTCTGGTCGAACTCTTCGGCGCGCCGGTGCATACCGATTTCCATCCGACCGTAGCGCTCGGCGCACCGAAAAGCCGCTACAAGGTAGAAACGGTCAAGAGCGTGATGAATCTGATGGGCGTCGGCATGCCGGTGCTGGAATTCACCGGCGGGCGCAAACCGGTGCCGGTCGCCGCGAACGTGCATCCGGTGAGCCCCAGCATGGGCGCGATGGATCATGCGAATGCGCGCCGGGTGCGCGAACGTCTGCTCGGCATCGTTACTGCGCAAGGACTCGATCCGGCGGTCACGAAAAAGCTGGATGCGCTGATGTCGCCCGACACCGCCAAAGCCGAATGGCTGGATGCGGCCTCGGTGATCGCCGATTTCAGCATCGGTTATCTGACGCCAGCCGATCTGCAGGGCGTCTGGATCCAGCCCGCATGGGTCGGCGAACGTGCGAAGGATCCGGAAATCGCCGCGGTGCTGGCCGCGTACGAAGCCACTGCCAAGCGCGATGCGGTGGCGATGTACGACACCGGCGTGGCGGGTCTGAAAGCGGTGCCGGGCACCGCACCGGCATTGGTGCGCGATCACC